>NZ_JBPOGL010000019.1:0-73527 GCF_051251875.1 Polaribacter sp.
AAAGAAATCGGAAATAACTTTCGGTAAAAATTGAAAAATTAACCTAAAAAAAGGTCAACCTATATCAGTATAATACATTCTTTGTATTCGATGTTTTGTGTAGCTAGTTCTTTGGTAAAAGTTTGATATGAAATTCCTTTTAAAACAAGTGTGAGCACTAAATAAGAACTGCTAATTATGAGTCCTAAATTATTATAAAAACGCCTTTTTTTAGATTCTTTTTTTTGACGCATTGCTAAAATCAACAAAATCAAAAACGGAATTGTATAAAAAGGATCTACAACAAAAACATTTTTAAAAGCCAATCGAATATCTAAAGGCCAAAAAAGTTGTGTTCCCCAAGTGGTTTGTGCATCTAAAATAGGATGCGTTAAAAAACACCAAAAGAAAAGCCAAGACCAATCTTTTACATTTTTATATTTTTCGAACTTGGTGACTAAAAAAGCCAAAATAGGAGCAAAGAGCACTGAGAAAAAGATAGAATGTGTAAAACCTCTATGCATTTCTAAAGCGGTTACTTTATCTGCAAAAAAATTGGCAAAAATATCTAAATCAGGAATTGTACCTGCAATTGCACCATAAAACATGGCTTTGTTGCCTATTTTTCTTCCTAAAACAGCTTCGCCTACTGCAGCACCTAAAACAATTTGCGTTAATGAATCCAACTTTTATGGGTATTATAATTAGTAACTTTTTCTAAACTTTTTTTCTACTGAAAAATTAATTAAGTTCATAAAATTGGCATGAACACCCAAGGTATTTTCTAATTTTAACTGCTGAATAAGTTTTGAAATCAAACCAGCATGAAACTGTAAATCTGGAATGGAAATATAATTCTCAAAAATATCACCAATGGTTTTGTAATACAGTTTCTCAAAAGTGTTTAATTCTGCGGGCTTTTCAGTTACATATTCGTAGGTATTTACGTCAAAAGACTCTAAAACATCGCCCACGTAATCTTTGTGCAATATCTGTGTTGGGTTTACAATATTCAATTCTTTTATCTGCGGATTTAAAAAAGCGTATAAAATTGCTTTCGAAACAAAATCTACAGGTACAATATTTAAACCACTTTTTTTGTCAATCCAAATTCTAAAAGCTTCTTTAGATTTTATTGCATATTTATCTAAAAAGATGGCCCAAGCATAGAAAACATCAAATTTTGGGGTTTCAAAGAAAGGTTTGTGAAGTAAACGACCACAAATAATACTTGGTCTTAAAATCTGAGAAGCTATATTTTTTTGTGTACAAGTTTCCTTCACAAAACGTTCGCTTTCGTATTTAGATTGCTCGTATGGATTTCTAAAATCGGTAACGGCATAGTTTCCGATAGTATCATTTACCTTTTCATTTTGTATGCCAAAAGAATACGCTGTACTAATGTATAAAAAACGAGTTACCTGTTTTGGTAACTGGTCTAAAAGCTGCTTGGTAACCAAATAATTTTGAGAGTGAACCGTTTTTTTAGAATCGCTTGTGCTAGATAAATTTGTAGAACCTGCACAATGTATTACCGTGTCAAAATTATAATTGTCTAACACTTCTTTGCTAATATTTGCTAAATCATGCGAAATTATTGTGACTTTTTCTAAACAAGTTTCCAAAGAAAAATCATTTAAAAATTCCGGACGAGAGGTGTCTTTTAAAATTGCCAATAAGCGTTGTTCGGCAGTTTTTTCGTTGGCTCTAATGATTACAAAAAGATGATTTACAGATTTTTCTACAATGGCTTTGTGCAACCATTCAAAAAGTATATGACTACCAACAATTCCCGTTACTCCAGTTAATAAACAATTCATATTTTTTTGATACGTGATTTAAAAAAAAAGTTGTCGTTAATAATCCGACAACTTTTTGTCTCTTTGATTGCCGTAGAAATCTATATTGACTAAAAAATTTACTGCGGAAATCTAACAGATATAGTACTTGAGAAATTCTCTTAAGTTTTTTATCCTTTGTAAAAAGGTAATTTTACTATGGTTGCCGGAATGGCTTTTTTACGAATTTGAATATGAATTTGTGTTCCTACTTTCGATAAAATTCTAGGAACATAACCCATACCAATCCCTTTTTGTAAACAAGGGCTCATAGTACCAGAAGTAACTACGCCAATTACGTTTCCGCTGCCATCTACAATATCGTAACCATGTCTTGGTATTCCTCTTTCATCCAAAGTAAAAGCAATCAAACGTTTTTCAGGTTTGTGTTCTTTTTCTTTTGCTAAAGCTTCTGAATTTACAAAATCTTTGGTAAATTTTGTAATCCAGCTTAAGCCTGCTTCAATAGGTGATGTTGTGTCATCAATATCATTTCCGTACAAACAATATCCCATTTCTAAACGCAAGGTATCTCTTGCCGCTAAACCAATTGGCTTAATTCCAAAATCTGCTCCAGCTTCAAAAACCTTATTCCAAATTTGTGCTACTTCTTCATTTTTACAGTAAATTTCAAAACCGCCAGAACCTGTATAACCGGTTGCAGAAATAATCACATTTTCGATGCCTGCAAAATCTCCAATTTTAAATTTATAAAAAGGAATGCTCCCCAAATCTACAGAAGTTAAAGATTGCATTGCTTCTACAGCTTTAGGACCTTGAATGGCTAATAAAGAATATCCTTCAGATAAGTTTTTTAAATCGGCATTAAATTCCTCATTATATTTAGAAATCCAATTCCAATCTTTTTCAATATTAGAAGCATTTACAACCAATAAATATTGATTTTCTTTAATTTTATAACAAATTAAATCATCTACAATTCCGTTTTCTTCATTCGGAAAACAGCTGTATTGTGCATCACCAATAGCTAGTTTAGAAGCGTCATTAGAAGTTACTTTTTGTATTAAAGCCAATGCATTTTCACCTGTAACCAAAAACTCACCCATGTGGCTTACGTCAAAAACACCAACAGATTCTCTTACTGTTAAATGTTCTGCTGTAACTCCTTCATATTGTACAGGCATATTATAACCAGCAAAAGGCACCATTTTTGCTCCTAAATTTGTGTGTATAGTATGTAATGCTATGTTTTTCATATATAGATTTCTATAAATTTCAGCTAAATTATTGAAAATAATGCAATAATCAATCACTAATAATCTGTTAATATTTTCAAGAAAAAAAGAATTATAATTACATTTGAAAAATATACCTAATATATTTTTATGAACCACTGTATAAAATTCATTTTTAGTGTACTTTTTGTTTTTTCCTTTTATGGATTTGCACAAGAACCAAGTGATTATTTGTCAAAAGATTTTCATAAAAATAGACGTGAAGTTTTACGTGTAAAAATGCCAGAAAATTCAGTTGCTGTGGTGTTTTCTAATTCAATAAGAAATAGGGCAAATGATGTAGATTATGTATTTCATCAAGATCCTAGTTTTTATTATCTAACAGGGTATAGAGAACCAAATGCGGTTTTAGTTTTGTTTTCTGAATTTCAAAAAGATGCTCAAGGAAATGAATATAATGAGATTTTATATGTTCAAAAGAGAAATGCTAGGGCAGAAATGTGGAATGGCAAACGTTTGGGCGTTGAAGGAGCAAAAAAGGACTTGGGTTTTAGGGTAGCATTAAATGCTGAAGATTTTCTGAAAAAAAACATCAATTTTGCTGATTTTTCATCGGTTTTTGTAGAAAAATTTAGAGACGATTTTAGAGATGCCAGAGGAGATAATGCAGATTTGTTTGACCTAGTTGCAAGTTTTAAAGATCAAACACATTATGATAAGCATATTAATGAAGACCCCAAAGTAGCCTACTTTAAAGAGATGATTGCCAATGTGCCAGAAAAAGATTTAGAGAATTTGGCTGTTAGAATTCATAGAGATTTAGAATCGAATCCGGAGTTAAAATCTGACGAACTTATTGTAAAATATGCCACTTCAGATAATCTTGCCATTAAAAAAGAATTGAAGCAAAAAATAGGTCTACAATTAAATGCAATTCCAAAGAATAATTTAGACCTGGTATTTCTGTCTAAAAATTTGGCAACCATGAGAGAGGTTAAAACTGCCGAAGAATTAAAACTTTTAACCAAAGCGGTTCGAATTTCTGCAATTGGTCAAATAGAAGTAATGAAAGCTATGAAACCACACATGTCTGAAACGGAATTGCAAGGAATTCATGAATTTGTGTATAAAAAATACGGCGCAGAATATGAAGGATATCCATCTATTGTTGGCGCAGGTAATAATGGTTGTATTTTACATTATATAGAAAATAATAAAACAAAAGTTGGTAATGAGTTGGTTTTGATGGATTTGGGTGCAGAGTACAGAGGTTTTACAGCAGATGTTACTCGTACAATTCCTGCAAATGGAAAATTCACTACAGCGCAAAAAGCTATTTATGATTTAGTTTATGAAGCGCAAGAAGCCGGGATTGCAAAATACACCATTGGTACAAGTATGAGATTGCCAAATGATATTGCTAGAAAAATTATAAATGAAGGTTTGTATAAATTAGGAATTATAAAATCTGTTGATGAATATCATTCATATTTTCCTCACGGAACGTCGCACCATATTGGTTTAGATGTGCATGATCCTGGAAATTATAAAAACTTTGAAGAAAATATGGTGGTTACCATGGAACCTGGAATTTATATTCCTGAAGGTAGTAATTGCGATAAAAAATGGTGGGGAATTGGTATTAGAATAGAAGATGATATTTTGGTGACTAAAAATGGTCCTATTAATTTATCTTCGGAAGCGCCAAGAACTACTGAAGAAATTGAAAAAATGATGGCAAAAAAGTCTGTATTAGATGATTTTGTTTTACCAAATTTAGATAAATAAATGAGTAAAGAACAACCCAATAATCCGTTACACGGAATAAAATTAGCCACCATGTTAGAGCAATTGTTTAAAGAATATGGTTGGGAAGAATTAGGAGATACTTTAAATATAAATGCATTTAAAAACAATCCTACCTATAAATCTAGTTTAAAGTTTTTAAGGACTACGCCTTGGGCAAGAGAAAAAGTAGAACAGTTTTACTTAAAAAACATGATTGATTAAGTAGTTTATTTGAAGATTCTCTTGTATTTTTAAATAATTAGAGAAAATAACTTACTAAATGTAATTAGATTTCTCTTGTTGTTGAAATGACAAGCATATTTTTAGACGTAATTTTAAACTTTATGAATTTTAAGAATGTCAGTTCGGGTGATTTCGATTTTTTCTATCGAAATTGTATCGAGAACTTTTTTAAACATGACATCTCCAAACAATTTTACTCATTTCAATCGTAAAACCATTCAAAGTGACAGCACACTTTATAGACGTTATATTACCCATTCCTATTCAAAAAACCTTCACGTATTCCGTAACGGAAGAGGAAGCTAATTTCTTAGAAAAAGGAATTAGAGTTGCCGTGTCTTTCGGAAAAACAAAGATGTATACTGGGTTGGTTTTAAATATACATACAACTGCACCAACGTTGTATGAGGCAAAAGAAATACATCAAATTTTAGATGAAAAACCGTTGGTTAATGAACTGCAATTACAGCATTGGCAATGGATTGCTTCTTATTATATGTGTTCTTTAGGCGAAGTTTTTAGAGCTGCTTTACCCTCAGCATTTTTGCTAGAAAGCGAAACTATTATTTATAAAAATGAAGCTTTTACGGAAGAAACGTTGTTGTTAGATGATGAGTTTTTAATTTATGAAGCTTTGCAGCATCAATCGCAATTAACCATACATCAAGTTGTAGCTATTTTAGGTAAGAAAAAAGTAATGCCAATTATTAATGAATTGGTAAAAAAAGCGGCAATTTATATTAAAGAAGAAATTTACGAACAATACAAACCAAAATTGATTAAATATGTTCGTTTGCATGCAGATTATGCTAGTGATGCTTCTTTAGAACAATTGATGGTAACCTTGTCTAGAGCTAAAAAGCAGCGAGAAGCTGTTTTAGGATTCTTTCAATTATCAACAGCAAAAAAACCAATTAAAGCAAAAGATTTAGAAGAAAAAACAGGGGTATCTTCATCCATATTAAAATCCTTAGTAGATAAAAATATTTTTGAGTTTTATCATATTCAAACAGATAGAATAAATTTTGAAGGATCTAAAAACGATTTAAAACAATTAAATGAATTTCAAGAAAAAGCACTTTCAGAAATAACAACATCTTTTAAAACCAACAATGTTACTTTATTTCACGGAATTACAAGTTCTGGTAAAACAGAGGTATACACAAAGTTAATTCAGGATGTTTTAGATGCTGGTAAACAAGTCTTATTTTTATTGCCAGAAATAGCTTTAACCACCCAAATAATAACACGTTTACAAGTCTATTTTGGAAAACAAATAGCGGTGTTTCACTCTAAATATTCCTTAAATGAACGTGTAGAAGTTTGGAATAATGTCTTAGAAAATCAAGCTAAAGCACAAATTGTTTTAGGGGCAAGGTCTTCTATTTTTTTACCCTTTTCTAATCTTGGTTTAATTGTAGTTGATGAAGAACATGAAACTTCTTATAAGCAATATGAACCATCACCAAGATACAATGCTAGAGATTCTGCTGTTGTTTTGGCGCATATTCATAAGGCAAAAGTACTATTAGGTTCTGCTACGCCATCTTTAGAAAGTTATTTTAATGCACAACAAAAAAAATACGGTTTTGTAGCATTAAATAGGCGTTTTGGAAATGTACAATTGCCAAAAATAGAATTGATAGATCTTAAGGAAAAGCATAAGAAAAAATTAATGAATGGTAATTTTTCTGATAGATTATTGCTGTTAATTAAAGAAGCCTTAGACGAAAAAGAACAAGTTATTTTATTTCAAAACAGACGCGGATTTTCGCCAGTTGTAGAATGTAAAACCTGTGGCGTTTCTCCTCAGTGTCCCAATTGCGATGTTAGTTTAACGTTTCATAAATTTAGGCAAGAGTTGCGTTGTCATTATTGTAATTACCAGCGTGCAATGCCAAATTCTTGTGGCGCTTGTGGTAAAGCAACTTTAGATACTAAAGGTTTTGGAACAGAACAAATAGAATTAGAATTAAAAGCATTATTTCCAGATTTTGTTGTTGGCAGAATGGATTTAGATACCACGCGTGGAAAATTTGGTTATCAGAAAATTATAGGAGCTTTTGAAGCTAAGGAAATAGATGTTTTAGTAGGGACTCAAATGTTGTCTAAAGGCTTAGATTTTAATAATGTTACCTTGGTAGGAATTTTAAATGCCGATGGGATGTTAAATTTTCCAGATTTTAGGGCGCATGAAAGAGCGTATCAATTAATGGTACAAGTTTCCGGTAGGGCAGGACGTGCAAAAAAACAAGGTAAAGTAGCTATTCAAACTTTTAATCCTTATCATCAAATTTTGCAGCAAGTATCAGAAACCAATTATACAGCCATGTTTAAAGAGCAGTTGCAAGAGCGATGGCAATATAAATATCCACCGTATTATAGGTTGATAAAAATTACCTTGAAACACAAAGATTATAACAAAGTAGAGGCAGGAGTTAATTGGTTGGCAAAATCGCTACAGAATTCATTTGGTGAGTTTGTTTTAGGACCAACTGCGCCGGCAGTTAGTAGAATTCGGAATCAATATATTAAAAATTTGGTGATTAAAATTCCGCCTAAACAATCACTAAAAAACACAAAAAATCAAATTCAAAAAATTAAAAACACGTTTGAATCTGTGAAAGACTTTAGACCTATTCGGTTTATCATAGATGTAGATGCTTAGTTTTTTATCAACCTATAGAATACGTAATATTTCAATATAAAATAACACTATTTTGTAGATTTGATTAAAATTTTTCTTTCAAATAATAACAGGGAATTCAACTTTAATAGCAATCATTATTAAAATGATTTGGAATTAAGGCAAAAGTGTCTCTATCTTAGTACACCAAATTTATTTAAAAATGATAAAAAAATCATACCTAAAGCTGTTTATTGTGCTGATATTGAGCGCTTGTGCTACTTATAAACCCCAATACAAAGACGCATCTAATCAACAAAAATTTCCAGATAAAGAAATAAGGCATTCTTTTTATTTAATTGGAGATGCTGGGAATTCTCCAATCGGAGAAATATCAAAAACATTAACCGCTTTTAAAACAGCATTAAGCAAAGCTTCAGAAAATAGTACTGCAATTTTTTTAGGAGATAATATTTATCCAAAAGGTTTTCCTGATAAATCAGATAAAAACCGTGCTTTGGCAGAGCATCAAATGGAGATACAAACGGCAGCTAGTTCAGAATTTAAAGGAAAAACTATTTTTATTCCTGGTAATCATGATTGGTATAGCAATGGGTTAGAAGGTTTAAAAAGACAGGAAAAATATGTTGAAAAGGCTTTGGGTAAAAATACTTTTTTACCAGAAAATGGTTGTCCTATTGAAAAAATTCATATTTCAAAAGATATTGAGTTAATTTTAATAGATAGCCAATGGTATTTAACCAACTGGGATAAATATCCAACCATAAATGATGATTGTGATATTAAAACCCGTGTTGCTTTTTTTGATGAATATAACAGTCTTATTAAAAAATCTAGAGGTAAAACTACCATTGTTGCAGTGCATCACCCAATGTATACAAATGGTTCTCATGGAGGTCAATTTAACTTTGCCAGCCACATGAAACCTTTGCCAGTATTAGGAACATTAAAAAATATTATTAGAAAAACAAGTGGTGTTGCTAATGTAGATATTCAAAACAAACGTTATAATGAGTTTAAAAAACGTTTAATAACACTTTCTCAAGAAAATAAAAAGGTAATTTTTGTTTCTGGACATGATCATAATTTACAGTATTTAATATCTGATAATTTACATCAGATTGTAAGTGGTTCTGGATCTAAAGTTTCAGCCACAAGAAATGTTGGTGGCGGACAGTTTTCTTATGGAGTTCCTGGTTATGCACGGCTAGATGTTTTTAAAGACGGATCTTCATACCTGCGTTTTTATCAAACAGAAAATAACAAAATTGTTTTTGAAACAGAGGTGTTAAAACCTAATGAGAAGAAAACGTTTACTACCTATCCTAAGAGTTTTCCAAAGGAGAAATCAGCATCAATTTATACAAATGAAGAAACCAAAAAATCTGGTTTTTATAAATATTTATGGGGAGAACGTTACCGAAAATTATATAGCACGCTAGTAACAGCGCCAACGGTAAATTTAGATACCTTGTATGGTGGAGTTACTATTGTAAGAAAAGGTGGTGGTAATCAATCAAAATCATTAAGACTTAAAGACAAAAATGGTGCAGAATATGTAATGAGAGCACTCAGAAAAAATGCAGTACAATATTTACAAGCTGTAATGTTTAAAGATCAATATATAGAAGGTAAGTTTAATGAAACAAGTACAGAAGATTTAATTTTGGATGTATTTGCAGGTTCTCATCCCTATGCGCCTTTTGTTATTGGAGATTTGTCGGATGCTGTGGGTATTTATCATACAAATCCTATTTTATATTATATTCCAAAACAAAATGCGTTAGGAGGATATAATAGTGAGTTTGGAGATGAACTTTACATGATTGAAGAACACACTTCAGAAGGTCATAGTCACTTGGCCAGTTTTGGCTTTCAAGATAAAATTATTAGTACAGAAGATGTCATGAAAAAACTTCATAAAGATGAAGATATTGTAATTGATGAAAGCGCATATATAAGAGCTAGATTGTTTGATATGTTAATTGGAGATTGGGACAGACACCAAGACCAATGGCGTTGGATTGAGTTTAAAGAAAATGGCAAAAAAGTATACAGACCTTTGCCTAGAGATAGAGATCAGGCCTTTTCTATAATGTCTGACGGTGCTTTGTTATCTGCCGCTGTTGCTGTAATTCCAACAGCAAGATTGTTACGTAAATATAGTAATGATTTGGTAGATGTAAGAGGAGTAAATGTAGAACCATATCCTTTAGATATGGAGCTAATTCAAAGAGCAACTAAGGCAGATTGGGATGCAGAAGTAAAAGTGCTACAAAATGGAATAACAGATGCTGTAATAGAAAAGTCTTTTTTAAATTTTCCGCAAGAAGTACGCGATAAAAACTTGAAGGATATAAAGCAAAAATTAAAAGCAAGAAGAACTAATTTACAAGCTATTTCTGATAGGTATTTTGAGTTGATTAATAAATTTTCTGTAATAAAAGGAACCAATAAGGATGATTATTTTACCATAGAATGTTTAAATAATGGGAAAGTAAAAATTGTGGGAAATAGAATTAAAAAAGGTAAAAAAGCTGATGTTTTTCACCAGAGAACCTACAACAAAAAAGACACTAAAGAAATATGGATTTATGGCTTAGATGATGATGATGTTTTTGAGGTAAAAGGTAAAAATGACAAGATAAAAATTAGATTGATTGGAGGTCAGAATAACGATACCTATATGGTTCCAGAAGGTGGTAAAATTGTGGTGTATGATTATAAAAGTAAAAAAAATGATGTTTCTAAAGCTAAAAAAGCAACCTTAAAACTTACAGATTCTTATAAAACCAATGTGTACGATTATAAAAAATTAAAAAATAATACCAATCAAATAATACCAACGTTGGGTTCTAATCCTGATGATGGTTTTAAATTAGGTATTAGTAATACGTATACTGCTTATGGTTTTGAGCGCAATCCGTTTACCTCTCAGCATACAGTGGCAGCGTCTTATTATTTTGCTACACAAGGGTATGAATTAGATTATAAAGGAGAATTTGCACATGTTTTTGGGAGGCTAAATTTAGGATTGGATGTTCATTTTAACAGTCCTAATTATGCTATTAATTTTTTCGGTTTTGGAAATAGTACTGCAAATCCAGAAGCCGATGAAAACGATGGTTTTGATACAGATTTTAATTATAATAGAGTAAAAATAAGAACATTTAAAGTTATGCCTTCGTTAATTTGGCACGGACAATTAGGAGGATATTTAAAGGCAGGTGTTTTTTATGAATCTAATGAAGTAGAACGAACAAACGGACGATTTATAAATCAATATATTGGAAATAATAAGGAAGTTAATGATGATTTCTATGGTTTAGATGCCGTTTATCAGTTTGAAAATAAAGACAACAAGGCGTTTCCAACTTTAGGGATGCAGGTAGATTTGCAAGTAGGTTATAAAAATAATATAGATTCTAATAAAGGATTTGGTTATGTAATTCCTGCATTGGGTTTCGATTACAAACTAGTTGCTAGCGGTCAAGTTGTTTTAGCAACAAATTTTAGAGGTCATTTTAATTTAGGAAACGATTTTGAGTTTTATCAAGCCGCAACTTTAGGAGCAAATACAGGATTAAGAGGGTATAGAAACGAACGGTTTACAGGGAAAACAGCCTTTGTACAATCTACTGATATTCGTTGGAATTTTAAGAATTTAAAAACAGGTTTACTACCCATTAATTTAGGTATTTATGGAGGTTTAGATTACGGACGTATTTGGATTGATAACAGCCTTGTAGCAAACCCTAGCTTTAATAAAGACAATTGGAACACTTCCGTTGGTGGTGGTTTTTTTGTAAATATGGCGGGCATGATGACAGCAAACGTATCTGCTTTTAATAGTGATGATGGAATGCGATTTGCCTTTAAATTAGGTTTTGGTTTTTAGAAAACGCATCTTTTTTTAATGATTTAAATATTCTAAAAGAAACAATCTTGATAAGGTTGTTTCTTTTTTTGTAATACTATTTGTATATAAAATACAATAATTAGTAAATCTTTATAATTAATTCCTATTTATTTAACCTAATTTAGCCATATTAAATTTTTAGATGGTTCTTTTTTAGTTTATCGAAACTTTGCTTTCTTCATTTTTTAATAAACGAAGTTCAGTGTATATAATCTGAATCGTGAATGATTTTCAATACTATTGTGAAGAACGTGTATAAAATAGAAGCTATTTTATAAGTATTTCATTATTATGATTGAAAACTATAAATGATATAAAAAAGAAATACCATCGATACTCCAAAATTTTCAAGAGAAATTCATCCAGACTTTGCAAAAACATTAAGAAAAAGAGTAAAAAATTATTTTAAAACTCAGAAAACAACTAGAAACGCCAATGCAACTATGGTGATAAAAACTGTTTTTATGTTGAGTTTATTTTTTTTACCATTAATTTTACTTTCTTCAGGAATCGTAAATAACGTATGGGGATTATTTTCTTTATATATTCTTAGCGGATTGGGAATGGCAGGAATAGGAATGGGTGTAATGCATGATGCTATTCATGGATCTTATTCTAAAAATAAAACAATCAATACTATTTTAGGGTATAGTTTTAATATGATTGGTGCCAATGCAACGGTTTGGAAAATTCAACACAATATTTTACATCATACGTATACCAATATAGATCATGCAGATGATGATTTGAACGCGCCTTTTTTCTTGCGTTTTTCGCCACACGCAAAGCATTATTGGGTACATCAATTTCAGCATATTTACATTTGGTTTTTTTATAGTATTTCTACTATATCTTGGATTACTACAAAAGATTTTGTTCGTTTAAAAAGATTTAGAGACATGGGATTTTTGAGCAAAAAAAATGAATACAAAAAAGCACTCATTAGCATGTCTGCTTGGAAATTATTATATTATTCTTATGCATTGGTTTTGCCAATGATATTGTTGCCTTTTTCTTGGTGGATTATTTTATTGGCCTTTATAAGCATGCACATGGTTACAGGTATTTTGGTGAGCGTTGTTTTTCAAATAGCGCATATTATGCCAGATAATGAGTTTCCTTTGCCAGATACAAATGGACAAATGAATAATAATTGGTATGCACATCAATTTGAAACTACCTGTAATTTTTCTCCAAATAGTAATCTTTTATTTTGGTTGCTTGGTGGTTTAAATTACCAAGTAGAGCATCATGTTTTACCAGATGTTTGCCATGTACATTATAAAAATCTTACAAAAATTATCTCAGAAACGGCACAAGAATTTGGCATGCCTTATCATGTTAAAAAATCGATGTTTCAAGCGATTGTAGATCATACAAAAATGCTTAAAATGTTAGGTAAAAAAGAAGAAGTAGTCTTGGTTTAATACTGTGTTTCTATCGTTTTTAAATAATAAACAACATCTAACATTGATGAGAACATGTTATTTGCCAATGTAAATCGTGGATCATTTTTGTCTTCGGGAATTACAATAGTGTGCATACTAGCGGCCTTTGCAGCAATTAAACCAGTTACACTGTCTTCTAAAACCAGGCAATTACCTGCATTAACCTGAAGCAATTTTGCTGCTTTCAGATAAATAGCCGGATGTGGTTTTCCGTATGCTTCATTGTCTGCACTACAAACAACATTAAAATATTGCGCAATATTTAGTTTGTTAAAAACGGCGTTAATTATAAGTTTACTAGAAGAGGTAGCTAGGGCAATTTTAAAGTTGTTTTTAAATAAATAATCTATCAATTCAAACAAACCTTTTTTAGCTTTTCCTTTTTGGGTAATTAATAGCACTACAGCAGTAATAATTTCTTGTTCTAATACTTTAGGATCTATTGGTAATTGATGTAATTGACACCAGGTTAAGGCAACATCGTCAATTCTTTTACCCATGGTGTATTTAATACAGTCTTCTATTGAAACGGTAATATTATAAGTAGATAAAATTTCTATTTGTGCTTGTCTCCAAAAAGGTTCAGAGTCTATAATAACACCATCCATGTCAAATATAAATGTGTTTAAAGTCATTAAATGCTAATTAAATAATTTTTTTGATACATTTTATTATAAATGTCTTTACTAAACATATAGAGTTGTGCTGGTTTTTTTGAAACTCCAATTTGTTTTTCATCTAAGGGCACAATATACTTTTTATTGATTAATTTCCTTCTAAAGTTCCGGTTATCTATTTCGATGCCCAATATAGATTGATATACTTCTTGCACTTCATTGATGGTAAATTTATCTGGTAAAAGCTCAAAAATTATAGGTTCATGCAAACATTTTGTTTTTAAATCTTCATACGCTTCTTGTATAATTTTTTTGTGATCAAAACCTAAACTTGGTAAGGTAGAGTATGGAAACCATTTTGCTTCATATTTATTATTGATTACATCAATGTCTTCTGTTTTTAATAAAAAGTAATAGGCAATTGTAATGGTTCTAAAATTGAAATCCTCATTTTTAATCCAAAGAACATCTTTTTTATTCATTAACCTGTTCGGGTCTCCAAAAGCTTTAAATTGTTTTTTATAGAGGTTGGTTAAACCTGTTAATTCTTTTAAAACTCTAGAAGCAGCGTCATCTAACGTTTCACTTTCGTATACATGATATCCTGTTAGTACATAATCATCAACAAGAACTTCATTGCTAGTTTTTGCTTTTAAATATCTTTTAATTAATAAAACATTCAATGATTTTGTATCGGTATCATAACCAAAAACAACACAATCTACCGATAAATTTGGGACTTTATTAATTTCCATAATATAATTTAGGATGTAAATTTACATTAATATTTTAAAAACAACTAATAAACGTTAAATGCACATTAATTGATGGTATATCTTTGATTTTATCTAATGGAATAGAAAAAAATATTTCTTTTCTATTTCATAATAGTGTACAAACTACTATGTATACATTCAACTAGTATCAATTTTGATTGTTTTAAGGATTATCTTGAATATATATTTTTTTAGAGTTTGTATTGTTTTTTTATATACATTTGTACAACAAACGTCATTTTGACGTTTTATTAAAAGGTTTTCAATTAATAGCGATCATTTATTTAAAACAGAGATAATGAAAAGAACAGAACACCATTTAAGACAACGTACTTTATGTACCTCAAAAACTACCGAGCAAATAAATTTGCGTACACTAATATTAAGTATATTCATTTTATTTGCATTTCAAACAATCGATGCTCAAGAGAATAATACCAAAGAAGAATATCAGGCATATACACTTGGTAGGCATTTAAAAATCATGCATTTATGGCATGGATTTGTTGTGCACTCAGGAGAATTATTTGCAACTAATTTAGAACACAATTTTAAAAACAGTAAATTTACTTTAGGTGTTTTGGCTATCGCTAGTTTTGAAGGTGTAGAGGTTTGGAATGAAACTACGCAACGATATGTTAAAGCAAATTACAAAGAATTTTCAATTTATTCTTCTAATCGTTTTAACGAGGTAATTCTTTAAATAAATAAATAAAATCATGGAAAATATAATTAAATTAAATCAAAAGAATTTAGGAGAAATTAGCACTAAAATAACTTCTCCTACTTATGACAGAACTAAGATAAAAACAGGTATTGTACATGTGGGTATTGGTGGGTTTCATAGATCGCATGAAGCGTTTTATACAGATCAATTACTACACAACAATTCACAATCTGATTGGGGAATTTGTGGTGTTGCATTGCTAGATTTTGATACTAAAATTTACAACATATTAAAAGATCAAGACGGCTTATATACTTTGATTATAAAAGAATTAGATGGTTCGTTAACAAAACAAATTATCGGTTCTATGGTAGAAGTTTTATTTGCACCAGAAAGCCCTAAAAAAGTCATTAAAAAAATGGCGAATCCAGAGGTTAAAATCATCAGTTTAACCATTACAGAAGGAGGTTATAATTACAATGAAGCAACAGGAGAATTTAATTTTGAAAACCCTTTAATTCAGCATGATTTAGAAACTCCAAATGCTCCTAAAACTATTTTTGGCTATTTAACACAAGCTCTAAAATTGCGTAAAGAAAATGGTATAAAAGGTGTAACCATTCAATCTTGTGATAATATACAAGGAAACGGACATATGACCGAAAAAATGTTGTTAAGCTATGTAAAAGTAGCAGCACCTGAATTAGTTTCATGGATTGATGAAAACGTCTCATTTCCGAATGCTATGGTAGATAGAATTACGCCAGCAACATCTGCACTAGATATCGAAAAATTAAAAGAAACTTCAGGTTTAGATGATGGTTGGCCAGTAGTTTGTGAGCCTTTTAAACAATGGGTTATAGAAGATAATTTTGCAGCAGGAAGACCGGCTTGGGAAACCGTAGGAGCACAGTTTGTAAAGGATGTTGTGCCCTATGAAAAAATGAAATTAAGTTTACTAAATGCAGGCCATTCTGTATTGGGTATTTTAGGCGCATTATTTGGATATTCAACCATTGATGAAGCCGCAAATGATGCAGATATCAGTTCGTTTCTAAGAATATATATGGGAAATGAAGTAACACCAACTTTAGGTGATTTAGAAGGAGTAAACTTAAAAAATTATAAATTCTCATTAATCCAAAGATTCGGAAATACCTATATCAAAGATCAAATTGAAAGAATTTGTTCTGAGAGTTCCGCTAAAATTCCAATTTTTATTTTACCTACAGTTTATGCTCAATTAGAGCATAATAGAACAATAAATCATGCTGCATTTATCATTGCTGCTTTTGCAATCTATAGTGTTGGCGTAAATGAAAATGGTTCGCAATTAATGATAAAAGATGCTATGGAACCTGTGTTAACTGAAAAAGCAATTCTATCTAGAAATAACCCAAAAGCATTTTTAGAAATAGCATCCATTTTTGGCCAACTTAAAGATTCGAAAACGTTTTTAGAAGCTTACACTTCTTCTTATCAAGATATTGTTAAAAATGGCATAGAGAAATCTGTAAAAGATATAAATAGTACAGTTTTAAATAAAATTTAGATGGCAAATATTACATGTTTTGGCGAAGTGCTTTGGGACGTGTTTCCTACGCACAAAAAAATAGGAGGAGCTCCTTTAAACGTAGCTGCTAGATTACAAGACTTTGACAACTCCGTTACAATGATTAGTAGAATTGGAGATGACAAAAGAGGAACTAAAATTTTAAAATTTTTTAAATCCAAAGGAGTAAATACGGATGGAGTTCAAGTTGATAAAAATTATAAAACAGGAAAAGTAAAAGTAATGTTGAACGCAAAAGGTTCTGCATCTTATGATATTATGTTTCCAAGAGCTTGGGATAAAATAGCATTGACCGAGCAAGCGAAAACAATTGTATCTAATTCTGAAGCTTTTGTGTTTGGTAGTTTGGTGGCTAGAGATGATGTTTCTAGAGGCACACTTTACGCGCTTTTAAAATTGGCAAAATATAAAATTTTAGATGTGAATTTAAGAGCACCATATTATACAACAGCGGTGCTTAAATATTTAATTAATCAAGCTGATTTTGTAAAGTTTAATGACGATGAAATATTTGAAATAGCGAAAGAATTAGGAGCAACATCGCAATCTTTAGAACAAATAATTAAGTTTGTTGCAAAAGAAACCAATGCAAAAACCATCTGTGTAACCAAAGGTAGTCATGGTGCTATTTTATATGTAGATAATACATTTTATTATAATGGTGGTTATCAAGTAAAAGTTGTAGACACAGTAGGAGCGGGAGATTCTTTTTTGGCAACTATTATAACTCAATTATTAAATAATACAGCACCACAAGATGCACTAAATTTGGCATGTGCTGTTGGGGCAATTGTAGCTGGTAGTGAAGGTGCAAATCCAGAAATAAGGAAAGAAGATATTGATAAATTTATCAATTCTTAGTATAAAATTAATTTCCCCCGAAGCATTTTTTTACAAGATATTTCTGGAATTAAAAAAAGATTTGAATCAACAAGACTAAGTTTTAAATTACTTAGTAAGATTCAAATCTTTTCCATTTTAGGGAAAATCAATCCTATTTACTATTGAAACTGCTAATGAGTTTTTTTATTCTCTAAAATTTAGAATAGCACCAAATTGACCAACAGCCATATTTTCCGATGCTTTTTTTGCTCTATTTGCAAGCGCTCCTTCAAACAAAGAATCTATGGTTTTATGCCATAAAGAAACCCATTGTTTAAAATGATGTTCACTAATAGAATGGTTTAAATTTTTGTCTACAATTCTATGTTTCATCGTAGGGTTTCCTTTAAAACAATTCTCACCAAAAAGAGCAGTTACCCAAAAATCTGTTAACTTTTCTAAATGTGCAGGCCATTGTTCATTCTTTATATGACTATTAAAAATAGGACCTAACAGATTATCAACTCTTATTTCATCATAAAAAGTGTGTACCAATAAACGGATATCTTCTCTTTGCTGTATTTGTTTCATTATAAATATTTTTAGAAGCCATGTATCCCCGAGGCAAGACCTCGAGGATTTTTTATGTTTAAATGGACGTATTTTTTCTTTTGTAATTGTATACCGTTTCAGAAATAGTAAACCAACAGAAGTAAAAGATACCTATAGAGAAAATAATGTCTCCTATCATTCTTAGCCATTTTAAGGTTTGAACTACCGGAGAATAAAGTAAATCTGCATCTCTAGCAAAAGAGTAACCTTTTGTAATTGAGGTATACGCCTGAATGATTCCTATGGGTAGCAAACTGAAAAGAACCATGGCTACTAAACCAATATTTAAAAGCCAGAAAGCTCTTTTTAGTTTTTTGTTTTCCCAAATTCTGTTGGAATAAAAACGTAAACAAATTAGAATAAATCCCATTCCTAGCATTCCATACACACCAAATAATGCTGTATGAGCATGCACAGCCGTTGTATTTAAACCTTGAATATAGTACAATGCAATTGGCGGATTAATTAAAAACCCGAATACTCCTGCGCCAACAAAATTCCAAAAAGCTACAGCTATAAAGAAAAAGATAGGCCATTTGTATTTTTGCATCCATTGTCTACTTTTTAAAAGATTCCAGTTTTCTCTAATTTCAAATCCCATCAATGTTAACGGAACAACTTCTAATGCACTAAAAGTGGCACCCAAAGCAATGGCTTGAATAGGAGTACCAGAATAATACAGATGATGTAAAGTTCCGATAATTCCGCCCGCTAAAAATATAGTTGCAGAAGCTACAGAAACTCGGCCAGCAGTTTTGGTTGAAATGATTTTCATTCTAGAAAAAATAAAAGCAATTACTACGGTTGCAAAAACTTCAAAAAAGCCTTCTACCCATAAGTGTACAAGCCACCATCTCCAATAATTAATTACGGGTAAACTACTGTTTTCTCCATACATTAATCCAGAGAAAAAGAACATACCAATTGCAATTACAGAAACTAATAAGATAATAAGTAGTTGTTTAGAATCATCATTTTTACGGATTCCGTGCATAATATGTCTTCCAACCATAACAACCCATAAAACCAAGCCAATACCAAGAAATATTTGCCAAAACCTACCCAAATCCATATATTCATATCCTTGATGTCCAAAGAAAAAGTTGGTAGTTAAATCTAAAAATTGATGTACTCCTAACCATTCTCCTAACATAGAGCCTAATACAATTACAAGCAATGCTATGAATAAGAAGTTAATTCCAAAATTTTGAAATTTCATTTCTTTGCCAGAAATCATTGGGGCTAAAAATAAACCAGTAGCCAACCAAGTTGCCGCAATCCAAAAAACAGCCAATTGTGTGTGCCAAGTTCTGGTAACAGCATACGGCAAGTAATTGGCTAAATCAAAGCCAAAAAAAGCTTGTCCTTCAACAGTATAATGTACAGTAATAACACCTAAAACAACTTGTAAACCAATTAAAAGTGAAATAACAATAAAATACTTTAATACTGCTTTTTGTGAGCTGTACAGTTTCATTCCTGTTAACGGATCACTTTCTGGTTTTGAAATTAATTCTCCTTTTTCATGATTTCTTAAATAGTAAAAAGTAAGAATTCCGATAAATAAAAGTAACAATACAATAGATAGTCCAGACCAAATTAAGGAGTCTTTTGTAATAAGGTTATCAATTAAAGGTTCGTGCGGCCAATTAGAAGTATATGTGTATTCTTTTTCTGGTCTGTTGGTACTTGCTGCCCAAGAAGTCCAAAAAAGAAAAGCATTTAATTGTTCTAATTTAACAGGATCTGTTAATGCCCCTTTTGGGATTGCGTATTCTGCTTTTCCATCAGAAAAAATAGAGGTATAATGCGTAATATTTGCTTTTATAGCCGCCAATCTTTCGTTTGAAATAGAAATTGTTTTGGTGCTTTTGTTAAAGGTATTTGTTTTAATATCTTTAATTAAACGAGCTTTAATAGCAGCTTTCTTTTCTACATCTAAATTGTTGTAAGCTGTTTTAAAATCTGTTTGAGCCCAATATTCTAATAAATAGGTGGCTTCTCTATGAATCCAATCTGCGGTCCAATCTGGCGCTACGTAACTACCATGACCCCAAATAGATCCAACTTCCATACCTCCAATAGATTCCCAAACATTCTGTCCAATTTGAATGTCTTCTTTTGTGTAAAAAACATCTCCAGAATCTTTTACAATTACTTTATCTGGAATGGGTGGTTGTGTCTGGTATACTTCTGTACCTACCCAAATTAGTGCTATAAATGAAAGTGTTACAACGCTAATAAATGCGATCCAAGTTTTTCTCATGCGTTCTATTAATTTTGTAGAGTTTGCTCTAGTTCAACTCCTTTTTTAAATAAAATATTATTTTCTAAATGAATGTGTTTGTGCAGGTCTTCTTCAAATTCTTGTAGTAAAGAAAAGGACACTTTATAAGTGCTACATGCATCTTTTGGTGGTGTGTAATTATTAGACAAGTCAGATATTTTTCTAAATCGATGCCCTTCGTTATCATGTTCTTCATGCATCATTGCAATAGGGCTTGTTACACTGCCAAATTGTGGACTAGAAACAGTGGTTTTATTTCTTTGTGCTACCGCTAATTTTTTGAAATAAGGAAATAAAATTAGTTCTTCTTTTTTCATGTGCATGGTTAGTTCATTAGCACTTCCTGTAAATAAATTGTTAATTTCTAATAGCTCTGGATGTCTGCCGCCATGTACTCTGCAAATTTTATCGAGGTATTGTTTAATTTCAGGTATTTTCTTTTCAACATATTTATGATGTTTGTTGTAAATATAATCCGAAAGAAAATCGATGTCCCATGTTTTATAATCGTTGGTGTCCGTTTCAGTTTCAAAAGAACTTACTAATTGATGTATTAATTCGGCTTCATTTACATCATCAGCAGCGCAAACAGTTGCTATACTTCTATTGCCGTTACAGCAAAAATCGATGCCATAAGATTTAAAAATGGTTGCAGCTTTATAATTTTCTGCCACAATTTCACTTACAAGAGTTTTATTATTAATTTTCATTCTTGGTTGTTTTAATTATCATTAATTATTTTAAAAGTGATGTTATTTATCTTTTTATTTAACATTATTTGGCACGCTAAACGACTATTGTTGTCTGTGTTGTAAACACTATTGAGGGTTTTAATTTCATTGGGTTCTATGGGTTCTTGTAAAATTCCTTGTGTTATTTTTACATGACAAGTTCCACACAATCCTCTTCCTTTACATTCTCCAAATTCTTCAGGATAAGTATTTGCAATCAGTGCCATTAAACTTGGGTATTGGTGTTTGGTAAATGCCAAATGAAATATATCATTGTAAGTATCTGTGACAGTTACTCTAAACACCTGGTTTTCTTTCATTTTTATAGTGGTTTAGAGGTTTTTAAATTGGTGGTTTGCAGTTTGTTTAGTTGTATATTTCCAAAAGTTAAAAGACAGGCAACTTTTGTAATTTCAAAGAATACAATTACAAAATGTAAATTGCTTTTTGGTACTTGTATGTTTTGTATGATTAACGTTGCTCTTTCATCTAAAACCGGCAACAACCATAATGTTTGTAATAGCACAGTTAAAATTATGGTAGAAACAGTAAAGGTTTCTGTTGATTCTAGCTCTTTAAAATTGATGATAAAACTTATAAAAAGGACAAGAGAAAAGAAAATTTCTACTCTATTTAAAGCAGCAAAAACGAGCTTGCCAATTCCCAAACCTAAAGGGATTGTGATGTTTGGCGCCTGAAATTTTAACCAAGCTTCCATAAAACTTATAGAACAGACAAAACCAATCCAAATTAATGTAATAATAATTACCGTTTTTTTCATAACATATAAAAGGGTCTTTTTATCCTTTATTATTTTAATTTTTTTTATCTTTTTAAAAAGAATAATTCAGTATTCATATCTTTAACAATCATTGCTAATGTGGTGTTTTCTAACATTTCTTTAAGTTTGTCTCTTACTTCAACAAATTGAAAGTGTAGGGGACAGGGCGAATCTTCATTACATTTTTTAAGCCCTAATCCACAACTTGTATAAATTGAATCACCATCTAAAATCTTTACCACATCACTTAGTTTAATAGTATCCATTTTAGAACTTTCAATAGTAAAGCCTCCATGCGGACCTTTAATAGAACTTACAATTTTAGCACGTGTAAGTTGTTGTAATACTTTTGCTGTAAAAGCTTGTGGAGAATTTATAGCATCAGATATTGATAACATACCTACTTTTTCATCTTTAGTGCTCTGTTGAGCAATATAAATGATTGCTCTAAGACCATATTCGCACGATTTTGAAAACATATTAATTATAATTTGGCAAATTTAATACATATTTTAAAAGAAGACTAACTTATCCTTTATAAAATTTATTTTATTTTAGAAGTGTTCTAATTTTATATAAATGACAGTATAAAAGTAGTGCAGACAATGGGTACACACACAAATATAAACGTAAAGATAAATGAATATTATGTATTAAATACGTTAATTAGATTTTTGTTTAATCATTTTTAAACAAGTAATAGGCATCTAAAACTTCATTTTGTTCTATTCTATCTTCTTCTGTAATTTTTATAATTTTTGATAATATTTTATTGTATTCTTCTGTATTTACTTTTTTAGAAGCTTCAGAAACTATAGGAATTAAAGCGGTATAATCAAGTTCATCTAGCATATTATTATGCCATTCTTTTCCTTCAAGAACAGGTGTTAAATAGTTAATAGCTAAGGCTAAACTTTTTTTACTGTCTGTTTCATAGTGCCACATATCTATGCCAATTTTATCTGCAATTACGGCAATATTTGCAAGTGCTTGCAAGTTAAAACAACTGTAAAAAAAAGGTCTAGTTCTTGCTAATTCAAGAGGCTGTCCGCCTTTATCATCTAGCATATTGTCTAAGCTTTTTTGTGCCAATTGTACCGTTTTTTTTGTTAATGTGGTATCACCTAAAAACAAACCTAAAGAGGCCACTTGATATTTATACCAAGAACCATGATTGTTCTCTTGCTTACTTCCTTTTATGCCAAGGTCGCTTTCTTTTAACCAGGTTAAGTACTCAGAAAACCAATCTGTAGTTATTTCTTGATGGCTATTTAACCAGTGTTTAGAAGTAGATAATAGATGAATTGCATCTGGCACAAACCTTACAATAGTGCGGCCATCTAAAATACCAGAAGGTCTTCCTATAGCAATACCAGGTACACTTTGTGCAAATTCTAAATGCGGATTCATAAGTGTATTGGGGTTTATAAACCAAGTTTCAATCATGCTAATTGCTTTTTGAGCATACATTTCATTATTTGTAAAATAGTAGGCTAAACTAAGTGTCCAAACTCCTTTACTCATAACACCTAATCTTTTTCTATCTACATCATCTGTTTGCGTTATTGGGTTGGTTAATCCGTCAAATTTGGTCCAAGGTAAACCGTCTTTATAATCTGGATTTGGCCACCAATATCTACTAATACTTAAATAATCATGTTTGTCTCTGGTAGGCGGAATTAGCGTTTTATGCATCACCGTTGGGTTTGGAGATTTTAACAGTACATCTGCTTTGCTTATTAGTTTTTGATAGGTAATACGTGTTTCTATTGATGCGGTTCCGTTGGCAATCATTTTTTTTGTTTTTGCCAAGCTCAAGGAATCTAAACCTATAAATGAATTTGAAAATGTTGTTGCACTTAAGAAACAAATAATTATAAGTGAAAATATGGTTTTTTCCATTTTTATCATCAATTAAACTTTTAGGTGTTATTGAATCCAAAAATACATATAAATTAAATGTTTGTCTAAAATTATGATTGAAAAGAAGTAAACTAGGTGTTTTCTGTTGTTTTTTATCTTTAAATGTAAACAAATTATTTAAAGTTATAAGTATTTAAGTTGTTAAAAGTTTTTCTAATTATCTAACAATGGTCCGGGTCTGGCTTTTTAATTCTTGCTTACGGACTAACACTTGTAGAAAATAATAAATATTTTAATTACTCCATGTATTTAAACCTTTTTGGAGTACTTTTAATAGTCATTAATTGTTATTATTACAACGCCATACCGTCTTTTGTTTCAAATTTAATTTGGAGTTGTATGGCTACATTTACATTATATAGTGCAAAAAGAAAGGAGCGAAGTTTTAATACTATTAAAGTAACTGCTAATACCTTTTTTTACCCACGAGTTCAGATGTTTATAATGAAATTAAAATCAAAAAAATAGTAAGTGTTTAAATTGTTTCGCAGTTAACAATACTTAATCTATTTTTGTTGAAATGTTAAGATTAATTTTTAATTAATCTTAACATTTCTTATCTTATACAAACTCAAACTTTACGATGAATGGATAATTTAATTACATTTTCAATAACCGTATTTACAGGTTTTTTTGCCATTACCAATCCAATTTCAAACATGACAGTTTTTGTGTCTTTAACCCAAGGTTTAGACAAAAAAACCAAAAGAGATATTAATAAAAGAGCCAATATTATTGCGTTTATAATAGTAACTGTTTTTGTGCTTTTAGGTAAATATATCTTCGAATTGTTTAATATTAGTATTCCTGCTTTTAAAATTACAGGTGGAATTTTAATTTTTTATATTGGTTTTGAAATGCTACAATCAAAACAATCTAATGTAAAAAATATTAAAAATGTTGATGTTGATGAAAATATTGCTGTATCGCCATTGGCAATTCCTATTTTGGCTGGTCCAGGAACCATTGTTACTGCAATGAATTTTGTAGCAAATGTTCAAACAATACACATTATATTGGTAATTGCTATTTTTGGTTTTATGAGTTTACTAGCGTATTACACTTTTATATTAAGCGATTTTATTGTTAAAGTAGTAGGTAATAATGTTATCTCTGTAATTGGTAAAATAATGGGATTGATAATTGCCATTATAGGAACAGGTATGGTGATAACGGGTATTAAGATTTCTTTTCAATTGATGTCTTAATTTACTCAAATAATTAAAATACATATCGTTTTTCACTATATTTTCCCGTTGATAACGCAGAAATTATCAGATTTTTAAATTTATTTATCCGCGTAAATCTGTGCTATCTACGGGAGTATAATTTTCCATTTAGTTTTCATGCTGATTGAGCAGAAATTCTAGGATTTTTTGGTTTAAGAAAACAAAATCAAAAATACACCTAACATAATTCCGAATAACGGTACTAATTTTTTTCGTTTGTTCTTTTCTTTAAAAAGTAGTCCGCCAACAACTACCGCAATAAGTATTTGACTTCTTTTTATGGCAGATAATAACATAATTAATGCCTCAGGATCTTGTAATGCTTTAAAGTAAAAGTAATCCGCAAGCACTAATAAAACACCTACTGAAGGAATGGTCCAACGCCATTTAAAGGACGCTCGTTTTTCTTTAAAAGGAAACCAAGTAATCGACAAAATAACTAGTAGAATAAGCATGGTGTACCACGAAAACCAAAATTGCAATGTTTGTGGATTCAGGGAAACTGTTTGTATTAAAAACTTATCGTATAAACCACTAGAAGCGCCTAAAAAAGTAGCCGCAATAATGGCAAATATCCATTTGTTTCTTTTAAAATTGATGCCTTCTTTTTTTCCTATTTTAGAATATAATAAAACGGAGAAAATAATGAGAAAAAAACCAATCCATTGTAAAAAATTAGGTCGTTCTTGGTAAATTATAATAGCACCAATAAAGGTGAAAAAAGGACCTTCTGAGCGTATGGGTGTTACAATTGTTATTGGCAAATGCTTTAAAGCTTGATACGCCAATACCCAAGAAGCAGCCATAATTGCCGATTTAATAAAGATAAACCCATGTGTTTTCCAAGGAATATCGGTAATCAGAAAGTGTATTTTATCCATATATTCCGGATTATATAAAGAGCCAATATATAAAGGAAGAATCAATAAAAAACCAGAAGAAATGGTGCCTAAAAGTACAGGGAAAACTTCATTTCCTTGTACGGCATGTTTCTTACATAAATTGTGTAAGCCTAAAAATAAGGCGGCTAAAAGTCCAAGGTACATCCACATAATGCGCGCGAAGATATTAATTTTGTAGCTACCTAAAACCAATTGGTAGTTTTATTGTTTTTGTATATCGTTTTTGTTTTGTAATTAATTGATTTACTTTTGATTACTTCTAGTTGTTTACAGTGAAAACGAAACTCTTAGAGGGTTTTTAAGTACCTTTGAAAGATGTTGTTTGACTTTTAAAAATTAGCATAAGTTCTTAATTGTTCTCATTAGAAAGATAAAATTGAATTCATAATTACTCAGTTATAAATAGAAACTGAGATATTTATGAAGTATATTTACCTGTATTTTCTAAGGATGAAATTCCTGATGATTTAGAGATAAAAAAAAATAAAGTGCTTAAAAATAACAGTGCCAAACTTTATAAATTAAATGTAAAAACACCTGTAAATTTAGTTTTATCTGGTGGTGGTATTAAATGCGCTGCACATTTAGCTTTGATAGAAAAAATTGAAGAACTTGGCCTAACAATAAATGCTATTTCTGGGACAAGTGGAGGCGCTTTAGTGGCTTCTTTGTATGCGTCTGGCATTTCTACAAAAGATATTTTACAGATATTTAAAAAAACAAGTCTTTTTAAGTTTTCATTTTTTAGCATAACAAAAGCTGGTCTTTTTGATACTTTTTTATTCAAATCGATTATAGAAAATAAAATTAAAAAGAAATTTAGCGAATTAGAAATTCCAATTTACATTACAGCTTCTAACATGCAAAGTGGCAAACCACGATATTTTAGTAAAGGTAAATTATTAAAACCTGTGTTGGCTTCTTGTGCTATTCCTGGTATTTTTACGCCAATTATTATTAATAAAACCTTGTATTCTGATGGTGGTATTTTAGATAATTTCCCAATTGATCCTTTCCTAAAATCTAGATTACCAATTATAGGTAGTTATGTAGCTGAACCTGCTACAAAAACTCCGCAACAATTAAACTCTACCTTTAAAGTAATTGCTCATGCTACTTTTTTAAAAGCGCATGCTGCAGAAAATTTTAAGTTTGCAGCTACTAAACTTACTATTAGTTTTCCGTTGTCTGAGTATTCTGGATTGGATAATAAAGATTCTGAAGATATTTATAATATTGGAAAAGAGTATTTGAATTGTATTTAGTTAGGTTTAATAAACCTTAAAGACTAAGTTTTAGATAATATTATAATATAAGGAAATATAATTTAATTTATATTTAAAGAAAATGATTTTTATAGTTATCATATTTTTTTTGTATATTTTTACATCAAAATAGAACAACGTTAAATGGCAGCTGCTGAACAAATAAAAAGTTTGATTAGATCTTTCAGTGAAGGAGATGATTCTCGTTTCTATGCTACAGCTATGCAAATAGCAGCAGCAGAAGCACGTAAAGGACATCAAGAACTTGCTGAAGAATTAAAAAAAATAATTCAAGATTCTAAAAAATCAAAAATTAATGAAGGTAAGATAAAGAGATTAGCTGTCAATCCTGCGCAAAAAGAACTTAATGATTTATTGGAATTTTCAAGACCTGATGATAGATTGAAAGACATGGTCTTATCTATGAAGTTAAATAAATCTATTCAAAGAGTTTTAGATGAACAACGTCAAATAGAAAAATTAAGACAGCATAATTTATTCCCAAGAAAGAAATTATTATTAACAGGACCTCCTGGTTGTGGTAAAACAATGACTGCTAGAGTAATCTCTAATGAATTGAGTATTCCTCTTTTTGTAATAAGACTTGATGGTCTAATTAGTAGATATATGGGAGAATCAATAGCAAAACTTCGTTTAGTTTTTGATACAATGAAGGAGTTTAGAGCTGTTTATTTATTTGATGAATTTGATAGTATAGGAACAACTAGAAGTCAAGGAAATGAGGTTGGAGAAATAAAAAGAGTTCTTAATAGTTTTTTACTTCAAATTGAAAAGGATGACTCGAATAGTTTAATAATTGCTGCGACAAATATGCCTGAAAATTTGGATGATGCATTATTCAGAAGATTTGATGATATTATAACTTATCCATTGCCTACAGAAGAGCAAATTTTTAAATATTACAAAAGAGAGCTTTCTAAAAGCGAAGTAATAGATGATAATGTTCTAAAAGAGCTTTCTAAAAAATCTATTGGACTAAATTTTTCAGATTTAGAAAAAATTTGTCAAGACTTTCTGAAAAACATTATAATTTATGGAGAGGAAGAATCAAGCTTAGAATTTTTATTTGAAGTAATTGACTCTAGAAAAACATCTTTCTAATATAATATGTCAAATTTAAATCACATTTTTCTTAATGGAAATAATACTTCTTTGCCATATAGTACATATGGTGGTGGACAATTCCAATATAAAGATGATAGAGATAGAAGAGGACATGGTTTAGGCTTAAAAAACTCCTTTAGTTCTGCTGTATCTGAATTTACAGACGGAAATGAAGAATATGAATTTGTTTATATAGAGTTTGAATCTGCATTAAATTTCGAATTAGCATTTGATAGTTTTGAAGATGTTGCCGGAAATTATAGACTTGCATCTTGTAAAGCTCAATTCAGTGTTGATTATGAAGGTAATCAACAGATTATTTATAAAATTTCTGTTTATTTAAATAAAAAAGCCGTTTCGAATTTTTTAAATAAAGTTGAAAAATACTTAACGGAAGAAACAAAAACTGGCAAACCCAAAAATCAAAATTTAATTGCAAATATTGAAAATATTAGAGCAGCTACTTTAGAAAGTTTTTGGCAAGAACCCGAAATAGATTTTCCAAGCTCGGGTGTAAGTGTATGGTGGGAGGTTTGGTTTAGTGGATCTAATCAAGAAGTTGTAAAAGAAACTTTAAGTTCATTATCCACAGATACTATATTAACAAATAATAGGCTACTTGTTTTTCCAGAAAATATAGTAGGCTTAATTAAAGCTACTCCTGAAGAACTAGGAGAACGTTTACTTTATATAGATAATTTAGCAGAAATTAGAAAACCAATTGAAACTACAGATTTCTTCACAAATCTTGATAAAGATTGGGAGGGTGATTTTGTAAGTGATTTACGTAGTAGAATAAATAACCAAATAGATGAAAATAACATCTCTGTTTGTCTTTTAGATTCAGGTGTTAATCGTGTTAACCCTTTATTAGAAGATTTAATTTCAGAAAGAAATTTAGACTCAGTAAACCCAACTTGGACAAACTCTGACTCCTATAGACAAGGACACGGAACTCCTATGGCTGGTCTTATTATATATGGGGATTTGAATGAACCACTAACTTCTAGTACGCAAATCAATGTTTCTAATAATATAGAAAGCATTAAGATTGTTGATAGGAAAGCAAATGATCCAGATTTATATGGACAAATAACTCTTGAAGCTATTGCTATTGGAGAAATTATGAATCCTAGAAATAAAAGAATTGTTTGTTTGGCTGTTACAGCTCCAGATCACCAATATCTAGGGAGACCATCTTCTTGGTCTGCCGCTATTGATCAAAAGTTATTTGGTTCATTAAATGAACGAAATTATAATACTTTAGTATTAATATCTGGTGGGAATTTACCTTTAAATGATAGATTAACATATCCATTATCTAATGATGATTTTTCAATACAGGATCCTGCACAATCTTTTAATGCTATTACTGTTGGAGCTTTCACTAATAAAGATAGATTAGATGTAAATCAATTTCCAAGTGCAGAATTATTAGCTCAAAAAGGTCAAATGTCTCCATGTAATTCTACATCAATAAATTGGCATAAAAAATGGCCAAAAAAGCCAGATGTTGTATTTGAAGGAGGTAATGATGGAATATTTAATTCCGGTATTTTAGATCACGATTCTTTAAAACTTCTATCGACAGGAGTAGGTGGCATTGGAGGTTCTGCAATTACTACTTTTTCAGATACAAGTGCATCAGTAGCATTAGCCTCAAAGTTTGCCGCTGAATTATATCAAAAATACCCAAACTATTTACCAGAAACTATTAGAGCATTAATAATTCATTCTGCAGATTGGAGTAATATAATGTTGAACAATAGAAGATTAAAAAAATTAAATTCAGAAGAAAAATCTAGACTTTTATCTAGAGTAGGCTATGGAATTCCTAATTTAAACAAAGCTAAGTATAGTGCTGAAAATTCATTAAGCATTATCGCTGAAAGAACTTTAAAACCTTTTAAGTTTGAAGATAGTAGAGTAAAAACAAATATTTTTCATTTATTTGATTTGCCTTGGCCAACAGATATATTGTCTGATTTAGCTGAATTGGATGTAAAACTAATAGTGACTTTATCATATTTTATTGAACCAAATCCTGGAAATAAAAGATATGCTAATGATCAATCTTATAAATCACACGGTTTAAGATTTAAAATGATTGATAAAAATGAAAGTCAAAAGGCTTTTAAATCTCGAGTTAGTAAATCTATAAAAGATGAACAAGATGATTATGTTGCTGAAGGTAGTGAGAATTGGGTGTTGGGAAGTCACATAAGAGATAAAGGTAGTATTCATAAAGATATTTGGGAAGGTTCAGCTGCAGATTTAGCGTTAAGGAATCAAATTGCAGTTTATCCTGTTGGTGGATGGTGGAAGAATAGAAAAAAACTCAAACGTTATGATTCATCGGTTAGATATAGTTTAATCATTTCGATTGAAACAAATGAAGCTGATATTGACATATATAATGATGTATTAAATCAAATTACTGTATCAATACCTATTGATATTTAATAAATATCTATTAATCTTCTCATTCAATCATAAATTTCTCATCCATAAAACAACCGCTTTCGTATAGTCAATTCTACCAAACGTCTATTACCTTTTTATAAGATAGTATATAATTTCACCTTTGATGTGTTCAATTAAAACACTCAAAAAAATGAAATTATATATCCTCATTCTTAGCGTCCTATTTGTGCAGTTTTCTTTTGCACAAGAAGTAGCTACAAATTCGGCATCTAAAGTTTGGTCTTTGCAAGATTGCATTGATTATGCTTTAGAAAACAACATTACGGTTAAAGATGCTATGCTTACTAAAAACATTGCTGAAATAGATTATAACAAAGCAAAATCATCTCGATTGCCAAATTTATTTGGAAGTGCTTCGCAAAATTTTTCTAGTGGAAATACGATAGATCCTATTACAAGTGATTATGTAACAGACCAAATACACAGTACAAATGTGGGGATTAATAGTTCTATGACCTTGTTTCAAGGAAATCAAATTACCAATCAAATAGCACAAAATAAAATTTTATTTGACCAAAGTGTTTTTGAAGAAGAAGTAGCACAAAATAACATTGTTTTAAATATTTTAGAAATCTATTTACAAACATTGTATAGCAAAGAAAGTATTACCATTGCAGAAAATAACTTGTTAGCTTCTGAAACAGAAGTACAAAGAGCAAAATCTCGTTTAGATGCAGGAACCATTGCTTTAAACGATTATACAGAAGCTCAAAGTCAGGCAGCAACCAATAAATACAATGTTATTGCTGCTAAAAACAACTATCAACAATACATTATTGCTTTAAAACAATTGTTAGAATTATCTCCAATTCAAGAGTTAGAAATTGAATCTATCGATGAAAATATGGATTTGGAAAATCTTGAATTAAACAAAGTTGATGTGTATGAAAAGGCATTGGGAATTTTACCAGAAATACAATCGAGCAACTTAAATATTGAAGCCAATAAAAAACAGTTAGACATTGCAAAAGGAGGTTTTTTACCCACTTTATCCTTATCAGGAAGTTTAGGTTCTGGGTACACAAGTATTAACGATAATACATTTTCTGATCAGTTTGATGTGAATTTCAATCAAAAATTAGGGTTGACTTTAACCATTCCTATTTTTAATAGAAATCAAACGAAATCAGCGGTACAAACGGCATCTATCAACATAGAAAAAGCAGAAATACAAAAGCTATCTACAGAAAAAGAAGTGTATAAAAAGGTAGAAACTGCATATCAAAATGCCTTGTCTGCACAAGAACAAGTAATTGCAGCAGAAGCCTCTAAAGTAGCGTCGGAACAATCTTATAAACTAGCGCAAAAAAAATACGAATTAGGCGCTTTAAGTACTACTGATTTAGTGATTAGTCAAAATACATTTACCAACGCACAACAAAACTATTTACAAGCTAAATACTTAAATATTTTATACCATCAATTATTACAATTTTATCAAGGAAACGATATCAAACTTTAATCAATAAAATCATGAAAAAAAATAAAAACATTATCATAATAAGCATAGTTGTTATTGTACTTGCCATTGTAGGGTACTCTTTTATAAAAGGTGACGATGCCGTTATTATACAAGCCAAAACAGTAATTGCTAAAAAAGCAAATGTAACCACTATGGTAACTGCTACCGGAACTATAGAACCAATTACACAAGTAGAAGTAGGGACACAAGTTTCTGGAGTTGTAGAAAAAATATATGTAGATTATAACAGCATCGTAAAAGAAGGTCAGCTAATTGCAGAGTTGGATAAAACCAATTTAAAATCGTCTCTTTCGCAAACGCAAGCAAGTTATGACAACGCTGTAAGTCAAAGAAATTACATGAAAACAATTTACGACAGACAAAAATCTTTGTTTGACAATCAAGTAATCAGTAGAGCTGATTTTGATGAGGCAACCTATAATTACGAAACCGCAAAAGGAACGGTTACACAACGTTATTCAGACTTACAATCTGCAAGAACAAATTTAGGATATGCCAATATTTATTCGCCAATAAACGGCGTAGTATTATCGAGAGCTATTGATGAAGGACAAACGGTTGCAGCAAGTTTAAGCACACCAACCTTGTTTACCATTGCGCAAGATTTAAAAGAAATGCAAGTAGAAGCAGATGTAGATGAAGCAGATATAGGTCAGGTTAAAGAGGGGCAAAGAGTAGAGTTTACAGTAGATGCGTATATTGGTGAAACTTTTGAAGGAGAAGTAACTCAGGTGCGATTAGACCCAACAGTAACATCAAATGTAGTAACCTATACGGTGGTTATTAAAGCTCATAATCCTGATTTAAAATTAAAACCAGGATTAACAGCAACCATTTCAATTTTTACATTAGAACTAAATGATGTCTTAACAGCAGAAGCAAAAGCGATTAATTTTAGTCCATTAGCAGAAACTTTATCAACCTATAATGCACATCATAATATACTGGAAGCAACCAATTTTCCTGCAAAAAATGAAACGACGCTTTGGGTATTAAATAAAGATAGAAGTATTACTCCAAAAACAGTAACCTTAGGCGCAAGTGATGGTGTAAATGTTCAGATATTAAGTGGTGTTTCTAAGGATGATAAATTAGTGTATAGTTTAAAAGAAACTACAAAAGCAGCAGCAGGATCGGGAACTAATTCTAATGAAAGTCCGTTTATGCCACAACGTCCAGGAGGCAAAAAAAAATAAAAAACCATGAGTAAAGAAATCATTAAAATAGCAGATTTAAAACGAGAGTTTACCATGGGAACCGAAACGGTTCATGCATTAAGAGGTATTTCTTTCGATATTAAAGAAGGAGAGTTTGTAACAATTATGGGCTCTAGTGGTTCTGGTAAAAGTACACTTTTAAATATCTTAGGATGTTTAGATCAACCAACGGCCGGAACTTATGAAATTGATGGAGTATCTGTAAAAGATTTAAGTAGAAATGAATTGGCAACCATTAGAAACGAAAAAATAGGATTCATTTTTCAATCGTATAATTTATTAGCCAGAACATCTGCGATAGAAAATGTAGAATTACCGCTATTGTACAACAGTAAGGTTTCTACAGAAGAACGAAGAGAACGTGCCATAAAAGCATTAGAAATGGTAGGATTAGGTGATAGAATGGATCACACGCCATCGCAACTTTCTGGTGGGCAACAACAGCGTGTTGCCATTGCAAGATCTTTGGTAAACAATCCGGTAATGATTCTTGCAGATGAAGCTACAGGGAATTTAGATACCAGAACTTCTTATGAAATTATGTCACTTTTTCAAGAGTTAAATAAAAAAGGAATCACCATTACGTTTGTAACACATGAGCCAGATATAGCTACTTTTAGTAACAGAACTATTGTGTTAAAAGATGGTGGAATCATCAAAGATTATAGAAATGATCATGTACAATCTGCAGCAACAGAGTTAGCAAAATTACCTAAACAAGACGATTAATTATGAGACTATTAAATTTATTAAAAATCGCATTTAAAGCCATTGTTCTTAATAAAACAAGAACTTTATTAACCATGTTAGGTATTATCATTGGTGTGGCTTCTGTAATTACCATGTTGGCCATTGGAGAAGGTTCTAAAGAAAGTATTCGTGAAAATATTTCGAGTATGGGTTCTAATATGATTACTATTAGACCAGGAGCAGATACAAGAGGACCTGCTAGAGGAAGTGGAGGAAATGTACAAACACTAACGCTTCAAAATTATGAAATTATAAAAGAACAAGCTACCTTGTTAAGTTATAGTACACCTGTGGTAAATGGTGGCGGACAAGTAATTAACGGTTCTAATAACTGGCCAAGTACCATTTATGGTGTAAACCCAGATTATTTAAAAATTAAAGTAGTCGACTTGCAAAGCGGAAGTATGTTTACAGATGCCGAAGTAAGATCTGCGTCTAAAGTGGCTTTAATAGGGCAAACCGTAGTAGATAATGTGTTTCCTGATGGACAAGAACCTGTGGGGCAAATGATTCGTTTTAATAATATTCCGTTTAAAGTAATAGGAGTTTTAGAAGAAAAAGGAGAAAATACTTTTGGTCAAGATCAGGATGATGTAGTAATTGCGCCATATACCACTGTTCAAAAACGTATTTTAGCCATTGATTATTTAAATCAAATAATGGCATCTGCAGTCAGTGAAGATGATGCGCCAGAAGCTGTAACTCAAGTAACTACAATTTTACGTTCTGAACATAAATTAACAGCTACAGAAGAAGATGATTTTAGTGTGCGTTCTATGGAAGAATTGATTTCTACCTTTAGTTCTACCAGTGAAATGTTAACACTTCTTTTAGTGGCAGTTGCAAGTATTTCTTTGTTGATTGGCGGTATTGGTATTATGAATATTATGTATGTTTCGGTTAAGGAACGTACCAAAGAAATTGGTTTAAGAATGGCCGTTGGTGCAAAAGGCGCAGATATTTTAATGCAGTTTTTAATAGAAGCTATTTTAATAAGTATTACTGGCGGATTGCTAGGCGTAATACTTGGGCTTGGAGCCACCGTTTTTATAGAGAAGTTTTTAAGCTGGCCTACAAGTGTTGCCTTATATTCTATCATTATTTCTTTTGCAGTGTGTGCGGTAACAGGTATTTTCTTCGGATGGTATCCTGCAAGAAAAGCATCTGCATTAGATCCTATAACTGCTTTGCGTTACGAGTAATTAATGTTTTGATAAAAAAAGTAGAAACAAATTTCAGGAACAATAAATACAATTGTTTGAATACTAATTGGGTATTTTAATTTCTGAAATTTGTATCATAAAACTGAATTGTTTTTTTTAAAATTAAACAAAATGAAAAAATAGGTGTTGCTACTATCATTTGCAAAATAGTATTATATTCATACTTTTTTAAGGAGAAAATAGAAATAATACTAAAAAATACTATAGAATGAATACTTTCCTAGAAAATACTTTATTTATCCTCTTTTTTTTACTGACAATCGGTAATTTAAAAGCACAAAATAGCAGCACTATAATTACAGGATTATTGGTTGAAGATTCAACTTCTCAACCTATTCCGTATGCAACTGTGGTAATTCATGATAAGAATACTAAGAAAATAATTGCAGGTACAACGTCAGATGAAAGTGGGAAATTCAGTATTTCTACGTCTAAAACTAATTTCTATTTAGAAATAAGTTTTATGGGATTTAAAACAAAAACCATAACTGTATTTAATAGTACTAATGGAAAAGCAAATTTGGGAAAAATACTAATGGTTGCAGACAATGAAGCATTAGATGAAGTGGTGGTAACAGGCGAAGTATCTAAAACTGTTTTTAAATTAGACAAACGCGTTTTTAATGTTGGCGCAGATATTAGTAGTTCAGGCGCAAGTGCATTAGAAGTACTAAATAATGTGCCTTCTGTAAATGTAAATATTGAAGGCGAAATTAGCCTAAGAGGAAGCTCTGGTGTACAAATATTAATCAACGGTAAACCATCGGTTTTAGCAGATGAATCTAGCAATGCGCTTGGAACAATTACCGCAGATATGATAGAAAGTATTGAGGTAATTACAAATCCTTCGGCTAAATATGAAGCATCAGGAACTGCCGGAATTTTAAACATCATTCTAAAAAAGGAAGAAAAAAGAGGTTGGAATGGTTCCGTTTCTGTGAATACGGGTATTCCAGACAATCATAGTATTGGTTTGAGTTTGAATAGAAGAACAGAAAGTTTTAATTTGTTTGCGCAATTAGGCGCTGGTTACAGGTCTTTACCAAGAGATTCTGAAGCTATTAATAGAGATTTAGTGAATAATGAAGTTGTTTTTAGCAATGGTATAGAATACAGAGATGAAACCTTTTACAATCTTACTTTAGGTACCGATTATCATATTAACGATTTAAATGTACTTACTTTATCTGGTAATTTTGCGTACGAAATAGAAGAGCAACCATCTGAAACTAATTTTAGCTATTTTGATTCAAATAATAGTTTAATTTCTAGTTGGTTAAGAAATGAAATTACAGATGCTACAAACCCTAAATATAAGTACGAATTAAATTATAAAAAGCAATTTGAAAATAATGAAGATCACACTTTATTGTTTAGTGCTTTGGGTAGTTTTTTCGGAAAAGTTCAATCTTCTCATTTTACAAACACCACCATTTCTGGTGCTGATAGCAATAGCGAACAGCAGACAGATACAAAATTTCAACAAGCAGATTATACTTTTAAAGCAGATTATACAAACCCAATTTCAGAAACCTATACCTTAGAAACAGGTGCGCAATATGTGATTAATGATGTTGGTAATGATTATGAAGTGAGAGATGAAAGCAACGGTGTTTTTGTGGTAAACCAAGATTTAACCAACAATTTTGAATACAACCAAAAAGTATTGGGCGTATATGCTACAGGTGCTTATGAAAAAGAAAATTGGGGCATAAAAGCAGGGTTTAGAGTAGAGCAAACCAATTTAACAACACTATTAACAAATACCAATCAATCTAACAAACAAGATTTTACTAATTTTTTTCCAACCTTGCATTCATCCTATAAAGTAGGAGAAAATTTTTCGCTGCAAGCAGGATATTCGAAACGTATTTTTAGACCAAGATTATGGGATTTGAATCCGTTTTTTAATATTAGAAATAACTTTAATGTACGTGTAGGAAACCCAGATTTACAACCAGAATTTACAGATTCTTATGAGCTAACAAGTATTTACAAAATTGGTAAAGCCTCTTTAAGTTCTAGCTTGTATCATAAATATACAACAGATATGGTAGAGCGTGTTTCTAAATATGAAGACAATGTTACCATTACAACGCCAGAAAATATAGGAACAAATGCTGCTTTTGGTTTTGAAACAAATGGGAAATACAGAGCCAATAATTGGTTAACAATAACTGGAGATTTTAATGTAAATTATTTTGATAGGGTGGGTACTTTTGAAGGACAAGTTTTTGATTTTTCTGGTAACCAATGGTCTTCAAAATTAGGAACTAAAATAGGATTACCGGCAGATGTAGATGTAGAATTTACAGTCAATTACCAATCTGGTTATGAAACCGTACAAGGTAATGTTACGGGATATGCTTTTTTAGACTTAGGAATTCGAAAAAAAATATTTAAAGGAAAAGCCATTGTAAATTTAGGAATTAGAGATTTGTTTGAGTCTAGAATTTCTGAACAATATGTGGCTCAAACTACGTTTGAAACGTATAGTTTTGGGCAACGTGGCCGTTTTATTACCTTAGGTATTAGCTACGGATTTGGTAAAGGAGAAGCTATGACGTATTCTGGAGGAAGAAGGAGATAGTTTATTAAAAAAAAGGAATAGATAAAAAATCGTTTGTAAAAGATGATTCAAAATAGAAAAAATGCATAAAAATAAAAAAATAACCCTCTTTTCACATATACTAGTTTGGCTTGTACTTTTAAGTATGCCTTATTTGCTATCTTATGGTCAAGAACAAGATTTGAATAGAGTTATTGCACACTTCTGGATTCCTATTGGTTTTTACGCTGTTATTTTCTATATCAACTATTTTGTATTGATAGATACATACTTGTTTTCAAATAAAATAGTGCAGTTTATTTTTATCAATTTAATCATAATTGTGTTAAGCATTACTTTAAAAGAGTTTTTTGAAGATTTGTTTTTTGAAGAAACCTTAAAGAAAACGACTAAAAAGGAGGGTAGTGGTCCGCCTTTTAAAATGTTTATTTATGTACAAATGTTGTCGTATATGGTTCCTCTATTATTTTCAATAGCTTTAAAAACCACCAAAAGATGGATACAAACAGAAGCAGAACGCAAAGAAGCGGCAAATGTTAAATTAAAATCAGAATTACAACATTTGCATTATCAATTGCAACCCCATTTCTTTTTTAATTCTTTAAATAATATTTATGCTTTGGTAGATATTTCTCCGGAACAAGCTAAAAAATCAATCCATAGTTTAAGTAAGTTGATGCGTTATATGTTGTACGAAACCAATGATGAATCTATTCTTTTATCCAAAGAAATTGATTTTATGAAAAAATATATCGACTTAATGAAACTGCGAGTTTCTGATAAAACGATTGTGAAATATAATTTTCCATCTGAAGAAACCGGAATTAAAATTGCACCTTTATTGTTTATATCATTAATTGAAAACGCCTTTAAACATGGTGTTTCGGCAAGTAAACAAAGTACTATTGTAATCAATATTAGTTCTCAAGAAAAAACGGTTTTGTTTACCATAGAAAATGATAATTTTCCTAAAAAATCTGATGATAAAAGTGGTTCTGGTATCGGACTTGTGAATATTGAAAAACGTTTAAAGTTGTTATATCCGAATAAAAATAGTTTTAAAACATCTATTCAAAACAATCGTTTTTTGGCGGAATTAAAAATTGAAACCAACTAAATTATGAGCAATATAAAAGTTACCTGTGTTATTGTAGATGATGAACCAATGGCGCTTAATTTAGTAGAAAGTTATGTAGAAAAAACTCCTTTTTTAGTTTTAAAAAAGAAATGTAGTAGCGCTATTGAAGCAATGGAGTTTATTAAAAATGACCCAGTAGATTTATTGTTTTTAGACATACAAATGCCCGATTTAACAGGTATTGAATTTTCTAAAATGTTGCCAAAAGAAACACGTGTAATTTTTACCACTGCTTTTGATCAATATGCGTTAGAAGGCTTTAAGGTAGAAGCGCTAGATTACCTTTTAAAACCTTTTGATTATGCCGAGTTTTTAGCAGCGGCCAACAAAGCAAATACATGGTTTGAGTTGATAAAAGGAAAAAAACACCCCATACTTTCTGAAGAAAAGGAATTTCTATTTGTGAAATCTGAATACAAACAATTGCGCATTAAATTGGCAGACGTTTTGTATTTTGAAGGCTTAAAAGATTATATTAAAATTTGGTTAAAAGACAACCCAAAAGCGATTTTAACGTTGATGAGCTTAAAATCTTTAGAAGCAGAGTTGCCAAAAACTCAATTTATGCGCGTGCATCGTTCTTTTATTGTTTCATTAAAAAATATTGAAGTAATAGAACGTAGTCAGATAATCATCAATCAGCAACGTATTACCGTTTCTGAGCAATACAAGCCTAGGTTTTTGGAGTTTGTGAATAATAATTCTTTATAACTAATTACTGTTATTCCTAACCACGACTGTCATTCCTAGGTATTTAGGAGTCACATCATCAAGCTAATCTTTGTATTCTTTATGAGATTCCTCCTTTGTTGAAATGACAAGTTGCGTGAAAAATCAAAGCTGTCATTCCGAAGTATTGAGGAATCACATCCTCAAGTTAATCTTATGTTCTTTATGAGATTCCTCTTTTGTCGGAATAACAATAATTAAGTATTCTAATACTCTTCTATAAAACAATCGATTTCATAGAGATAATATAAGGTATTGTCTATTTTGTTTTTTTTAATAAGAGAATACAAATACTTTTATACTTTGCAACATCTAATATTCTCATATAAAAATGTATAAAAACATTCTAATCATTACTGTGCTATTTCTTGGTTTTACAACCAAAAGTAATTCACAAACTACTAAAAACACAAGTAACACAAACATACCTGTTTTAAATTTTAATGCTTTAAAACCGTTGTTGTACACAGATTCTAAAGAAGTTCATATTGTTAATTTTTGGGCTATGTGGTGTGCACCTTGTGTAAAAGAATTACCAATTTTAGAAGCGTATCAAAAACAGCATCCTAATGTAAAAATTACTTTGGTGAGTTTAGATTTTCCTGAAGGTATTGAAACAAAATTAAAACCGTTTTTAAAGAAAAAAGGGATTACCAGTAAAGTGGTTCTTTTAGATGATCCGGATGCCAATAGTTGGATAGATAAAATAGACCCTAATTGGTCAGGAGCCATACCATTTACCATACTATTCAACAATAAAAAAAGAACTTTTCATGAACGTATGTTTGAAAGTTTAGAAGACCTTGAAAATGAAATTAATAAAATAAATTAAAACAAGAAACATGAAAAAAACCAAGTTAATTTTTGCTACCATTATTTTAATGAGTTGTCTATTTATAACCAATACCGCAAGTGCGCAAGACAGAAAAGGACCACCACCAAACGGTGAGCGTAAAGGACCACCAAAAGGAGGTCATAGCCCTATACAATCTAAAACATTAGAAGAAATAGGAGGTTACAAAATAGGAGATGTAGCTACAGATTTTAAACTAAAAAATGTAGATGAAAGTACGTTTTCTTTATCAGACATTACCAATGCAAAAGGATATATTGTTGTTTTTACATGTAATGAATGTCCGTTTGCTAAAATGTACGAAGACCGTTTAATTTCTCTTCATAATACCTATGCAGCTAAAGGATATTCGGTGGTTGCCATTAATCCTAATGTAAATGAAGATAATGACGGAGAAAATTTTGCTGCAATGCAAAAAAGAGCAAAGGAAAAAGAATTTCCGTTTGTGTATTTAGCAGATGAAAATCAGGAAATTTTTCCCAAATACGGAGCCGTTAGAACTCCTCATGTGTTTTTATTAGATGCAGAAAAAAAGGTACAATACATTGGTACAATTGATGACAATGCAAGATCTGCTGATGCTGTTAAGGTAAAATATTTAGAGGATGCTATCAATGCATTAGAAAATGGTAAAAAACCTACTCCAAATTTTACAAAAGCAATTGGTTGTCCTGTAAAAGCAATTTAAAAGTTATAAAACGTTTTTATTAACGTTCTAAAATTATAGTAAAAATAATGCGTGTTTGTTTATGCCAGGGTTTTCTTCTAGAAAATTCTCGTAAACAAAAACGCATTTTTTATATACAAATATCTGAATATGAAAAACCTTACTGTACGTGTCTTGATTTTTGAATCCTCAAAAGAAATTCTATTTAAAATATAACAATGAAACTGTTTCGTAAAATAAGAAGAAATTTAATTGATTTAGGCAAGTTTAAATCGTATGCTTTGTATGCATTAGGTGAAATAGTGTTAATAGTTATTGCTGTTTCTATAGCTTGGAAAATAAATGATTTAAGTGATGTTAGAAAAAACAATATTCTTGTAGATGAAATTTACATCAACTTACAAGAAGAGTTAACCACAAATTTACGTTTGTTAAAACGATCTATAGAAGAAACTACAGAAACCATTGGTTATTTAGAAAATACGTTAAATTATGTAGGTAAAAAAACCAATGAATTATCACAAGGTGCAAAAGATACCATTCTAAATATAGTTATTAAGGAAGTATACCTTCAGGATAGTTCTATAAAATCTATTGTGAGTACTAATAAAATGGAGCTTTTAGAAAATACCAAGTTAAAAGATTTAATTGCAATGTATTTAATTAAAATTCAAAAAATCAATAATCAGAATGAAAAAATAAAAAATATTGTAGCCAACAAAACCAAACCTATTTTAGAAAAACACATTTCATTAGTAGACATACTATCCGATACTAATTTAAAATATAAACATATTAAGGAATTTGGAAATAAATCTGATTACAATGCTTTATTAGAAAACAAAATATATCAAAACAGCATTATTGATCGTTTGATGCAAACTAAAATACAATTAAATTACACAAAAACATTACATAGTAAAACCAAAATTTTACTAGCTACTTTAAAGGAAGAATTAAATTAGTGTCTTTTATTTAAAACATAAATAGTCTTGTTACGGAACAATAAAAGCCGACATTTTTAATGTTGGTTAAAATAATTTCTAAAATGAATAACGCTAAATATTTCATCTATTAATCCATCTCTTTAAGAGGTAAAAAGGTAGTGTTTGTCTATTTCTTTTTATCAACCTAATAGTTAAAACTATTTTTGTCAGAACATAAAATCAAAAACACAAATTATGAAGAAAATTGCATTATCAATCCTTTTAGTTGGTACAATGTTTAGCTGTAATAGTATTAAAAACATTGGCTCATCATCTAGCCTTCAACAAGCAGTAACATTATTAGGTTCTTTAAGTTCAAACTCTACTGTGCAACAAGTATCTAGTCTTTTTACTTTGCTTGATACAAATAAAGATGAAGTTATAGGAACTACAGAAGCCATTGGTACTATATCAGAAAATTTTAATATTTTAGATACAGATAATAGTTCTAATTTAAACCTTACTGAATTAACAGGTTTATTGGCTTTATTGAAATAAGATAATTTTGAAATTGTTAAAAAGAAGGCATACTTTTAAAAGTGTGCCTTTTTTGCTTTTAGCATATTCTGTAACATTTACTAATTGTTCCGTGGCAATTTTGTGTCTTCAAATCAAAAAATAAAGTCTGTTTAAAAAGTGTAAAATTTGTTATTCAGAACTTGTTGTAGCCTCTTAATCATATTGATAATGAATCAACACAAGAAACTGAAATAAATTCAGGTTCACAAAAAATACTTTTAATACAATTTCTTTTATTTCGATCAAAATTACAGAAACTCTTTATTAAAAGAAACCAATATGGTCTATAAAATTATTCTGTTCATAGATACAATTATCGGGTTTGTCTATTCATAACAAAAGGCATTAAACCTAGGTAAAATCTAAGAGTCTTAGAAGTATAAAAAAGAAAGTTTAATCTTTAAATCTTAAAATTATGAAAGCATTTATTAAAGTATACATTTTACCAGCATTGTTTTTAGTAGCACTAACAACACAGGTATCTGCACAATCTCGTAGAAGTACAACAACCACAAGAACAGTTACCAAAACGCCTACAAAAACTACAACAAGAACAACAACAACTCCTAAAAAAAGCACAACTACCAAACGAATTACTAGTAAAAATGTAACGTATAAAAAACCTACAAAAAAAGTAGTTTCTGTTAGAAATGTACCTAATAGAACCGTAGTTAGTCATAGAGGACAAAATTACTATTATTCAAATAATAAATATTACACACAATCTAGAGGTAGATATATTGTTATTGCACCAAAAATAGGATTTAGAGTAAGCATTTTACCTTCTCATTATAAACGTATACGTTTTAACAATTACAACTATTATAATGTAAATGGAACATTTTATATTCATACAAATAACCAATATGAAGTTGTAGAACCAGAAGTAGGAACTATTGTGTATGAATTGCCAGATGATTATGAAAAAGTAGTGATAGATGGACAAACCTATTATGAATATGCCAATATCTTATATGAAAAAGTACAGGTAAACGACACAAGAGCTTATGAAGTAGTGGGTATTATTGATATGGAATAAATAATTTGGTTGATTTGTTGAAGAAAAGGAGGGTAGTTTATAAAACTATCCTCTTTTTTGTCGTAAGAATTAAGCATCAAAATTTTATTCAGGACATGAGCAAATTAAATGATCGGAATAGTTTTTATCAACCAGTTGAATTGTTTTTGTATACGGATAACCGCCGCCAAAACCTAAGTTTTCCATATTTATTGAATAAAAACAACTAAATGAAATAGTGCTATTTACCTTTAAATTATTCGGATTACAAAATTCATTCCTAGTAGAATTACATTTTGTTTTGGTAAGATCGCTAATAACTTCATTCAAAATATATTCTACATCAATTTCATATTTATTGGCAAGTTTAGTATCTATAAAATCTACATATCTACCACTTGGCTGTCCTTTTCTAATGATAGAATCTTTATTAATGGTAAATTCATCAATATAAAACGATTTTAAATCAGCAATTTTTACAAATTTTTCATCTTTATTAAAATCTAAGTTTTCGTATAAAGCTGTAAATGTTTTTGTTTCTAAATTAAAATATTCGGGAATTAAAGCTTGTCTGGTTTTGTCTACCCAAATTTCATGTGTTAAATGTTCAAACCCTAATAACACCTTTCCTTTATTACTAGCATATTTAGAAGTTACCATAGTAATATCTGCAGATTTAGCCAACAGATACACTCCAGAATTTTTACTTCCCGGCAACGGAATTTTATAAGGTTTTGCTAGTATCCATTTTCCTTCGTAAGCACTAGACGGACAATAATCTTGTACTTCATCTTCATTTAAAAATCCGGTATATGTTTCTTTGTGTTCTATTTTTGTAAAAAAGGGACTTAAAGGGTGTTTACTATTCGATTTTACTAATTCTGGAGTCGCTTTTTGCATTGTAAAAAACAAACCTATAATCAAACCAAGTAGCAAACCTAAACTAACATACAAAGCAATAGTTTTCTTTTTATATATAATCTTAGCGGGAGTAATTGGTTCTTTTTTAATTTTGATAAACTCCTTTTTTAACTGTTTATTCTCTTTTAAAACTTTTTGATGCTCTAAAAGTTGGTCTAAATTTCTAATAGACCTCATATAGGTACCTTGGGTTGCAGAACCAGAAATTAATTTACTAAACTGACTAGCACTAATACATAAATCAGAAGATATTTTACCAAAAGAAGTATTGCCAAATTTTGAGATAATTGGGTGATAATCACCGTATAACAGTTGTAATTTGTTTTTAAAAATATCATTAAGATTTCCTTCCATTCGTACTTTAATTATTGTTTTAAACCTACGTAATATCACGTATGATGCGCCGTAAAGCTAGCCAAAATACTGTAAAATACTGTAAAATGATGTAAACAGTCCGTTATTTTGTAAAATTAAAACTTAGTTTGGCCGAATCAAATATGATCATAAAAAATTATCATGTAAAATTTTTGATCAATTGAAACAATTAATTAATAACTAAAAACCAACTAAAACTATTTTAAGATGAGTACAAAAAAACTTTTAATGTTACTAATGCTAATTTATAGTAGCAGCTATGCGCAGAGTAACAAATTAAAATTAAATCTAGATGAATCTGGTAAAACTTATGTAAAAGCGTCCGTAAGAATGCAATTATGGGCACGGTATTTCGATTCTAATCCCGGTACTACTATTAATGGTGAAGCCGCCAATAATGTGTTCGACATTTCTATGAGAAGATTAAGAATGGGAATTTCTGCACAATTAACTCCAAAACTTTATGTGTATTCATTATTTGGAGGAAATAATATGAATAGTAAATCGGAAAGAGATTTTCAGTTTGGTGTGTTAGATTTATATGCCGAATATGAATTTGCAAAAGAATTTGCATTAGGTTTTGGAGAATCTGGATGGGAAGGTTTAAACCGATGGAATGTTAGAAGTAGTAAATCTTTAATGGCAATAGATGCTCCTTTATTTACATTGCTTACCGTTAATAAAAATGATGATATTGCTCGTGGTTTAGGAATCTGGGCAAAAGGACAAATTCATAAGTTCGATTATATTTTGTCTTTAAAAAATACGGTACAATATGGCGTTGCAGCAACAGAAGGAAAAGTGGATTATGCCATTAACAAACCAAGAAAAAGAGTTTCTGGCTATGTGAAATATGAGTTTCTAGATAATGAAAGTAACAAATCTGCCTATAGTGGTGGCGCAGGAACTTATATAGGAACTAAGAATATTTTAAACTTAGGTGCTGGTTTTATGAATCAACCTAAAATGACATCACAACTTGTAAATGGAGTAGAAAAATATTACGATTTTAATAATTGGGCAGTTGATGTCTTTTATGATGCTCCTATTGATAAAGAAAAAGGAACCGCAATAACTACGTATTTAGGATATTATGCTACAGATTTTGGTCCAAATTATATTAGAAATGTTGGTGCAAATGACATCACTTCTGGCGGAACATCTTTTAATGGTAGCGGTAATGATTTTCCGATGATGGGAACAGGAAACACCGTTTTCTTTCAATTAGGATATGCACTCTCTAAACAAAAAAAGAGGTATCAATTACAACCAAATATTGCGATTCAATATTCAGATTTTGATGCTTTGCAAGATAAAATGGTTGTGTACGATGTAGGAATTAACTGTTTCTTTAAAGGACATAGCAATAAATTAAGTCTCGGATATCAAAGTAGACCCGTTTTTCAAAATATAAATAATCAACTTAAAGTTGATCAGCGTAAAGGAATGTTGGTATTGCAGTACCAAATAGAAATTAACTAGTAACAACTTTATAACAATTAACTAAAAGCAATTAACTATGTCATCTTTTGAAGCGAATACAGAAATTAATATGAAATTAATTATTGCCGGACTCCTGGTGTTCTTTGGTATGATTTTTTTCGTAGATCTACAACCCGGTAAACCAGAGGTTACTTATACAGCAGCAATTGCTGTTTTAATGGCCTTTTGGTGGGTTACAGAAGCTTTACCAATAGGTATAACCTCTTTGTTACCTATTATTTTATTTCCAGTTCTTGGCGTTTTAGACGGAAAAGCAATATCAAACGCATATATTAATTATGTCATCTTTTTATTTATTGGTGGTTTTATTATGGCTTTGGCCATGGAAAAATGGGAACTTCATAAACGAATAGCCTTAAAAATACTCGCTATTGTTGGCGGTAGCCCTTTTAGAATTATGCTTGGGTTTATGTTGGCTTCTGCCTTTTTATCTATGTGGATGTCTAATACAGCAACCGCTATGATGATGTTACCTATTGCTTTTTCTGTAACAGCTGCTTTAGAAGAAGTGTACGGTGAAGGAAAAATAAGTTCGTTTGCCGCAGGTTTGTTATTATCTATTGCACACGCTTGTTCTATTGGTGGTATTGCAACCTTGGTTGGTACGCCTCCTAATTTATCATTTTTAAGAATTTTTCAGATTATTTATCCTGGAGCTCCAGAAATTTCATTTGGACAATGGATTACGTTTGCCTTTCCAATTACAATAATGATTTTTGTTTTTTCATTATTTCTATTGTACTTTACCTATAAACCAAAAGGGAAAATTGAAAAACTAGATGCTTCTTTTTTTAGTGATAAATACAAAGCATTGGGCAAAGTAAGTGCAGAACAAAAAAGAGTGTTTATTTTATTTGTTTCTTTGGCCGTTTTATGGGTGTTTAGATCTAATCTTAACATAGGTTTTGCAACCATTCCGGGTTGGAGTTCTCTTTTTAAAAATCCGAAATTTTTAAATGATGGTACCGTAGCTATTTTTGTGGCAATGTTATTATTTATTGTGCCTTCAACTAAAAAGAGGCAAGCTTTAGTGGGCTGGAAAATTATGATTAAATTACCTTGGCATATTGTATTTCTTTTTGGAGGTGGTTTTGCATTGGCAAAAGGATTTATAGATTCTGGTTTGTCTAATTATGTTGGCGCACTTTTAAGCGGAACAAAAGACATGTCTCCTGTAATGCTTGTGGGTACTTTAACGGCAATAATGTCTACACTTACAGAATTTACTTCTAATACAGCAACTACAGAAATGATGTTACCAATTATTTCCGGATTGGCAACAGAAATTAAAGTAAACCCTTTGTTAATTATGATTCCTGTTACCTTGGCAGCATCAATGGCTTTTATGCTACCTATTGCAACGCCACCAAATGCAATTGTTTTTGGTACGGGAAAACTAAAAATGTTTCAGATGATAAAAACAGGTATTATTATCGATATTTTTGCAACAATTATTATTGTAATCATGACCATAATTTGGGGAACTATTATTTTTGATATTGATCCTTCTGTGTATCCAGAATGGGCAGAACAAGCCGTTAAAGTAATAAAGCATTAATGGTAGTGTTTTAAAGTAAAATTCTCATCAATTTTACTTTTTAAAGAATTATTGTACACCCTATTTTATAAAAATGTAGCTATTGTTTCTATAAAGACTTTAGCTACATTTTTTGTTTTACCATGCTAAATTTATTTTGTTTATAAAGTATTTATTACGTTTGCTGGAGCAATATTTAAAAATAAAATATATTTTACGAGTAGTATTTACATGCTAAGTTCCATCTTTAATATGACAAATATTATTGGCAAATTTTATCATAAAAAATCTCCTATTGCTACAAGCAATTTAGGTTGGAATGCTCAAAAACTAATTTTTGTAGTTAGAGAACCATTTCTAAGTAAGTTGTCACAAATTACTATTGGTCATGGTAGTATTACAAAAAATAATACGTTAAAAATTGAATCGAATATGCCCACAAAAGGAATTATTTTTAGTGATGGTATTGAGGCTGATTTTTAAATTTTAATGCCGAGAGTAAAGTAGAAATATCAATTGCTGATGAAAAAGCAATTTTAATACATTCATAAAATGAAATTAAAAACAAAATTATATACAGAACAATTACAAGAATGGCCAGAATCTGGTCATCATATAATGGCACAATTTAATGAAGAAAAAGTGATAGTGTATCAGTCTTACAGACCCGAAATTGGAAATTTTGCAGTAGAAAATCAATTTTTTGGTGGTGCTTTTAGTTTGAATAGAATGACTTGGATAAAACCCAATTTTTTATGGATGATGTACAGAAATGGCTGGGGTAAAAAAGTAGGTCAAGAAATAGTTTTAGCCGTGCATTTAAAACGTGAATCTTTTGAACACTACTTAGCGGAAGCTGTGTATTCTAATTATCAAGAAGATATCTACAAAACCAAAGAAAATTGGCAAGAAGCTGTTAAAAATTCTAGTGTAAGATTGCAGTGGGATCCGGACCATGATCCCTACGGAAATAAATTAGAACGTAGAGCCATTCAATTAGGCATTCGAAATAAGGAAATTGCTTCTTATGCGAAAGAAAGTATTCTTGAAATTGAAGATATTTCAGAATTTGTGAGAGCACAACAAGTTCATGTTAAAAACAATCACTTAAATAAATTAGTAATTCCTTTAGAAAAACCATTTATATCGATGGATAAAAAGGTAAACAATAAATTAAAAATAAAGGTGGAAGAATAACCTAATTTTAAGTGAAAGATGTGTGCCCATTTGCTAAAACTAAAAAATAGTTCGTGATAAAAATGCTTTCCAAAGGCTATTTTACAGCTGAACTAAAATATTATTTTAACCTTCAGAATAGGAGCAAAGTAAGAAAATTGGTACACAGAAAATTTTAATGGTCATCTAAATTATTGGTTTTATCTTTGCAAACTAATTTAGATTTCAAAAACATCAAAGCAATCTTATTTTTTATAAAAAAACAAAGAGTTTTGGGCTTTTTGTAAAAGCATGAATAATCATTGTTAAACATCATTAAAAGGAATAAAAATAAGTAGTTGTTATGAGTAAAAGCATCAATAATCTAGATATAAAAGCCTGCATTGTTACCTTAGAGAGTTTATTAGAAGATACCAATAAAATTTTCGAAATTCCTGAAGAACAAAGAGTGGCGCTTTTTAAAGCGGCAGGTGCTTTAACAAGACCCAATAGAGACGAGTTTCAACGAAGAAGAAAAGATGCTAAAAAAGCGGCGAAACGGAAAATGATAGAAAGCGATAAGCATGCAAGAAAATCAACCGGAATTCGTTCTGCTCGTGAATCTGCTTTGTTTGTTGCTCCAAAATTATTAGCTACGGCTTCAATTCCTGAAGATACTCCAGAATTAGAATCGCCAAGAAACTGTTATGTCTGCAAAGCGGTATTTACCAAATTGCATCATTTTTATGATACCATGTGTACTTCATGTGGTGATTTAAATTATGCAAAACGTTTTCAAACTACAGATTTAAAAGATCAAGTAGCAGTAATTACAGGTTCTCGTTTAAAAATTGGGTATCATATTACTTTAATGTTATTGCGCTCTGGTGCTACGGTTGTTGCTACTACACGTTTCCCCGCAGATTCTGCAATTAGGTTTTCTAAAGAAGATGATTATAAACAATGGAGCGATCGTTTGCATATTCATGGCTTGGATTTACGACACATACCAAGTGTAGAAATTTTTTGTAATTATATTGAGCAAAAATACAATCGATTAGATATCTTAATAAATAACGCTGCTCAAACAGTAAGAAGACCGTCTGGCTTTTATTTCCATTTAATGGAAAATGAAAAATTACCTATAAATCAATTACCAAAACTAGCACAAAGGCTGCTTAAAGATCACGAAAGTTGTTTGGCAGAATTATCAAACTTAAGTGTTAGTGCTGCTAAAACCAGTAAGAACAATGTTTTACCGGTAACTTGGCATGGACCAGAACCAGGAATTGGTTTGCGTAATTCGGCAGAATTATCTCAAATTCCGTATAGTTTCGATAACTCTTTACAAGCGGCAGAAGTGTTTCCAGAAGGAAAATTAGATGCAGATTTGCAACAAGTAGATTTACGAAAAACAAATAGTTGGCGTTTAAAATTGGGCGAAATTGAAACTACAGAAATGGTAGAAGTGCAATTAGTAAATGCTGTAGCTCCTTTTGTGCTTTGCAATCGTTTGTCTAATGTAATGATGAAGGAAAATACGGGTAAAAAGCATATTATCAACGTATCGGCAATGGAAGGGAAGTTTCACCGATTTAAAAAACAAGACAGGCATCCGCATACAAATATGGCAAAAGCAGCTTTAAATATGTTAACGCATACTTCGGCAGCAACATTTGCAAAATCTGGTATTTATATGAATGCTGTAGATACAGGTTGGGTTACAGATGAAGATCCTGCAGAATTGTCAAAGAAAAAGGTCGATGTGCATGATTTTCAGCCTCCTTTAGATATTGTAGATGGCGCTGCCCGTGTAATGGATCCGTTAATTGATGGAATTAACACTGGTAAACATTGGTCTGGTAAATTCTTAAAAGATTATTTTCCTATAGATTGGTAGCATAAAATGATATCTTCAATGTTATGTAATTTATAGTGTTGGCATTTGAAGTTGTTCTTAATTGTTGTCACAAAATAAAATTAAAACCTAAAATATTTTTTTATTACTAACCGATTGTTTAGTTTTGTGGCGTACTTAGAACCAATGGCAAGAAAAAAGAAATATAATGAAGACGAGGTTGTTGAAAAAGCAATGAAACTTTTTTGGCGAAAAGGGTATGAAACCACGTCTATGCAAATGCTAGAGAAAGAAATGGGCATTAATAAGTTTTCTATTTATGCTAGTTTTGGAAATAAACATGGTCTTTTTCTAGAAAGTTTAAAATGCTACAAAGCAAGGGTACATGTGGTTTTAGATAAATTTAAAAATGCTTCTAATGGAGTGGAAGATATCAAACAATTTTTTTATGATTCTGTAAGTTCTAATTTTAAAGACGACCATATAAAGGGATGTTTGGTAACAAATACGTATAATGAGTTTTCAAATACAGAAGATGCGTTAATCAAAGAACAAATGAATGCTTTTATGGATAATTTAAAAGAGTTAATCATAGAGAAATTAAAAATGGAGGGAACAAGAAGTTTAGAAACCGTTCAAAAGCAAGCTAATTTTTTACTCTTAGCAAAACATGGTTTGGCAGCTGCAGCAAGGGTAAACGATAAGCAAGAAATTGAAGATTATATAGAAATGACTTTTAAAAATATATAAACATTTTTTTTACCTAATAACTAAACGATTGTTTAGTTAAAATAAACATAAATAATAAATTAAAATAGAAATTATGACAACTTTAAAAATTAACAACATAGAAACTGCTCCAGAAGGAAGCAAAGCATTGTTAGAAAAATCTCAAAAAGGATTCGGTATGATTCCAGGACTACACGGTGTTTTATCATCATCTCCACAAACCTTTGAAGCTTACCAAACGCTACATCAATTATTTACAGAAACTTCCTTTAATGCAGAAGAATTAACGGTTGTTTGGCAAACAATTAATGTAGAACATGCATGTCATTATTGTGTGCCTGCTCACACAGGTATTGCAAAAATGATGAAAGTAGATGACACTATTACAGAGGCTTTGCGTAATGAAACTCCTTTAGAAAATGCTAAATTAGAAGCTTTACGTACGTTAACCTTAACAATTACTCGTAATAGAGGTCATGTAAATCAAGAAGATTTAACAGCATTTTATGCAGCTGGTTACGGTGAGCAACAAGTGTTAGAAATTATTTTAGGTTTGTCTCAAAAAGTAATTAGTAACTATACAAACCACATTGCAAATACACCAGTAGATGCTCCTTTTAAAGCGTTTGCTTGGAGTAAAGAAACGGTATAATCCTTTATCAAATAAAAAAACCATTTTAAACCTTCTGACGTATTCAGAAGGTTTATCAGCATTAAAAACTGTTTGAAATTTCTGTGAATTATCCAAACTAAAAAGTTGGTAAAAAGAGAAAATAAAAGATATAACTTCATTATTTTTTAAAGATGAAAAACAACCATACCTTAAAACCAAAAGTACTTTTTTTTGATGTAAATGAAACGCTGTTAGATCTTACCCAAATGAAAAAACAGGTAGGCGATGCTTTAGGCGGAAAGGAAGAATTACTGCCTTTATGGTTTACAACAATGTTGCATTATTCTTTAGTGACATCCGCATGCGGAAATTATAAACCTTTTGGACATATTGGCGCTGCTGCTTTACAAATGGTTGCAGCAAATCATGGCATTTCAGTCTCAGAAGAAAATGCGCGCAACGTAATTGTACATGCAATGCAAAATTTACCTCCTCATAAAGAAGTAAAAGAAGCATTGTCTCAATTAAAAAAAGAGGGTTACAAATTAGTTGCGTTTACCAACTCTTCAACCATAGGTTTAAAAAATCAATTTGAAAACGCCGGACTCACTAATTTTTTTGATAAGAGCCTTAGTGTAGAAGAAACCGGTAAGTTTAAACCACATACAGAGACGTATCTTTGGGGAGCTTCTAAAATGAATGTTCAGCCAGCAGAATGTATGTTAATTGCAGCTCATGGATGGGATGTATATGGCGCAATGAATGCCGGTTTTAGAACTGCTTTTGTGGCAAGACCTGGCCAACAATTGTTCCCGTTAGCTCCCAAACCAGAAATTGTAGCATCAAACTTAAAAAAAATAGTAGAGATACTCGTAACTTATAAATAATAATATGGAAAAATTAAAAATAGACATCGTTTCTGATGTTGTTTGTCCTTGGTGTACCATCGGATACAAACGTTTAGAAAAGGCAATTATAGCACTTGATATTCAAGACCAAATAGAAATTGAATGGCACCCTTTTGAGTTGAATCCGAATATGCCTGCAGAAGGTCAAAATATTACAGAACATCTTGCAGAAAAATATGGTGCAACTGCAGCACAACAAGAAGAGTCGAAACAAAACATGACGGAAGTTGGAGAGGAATTAGGTTTTACTTTCGATTATTTTGATGACATGCGCATGGTAAACACCTTTAACGCTCATGTTTTATTAGAATATGCCAAAGATTTTGGTAAACAAACCGAATTAAAAATGCGCTTAACAACTTCCTTTTTTAGTGAACGCAAAGATGTTTCTAAGAGAGATATTTTAAAACAAGCTTTATTAGAGGTTGGTTTAAATGCAGAAGAAGGTCTGGCTAAATTAGACAATGAAGAAGTACGAAACCAAGTAAGATTCAAACAAAACTATTGGAAAAATTTAGGCGTTAATTCAGTGCCTACTATTGTTTTTAATAGAAAAAGTGCCGTAACGGGTGCTCAACCCATTGCTATTTTTAAGCAAGTATTGTCAGAATTCATCAAAGAGCAACAAACAGTTTAAAACGCTTTATAATTTTTAGAAAAACAGATAAAATGGAATCCACAAAAAATAAAGGGGAATTAAAGGCTTTATTAGCTGAAAAACGCAAAGAAGGCGCTGCGAAATTCACCAAAGAAAAGAATAAAATTTATGCGGATGGTATTACAAGCGTTGCCGATTCTGGTGTTCTTAAACACGCATTAAATATAGGCGATAAAGCACCCAATTTTACATTAAATAATACCCTAAACAAACCAGTTTCTTTATATACTGAATTAGAAAAAGGACCTGTTGTTTTAACGTGGTACAGAGGAGGTTGGTGTCCTTATTGTAATATTACCTTGCATTATTTACAAGAAAAATTACCAGAATTTGAACAAGCAGGAGCAACACTACTTGCCGTAACACCTGAGCTACCCGATAATTCCTTAAGCACTTCAGAGAAAAACAATTTAAAGTTTGATGTGTTAAGTGATGTTGGCAATACTATAGGAAAAAAATATGGTGTTGTTTTTACACTTACAGATGAGGTAGCTGCTATCTATGAAGCTGGTTTTGGTTTGAGTGAAAAAAATGGTGATAATAGTAATGAATTACCTTTAGCGGCAACCTATGTTGTTGATACCAATGGAATTATTCAGTATGCTTTTTTAAATGCAGATTATAGAGAAAGAGCAGAACCATTAGAAATCTTAGCGTCCTTAAAAAAGTTGAAATAAACCAATTGTAGGTTTATGTACAATAAAAAAGGTTGTCTATTAAAGACAACCTTTTACAAATAAAACTGAACGAATGAACTATTTGTAATTTTCTAATTTTTTTCTGCAACTTACTGTGATGCTATAAGATTTATTTTATAGATATCAACCTAATATATAAGTAACATCTTTCTTTCTTTTTTTTTTTCTGATTTCAACCACTACAGTCAGTGATCAATTGTCTTGTTTTGATGTTTGATTAAAGAGCAGTAAAAGAGTGGCTATTGTTTTGGATTGATAAAATTAGTATTGCTTGGCAATTCAAAAATTTCAAGATTAAAATAAGGTACTGCTGCAATAATATGATCAAAAATATCAGACATGATGTATTCGTAATTTTTCCAGCGTTTGTCGTTGCTAAACGCATATATTTCTAACGGTATTCCTTGAGTTCCTGGCGCTAATTGACGCACCATAATCATCATTTCTTTGTTTGTACCCGAATGATTTTCTATATAGGTTTCTATATATTTTCTAAAAACACCAATGTTTGTTAGGTTTCTGCCGTTTAAAAGCAATTCTTTATTGATGTTTTGATGCTTATTGTAGCTATCAATATCTGCTTGACGCGTTTCTAAATAAGCGGTAATAGATTGAATTTTTTTAAAGTCACTTACTTCTTTTTCAGACAAATAATGAATACTATTCAACTTGATGTTCAAAGATCTTTTTAAACGTCTTCCATTAGAATCTGCCATTCCTCTCCAGTTTTTAAAAGAGTCAGAAATTAAAGAGTAAGTAGGAATGGTCGTTATAGTTTTATCAAAATTTTGAACTTTTACTGTAGATAGGTTTATTTCTATGACATCACCATCGGCACCAAATTTTTCAAAAGTAATCCAGTCTCCAATGCGTACCATGTCATTAATAGAAACTTGAATACTAGCAACAAAACCTAAAATGGTATCTTTAAAAACCAAAATAATAACCGCTGAAGCCGCACCAATTGTGGTGATAAATTTGATAAATTCGATACCCGTTAGAATAGCAAAAGCAGATAAAAATCCAAATGACCAGGCAAAGATCATAAATACCTGAATGTAACTATCTATAGGCTTGTCTTTTAAACGCGGTAAGGTTTTAAAGTAGTCTTTAAGGGCATTTAGTAGGCTTCGTACAATCCAAAGGGTTAAAACGATGGTAAATATTTCTAATCCTTTTTGAATGATATTTTCGATATACTGAAAATCGATAAACACAAGTGGTGTGCATTCTAACGTAAAAATTAACGGAATAATATGAGCAATATTACGTGGTACTTTATTCTTTACTAATAAATCATCAAAATTAGTTTTACTTTTAACGGTAAACTGTGTAAACAATTGAACAATAATTTTTCTAATGATAAAATCTATTAAAAAAGCAATGATTAATACGGCCGTTAGCAACGCAAACATATTTATATAGGCTGCTGAAGCAGCAGAGATGCCTGTTTCCACTAAATAATCATATAATAGATGTTCAATTTTCATGAGTACAAAATTTTAAAGAGAATCTCTATGGTTGTTTACAATAGAATTTCCAATTCAATTAAAAAGTATGACGTTGCTCTTTTGTTGATGAAGCGCTTAACAATTGGTTGAATTTTTTTATAATATCAAAATTCCCAGTAATTTCAGTTCCAACAGCTATTCCGGAAATTCCTGTTGCTAAAACAGCGGAAACATCTGCTGTTGTAATTCCTCCAAAACCAATAATGGGAGTGTCCGTTTGTAAAGCGTCTATAATAACATCATAGCCTTTGTACCCTAAAACCGTTGAACCATTATTTGTGGTTGTCGCCTTTAACGGACCCAGACCAATATAATCTACTTGTTGGCCAAGCAATGTTTCGCATTCTTGTAGAGTATTTGCAGTAGCACCAATAATTTGCCACGTGTATAAATGCACTCTGGCTTTGGTTGCAGAAATATTTATATCGCTGATATGTACACCATCTGCCTTTACTGCCCGTGCTATTTTGTAATCATTATGTATCAGCAATCTCGTTTGAAAAAAAGAAGTAATTTCTCTCGCTTCTTTTGCCAATTTTAAATGTGCTTGTTCCGAAAGATTTAGAACCTGCAATTGCACCAATTCTGCCCCCGCAGAACATGCTTTTTGAATATTTTCTATATGTTCTTTTGGCATGTTTCCTTGCGATGTATACTGTAGTTTCGGTATCATTTTGTATGCTATTTTTGTTTGGGAATTAGATCAATGTATACGCAAACACTTACACAACTATTTTTTTAGAATACTGCATAAAATGAGTTTCCAAACGTGTTAACATTGGATTTATTTTCTCAGAATAAATTACATACTGACATTTATGTATGCTCTGTGTAATGGCCATAAGATCTGTATAAGCAGATTTTTGAGCTAAAAACTCAGCATCATCAATACTAAATATTTTTAGTTGCCTGGTGTTTAATCCTTCTAATAAAAGCAACTTGTTCATGGTTTTAGGTGTGACAATTAAGATGTCTACGCCTTCAAAAATTTCTGATTTTAAGACATCTATATGAAATTTGTCATCACACATATAAACGCGTACTTCTGTAAATCTTGTAAATTTTGAAAAGGCATCGTTTGCCTCTAGTGCTTTTTCTCTATTTTCTACCAAAACGATGGCTCTGGGCGCAGTTCCAACTTCTTCACATTTTAGTTTTTGTAGGGTGGTCAGTACAAGTGTGGTTGTTTTACCACTTTCTTTGGGCGCCGTGCAATAGCAATTAGCACCGCTTTTAATTACAGGTATACTTTTACTTTGTAAGGGTGTAGGAGCTGTTATTTCTAGAGATGCTAACATCTCTTTTAAATGTGCGTGTAATTTTTTAAAAGGCATAGGAACTATAGAGATGATGGTTTGTCAATCGATTCGGAATATTGACTGCAAATATACAAATAAATTGATGTATTTATTTTTTCTATGCGGTCTTTTGTGGCCGTTCATTTTATGTTGGTAAAGGACTCTTTTAAAGTGAAAAGCGATGGTATTGATTTTATGAAAAAAGAGGCTGCTTATTTTAGACACAATAGGGTTTGTAATAAGAGCGTCACTTTTTTTTAAGCTACAATTGCGGCCTTGCATAATGAATAGCATCCTATATTATTCTGCATTTTTCCACGCTTCTTGTAAATATACCAAGTCCTTTGCAATGCGCTTAAAGACTTCTTTTTGGGGAATATTAATTTTAGTAGCTCCTTTTTCTGCGCCACCCAAATCATGTTCTACATGCAAAGAAATAGGAACATTGATCTTGTATTTTTTCAACAAAGAAAAATAACGATTAAAATTGACCATACCTTCACCTAAAGGAACATTTACGGGTTGCCATTTTCCTTGAACTTGTCCCCATTTAACATCTTTTATCACAATAGCATTGATATAGGGTTTGATACTTCGCAAACCAAGTTCCCAACTTTGACCACCTTCTAATACGGCGTGTCTAATATCATATTGCATTCCTATATGGGTTCCATGAGTTGCTTCTAAAATAGGAAGAAGATCCCAAACTGCGGCGCCAACATGCAATCCAGAATGATTTTGATACCCGGCAATAAGTCCTAATTTTTCATTTAAGATTTCCAAAGCCCTTGCTTGTTTGCCATAGATTTCTTGACTTTCTTTTATGGATACATTGGCAGGATATTTTAACCATTCTGTACGATAATGAGTAAACCCTAAAGAACTTGCCGTTTCTAACACCGTTTTTTGTACGGAGTCATCCACATCCCAAACATTGGTAGACATCATTTTTGCAGCTAGTCCATGTTTTTTCATGGCTGCTACTGCTTTTGGTAAATCGTCCTTTACATTTTCTGGCAACACATGACCTTTTCTGCGTACGGTTAGGTCTAAACCGTCAAAACCCATTGCTGCAGAGGCTTCTGACATGTTGTTGTAGTCTAAAAATTGCAAATGCTTTGAAAATAAATGCACGTTTAGAGAATTTTCAGAAGGAACAAAGGGGGCAGAAACCAACGGATTTGCCAAAGATAGAAACGGAATGGCGCTGAAAGCCATGGCAGAGCGTTTGGCGAATTCTCTTCTAGAATAGGAAACTGGTTTGGAACTCATCTGTATTGTTTTTATGGATTCTTATTGGTTGAGGTGCCTTTTGCTAAAATACATCAATTTGATTATCTAATGATACGTACACCTGATTTTAATGGTGTGTCAAGTATTTAAAAATCATTTTCTTTTTATAAAAACAATTGGACTTCATCTGTTTTGCCTCTGTAAATTAGAGGTTTTTATGTAAAGGACTTCTTCTAACCTTTGTTGTCTGTATTCAAAATAATGTAAGTCTGCATTTTACGAAGATACGCAATAGATAGGAGTCGATTTTTTATCTTTTGAACCTTAAAAAAGAAGAAACATCCATGGGGTCTTCATCCTCTTCATCGCTAAAAAAAGTTGTAATGTTGTACGCTGTAGACGACTATCAATGATGTTAAAACAGTTTTTTTTAATGGCATTTAATTTTACAAAGACTAGAACACAATTATGAAAACACCCAACATATTATATTCCATCTTAGATCTTGCTTTGGTTTCTAAAGATCACAGTTTACAACAAACGTTTCACAATACGCTTAAATTGGCACAGCATGCCGAAACGTTTGGCTATACCCGTTATTGGTTAGCAGAGCATCATAATTCTTCAAATATTGGAAGCAGTGCTACCGCTGTATTAATTGGTTATGTTGCTTCGGGTACACAAACAATTCGCATTGGTTCGGGAGGCATTATGTTGCCCAACCATTCCCCCTTAATTGTTGCGGAACAATTTGGCACCTTGGCATCTATCTATCCCAATCGAATAGATTTGGGCTTGGGCAGAGCACCAGGCACAGATGGTGAAACCGCAGCAGCCATTCGAGCAGATTTTATGCAGGCTTCTCAATATTTTCCACAGGAACTTGAAAAAATTCAACAGTACTTTTCTTTAGAAAATGCCCATGCTAAGGTACGTGCTACCGTAGCAGAAGGAGTAGAAGTACCCATTTATATTTTAGGTTCTAGCACAGACAGTGCGCATTTGGCGGCAAAAAAAGGATTGCCTTATGCTTTTGCGAGTCATTTTGCCACTACTCATTTAAAGAATGCTTTAGAGATTTATCGCAACGAGTTTCAACCTTCAGCAGCTTTAAAAAAACCGTATGTACTGGCGGGTGTAAATATTATTATTGCCGATACAGATGAAGAAGCCCAGCGATTGTCTACATCCTTGATTCGGATGATTGTTGGTATTTTTACAGGAAAACGAGATTTTGTACAACCCCCAACAGATATGACTGATGAGTTGCGAATGGTGATGCAAAACCCGCAAGTACACCAAATGTTAAGGTATTCTTTTATTGGGAGTAAAGCTACGGTAAAAGCGCAGGTAAAAGAGTTTTTAGAACACACAAAAGCAGATGAACTGATTGCCGTAACGCATCTGTATGATGTGAACGATAAAATACGATCGTTTGAATTATTTGCAGAAATCATGAAAGAGTTGCATTAATAGAAATGCAGTCCTTTTACATGTAGTAGCTGTATGTGGTGCATTTTGGACTAAAAAGATCTAAAACTATCAGTTCGAGTGATTTTGAGGAACGAAAAATTGTATCGAGAACTTTTTAAAAGCTAAAATTCTTATTCTCGCTACAAATTTTACTTATTGTAATCGTAAAATGCACTCGAACTGACAGGATTTTGTAAAAATGCACAAAACGTTATCACAATATATTTAGATATAAACCATGTAATCAGTTGAAAACATGATGAATTAAAGCAAGGGTTTTAAAACAGTCCAAACATTTTTTGCCAAGATGTGATGTCCTTCTTTTGTGGGATGAATGCCATCAGATTGATTTAAACGAGCAATTCCGCCAACATTTTCTAATAAAAAAGGAACTAAATACAGGTCATTTTTTTTAGCCAAATCCGGAAATATATTTTTAAATTCGGTGGTGTATTCTGGTCCCATATTGGGTGGAATTTGCATGCCTGCTAGCACAATAATAGTCTCTGGATATTTTGTTTTCACAGCATTTATAATGGCTTGTAAGTTTTCTTTAGATTGTTGTAAAGGCACACCTCTTAAACCATCATTGGCACCCAATTCTAAAACAAAAATAGTCGGCTTTTGATGTAAAACCCAGTCAATTCTATTTTTACCACCAGAGGTAGTTTCTCCACTAACGCCAGAATTTACAATGCTATATTTTAAGTCTAACGAGTCTATTTTTTGTTGAATAATACCAGGAAATGCATCATTCACATCTTCTAAACCGTAACCAGCAGTTAAACTATCACCAAAAAAAACAATTGTTTTAGTAGCCGTATTTTTAGAGGTGGTCATTTCAGTATTCGCAGTACCCGTGGCAACATTTGGGGCCTTTTTAGAACTATCTTGTTTGCAAGCGATAAAAAAAATCAGGACGGAAAAACAACAAAACTTTAAGAAAACCTTTTGAGTTATATGGTGGCTATGTATACGCAATTGATTATTTTTCAACATCGGAATTTTTTAGAAAAAATTAAAATAAAATAATGTCAAATATATTAAAGATTAATGATTTAGAGAAAACTTATACCAGTGGTTCTAAAAAATTAACAGTCATTAGTAATATCTCTTTTGAAGTAGAAAAAGGAAGTGTTTTTTCTATTGTAGGGCCTTCGGGAAGTGGTAAAACAACCTTGTTAGGGTTGTGTGCGGGGTTAGATTACCCAACTTCGGGTACTATTGCCTTGTGCGGTACCCCTTTACAAGATTTAAATGAAGATGAACGTGCCGCTTTGCGCAACAAAGAAGTGGGCTTTATTTTTCAGAATTTTCAATTGTTGCCTACCTTAACGGCATTAGAAAATGTTATTGTGCCTTTAGAATTACAAGGCGAAAAAAATGCTGCTAAATTTGGGAAAGCCTTATTAGAAAAAGTAGGATTGGCAGACCGTTTACACCATTATCCGTCGCAATTGTCTGGTGGAGAACAACAAAGAGTAGCATTGGCAAGAGCCTTTTCTAACAAGCCTTCTATTTTATTTGCAGATGAACCTACCGGAAATTTAGACGAAGAAACGGGTGAAAAGGTCATTCAATTGTTGTTTGAATTGAACAAAGAAGCAGGGACAACCTTGGTGATTATTACACATGATTTAGACTTGGCGAATAGAACACAACAAATTTTGCGCTTAAAAGGTGGAAAGATTATTTCTAATGAAAAAACCACGAGCATGTAATGGGCAAAATCAGTAAGAACATCAATTTTCAATGGCTGTTAAAAATGGCATGGAGAGACGGAAAAGCAAGCCTTTCTAGGTTGATGCTTTTTATGGCGTCTATCATATTGGGTATTGCGGCGGTGGTTTCTATTCAATTGTTTAGCGATAATTTAAAACAAAATATAAAACTGCAATCAAAATCCCTGATGGGGGCCGATTTTATTATTGATAGCAAACAAAAACCTACTAAAAAAGTACAAGCCATTATCGATTCTTTAGGAGCAAAAGCATCTGAAGTCAATTTTGTTTCTATGGCCGCTTTTCCTAAAAATGAAGGCACAAAATTAGTAAAAGTAAGAGCGCTAGAAGGTTCTTTTCCGTTTTACGGAAATTTAACAACGGAACCTGAAGATGCTGGAGAGCACTACCAAGCATTAGGGGGGGCGTTGGTAGATGCAACTTTGCTCTTACAATACAACATACAACCGGGCGATTCTATTAAATTAGGGAAAGTAACCTTTTTAATTACAGGTGCTTTAAAATCCATTCCTGGTAGTACCGCCATAGCCTCTTCAATAGCACCAACGGTGTTAATTCCATATCGTTTTTTAGATAAAACAGCCTTATTGCAAGTAGGAAGTAGAAAAGAATACCAATACTTTTTTGAAGCGCCAGCAATAGATTTAGACCTTTTAGAGCAAAAAATAGATCCTATTTTAAAAGCAGAGAATGCAGATGTAGACACTCATGTAAATACCAGTAAACGTTTGGGAAAACGGTATGACAATGTTAGTCGCTTTTTAAACTTAGTCGCTTTTATAGCCCTTTTATTAGGCTGTATTGGTATTGCAAGTTCTGTACATATTTACATCAAAGAAAAGCTGAAAAATGTGGCTATTTTAAAATGTTTGGGGGCTTCTAGAAAACAAACCTTTTTAATTTATTTGATACAAATTGTAGGTATTGGTTTGGTTGGTGGTATTCTTGGTGCTGGCATTGGGACTGCTTTGCAATATGCTTTTCCGTATATTTTACAAGACTTTTTACCTTTTGAGGTTGCCATTTCAATTGCTTCGCAACCCATTATAATGGGGATTGTTTTGGGGGTTTTAATGTCGGTTTTGTTTGCATTATTGCCGTTATTAGGTACTTGGTATGTATCGCCTTTAGAAGTTTTAAGAGGGTCTGAAGACAATTTACAGAAGCCTAAAAAAGCACAAATTGTTGTCATCATCAGCATTCTACTTTTTATCTATTTATTTGCTGTATGGATGTTAAAAGATGCTGTAAATGGCTTGATGTTTACCCTTGGTATTTTTGTCATATTTGCTATTATGGCTAGTATTTCTACTCTTTTTATCACATTGATTAAAAAGTTTTTTCCCAGTTCTTGGAGCTATACAAGTCGTCAGAGTTTGTTAAATTTATTTAGACCCAACAATCAAACCATGGTACTTGTTTTATCGATTGGATTGGGGACTTTTTTAATTAGTACCTTGTATTTTACAAAAGATATTTTATTGGTAAAAACGGCCATTGAAAACAAAAAAAGTGATGCAAACATCATTTTAATGGACGTACAAGATCAGCAAGAAACTGCGATTGTAGCAACCTTTAAAAGCAAAGGATTGGCAGTTATTGATAACATTCCTATCATAACTATGCGCATGCAAAGTATTCGTGGTAGGTCTGTAAATGAGATTCGTAAAGATACTACGCTGCGCATGCGAAAATGGATGTTAAACCGAGAGTTTAGAGTAACCTATAGAGAGGCACTAGCAGAAACAGAAGAAATTGTGGAAGGTGAGTGGACAGGAACTAAAACAAACGGAGCACCGGTGTACATTTCTATTGCAGATAATTTTGCGGAAGACGCGCATTTAAACGTAGGAGATGCGGTGACGTTTAACGTTCAAGGGGTGTTGATGGAGACCATTGTAGGTAGTATCAGAAAAGTAGATTGGAGTAGTATGAAAGTCAATTTTATGATTTTGTTTCCAACCAATGTCTTAGAAAATGCGCCACAATTTAATGTTATAACCACACATGTGCCCAATAAAGAGGGTTCTGCGGATTTGCAAAGAGATTTGGTACAGCAATTCCCAAATGTGACCATTTTAGATTTGCGTCAGGTTTTTACCCTTGTAGAAGATATCTTGGGTAAAATATCATGGATTATAAATTTTATGGCATTTTTTAGCATCTTAACAGGTTTTATTGTGCTTATTGGTTCCGTTAGAAACAGCAAATACCAACGTATTAAAGAAAGTGTTTTGTTAAGAACGTTGGGCGCCAAAAGCAAACAGATTTTACAAATTACAGCCTTAGAATATGTTTACTTGGGTGTTTTAGGAGCTTTAACGGGTATTGTATTGTCTTTTATTGGGAGTCAATTGTTGGCTACTTTTTTATTTAAAGAACCTTTTATCCCCTCGGGAATTCCTTTATTTATTTTTTTACCAGCCATTACCTTTTTAGTCGTACTTGTTGGCGTTAGCAATTTAAAATCGGTTTTAAAAAGCCCGCCTTTAGAGGTGTTGAGAAAGGAAGTGTAAGGATTTGAAGTATGACATACTCACAGAAAAAGGAATCTCTAATAGTGCAAACAACGGATTTTTTGCAGCTGTAGCCCTACAATATCTGTAGGAAGGAATAGGGTGTTCTTTTGTTTGTGTAAAATTTAATATAAAGTATTGATTATCTTGTGTTTGATAGGTGTTATTTTAATTCTTTGTTTAAGTGTTTTACGGTGTCCTAGTTTTGTCTAACCAACATATTTTAGCAGATTGTGTATACACACTACAAGACAGGTTTTTAAAACATACCCACAGTTCCTTTTACAATAGTCATTTTAATTTCTTACATTGTCTTCCTGTTTTGGTTGTTCCTGTTTTAAAAGGCATATGAGTAGGTTTTTAGGAAGCGGCTATTTGGAATAACGCAAAAAGAATGTTATTGTTGAATGCTCCCCCCAAGTATAAAAATGTACACACATGATCTTTTGGATATTTATCATTGTATTGGGGCTACTATTATTTTACAATCTGTATATGTTTCATTGGCCAAAAGGTTGGAAATCTACGATGTATTACAAAAAAGATTTTTCTGTTGAAATGTGTGCCATTGTTGGCAAAAAAAATAGGGGAGAAATTACAGAAGAAGCCGAATTTAAAGCACTTGAAAAAGCATATCTAGCCAATAAAGCAACCATAGATTTGTATGAGTTGATACATAATAACGGCTTGCTATATGGCGATAAATGGAACATTGGCTATACTGCCATGTTCTCTTTAGATGAACATCAAACGCCCATTCCTATCATGGAATATTGGTCTGATGAATTTATTCAATTTAGTTTAAAAAAAATAGAAGAAGGAGCAAAACCTGGTGTGATTGCTAGGTTTTATGATCAATACCTTCGAAAACACTTTTGATGGAGTGCAGCTTTTAACACTTGTGATGGTAAGGGGGCGTGTAATTAAAAAATGAATCCTACAAGAACTAACAAAAGATGAATTTTATAGATATTGAGTACGATTACAGATTGGATAGTAAATGTGGAGATCCAGATACTGATAGTTTAAAATTATATGAAGTTCACAGCCTTTTATGGAGCAAAGAAGTTTCAGAAAACAGTACTTTAAATTTGAGCATTTTGAGTAAAAGTTACGGAAGATTAATACTAAAAAACAATTTGACAGATAATTTATCCAGCGATAGAATGTGTCCACATTATGTTGGAAAATATAACGGAAAATTAGATAAATGGTTGAGCGAATCTGAAAAAGAGATATTTCAACAAAAAGTAAGAACAATTGGAGGACATATAGTTTTTCCGGCACACAGAAAAGATGGATTTACAATTAATCAGGCAAGAGGTGTAAATCGAAAAATAAGTGACAGATTTGATTTAACTTTAGAATGTTTCAGAAGGTTTTATATAAATGAAGAAAGTCCATTAACAAGTACACTAAAACGATACTCTGATTTTTTAAAATTATTTGATAGTTTTAAAGGTTACATAGATTTTTTTAAGCTTCAAGATTTTATAGAAAATAGTGAAAAGGTTAAATTCTTATTGCCATTTGATAATTTTAATCGTTCAGCTTTACCAGAAAGTAAACAAGAATACGTGAGCTATATGAATAGCACAATAGAACTGATAGACAAAAGAAACGAAAGAATATTAAATAGAATGAATAAAGCGCAACACCTTTTATAATTTATTGCTTTTCCTTCGTCAAGCTCAGGACATGCCTTCGTCAAGCTCAGGGCAGGCCCTTTCGGCGGGCTCAGGGCAAGCCATTCGGCAGGCTCAGGCGTGCTAACAAAAAGCATCACGAATTTTCTTTGTATGTAATTATTTAGTAAATTTAATGCTTTACTGCGCAACTTGTTATATACCAGCAACCTTGTGCGTTATAAAACAGACCAACCTATGAAAAACGTTACTATTTTATGGCTCATTCAAGTGCTGTTCTTTAGTGCTTGAAAACGGAACACAAAACAAAATTAAGAAAAGACTTTGCAACACCATTGCATCAATAATTTTTTATATTTGTGCCAATGAAAATTATTACTATCATATTATCATTGATAATACTTGTTTTGTCAATCAAACCTTGTTCAGACGGAAATAATGCCGAAGACCAACATCAAGACAAAATAACTGCTGAACACAATCATCAAAATGATAGTGATGATACTTGTCCTATAAGTTGTATTTGTAATTGTTGCGGAATCGCAATTACATATGAACCAATTCAAACTTTTGAATTAGGTGTTAACAATCAAATCTCTACAGAAATTCTATATATTTATCAGTCGATTTATAGATTTAATTTTCACTCTACTATCTGGCAACCGCCACAATTGATTGGCTAAATTACGGACCAAAAGTCAAATTTTTTTTAGTTAATTAATTTTTACATTTTCAATGAATACATACATATTGAGCGCAATGCTCACAATAACAATGTGCTTTTCTATAAAAGCACAAACATCTGACGTACAAATAAAAGTAATTTCAGAATCCGAAAACGAACCGTTATTTGGAGCAACAGTATATTTTGAGGAATTAGAAAAAGGAGCAGTAACCGATTTTGACGGAATTGCAACTTTTACAGAAATTCCAAACGGAGAACATATTATAGTAATTTCATTTTTAGGTTTTGAACCAAAAAAAACGACCATTCAAATTCCAACTAATTCAGATTTAAGTTTCAAATTAAAAAGTGGTGGAAACCAATTGGACGAAATTGTATTACAATCTTCAAGAAGTACAAGAACGGTAAGAAAAATTCCAACCAGGATAGAATATATTGGTGCAGAAGAATTAGGAGAAAAAGCCATAATGAATCCTACCAATATCTCAATGGTATTGCGTGAAAGTACAGGAATACAAATGCAACAAACCTCTTTAAGTAGTGGAAGTACAAACATAAGAATTCAAGGACTTGATGGACGTTACACGCAACTTTTAAGAGATGGATTTCCGCTTTATGGAGGTTTTTCAAGTGGTTTGAGCATATTGCAAATTCCACCTTTAGATTTACAACAATTTGAAATTATTAAAGGAAGTTCTTCAACACTATATGGTGGTGGCGCAATTGCTGGTTTAATAAATATGGTTTCAAAAACGCCTGACGAAGCACCAGCTTTAGATATTATGTTAACGCAAACCCAAGCATTAGGAAGTACAGCAAATGTATTTTACAGCAAAAGAAATGAGAAATTTGGTGTTTCACTTTACGGTTCTGGGCATTCTCAAAAAGTATACGACCCAGAAAATGATGGTTTTAGTAATTTACCAAAAACAACATCAATTTCATTCAACCCAAAATTCTTTTATTATCCATCAGACAAAACAACATTTTGGATTGGTTTAAACGGAACGTATGATGAGAGAATTGGTGGAGATGTAACAAAAATTGAAAGTGGAGAAAATGGCATTCATCAATACACGGAAGAAAACACCTCAAAAAGATTGAGCAGCCAAGCAGTTTATAAAACGCAAATAGATTCTATAAGCTCTTTCAATATAAAAAATAGTGTGTCTTTTTTCGATAGAAACTTGACCATTCCAGATTTTAGTTTTGATGGTAAGCAAATCAACACGTTTACGGAAATGACTTATCAAAGAGAAAATTTAAAAGCAAATTGGATTTTTGGAGCAAATTTATACACTTCAAACTTTGATGAAAATGATACTGCTACTTTGCAGCGCGACCAAGCAGACGTCACTTATGGAATGTTTGCGAATAACATGTATGACCTTTCTGAAAATTGGATTTTAGAAACGGGTATACGAGCCGATTACAATACAGATTTTGGCTTTTTTCCTCTTCCAAAAATTTCTGTACTTTATAAAAATGATAGTGGATTTTCGAGTAGAATTGGTGGTGGTTTAGGGTATAAAATTCCAGATATTTTTACAGAAGAAGCTGAATTTATCAATTTTGAAAATGTACTTGGTATAGACAAATCTTCATTAAAAGCAGAACGTTCTTATGGTGTAAATCTTGATTTTAACTATCAAACACGTATATTTGAAACCATAGGTTTTTCTATTAATCAGCTTTTTTATGTTACAGCAATTAACAACGGTTTGTTATTGAATAGTACAAATAACGGTTTGTTTGCATTTGAAAATGCAACTGACGAAATTTTAAGCAAAGGAGCAGAAACCAATATAAAGTTTAGTTATAAAGATTTTAGATGGTTTTTAAATTATGCATTTATAGATACAAAATTGAACTATTTAGCTGGAAATCCACAAAAACCATTAACTGCAAAACATAATGCAGGAAGTGTTTTGATGTATGAATCTGATAAATGGCGAATAGGTTATGAAACGTTTTACACAGGAAAACAATTTTTATCAAACGGAACGGAAACGACAGATTTTGTAACAATGGGGTTGCTTTTAATGAGAAACTTTAAATTTGGTAGTGCATTTGTAAATTTTGAAAATTTCACAGACAGAAGACAAAGCCGATTTTCGCCTTTGGTTTTGCCACCACACGAGAATCCAGAATTTCCAGAGATATATGCACCAACAGACGGTTTTATTTTTAGCGTTGGAATTATTATTAAACCATTTGGAAACGAAGACCACGATTAAGTATGCAAACAATTGAAAAAGTTTTAGACTCAAAAGATATTAGAGTAACTGCAATGCGTTTATTAATTTATAAGTTCCTTGCCGAAAAACAAGTTGCCGTTACATTAAGCGATATAGAAAATGCTTTTGAAAAAGCAGATAGAACAACATTGTACAGAACTATTAAAACATTTGAAGAAAAAGACATCGTGCATCAAATAGACGATGGCACAGGAATTACGAAATATGCTTTGTGTGAAAAAGGTTGTAATTGTGAGATTGAAACCGATTTGCATTTGCATTTTCATTGTAATAACTGTAACGAAACCATTTGTTTAACTGAACATAAAATCCCTCAAATAAAAGTGCCGGATGGATTTGTTTCAGAAAACGTAAACTTGGTTGTAAAAGGCATTTGCGATAAATGTAGCGGTCAATAAATGCACTTCCATTGCATTGGTTATTATAGCATTTTTACATTAAATTAGAAATTATGTTATTATTCGCTTATCTTATATTGTATTTTTTATTGGTCTTTGTTTTAAGGTCTGTATTACTTTGGAAAAAAACAGGAATAAATCCATTTACATTCGAAAAAACAGATAATGCCCACGATTACAATGGAAAGGTTTTTATATGTATCACAGTTCTTGAGCTAATTGTTGTGGGAATCTATGCGTTCAAAGAAGAATGGTATGAATATTTACTTCCTTTTTGGTATTTAGAAAATCAAACTTTACAGAAAATTGGCTGGGTACTTTTGTGGGTATCGCTGATTTTAGTTTGGTTTTCTCAAAGCCAAATGGCAAATTCTTGGAGAATTGGAATTGATGAAAACAACAAAACCAAATTGGTAACAAAAGGCGTATTTTCAATTTCAAGAAATCCTATATTTTTAGGAATAATGATTACAAATGTAGGGTTATTCCTTGTTATTCCAAATGCATTTACTTTACTCATAATTTCATTATCTGCTTTAAGTGTAAATACACAAATACGATTGGAAGAAGAATTTTTAAAACATGAATTCGGAAATAAATATACAGCATACGCGAAAAAAGTAAGACGATGGATTTAATAATTAGCACAGAATTGCCAAGACTCAAAGCCATAGACATTGTACAATTGAATATCCTAAGCTTCATAAAAAGAGTAAAAAAGTAGGTCTTGCCAACGCTTAATTTAGAACTACACTTCATCAAGCTCAGGGCAAGTTAACAAAAAGCATTACGAATTTTCTTTGTATGTAATTATTTAGTAAATTTAATGCTTTACTGCGCAACTTGCCATATACCAGCAACCTTGTGCGTTATAAAACAGACCAACCTATGAAAAACATTACCATTTTATGGCTCATTCAAGTGCTGTTCTTTAGTGCTTGTCAAGAAAAAAAGGAGGACCAAGCCGCTCAATTAAAAGACGTCTTAGTGGGTTATTTTGATGGCATTGAAACACGGGATTTTAAAAAAATGAGCGCCTTGACCACCGAAGATTTTATCATCTATGAAGATGGCGTCATTTTTACGAATGACAGTATTTTTAAGATGATAGAAAGTTTTCCGAAATATACGGCAAAATACAAATTTGAAAAGCTAAACATTCAGGTAGATCAATCTTCTGGCAACATCCATTATTTAAATCACGCAAACTTTGTGTTTAATGACACCACCAAAGTTGCCTTTGATTGGTTGGAAAGTGCTACGTTTAAAAAAATTGACGGACAATGGAAAATGAACTTCTTACATTCTACGGTAAGAAAGTAAACATCAACAACACCCCCCTGTATAGTGTTGTATGGCAAAGAATAATGAACAAAATACAAAAAAAATGATACAAGAAACAAAAGACTCACTTTGGCCTATACCAAAGTTTTACTTTATGGTAGATTGGGGTGCCACAACAAACATTATTTTTCAAGAAGTAAGGGGCCTGGATACCAATACAGAGACGGAAGCAAACAGACAGGGCAACAATCCTGTTTTTTCTGTAATCAGCATGCCGGGATTGAAAAAAAATGGGAAGGTAACTTTAAAACAGGCTATTTTTGAAAAAGGTACTGCCTTTTGGGATTGGTATGAAAAGGTAAAAATGAATACCATAAACCGTGAAAACGTTGTGGTTAAATTGATAGACGAAGCTGGGAATGTTACTATGGAATGGACACTTTTAAATGCCTATCCTGTAAAATTAACTGCTACCGATTTACAGTCTGATGGGAGCGAAGTAGCCATAGAAAGTATTGAAATTGCTCATGAAGGTTTTACAATCGCTAAGCAGTAGGGTTATTTTTCATTCATCATTTGTGAACCCTACAATCTTGTCGTTTTTATAGTGGAGGCAAACATTTTATGGCTATTTTTATTTTGTTGTTTCGTGCCATGCTAGGTGTTTAATAGGTGTTTATACGGTGTCAAATACCTGAAAAACACCCTTTTACATACGGGGGAATACACGGTTTTTTTACCTAAAACGTTGAGATTTTGGAATAAAATAATTATATTAGAAGGTAAAACACGCTTTGGTAAGAGTGTATGTAATTAAAATAATACCATTATGAAACATGAAAAACAACAAAAACCAGTCTCGGAAAACACCCAAATAGACTTTGATGCCTATTTATTAGAAAATGAAAAATGGCTTACTACGGAAGGAGCCATGGAGCATTTAAACGTAAGCCGTAGTACCATCTACAGATGGAGAAAAAAACGCTATTTGCCTAGCTTTAAATTGGGGCATATTCCTATATATCCAAAACATTTGGTAAATAAGTTTTTTATGCGCCGCGCACTGCACAATGTAAAGGAGCAGTAAAGAGTCTGCCTACCGGTTGCACTTTCTTTTCTCTAAAAACTACACACTTTTCTACCCCAAAAAAACGTGTTGACATCTAACATTTTTTATGTTATATACCAACACGCCTTTAGAAACCTGTTTAATGGTTGCCCTTGCATACCACTTTCTTTTTATAGTACAGTAACAGTGCCCATATAGGTACTGATGGCTGCAAAATCGGTTTCTGGCTTGCTAAAAGACGCCCAAACTTCTACGTCAAACCCCGTCATAAATTCTGGTAAGGTAACCGTTGCCGTAGTGGCATCTCTGGTAGCCACCGCCAAATTGTTATAAAACAATTGTAAGTCGGGTGCATACACCACTACCATCAAGGCGTCTGTTGCCGTGGCCTTTCCTTGTCCGCTGTTGTCTTGCCAGGCAAAATCTAGGGTATGCCCAGCAGCAGCAGCTACGGTACCGCCATCAATACCTCGTAAATCGCCTTTGCTAATCAATACTTTGGCATAATCCATGACCATGCCCGTTTGGGTACTGATTACTGCGTTTTTAAGATGGTAGGAAGTGGCCAAGTTTGCACGAGATTTATCGCCCCGTGGACTCCCAAAATAACGACTTACAATAGCTACAATAGGACTTAAAAAACCAATGACAGTTTTAAATTTCTGACGTTGCTCTTCCTGTTTCTCTGTAGCCGTGTATTTACCGCGTTGTGGTAAACTGCGCATTACGTTTTTACCTCTCCATCTAGTTCCTACTACGTTGCCTACTTTGCCGGTAAATCCGCCAAGTATGCCTTTTTCAAATGTTGCCATAATTTATGGTTTTTAAAGTTAATAGATGCTAAAACTACTACCTAAACATCATAAAACCAAACCTTTGACCCTTACTGACACGTATTGACACAAATTGACCGTTTGTGAACGGTATTGACCCATAATGACCTGTTCTGACCTATGCTGACCTGTTCTGACCCATGCTGACCTATACTGACCTGTTCTGACACGTATTGACCCATGCTGACCCATGCTGAAACAAATTGACCTGTTCTGACTCAAATTGACACGTATTGACCGCTAATGACACAAACTTGCCATTTTTAGGGGGTTTTGTTCGGGTTTGCTTCGGGTTTTGTTCGGGTACGGCTTGGGGCTATTTTTTAAAAATGGACCTTTTTGGGGACAATCTCGACGGAAAGTGGTGGAAAGGGTGTACAGTGAGCAGTATGCAGTGTGCAGTGTGCAGTTAGCAGTTAGCAGTTAGCAGTTAGCAGTATGTAGTAAAAACACAACAGTAAGAACACAACAGTGAAATCATATCAACAGGAACACATGAAGCAGATTGCTTCGTTGCTCGCAATGATTTCTTGCTTGTCATTGCTAGGAGGATACGACGTGACAATCCCACGTAAAGAATAGCAGGCAAGAGTAAGAACACACGAAAAGTAGGAAGTAACAA
>NZ_JBPOGL010000002.1:0-228451 GCF_051251875.1 Polaribacter sp.
AATGACAAGTTGAGTGTAAAACGCAAAGTTGTTATTCCGAAGTATTAAGGAATCACATGATCAAATTAACTCTTTATACGCTTTATGAGATTCCTCCTTTGTCGGAATGACAAGTTGTGTATCAAATCCAAAGCTGTCATTCCGAAGTATTGAGGAATCACAAAACCAAGCTAACGCTTTATGCTCTTTATGAGATTCCTCCTTTGTCGGAATGACAAGTTGAGTGTAAAACGCAAAGTTGTTATTCCGAAGTATTAAGGAATCACATGATCAAATTAACTCTTTATGCGCTTTATGAGATTCCTCCTTTGTCGGAATGACAAGTTGTGTGTAAAACCCAGATTTGTCATTGCGAATAAAGCTTTTTCAGCTTTATGTGGCAATCTCATATTCGATTAACAGATTGCTTCGTTTCTCTCAACAACGCTTATTGGTGGAAAAAGGATGCCGCTGCTATCCCTAATGTAAATCAGCCTTTAGATTTTTCTATAAGCTAATTTTATTTTTTAAAAGAAGTGTTTTTAAAAAGTATTAGAAAATAAAAATGACAATTTAGACAAACTCATTGTATCAACATAAATTCAAGAAATTTATATCAAAATGCTTTATAAAAAGAAAGCATTAAAAAGTATTATTAAGTATTTTTGCAAGGTATTATACAAACAATGATTAAAAAGCTTGTAAAAGATATTTCTTTTATTTTAATATTACTAAGTCATTTAGGTTTTTTAGCTGCAATTTTATATGAAAAGCAGCAAAATATTTATATTTCGGTATTTGTTATTTTGGTAATTGTCTTACTGATATTTAGGTATAAAAAAACATCACTAAAAGCCAAAAACCATGATTTAGAAAATGTATTAACGGTAGGTTTTGTGTTTTTTGGAGCTATTATTACCTATGTTTTAAGTGCTATCTTAGGTATAGGAAGTGTTTTATCTGCAAGTATAGTTGGTTTGGTAGCAAGTTTTGTTCCTGCTTTTTTTAAAAAGAATAACTTTATAAAAGGAATGCCAACGGCTGTTTATTGTGGTTCTTTTGTGGGGATGACAAATGTAAATATTGCGCCAGATTATATATTTATTGCCTTGGCAAGTGTAATAAGTGGGTTTTTATTAGTAGGTACAAAAGATACATTTCATGGTATTGGAGGCAAATTAGGAACCTTAGCTTTTGGCGGTGTTGCCTTGGCTTTTTTTATAACATTTTTACTTTCTAAATGGTTGTAGAATATTTCATACTAATTTTAATAGGAGGTGCTTCATCAATACTCACCTTTCTTTTACAAATAAAATTTAAGCAAGGTCCGGTAAGATCTTCTGCTTTGGTGGGTGTTTTAGCAGGTTTGTTTGTGGTGATATTTCCAAATTTATTATCTAATTATTTAACAGAAAATATACCACTAGTTTGTTTTGGTGCTTCCTTTATTGGCATGGTATCTTCTAAAGTAATGTCAGATTATTTATTAATTGGGTTTTCAGGTATTGTTTTTACTATTATTTATTTTAATACAAGTAGCTATTTTAATGGTTTTGGAGGAGGCTTAGGTTCTGCGGCCTGTATTGCATTGTTGGTTACATTAAGTATTCCTGTTTTAAGAAAAAAAAGAAGTGTAAGCAACGGATTTTTGTTGTTAAGAAGGCAAATGCGTTCTAGAATGAAAAAGAAAAATTACAAATAGAAAATAGGAATATACATGATAATTTAAGATTTTTTTTTAAACTATTGTCTATCAAATTATTGTAATTCCTCCTTGCAAAGTGTGCTAAATATTAATTATTTTTAGGTCTTCTATCTCTAAATGTTCCGGCAAAAAGCAAACCTCCAATAATACCCATAAGAATAAAAGCAACTTGTTCAAATAAATTTACAGAACCTGTAGTTGTAGCAGGGTTAAAAAAAGAATTGCTTAGGCCCATAAAAGATTTACTTCCAGGCACAAGCATAACAATTCCTTGAATTAAATAGACTGTTTTAGGAGTTTTGGAAATAATGCTAAATAAACTACTTATTCCTACTACCACTAAAGTTCCTATAAAAGTACTAACTAAAACACCATAACCAGACAATAAAACAGTCATAAAAAAAGCAATAACACCTGTAAGAACACCAAAAAGTATGTCTTTTTTTCGTACTTGAAATATAGGTAAAAGTGTTATGGATAATATAGGAATAGCAAAAAGAATGGTCCATTTTGGCAATTCAGATACATGATATGTTAAATCAATTTCTACAATAGAGGTCATTAATGCCAAACCGAGTAAAACACCAAAAAATTGTTTGAATAATAAAATAATAGAATCGAAAAGTTTTGCACCTCCAGAGACTAAACTTTTAGATGTTATTTCTTCTAAAGCCGTTGTAATTGCTAAACCAGGAATAAAAATAATAATGGAAGATAATATAGTTAAACCTAAATTTAAGTTGGGAAAAATTAAAGTTATTGAACAGCAAATAATGGTTACTATTAAAGCACTTAAAGATTCAAATACGTTTTCTAAATACTGAGATTTACTAGTTAAATAGACTAAAAAATAAACCAACGCACCTAATAAAAAAGAAACCAAAAAAGAAACCAAATTAGTACCTATTAAAACACTAAAAGAGCCCGCAGAAAAAGCATAGGCTAAAACCAATTTGAAATGATTTACAACTTTTGTTTTTGCATGTATATTTTTTAATTCTTCATGTATTTGACTATTACTTATCTTGGCATCAATCACCTTATTTGTTAATTCTGCAATTCTAGAATAAGCACCTAAATTTAAAGAACCAGGAGGCACACATTCAACATAATTATAAGAGTTTTCATCTTCATAAAAAACATAATTTATCCATGTTGGAGAATCCATAAAACTACCTGTGATACCTTGTAGTTCAGCAACTTCAGTTAAGTAAGTTTGAATTTTATACGAAGGAATTCCATAAACATGTAATGCTTTTCCTAATGCAACTATAAATTGATATTTTTCTGGTACTTTCATGATGCTTATTAAATAATTAATGCGACCTTTTTAATTTTGAAAGCAATAAAAAAGGCTCTTTTAGAAATACTTTTTTTGTAGAATTATTGGGTTGACCAATTTTTAGTATTTATAAATATTTATAAGGAATTAGCTTTTTATTTACTCTTTAATAATTCTAAACGATTCCTTTTCACCGTTTTTTGAAATAATTAAAATAAAAATTCCGTTGGGTAAATTAGAAATATCTATAGATTTATTAGTAGAAACTCCTTTTTTTAGGAGTTTTCCATCAAACTGAAATACAGAAAAATCGAAATTATCATAATTAAAATTGGCAATTTGTGTAATTCCTTTTGTAGGATTAGGATACAAAAATGGTTTGTCCTTTAATTTTGGTATTGCTAAGGTATTATCTTCAGTAACCAACACTGTTTTTTGGTCGGAATTATGATTACAAGCCAAATCTAAATAGGTTTCTAAATCACATTTACAATGCTTTTTTTCAAACCCTAATTCCTTCGCCTTATTTAAATATGTGCAAGCAAGTTCATATTCGTCTAAGTCATAATACACAACACCAAGATTTCTATGAGCATAAGAGTTGTTTTTATTTAGTTCAATTGCTTTTTCTAAATCTTTAATACCATTTTCGCTATCACCTAAATTATGTAAAATAAAACCTCTTAAGGTTCTAAGATCTCGTTCAATACTTCCGTAACCCAATCTTAATAAATTTTTTTCATACCTAAAAGCAATATCTATATGTTGTTTTGCTTTTTCATACTCTTCAAAATCTGAGTAATATGCAGCTAATACTCTATTGGCAAAATCATGATTTGGGTTCTTCTTTAAAACTTTATCTAAATATATTTTAGCAAGTTTATATGATTTTATACCATACAGATAAGCTCCTAGATTATAAACTAATCTATAATTTTCCGGATCAGCTTTAATTGCCTCATATTTATAATGAGAAGCGTGGTTTTTCATTTTAAAACCTGCATAAATTGATCCCATAATATCGTATATGCTACCGAGTTTTTTACCAGAGGGTTTTTCTTTTTTTCTTTCGGCTGTTTTAAGTGTAATTTTTCTTATCAATTTATAATCACTAAGCGCCAATATTCTGTTGCCTAAATGGTGTCTAATACGTGCACGGTGAAAATTATATTTAGTAAACCTAGGGTTCGCTTTTATCTTTTCATTAAGCTCCTTTAGTTTTACATGCATGTTTTTTATTTTTTCTTCATCCTTTTTATTGAACTCCATAATGTGGTCTGTGCGTTCAACTAACTTACCGTTATTAAAATTCCAAGTGGTTATTTTTTTTCCAAAAAAATTAAATTTTGTACAAATTCCGTGATACTTTCCATTAAGGTAATAAAATTGTTCATTTTTTTGACCTCCTTTGTGGTAGGTTTTAACACTATCTAATTTGTTGTCATTGCCATACCACTTTTCAAAAGATACAATACTGTCATTATAAAAATAGCGTTTTACTTTATTAGAGTTAGATGTTTGAGCATTAAAACTAAAAACAGAGGATAACAATAAAATGATGGTAGGTATAATTTTCATGAGTTAAATTTAAGAATTATCTAGCTTAAAACAGTCAAAAAATTAATACTATTAATTTAAAAATCTTAAAAATAGCACTTTACTTTTTTTTAAAATTATTATGGGCGTTCCCAAAGGTCGGGCTTTCACTACTCGCTTCACGCAAAAAAGCGTGAGAGCTCAAACAGACCGTTCTATCCCTAACGCAAACCCTAAAAGACAAAAAAATCCTGCAAGGTTTCCAAAACCTTGTAGGTATATTTCAATACTTCATCAAAGTAATTATAGTTATCATTACAAATCATGCTTTTTTGCGTGATGTGGCAATTTCATTTTTAAAAAAAAGTTTGCTTAATTCCTCATAATAACATTAATTAAAAAAGCTATTTTAACATTTTTGTAATCGTTGAACTGGTTAATTATGTAATTGTTTCCGCATAAAATTTATCACTATTTATGAGTCTGTTAAATAATATATTTTCCTGAAAATCTAAAAAAAATCCTGCAAGGTTTCCAAAACCTTGTAGGTATATTTCAATACTCCATCAAAGTAATTATAGTTATCATTACAAATCATGCTTTTTTGGGTGATGTGGCAATCTCATTATTAAAAAAAAGATTGTTTCGTTCCTCATAATAACATTAATTAAAAAAGCTATAAAAAGGATGCTGTTTTAAGAAATTGATTATTCAAATAATTTTATAATATGTTCTTTAGACAGTGATTTCACAAAACTTTCATCCGTTTGAATAATATCTGAAGAGAGTTTTTTCTTGGTAAGTTGGTGTTGTATAATTTTTTCTTCAATGGTGTTTTTACAAATCATTTTATAGGCAAAAACGTGTTTGTTTTGTCCTATTCTGTAACATCTGTCAATTGCTTGAGCTTCTACAGCAGGATTCCACCAAGGATCTACCAAATAGACATAATCTGCTTCTGTTAAATTTAAACCCGTACCACCAGCTTTTAAACTAATTAAAAATACCCTTACTGAAGTGTTGTTTTGAAAATTAGTCACTTTTTCTTGTCTATTTTTAGTTTTTCCATCTAAGTATTCGAAAGAAATACCAGATTGCTCTAACTCCTTTTTAATAAGATGTAGCATTTTTACAAACTGAGAAAAAATTAATATTTTATGTTTTCCAGTTTTTTGGTTAATATGTTTTAGTAATTCTTTTATTTTTATTGATTGCGAAGTGTAGGTTTCATCATCGTTTAATAATTGTGGGGAATCGCATATTTGTCTAAGTTTGGTCAATCCTTCTAAAACATACATTTTCGATTTACCTAAACCATCACTATCAATTTTTTTAAGTAAATAATCTCTATATTTATTTTTATAAGCATCATAGAGTTTTTGTTGTTCATTTTCCATAGAACAGTATAATATTTGTTCTGTTTTTGGTGGCAACTCTTTTGCTACTTGTTCTTTGGTACGTCTTAGTAAAAACGGATTGATCAATTTGCGAAGATCAACAGCAACATCGGTGTTTTTTTCTTTATCTATGGGCGTAGAAAATTCCTTTTTAAAGTGTGCCATAGAACCTAATAAACCAGGGTTTACAAAGGTCATTTGTGCATATAAATCAAATGTATTATTTTCTATTGGTGTACCTGTTAACACCAATTTATTTTCAGATTTTAACAATCTAACAGCTTTAAAACGTTGAGAATTTGGGTTTTTAATAGCTTGAGATTCATCTAAAACAATATAGTTAAAAGTGTATTCTTTTAAGTAATTAAGATCTCTTAAAATAGTACCATAAGTAGTTAAAACAATATCATTTTTTTCAAAATTATTGCTATTTTTTTCTCTGTCAATACCTGATAAAACTAGTACTTTTAATGTTTTACAAAATTTAATAATTTCTTCTTGCCAATTAAAAATGAGCGATGTTGGTACAATAACCAAATGTGGTACTTTACTTTTTTTAGTATCTTTTATGTATTTAAAAAAGCTAATTATTTGCAGCGTTTTACCAAGCCCCATATCATCTGCTAAACAACCACCAAAACCAAATTCATTTAAAAAGGCTAACCAATTTAATCCTTCTTTTTGATAATCTCTTAAAGTAGCTTTTATTCCTTTTGGTTGTGGTATTTTTTCAATGGTATTAAAAGTTTGTAATTTTTCTTTAAATAATTGATGTTGTTGTACTAAATTATTTTGGTCATCTAAATGTTCATACAAACTGTCTATTACAGAAATTTGGTATTTAGAAACTTCAATACTGTCTTTTTTTACGTCTCCGGACCTAAATAAATGCGTATATTTTTCTATCCATTTTTCTGGTAAAATACCAATGCTTCCATCACCTAATTGAACATAATTACTTTTGTTTAAGATTGATTTTTTAACATCTTTTAAGCTTACCATTGTTTTGCCAAAAGCAATATCTATATTCACATCAAACCAATCAATTCCAGAACTTACATTCATAGAAATGGTGGGTTTATGTGCGTTATATTTCATTTTGGTTAAAGCATCTAAACCAAAAATTTCAATATTTTCTTCTTTTAATTTTTCAAAAGTATTTAAAAACCACATATCTTTTATAAACTCATCATGGTTTAAAAAAAAGAAATCATTGTTTGGCTCTTCGTTAAAAGTTGGGTGTAAACCAGCAATTAAATCTATAAAAGCTTTATTTTTTTCCTCATTTTGTTGATAAGTATACACTGTATTGTCTTTTACTTCTTGAAAGTTGTGTGTACCTAATATATTAATAAACTGATTGTTGTATTCTAAAATAGGTTTTAATACAATATGATTGTCGGTTTCTGAAATATAAAGTTGTTTTTTTGCATCAGTATATTCAATAATTTCTTTTTTCTTTTTTAGATGTTGGTAATCTACTTTGTGTTTTTTTGATAAAGGGATTATAAATGTAGTATTATAAGTGTCAAAATCAGATTTAGGAATTCTAATTTCAGGATTTTGTTTAAAGAAAAGAAGCGTTTTAGAGTAATTGATAGATTTATTTAAATAATATGCATTTTTAACAATCGTAAATAAAAAATTATTGCCAATTTTTTTAATATTTAGTTGATTTGTTTTTCCGTTAACTGTAATATAGCTTTTAAGATTAAAAAAATGAAGTTCTTCTATCACTTTAAAAGATAGCATACTACTATTGGTGCTAAATATAATAGGGGTAAGAAAATTACGGCTAATTTTTCTTTCATTGTCATCATCTAAAAGTTTAAAGACGCGTTTGTTTTTAAGAAGTGGCAATAGTTTTTTTAAATGAATTAAACTATGTTTTTCTAAACTTAAAGATTCTTTTTTATTAAACTGAGCTAAACGGTTTTCAGAAAGCTGAAAAGCTAATTCTAAAAGAGTTTGTTCTTCTTTAATTAGAGAGGAATTTGTGTAAAAAACAGTTTCCGGAGTAATTTCTTCTATTTTTGAAAATAATGCTGTTTCATCTTTATTTAAATTTCCTGTAAGAGGAGTTGCAATTGTAGGTACATATTCATTAGAATTGTAAAATGAAAAGGAATAGGCGATACCTTGTTTTTGTTTTCTATTGCTTTTTTTAGGAAGTACAGGTAATTCATCTTCAAAAACTTTTAAATCTGAGAACAAATTTTCAGAAACAGTATTGATATTTGTATGCGCTGCAAATTTTAAGATTCCTTTTTCTTTAGGAATTGCAGTCAATTCATTATTAATAAATTCAAAAGAAAAATAGGTAGCATAATCATTATCTTTTATAGAAAATCCGTATTCTTTTAATAAATTATTTTTTAATCCATCCATTTCTTCATCTGAAAGAAAAGCATGTTTCATTTCTTCATTTATATGCCTTAAAATATGTACTTGATGCGAGCAGAGTGTTTTGTTAGTTGCTGTACAATTACATAAAAGAGAGAGTGTTTCCCCTTTTTTACGAAGTTGAATATCAAAAAAGTTATAATCTCTATATTGATTTAATCTAAAATGTAAATATTCTGGTTTTGAATCTATCAGGCTAACTGTATCATAATAATGTTTATATCTATCATAAGAGCGATTATTAGCATTTTTTTTTAAAAAGCTTTCCTTAATATCTTTTGTACCTTTAAAAGGAATTAAGATTGGTTCTACTTTAGAATATGTAATTTTTGGTTTGGTTTCTTTTTTGGGGCTAATAATTGGTGAAGTTTCTTGATAAGAATCTACAAAATTATCAATTTCAAACGCAACAGCAACTTCGTGTTTACAAACATTTCCCCAATCATAAGGGCAAGTACACGAACTAGAAATCATGCCGCTTTGTAAACCATAAAAGCGGATGTCGTATTTTTTGCCGTTTATTTTTGCTTGTACAGATTGGTAATCTTCCGAAAACTCTAAATCTTTTACTACTAAAGAATTTGATCTACCTCTTATTGTACTATCAGTATTGCTATAAATATAATTTTTAAGTCTGTCGTTTTTAATCTTCATTCTTAAAATAAGTATTAACTTTTGCTATCAATCCAATTTTTTGCATTCACAAAAGCTTCTAGCCAAGGTGTAACTTCATCTTTTCTATGTGTTGGGTAATTAGCCCAATTCCATTGAAAAGTAGAACGCTCAATATGAGGCATTGTTACTAAATGTCTTCCGGTTTTATCACATAGCATTGCTGTGTTAAAATCTGAACCATTTGGGTTGTTTGGATATCCTTCATAACCATATTTTGCTACAATATTATAGTTTTCTTCAACTTCTGGCAGGTTAAACTTTCCTTCTCCATGAGAAATCCAAACGCCTAATTCTGTTCCTGCTAAACTAGATAACATTACAGAATTATTTTCCTGAATTTTTACAGAAGTAAAAGAACTTTCGTGCTTCTGAGAATCATTATGCACTAATTTACCATGTACTTTATGATCTGGGTTTATTAGGTCTAATTCCATCCATAATTGCGCACCATTACAAATACCAACAGACAATGTATCTTCTCTTTTAAAGAAGTTTTTTAATGCGGTATTTGCTTTTTCGTTGTATTTAAATGCTCCTGCCCAACCTTTAGCAGAACCTAAAACATCAGAATTAGAAAAACCACCAACGGCTCCAATAAACTGAATGTCTTCTAAGGTTTCACGACCAGAAATTAAATCTGTCATGTGTACATCTTTTACATCAAAACCGGCTAAAAACATTGCATTTGCCATTTCGCGTTCAGAATTAGAACCTTTTTCACGAATAATTGCCGCTTTTGGTTTCTCTTTACCAATTACAGGTAATTTACCCGTAAAATTCTCTGGAAATTTATAGGTTAAAGGCTGATTTTTATAATTATCAAATCTGTCTTGCGCCAAGTTATTAGCGGTTTGTTTTTGATCTAATAAGAAAGAAGTTTTATACCAAACATCTCTCATTTCGGCAACATCAAAAGTGAAACTATCTTCGTAGTTTTTTATATTTACTGTTCCTGAATTATTAGTAGTACCAATAGTAAAGAATTCAATATTATTTTCTGATAAAACGGTTTCAACAGAAGCATCTGCTTGAAAAACAATTCCTGAATTTTCTGAGAATAATACTTTTATAGAATCTTCTTCATGTAAAGAAGAAATATCAAAATCTGCTCCTAAATTAACATCAGCAAAACACATTTCTAATAAGGTTGTAATCAATCCACCAGAAGCAACATCGTGTCCTGCAGTAATTTTATCACCTTTAATTAATTCTTGAATGGTATTAAACGTATTCTTTAAGAATGCAGAATTTTTAACATCCGGCGCTTCATTTCCAATGGTATTTAAAACTTGATGGAAAGAACTTCCTCCTAATTTAAAATCATCTTGAGAAATATTAATATAGTAAATGTTTCCTCCATCAACTTGTAAAAGAGGCTCTACAACTTTACCAATTGCATTACAGTTTCCTGCAGCAGAAATAATAACAGTTCCTGGAGCAATTACCTCTCCATCTGTATATTTTTGCTTCATTGATAAAGAATCTTTTCCTGTTGGCACATTGATTCCTAATTCGATAGAAAATTCAGAAACCGCTTTTACAGCTTTGTATAAACGAGCGTCTTCACCTTCATTTTTACAAGGCCACATCCAATTTGCAGAGAGCGACACGCTCTTTAAGTTTTCTTTTAAAGGCGCCCACATTAAATTAGTAAGAGATTCTGTAATTGCATTTCTACTTCCTGCTTCTGGATTAATTAAAGCAGAAATAGGCGAGTGGCCAATTGAAGTTGCAACTCCTTCTTTTCCTTTGTAATCTAAAGCCATTACACCAACGTTGTTTAACGGAATTTGTAACGGGCCAACACATTGTTGTTTGGCAACTTTACCACCCACACAACGGTCTACTTTATTTGTTAACCAATCTTTACAAGCTACAGCTTCTAATTGCAAAACTTGAGATAAGTAATTTTTAAAATTCTTAACTTTATATCTAGAGTTTTTATAATTTCTTACAATTGTGGTATCTGTTAAAACAGTTTTAGGAGAAGAACCAAACATGTCTTCTAGAGCTAAATCCATAGGTTTTTCTCCAGAGGTTTTAGATTCGAAAGTAAAACGATTATCTCCAGTAACTACACCAACATCATAAATAGGAGAACGTTCTCTATCTGCAATCTTGTGTAAAGTATCTAAATGTTTTTCAGCAATAACCAATCCCATTCTTTCTTGAGATTCGTTACCAATAATTTCTTTGGCAGATAAAGTTGGGTCTCCAACAGGTAAAGCATCTAATTCTATTTTACCACCAGTGTCTTCTACCAATTCTGATAAACAATTTAAATGTCCACCAGCGCCATGATCATGAATAGAAACAATAAAGTTTTCATCGCTTTCTACCATACCACGAACTGCATTTGCAGCACGTTTTTGCATTTCTGGATTAGAACGTTGCACGGCATTTAATTCAATTCCAGAAGCAAACTCACCGGTATCTGCAGAAGAAACTGCAGCGCCACCCATTCCAATTCGGTAGTTTTCACCACCCAAAATTACAATTTTATCACCTTCTTTTGGTGTGTCTTTTAGAGCTTGATCTGCTTTACCATAACCAATTCCACCGGCTTGCATAATTACTTTGTCAAAGCCTAATTTTCTAGGTTTAGCAGTACTAGAAGAAGAATTTTCTTCATGTTCAAAAGTTAAAACAGAACCTGTAATTAAAGGTTGTCCAAATTTGTTTCCAAAATCTGATGCCCCGTTTGATGCTTTTATTAAAATATCCATTGGTGTTTGATACAACCAATCTCTAGCTTCAAATTTATGTTCCCAATACCTCTGGTCTTTAGCGGAACTAGAATCGGCTTCTAAACGAGAATACGAAGTCATGTAAACTGCTGTTCCTGCTAATGGTAAAGAACCTTTTCCGCCAGCCAATCTATCTCTAATTTCTCCACCAGAACCTGTTGCAGCTCCGTTAAAAGGCTCAACAGTTGTTGGAAAATTGTGTGTTTCTGCTTTTAGTGATATTACAGATTCAAAATCTTTAGTTTGATAAAAATCTGGTTTGTCCGCCGTTTTAGGCGCAAATTGTTCCACTTTTGGTCCTTTTACAAAAGCCACATTATCTTTGTAGGCAGAAACAATATCATTCGGAAATTGTTTAGACGTTTCTTTGATCATATTGAAAAGGGAAGTAGGTTGTTCTTCACCATCAATAACAAATGTTCCTCCAAAAATTTTATGTCTACAGTGTTCTGAGTTTACTTGACTAAAACCAAATACTTCAGAATCTGTTAATTTTCTACCTATTTTGGTAGCAACACTTTCTAGATAGGTTACTTCTTCATCACTTAAAGACAATCCTTCTTGATTGTTATATGCGGCAATGTCTTCTATTTCTAAAATTGCTTCTGGTAGAATGTCTATGGTAAATGAATCTTGATGCAACCCTTTATATTTTTCAGAAATCATAGGATCAAAACCTGTGAAATCTTCTGAAACAGCTTTGAATTCTTCAATTCTAATAATATCTGAAATTCCCATATTCTGAGTAATTTCTACAGCATTTGTACTCCAAGGAGTAATCATTGCAGCTCTTGGTCCAACAAAAAAAGCATCTATTGCTGTTTCTTCTATTTTAGGTTGATTGGCAAATAACCAAGTCAATTTTGCAATAGTTTCTGTAGTTAATTTTTCTGTTGTTTGAACAGCGAATATTTTGCTGTCTATATTTCCAAAGAAATGAATCATTTTTATGTTTTATTTGGGTGTTGTTGTAAAAATGCAAATTTACTTTTTTTCAAATTAATACTAATGAATTAATTTGCTGAAATTTAAGAGTTATTCACGAGGTTATAAACCAAAAAAAAAGACTGCGAAAGCAGTCTTTTTTGAAAATAAGATTAAAAGAAATTAATTTTTAATTAATTTCTTAGAGGTTGTTGCATTCTTGATATTCATTTTAACAATATAAATACCTTTGGCTAAATTAGAAATATCTAAATTATTTTTAGTTTTTGTAATAGTTGCCGTTTTAACCACTTTACCTAATAAATTATAGATACTTACGTTTGTATTTTCTGAAGTACTTATATATAATGTATTTCCGGTTGTTGGGTTCGGGTATAGTTTAATGTTATTTAAAGCATTATCATGTACACTTGCTGTATTAGAATCGTAAACTCCAATTCCATCTACAGTGTCTTTATCTAAAACATCCCATTCGCTGGTTGTATATGTAGTATTTGGACTAGATACAGATAGTTTTCTTCTAAGAGTAACATCTTTTGCAAATTCTGTAGTTCCGTCTAAATCTCCAATGATATCAATTAAAACACCGTTTTTAAATAACCCAACTCTATCATCACCATTAAAAGTCATTGGAGTAACATTAGGGATGCCTAAATCACTTTCATCAATTAAGTGTTGATCGGTTGTAGAACTGTTAGTGATAACATAAACATCTCCATTTTCAATTGTACCACTCAAGTTTAATGCGGTTTCCCAAGCTCCTCTAGATTGTCTTTGCACAGAATACGTAGATAAATCTATAGAGTTATCTGTAAGATTCGCAATTTCAATGGCTTTATTGTAAGAGCTTCCTTCCACATATTCAGAGAAAAATAATTCAACAATATTGTTACTTCCATCTGTAGTGGTAGCGTTTACAGCCGTAGATTGTGAAGACATATTGTTTGCGCTATCTTTTGCTAAAACTGTAACACTATAGGTTGTAGAAGCGGATAAACTAGTAACTTGATAATTAGTTTCTGTTGTATTTCCGTTTAAGTTTCCATCAACATAAACATCATAACTAGCTACGCCTGTATCATCTGTTGAAGCTGTCCAATTCACTTTAAAACTTGTACCTGTTTCACTAGTAATAGTTATGTTCGTAGGTATTGATGGGGCAGTAGTGTCTGCTAAAGTGGTCGCGTTAGCTGCCGTAGATTGTGCAGATTTATTATTTGCAATATCTTTTGCTAAAACTGTAACTGCGTATGCTGTGTTAGAATTTAAACCAGTTAATGTGTATGTTGTAGTAGTGCTTTCTCCATGTAAAGTACCATTTGCATAAATTTCATATTTGGTAACTGCTTCATTGTCTATAGAAGCTGTCCAAGAAGCATCTATTGTAGCTGTTGTAATATTACTTAAAGCAAGATTTGTTGGCACCGTTGGTGCTTCTGTATCTGAAGAAGTATAAATTCCCCAAGAATCTACAGCAGGGTCTCCACCCCAAATTCTTGTTGCTAAATAAGCGTTGTCTATAAACGGATTTCTGTTACCTTGCGAGTAACTTTGACCAGAAGTATGGTAAGTATTTCTTTGTCTCTCAAAATCTGAAACAGGATCTTCTACATTCCATTCTAAAAATAAATCAATCATTTCATCAGGAGTAGAAGCAGTACTTCCAATACCTACATTTGAAGGTAAACATCTACTACCATATCTAATATACATGTACATCATCATTCTAGCAACATCTCCTTTCCATTCATCACCAGGATACCATCCACCAGAAACACTACCAGCATTACCAGAACCATCAGCAAACCTTAAACTACCTCTTTGGCTATTAAAACTAACATCTGAAGGGCGTAAATGATGTGCATCTGCCCCAGGACCTGAAGTACCAAGATTAGGCGTTCCTAAAGATTTAGCATACGTGTGTTCTCTATTCCAAGATCCATCAGGGCATGAAGAACTACAAATATTATTAACACCACTTGTTCTTGCTGTAGTACCAGAAGCAGAATAACCATAGATTAATAAAACTTCGGAACTGTTTTCTGGATTAACATCTGTAGCTTGTAAAGCATCCCAACCATAGGATAAAATGTTGGTATGCGCCGCTATTGTTTTTGTTGATAAATTATCTTTTAAGGCTACACCTTCAGCAGTTAAATCTACGTCACTATAATAAGGTTCTGCTTGAGCATTTATTAAAAATGACGAGAATAATGAAATAAAAAGTAATGTTTTTTTCATCTGTCTATAGTATATTAAGTTTAATAAATAGTGTGCTTATATCTTAGTTTTTTATTAATTTTTTAGTAATAAATTGCTTACCAGAATTAATTTTTATTAAATAAATTCCAGAAGTAAATTTAGCAATATTTACACTGTTTTTACTTTTTGTAACTTTTGATGATTGTACCAATTTACCTAAAACATTGTAAACATTAATTGTAGCCTCTTCTGTTACACTAAAAAAGACGCGATCTCCATTTGCAGGGTTTGGAAACATTTTAAAAGATTCAAAAGCAATGGTTTTTGTACTTAATGTAGAAGTATGACTACCAATACCATCAAAAGTGTTTGCCGGAAAAGAATCCCATTCTGAAGTTGTATAGGTTGTATTAGGTACAGAAATAGAACCTTTTCTTCTGTATGTTATGTTTTCTATGTGTTTAGATGTACTAGTGATATCGCCAATAACGTCTATTAAAACACCATTTTTAAATAAACCTACAGGGTCATCTCCGTTAAAATTTAAAGGAGAACCATATAAATAAGGAGCACTTGAATTGTTAGGTACTTCTAAATCTGCATTCGCTATTAAGTCTGCATCTGCTGCGCCAGCGTGAATAATAACAAAAACATCATTTGGTATAATACTAGTTACTGGCACTGCATGTGTTGAGAACTCAACCTTATCTAAGGGTAAATCATCTGTCCAAAACCAACCGCTTGAAGTAAATTTTTGTAGTGAATATCCTGCTAAATCTATAGTTGCACTAGATAAATTAACAATTTCAATGGCTTTGTTGTGTCCAGAACTAGGTTCTACATATTCAGAAATAAATAATTCTGTGACACCATTAGAACTCCCGTCTGTAGTTGAGGCGTTTACAGCTGCACTTTTTGCAGATTTATTACTATCAATATCTTTTGCTAAAACTTGAACACTATACGTTGTAGATGTATTTAAATCTATTACTGTATAGAATAGTTCTGTTGTAGACGTTGTTAAATTTCCATCTACAAAAACTTCATAACCAGCAACTGCATTGTTGTCTGTAGATGCAGACCAGCTTACTTTAAAAGAAGAATCTGAGGCATTGCTAATTACAATATTTGTAGGTACCGTTGGTGCTTGTGTGTCTTGTAATGTGCTTCCGTTTACAGCAGCACTAGGAGCAGAAAGATTGTTTATAATATCTCTTGCAACCACTGTAAAAGAATAGGTAGTGTTTGTGTTTAAACTAGAGATGGTTGCACTTGTAATTGCATTAGAAGTTTGTGCTGTTAAAACATTATCTACATATATATTATATCCAGAAACTTCAACGTTGTCTGTAGAAGCAGTCCAAGAAATATCTATTGATGTTAAACTAAAATTACTTAAAGTAACATTTGTTGGCGTAGTAGGAGCTTCTGTATCACTACTTGTATAAATTCCCCATCGATCTTCTGCAGAATTTCCTCCCCAAATTCTAGTTGCTAAATACGGGTTGTCTATAAAAGGATTTCTATTTCCTTGTGCCGCATAATTTGACGTGTTTTCATGATAATTATTTCTTGCAATTTCTATTTCAGAAACAGGATCTTCTGCATTCCAATTTAAAAATAAGTCTATCATATCATCTGGTGTAAACTCACCACTACCAACACCAACTGCAGAAGGTAAACAAACATCACCATAATGCAGGTACATATACATAATCATTCTTGCTGCATCACCTTTCCATTCATCACCAGGATACCAAGCAGCAGTATTCGGACCGCTTAAACCAGCAAATGTATCTGTAGAAAAATCAGATGTTCCAGAACCTCTTCCGTATTTTCTGTTATTTCTGGTAGAGTTACGCGTTCTATCAGCAGCTCTTAAATGATGCGAATCTGTAGCAGGACCAGCAACGTCTGTATTTAAAGGCGGGGTTGCTAAAGATTTAGGAAAAATATGTTCTCTATTCCAAACTTCTGTAGTTGCATTATTACCAGTATCTTGTAAGTTTTTATTTCTTGTTCTATCATTTGTAATATCATTATCAGAACCATCTTCCCAACCATAAAATAAAACAACTTCAGCAGTATTAGCAGAATTTTCATCTACTTCTTTACAAGCATCCCAAACATCTGGTCCACTACTTGTATATTCTAGTACATTTGTATGTGTTGCAATTATTTTTGTTGCTAGTTCATCTTTAAGTTGAAGTCCTGTTAATGTTAAATCAACATCGTTATAGTAAGGTTCTGCTTGAGAAAAAGTAAGGCTAACAACGCATAAAAGGGTGAAAAATGAAAGTAGTTTTTTTATCATAATTTTTATTTTAAAGTTATTTTTTACAAATAATAAATATAAGTAATTTATTTTCTTTCTAAAAGTGCCATATAAAAGCCATCGAAACCAGATATGTGAGCTAACACTTTTTTATCTGAGACAAAGGTAAAGTCTTTTCCGGCTTCAGATGTTAAGAAATTATTAACTTGATTTTGATTTTCTGAAGGTAAAACAGAACATGTAGCATACACCATTTTTCCTCCTGGTTTTACCATTTTGGAATAACTTTGTAATATTTCTTGTTGAATTTTTTTAATATTCTCTATAAATTCTGGTTGTAATTTCCATTTAGAATCTGGATTTCTGCGGAGAACACCTAAACCAGAACAAGGAGCATCAATTAAAACTCTATCTGCTTTTCCATATAATTTTTTTATGGGTTTTGTAGAGTCTATTACACGCATATCTATATTGTGTGCTTTATTTCTTTTGGCTCTAACTTTTAATTTACGAAGTTTACTTTCGTAAATGTCCATAGCAATTATTTGACCTTTATTTTCCATTAATGCAGATAAATGCAAGGTTTTTCCGCCAGCACCAGCACATGTGTCAACAACTTTCATTCCTGGCTTTACATCTAAATAAGCAGCAACAAGTTGCGATGATGCATCTTGAACTTCAAAAAAACCATTATGAAAGGCTTCTGTTTTAAACACATTTGCTCTTTCTGGTAAAACTAAAGCATCTGGATGATGAGGCACTATTTCTGTGATTACATTTTCTGCGTGTAATTTTTTTTGCAGAATTTCTCTACTAATATTTAGTGTATTAGTTCTTAAAATTACACTTGCTTGTTTGTTTAACGCTGCAATTTCTTTTGTCCAAAGTTCTTCACCTAATTCGGCAACACAAATTTCATCCATCCAATCTGGAATAGATTCTCTGTATTTTCTAGTTCTAGACAATTCATCAAAACGCCCCTTAATTTTTCTTTCAGGAACATCACCAATTTGATTCCAATCTGGTAGTTTAATACCTCTTAAAATACACCAAACAGAGAACAATCTCCAAATATTATCTCTGTCATAAGGTACTTTAACTTCTGCTATTTCTGCGTACAATCTGTTCCAACGTACAATATCGTAAATTGTTTCTGCAACAAATTTACGATCTCTTGCGCCCCAACGTTTGTCTCTTTTAAGAGCCTTTTCTACAGCTTTATCTGCATAAACACCTTCGTTAAAGATGTCTCTAATACTATCTATAACAGCAAAAGTTAAATTTCTATGTAATCTCATTTTTATATTTTAAAAGCCTACAAAGTTACAAATTAAGTACTGTAATTTAAGGCTTTAGGAATTTTGATTTATTAATATTATGTGCAATGGAGTAGGGCGATTAAAAACATAGATTTATCTAATTTAAAATAACACCAAACGTTTGCATACTTTACATCTTTTTGGAAATATTATACCGCAGTATAATAATCTTTTAATATGATAATATAAGAGTTGAAACAAGTTTAATATGGCAAAACTATTTTAAACGAACCATGTTTGTGGATGTAAAAAAGCTAAGCAATAAACCTTGTAAGATAGAGCTCTTAATAATTTATATAATCTACAATTTCTAATCCGTAACCAATAATACCAACTCTTTTGGTTTGTTGTGAATTTGATATTATTTTAAGTTTTCTGATGTTTAAATCGTGTAAAATTTGTGCACCAATACCAAAATCTCTAGAATCCATAATCATTTCAGGAGCTTTCAGTTCTCCCTTTTTTTGATTTTCCTTTAAAATAGACAATCTACTTAGTAAATTTTGAGATTGATTTTGTTGGTTGATAAATAAAATGGCTCCTTTACCTTCTTCATTGATCACTTGAAACATCTGGTCTAACTTTTTATCTGCATTATTTGTTAAAGTTCCTAAAATATCATTATTAACAAGTGTAGAGTTTACTCTTGTTAAAATTTCTTCGTCTTTAAGCCAAGTCCCTTTTGTTAGTGCAATATGTAATTGGTTGTTTGTGGTTTGTTGATATGCTCTTAATCTAAAATCGCCAAATCTTGTTTTGATATCAAAATCTTCCATTTTTTCAATTAATGAATCATGTTCCATTCTATAGGCAATTAAGTCTTCTATAGAAACAATTTTGATATCAAATTTTTTAGCAACATCTAATAATTGAGGCAAACGTGCCATGGTACCATCTTCATTCATGATTTCTACAATAACACCTGCTGGTTGTAAACCCGCTAATCTTGCAAAATCAATGGCTGCTTCTGTATGACCAGATCTACGTAAAACTCCACCTTTTTTAGCAATTAAAGGAAAAATATGTCCTGGTCTTGCAAAATCAAATGGTTTTGTGGTTTTGTCTACCAACGCTTTTACAGTTAAAGCTCTGTCTCCGGCAGAAATACCGGTGGTAACTCCTTTTCCACGTAAATCTACAGATACTGTAAAAGCCGTTTCCATAGGATCTGTGTTGTTGTTTACCATTACGTGTAAGTCTAATTCTTTACATCTAGATTCTGTTAATGGTGCACAAATTAAACCTCTACCATGGGTTGCCATGAAATTAATCATTTCTGGAGTTGCTTTTTCTGCAGCTGCTAAAAAATCTCCTTCATTCTCTCGGTTTTCATCATCTACTACAATGATTATTTTTCCGTTTTTAATGTCTTCTATAGCGTCTTCAATTGTATTTAATTGAGTGCTTTTTTTAGATGTAAGTGGGGTCATAATTTTGTTGATTTTTTAGGAATAATTTTCTTAAAAAAGTTTGTTATTGGTTGTATAAAGGCATCAATATTAAATATTCCTTTATCTCTGGTGGCTCTTCTTACTAGCAATATGTCTAAAGGAACCATTATAAAAACAGCTATCCATGAACCTAGAAATGAAGATATGGAGCTTTCTTCTGCCATGTTTTTACCAAAAGTATTACCAAAGAAATACAGTACATAAATAGCAATGGCAAGAATCATAGGCAAACCAAAACCACCTTTTCTTATAATTGAGCCTAAAGGTGCGCCTATAAAAAAGAGGATTAAGCAAGATAATGAAAATGCTATTCGGTTATAAAACTCGGTATCAAAAAGGTTTAGGAATTTACGTTTTATTTTTATTGAATCTATACTGTTTTTTAAAGAACTTAAACTTCTGTCTGTTTTTGTTGCCGCTGAATTTACAATAGAAATTTTTTCTTTTAATTCAAAATTGTCTAATATAATAGGTTTAATATTTTCTGTGATGATAGAATCTGGATATTTGTACAAATCATTGGCGTACATACTTGAATATATGTTTTTCGCTTTTAGGGCCAATACTTCGTCATAACTTGCTTTTAAATCAGGAATGGTATCTTTTAGCTGATTTAAACTAAGCATCATAAAACTTTTTTTGTATTTTTCCTTATCTAAATCATCGGTACCACTAACATCAGAAATATCAATATTAAATTCGTATTCATCAAAAGTAGCGTTAGATGCCGCCATTTTTTTTCGTTTTATAACCGAAGTAACACTTTTTACATGTTCTTCATAATAATACCCATTGTATAAAATAAAGGTCATATATCTACTTCCTTCTTCAGAAATAATTTTACCATGTTCTGCGGTAATTACTTTTTGATTTCCTTTATTACTGCTTAAATCATAAATTAAAACATTTTTTAATAGATTTTCTTCTTCGCCATACTTTTCATCAAATTTAATTTGATATCCTGGTATATCACTATTAAAACTTCCCGGAACCAATGCCATTGCTGGCTTTTTCTTTTTTATATTTAGGTATAAGTTTTTTTGTTTTAACATTGCATACGGATAAACATTGTTTAAAAACAAGAAGTTTATGGCGCTTAAAATAATGGTTAAAAAAACAAGTGGTTTCACCAAGCGTTGTAATGAAATTCCTGCAGATTTTGCTGCTGCAAACTCATAATTTTCACCTAAAGTACCTAAGGCCATTATAGAAGATAACAGTACGGCAATAGGTAATGCTTGTGGTGTAATAATAAGCGTTGTATAGTATAAGAATTTTAAAATAAAAGGTAAGCTAATACCTTTACCCGCAATATTCTCAAAAGTTTGCCAAAGTACTTGCATTACTAATACAAAAAGTACTATAAGAAAGGTAGCTATAAAAGGTCTTAAAAATGTTTTTAAGATGTATTTATCTAGAATTTTCATACTATAATATAGAAAAGAAAAACTCAAAAAATTACCTCTTTTTGAGTTTTACAAATGTAGTTTCTTAAAAGTAAAAATGCTATTAAATTTCTGTTAATTGAAAATAATTAGTCAATGGTATAATTTTGACTTAAATATTTTTTTCTGTTGAAACTGAAAAAACTAGCGGATAAATCTTGATTACTCTTGAATTCTGTAATTGTAAATATAGTTTTGGTGGCATTAGAACCTGTTTGAATTAATTTATAGATGTGCTTTGTTTTGGCATCTATACCTAATTCTACTTTAACAATATCAGATGAACTATCAATAGGGTTTAAGGTAATAAATTGAATTTTTCTCCCTTTTATATTTACCAATTTACCCATTTCAAAATTATAACCTTCTTTGTAAAATGTTAGTAATTTTGATGGATAAATAAAACCATCATCTCCGTCTAAATCTCCATCAGTAATAGAAATTTCTTTTTCATCAGTATTTACAACGTGTAATTTTTTACCGTCATATAAAAACTTGTTTCCTTGATAATTTAGGCTGTATTTTTCTCCTTGTAAATTAATGTCTCCTCTAATTGGTGGTTCATCAGTTTCTTTTATGCCTGCTTCTTCATTGCTAATAGTTTGGCTAAAACCTATATACATGTTTTTGTAAGCGCCCATTTTAGAAGAAACTTCATCTAATGTATTTTTTGCCTTTTCTGCGTCTTGAGAAAATGTTAGTGAAGTAATAATTAAACTTAAAAATAAAATTGTTATTTTTTTCATGTTACTATAATTGTGTAAACTTTTATTTGTTTAACTGTTAAAATATACTGTAAACTTATAAATTATTGTTTCTTTTCGTTTTCTAATAATTGTTCTAAAGCAATAAAATCTGGCACTAAAACTTGTCTCGCCTTACTGCCTTCAAAACCACCAACAATACCTGCAGCTTCTAATTGATCTATTAATCTACCTGCTCTATTGTAACCCAATTTTAGTTTTCTTTGTAATAAAGAAGCAGAACCTTGCTGTGCTGTTATAATAACTTCTGCCGCTTCTTTAAATAATTTATCTCTGTCTGCAATATCAACATCAATACTTGTGCCATTTTCATCATCTACATATTCTGGTAATAAGTGAGCTTCTGCATAAGCACGTTGAGAACCGATAAAATCGGTAATTTTTTCTACTTCTGGTGTGTCTACAAAAGCACATTGAATTCTATTTAAACTGTTGCCAGCAGTATATAATAAATCTCCACGTCCTATTAATTGATCTGCACCACCAGCATCTAAAATAGTTCTAGAGTCAATTTTTGATGTTACTCTAAAAGCAATTCTTGCAGGGAAATTGGCTTTTATAATTCCTGTAATTACATTTACAGAGGGTCTTTGAGTAGCTACAATTAAATGAATTCCAATTGCTCTTGCAAGTTGTGCTAAACGTGCAATTGGCGTTTCTACTTCTTTACCAGCGGTCATAATTAAATCGGCAAATTCATCAATAACCAGTACAATATAAGGTAAAAATTGATGACCATCATTCGGATTTAATTTGCGTTGTTTAAATTTAACATTGTATTCCTTAATATTACGAACCATTGCTGCCTTTAACAAATCATAACGATTGTCCATTTCTATACACAAAGAATTTAATGTGTGTACAACTTTAGTAGTATCTGTAATAATTGCTTCTTCTACATCTGGTAGTTTTGCTAAATAATGACGTTCAATTTTATTGAACAAGGTTAATTCTACTTTTTTAGGATCTACCAAAATAAACTTTACTTCAGCAGGGTGTTTTTTATATAAAAGTGATGTTAAAACGGCATTTAAACCAACAGATTTACCTTGCCCAGTTGCACCAGCCATTAAAAGGTGAGGCATTTTTGCTAAATCTACCACAAAAGTTTCATTAGAAATTGTTTTTCCTAATGCAATTGGTAATTCCATTTGAGACTCTTGAAATTTCTTTGAAGAAATAACAGAATGCATAGACACAATAGTAGATTTCTTATTAGGTACTTCAATACCAATAGTTCCTTTACCTGGAATTGGTGCAATAATTCTAATTCCTAAAGCAGATAAAGAAAGGGCAATATCATCTTCTAAATTTTTAATTTTAGAGATTCTTATTCCAGCTTCTGGTACAATTTCATACAATGTAATTGTTGGTCCTACGGTTGCTTTAATTTCTGCAATACCAATTTTATAATTTTTTAGTGTTTCTACAATTCTGTCTTTATTAGCTTCTAATTCTTCCGGATCTATAGAAATACTTTCGTTGTATTGTTTTAATAGGTTAAAGGTTGGGAATTTATAATTTGCCAATTCTAAAGTAGGGTCAAATTCGCCAAAATCTTTTACTAATTTGTCAGATAAATTTTCGGTAGAATGTTCTTCTTCTTCAACTTGTTTTATATTAATTGCAACCTCTTTTTCCTCTTGCTTTTCTTCTTCTTTTGCAATTTCAGTTTTTAAAGTAATTTCATTACTTTTATTTTTAACATCAGAATGTTTTGAGATGGTTGGTTGTAGGTTTTCTACAGAAAGTTCAAATTCAGACTTCTCGTTTTCTATTTTAACCTCTTTTTCTTTCTCTTTTTCTAGTTTTATAGATGAATCTATCTGTTTATTGTTTTCAATAATTTCTTCCTCATCAATAATTTTTTCTAATTCTCGTGCTTCTTTGGCGGCTCTTTTTTCTTTAATTTTTTCTAATAATTGATAAAAAGTAAGTTTGTAACGAAACACTAAATAAGTGATAAATAGGAAAGTTAACAATAAAACCAAACCTGTTGTACCTATAAAAGTTTGTAAATACTCATTAATTTCGAAACCTATAATTCCGGAATATAAAGCGTATTTAGCATGTAAAAAACCAAGGGTTACTGCTAACCATAACATGGCTAACAAGCTCCAATTCCATGAAATAATAATTTTAGCTATTTTTCCTTGTACCAGCCAGTAATACCCTGTTAAAAATAATTGATAAACCAGAATAAATGCCCCAATTCCGAAACCTTCATAAATAAAAAAGTTACTAATACTAGCACCTATTTTACCTAATAAATTTTTACTTCTTACTGTTTTATCTGCTAATTGGGCAAGCGTACTTTGGTCTTCTTGCCAATTGAAAAAAAATGAAATAAAAGCAAGGGCTAAAAAAAATGAAAAAAGCACTAAAAATACTCCAAAAATAGTATGTGCCTGTTTTGATTTAAAAAAAGCAAAAATTTCCGTTTTTTTATCCGAAGAAGTCGGTGTTTTTTTTATGATTTGTTTTTTTGCCATGTAACTTATTTGTTGCTAAAATTGAAGTAAGAGATCAGATTAATTATAATATTAAAAGTATTTTTGGTACATAAATAATACCTGCAATTATTAAAGATATTATTGCTGCAAAACTAGGCGAACCTGCTGCTATATCTTTAATAAAACCTATTTTTTTATGGTAATCTGAATGTACAAAATCTGAAATTTTTTCTACAGCAGTATTTAATGCTTCCGCAACTAAAACAAGACCAATTGATAAAAATTGAATCATCCACTCAGTAGATGAAATATGAAAACAGAAACCAAGAATAGTTGCAATAATTGCAAAAAATAATTGTGCTTTTATACTGTCTTCAGTAGTAATTAACAACCACATTCCTCTAAGAGCAAATTTTACGCTGCGTAGCCTTCCTCTTAAAAAACTATCATTGGGATTTTTCATTAAATTATTATTTTTTAAAATCAACAACCTTATTAGATAGATGATTTTTTTTATTTTCCCATGCTTCCTACAAATTTATAGGGATCATGGGAAATTTAAATATCAACAGAAACCTTATCTTTTATGGCTTATAAGGCATCTTCTAGATAGAATATTTTTGATTAAATAGCTTTTAAAGCGGCTTCATAATTTGGTTCATCTACAATTTCAGGAACCTGCTCTGTATAGGTTACTTGTCCGTTTTCATCAAGAATTACAATTGCTCTAGAATGTAAGTTTGCTAAAGGTCCGTTTGCAATTTCTAATTCATAATCTTTACCAAAACTTCCGTTTGCAAAATCTGATAACATTTCTACATTATCAATGCCTTCTGCACCACAAAAACGCTTTTGAGCAAATGGTAAATCTCTAGAAACACAAACAACAATTGTATTTTCTAAATTAGCTGCTTTTTTATTAAATTCTCTTACAGAGGTTGCGCATGTTCCAGTATCAATACTAGGAAAAATGTTTAAAATAACTTTTTTGCCGTTGTAATCTGATAAACTTTTTTGCCCTAAATCTATAGTAGTTAATGTAAAATTTGGAGCCTTTGTACCTGTTTTTGGTAAATTTCCTAACGTGTTAATCGCGTTTCCTTTTAATGTTATGTCTGCCATTTTAATATGTTTTTTTAAAACTTCAAAAGTAAGAATAAATAAATAATTTATAGAAATTTAATATGTTTTACTTCCGTTTTAAATTTATTTACAAGGATGATAAAAAATAAACAACCAAGTTGTTGCCTGTAATTAAAATATTATAAACAGTCTAAAATTGATTTAATAAGAAAAAATGATAGCCAAAATTAAATTTTTTTTTTGATTTATAAGTTATGCGGAAATAGCTGCTAATTTTATTTTTTGTTGATAAAAGAGTTTCAATAAAATTGTTTTTTACAAATAAAAATGATTTTAACGGAGTTGTGCATGTTGTTTCTATTATCAAAATAAATCTATTTAATTTATCTTTTTTTGAATTGAAAATTTAATCAATAAACGATAACTTATTTTGGTGTTTTTATTTTATATGATAGCTGTAAATTATTCTGTTTACAAGTTGTATTTTTGCAGTCCTTAAAAATATTAACTAATTGAACATTTCTCAATATACATCAGAGTTTAAATATAATTGGAAACTTGCTGCGCCGGTAATGTTAGGTATGTTGGGACATACTTTTGTAGGTTTTATAGACAATATTATGGTAGGTCAAATAGGAACTGCAGAATTGGCAGCGGTGTCTTTGGGCAATAGTTTTATGTTTATTGCCATGTCTATTGGTATAGGATTTTCTACTGCAATTACGCCTTTAATTGCAGAGGCAGATGCTTCTGATAATTTGCCACAGGCAAAATCTGTTTATAAAAACGGATTGTTTTTATGTACTTCTTTAGGTATTTTATTGTTTTTATTGGTTTTCTTTTCAAAACCATTAATGTATTTAATGAAACAACCTGCAGAAGTGGTTGCTTTGGCAATTCCGTATTTAGAATTGGTGGCTTTTTCTTTAATACCATTAATTATTTTTCAAGCAATAAAACAATTTAGCGATGGTATGTCTATGACAAAATACCCAATGTACGCTACGTTAATTGCTAATATTGTAAATGTAGTTTTAAACTATCTTTTAATTTTCGGAAAATTTGGTTTTCCAGAAATGGGTATTGTAGGTGCTGCCTACGGAACTTTAATTTCTCGAGTAATTATGGTAGTGTATTTATGGTTGTTATTACGCTATAAAAAGAGATCTGCACAAATTGTGAAAAATATAAAATTCTTTGTTTTAGATATTTTAATGATAAAAAGAATTGTGAATTTGGGTTCTTTAAGTGCCATGCAAATGTTTTTTGAAGTTGCTATTTTTACCGCGGCAATTTGGTTAAGTGGTTTGTTAGGTAAAAATCCACAAGCTGCAAATCAAATTGCATTAAATTTAAGTTCTATGACCTTTATGGTTGCCATGGGTTTAAGTGTTGCTTCTATGATAAGAGTAGGAAATCAAAAAGGGTTGCTTCAATTTAAAGAATTGCGCAGAATTGCTTTTTCTCTCTTTCTTTTAGGAACTTTATTTGCTGTATTCTTTGCATTTCTGTTTTTTCTTTTTCATAAAAGTTTACCAAATATCTATGTAGATTTATCAGATACAGAGAATTATGCAGACAATATGGAAGTTATTTCTATTGCTTCAAACTTATTATTAGCGGCTGCATTTTTTCAAATTTCAGACAGTATACAAGTGGTGGTTTTAGGAGCTTTACGTGGATTGCAAGATGTTAAAATTCCTACATTACTTACTTTTATTTCTTATTGGGTTGTTGGTTTTCCTGTTTCTTATTTTTTAGGAAGAGAAGAAATGTATGGTAGTTTTGGAATCTGGTTAGGGCTTTTAGCAGGATTAACAACCGCTTCTATTTTATTATTTATTCGATTTAATTCGCTAACTTTAAAATTGATAAAAGAGAAAGAATAAGTGTATTCCTCAAGCGCAGTCTAGAGGTAAAAAGATAAAATTTAAATACGTTCTTAACTGTGTTAGAACAGATATAATTAAAATAATAACAATGAATTTACCTAAGTTTTTACTAGCAGATAATAGTGGTTTTCCAGATGATATTTTTGTTTTACATACAGAATTTCCTCGTTTTATTATCAACTTAAAAGATGATGAAATAGAATGGTTTGAAGATTTAACAGGAGAAAATGAGGAAGATATTGCCACAGAATTGGCCGATTTAATGGACAAAGCTGGGTTGTTTTATGACGATGAAATGAAACAGTTTGAGTAAGTTTTTGCTCTGTTAATTATCACAAATTTTGATAATGTTTTTGTTGATAGAAGTCTTGTTTCTCGCGTAAATAAGTGTTTTTTCAAAATAAAAAAGTCTCTATGAAATTTAAAAAAGAATACGATTTAATCTGTGTTGGTGGTGGAATTATGAGTGCAACTTTAGCACTAATTACAAAATTACTAAAACCAGAAATGAATATTTTAATTTTAGAGAGTTTAAATAACGTTGCTCAAGAAAGTACTGCCGCTTGGAACAATGCAGGAACAGGTCATTCTGCGCTGTGTGAATTAAATTATTGTCCGGAAAATGAAGACGGAAAAGTTTCCATCAAAAAAGCTATTGATATTTGTACCCAATATGAAACTTCAAAACAATTTTGGTCTTTTCTAACCAATAAAGGTTTGTTAGAAAATCCTTCTGAATTTATTACTTCAGTAAAACATCATAGTTGGGTTTTGGGAGAAGAAAATGCAGCGTATTTAGAAGAACGTTTTAAAACGTTAAAAGAACATTTTATGTTCAATTCTATTGAGTTTACAAAAGAAATCAGCACAATGAAAGAATGGTTTCCTTTGATTGCAAAAAATAGATCAGTAGATGAAATAATGGCTGCTTCTAGAATAGATAGAGGTACAGAAATGAATTACGGAGTATTAACAGAAAAGTTGTTTTCTATTTTAAAAAACGAATTTAATACACCGGTTTACTGTAATATGGAAGTGTTGGATATAGATCCTGATACAGATTTAGATTGGACGGTAGAAGTAAAGAATTTAAAAACAAAAAAAGTACATCAATTAGAAGCCGAACATGTTTTTATAGGAGCAGGAGGTGGTAGTTTGTTGTTATTACAGAAAGTAGAAATAGACGAAAAAGAAGGTTACGGAGGTTTTCCTGTAAGTGGCGAATGGTTGGTTTGTAAAAACGAAGAAATTATAAAACAACACAATGCAAAAGTGTATAGTAAAGCAGGAATTGGAGATCCGCCAATGTCTACACCTCATTTAGATACGCGTTTTATTGATGGAAAACAACAGTTAATGTTTGGTCCGTTTGCAGGTTTTAGTCCTAAATTTTTAAAAGAAGGCTCTCGTTTAGATTTGTTTAAATCCATTCAGTTTGATAATATTCCGTCTATGTTTGGTGCTTTTTGGCACAATTTACCGCTTACCAAATACTTAATAGAACAAGTATTAATGAGTAAGGAAGATAGAATGGATTCTTTACGCAAGTTTGTAAAAGATGCCAAAGATGAAGATTGGGAAGTTGTAAAAGCCGGACAAAGAGTACAAATTATTAAAAAGGATGAATTTGAAGGAGGAAAACTACAATTTGGTACAGAAGTAATTTCTAGTAAAGACGGAAGTATTACCTGTTTGTTGGGCGCATCACCGGGAGCTTCTACAGCAACTTCTATTATGTTAGAAGTTATCGAAAAAGCGTTTCCAGAATTAGTGAATTCATCTGAAGGAAAAAAAATATTAAAACAAATAGTTCCTTTTTATAAAACTAAAGTTACCAAAGAGTTGTTTGAAAAGGAATTGGAAAAGAGTAAGATTTCTTTGGGGTTGTAATGTAATTCTCCTTTTTGAATAGAGAAAGAAATATTGTTTCGTAATTCGAATTCGTCAATAATTTAATATGTTTTTTATTCGTAGTTAACAAGGGGTTTAAAATTTCTTGTCACATCATAGTTTTTCATTATAATTTAGTAACTATTTCTCATTTACTACATTGATTTTAAGATAGTAATAATTAGCCCACTATTTAAAGAACTCTTAATAGCACCTTCATGAAACCTGTCGTTTCTAACAATTGCAGTTAGTAATTTGCATTTAGTTTCCAAATCAATAGAAGTATAATCAAAAGTTTTATTCCTTGTAATAACTCTTCCTTCGTCCCAATTTACCCAATCAAACATAATTTGCCACTTTTGTTGTCTGAATAAAAGCATAAAATCACGGTTAAGTTCTTCGCTTACTTTGTATATATTAGGAAAAGTACCATTTTTAATTTTAGTTTTTTCCACTAAATTTATAAAATCTATAATGTCAATTTTCATGTTTTTACAATAAAGATAAAACTAAAAACCAATCAATTAAAGCATCAACTTAAAATAAACTAATAACTTTTTTCCTTAAGGCAACCTTTTTTAAACTTTGGTAGTCTATATATTTGTAAGGCAGTAAAAAACCAATAAAGAGGCTTGAAAATTATTTCATTACATAGCAAACAAAAATCGCTTATTAAAAAAGCGGTAGACAATAACAGGGAAGCGCAACAAGAATTGTTTGAGCAGCATTCGCCTAAAATGTTGGGAGTTTGTAGGCAATATGTAAAAGATATGCACCATGCAGAAGACTTAATGTTGCAGGGGTTTTTAAAGGTTTTTACCAACTTACACAGCTTTAAACACGAAGGTAGTTTTGAAGGTTGGATTCGCAGAATTATGGTGAACACGTGCATCTCTTATTTGCGAAAAAAGAATGTAATTGATTTATCTGATGAAGAATATGTTTTTAACGATGCAGCTACAGAAAGTTTAGAAAACACCTCTGTAGAAGATATTCAAAAATTGATAGATAAATTACCAGACGGTTACAAAATGGTATTTAATTTATTTGCCATAGAAGGATTTAAACATTCAGAAATTGCTATAAAACTTGGTATTTCTGAAAGTACATCAAAATCGCAATTATTTAAAGCGCGTAAATTATTGCAAGAAAATTATTATAAAATGAATAAAACAATTCATGAAAACAAATAAATTAGATAATAACATAAAGGAAAAGTTTGCCAAAAGAACTTTTGAACCTTCTGCTTCTGCTTGGCAACGTTTGTCAGATAAGTTAGACGAACAACCGAAGCAAAAGAAAAAAGGCTGGTTTTTTTATATCGGAATTGCGGCAAGTGTTTTGGTAATAGTAGCCTTAGCAATTCAGTTTTTATCTTCTGATAATGAAAGTGTTCAATTAAATAAAATAATAGTAGATACTCCTGTTGATACCATTAATTTGGATAAAAAAATAGACAAATTCATCAATGAAAATAAAATTGAAAAAGCAGTTGTTAAAGTTGATGAAGTAGAGGAGAAGGCAGTAGTTAAAAAGAACGTGATTGCAAAACAAAAGGTAATTGCTGTGAGGCAGTCTGTTTTAAAGAACGAGAATTCTTCTTCAAAAATTGCAGAAAAGGAGCAGGTTTTAATTTCAAAAAATGAAGTGAAATCAAATCTAATTAAAGAAGAAATTCAGCCTGCTAAAAACGAAATAAAACCATTAAAAAGAGACTCAAATAGTAGCATTAAGATTGATAGTGAAGATTTGTTATACGCGGTAACTCATTCTTCACAAGAGGTAAAAAACTATTATGCGAAGTATAATATTACAAGAGAAGATGTTTTAAAAACGATTCAGAATCAGCTGATAGAATCTAATTTAAAAGTAAATCCGAATAGTATTTTAGCGGAAGTTGAGCGCACAATTATTGATGATGATTTTCAGAATAATTTTATGAAATCATTAAAACAAAAAGTAACAAATATTGCCACTGCAATTGCAAGTAGAAACAATTAGTATGTACAAAATACCGGTCTGGTGCAAAAGCGATGCAATATCAAAATTAAATAGACCTTAGTTTTCTAAGAACTTGGTTAAAAAAAAGAATTAAAATCACAATTTAAAATATTTATAATGAAAAGAATACTACTAATATTAGTGTTGTTATGTACAACTATGGCACAATCTCAAGAAAAAACATTTGAGAATGAAGTAAGAAAAATATCAAAAAGGATAGAAAATATTACCAAACAACAAAAAGATTCTTTGAAGCTAAAAGTATTGGCAATTGATGCACGGTTAGAGCAAGGCGAAATTTTAGAAACAAAAGCAGATTCCTTAAAAAAGAAAGTTGCTGTTTACCATGCCAGAAGAATAGAATTACTAGTGAGCCAACAAGAGCGTTTGTTGCAATTGTTGGTACAAGACAAAACCAATGGAAAAATTGCAAGTGCTCCGGAAGAAGAAATTAATAATGATGAGATAAATACTTTTTCAATAGGGAATAATACATTTAAGTTAACCCTAAATGGAACAGAAAATGATAAAAATAAGAACATTAGTGTTAGAAGAAATAGGAAAACTACCAGTCAGATTGTGTTTGCTATGGGAGTAAATAATGTTTTAAATGATCATGAGCTTAACTCTTTAAATAATTCTAACTATAAGTTTTGGCAATCTCATTTTTATGAATTGGGCTGGACATGGAAAACTAGATTGACTAAGCAACCGTCTCAAATCTATTTTAAATACGGAGTTTCTTTTCTGTGGAATAATTTACGCCTAAAAGAAAATAAATATCATGTAAAAAACGGAACACTTACAGAAATTAATACATTTCCAAATCCTTTGTCAGAAAGTAGGTTGCGCCATGTACAAATGAATTTTCCAATCCATTTAGAATGGGATTTTTCTAAAAATAAAACCTATAAAGATGGTACAAAAAGAGACCGAACCAATAAGTCTGTACGTTTAGGAATTGGTGGTTTTGTAGGATTTAAGCTTGGAACACGACAATATTTAGAATATAATGATGCAAACGATGTTAAAGTAGAAGAAGTGCAAAAAGACAATTTTAACATGAATACCTTTAATTATGGTTTAAGTACTTATATTGGATACAGATCTACCAGTTTTTATGTGAAATACGATTTAAATCCGTTGTTTAAAAATACAGAAACTAGAAATATTTCATTAGGAATAAGATTAGATTTAGATTAAATAAGTTGTCATGAGCTGCTCTAATTTAAGTAAGCTCATGACATTTTTTTTTGCTGATAGTTTCTTATGATTTTCTATTGTACCAAAGAACGGCATCAGAGAAAATACAATTACCACGAAGTGCAGTAAACGTAATAGTATCGTTTCTATTTACTAAAACATTTGAAGGAAAAATTTCTTGAATTGTTCTTTGAAAACTACCATCCGGAATGTTGTCTTTAAAAATTTCTTGACCATTAATAGCCACTGACAATCTTAAATTTACGGAATTTCTAATCACAAAAGATAAAATAGCTTTTAATCCTCCAATAGCATTTCCGCGCAATCTATACGCTATTATTTTGTCTTCATCAACGGTTCCGTCGGTTCCTATTCTAATTTGTCCGTCTGACAATACTGTAAAATCTGCTAAATGTCTTCCCATAATATTAAAGTTTGATATTGTTAATATGAATACAAATTTCAGTTTTTAATAGGAAGTATTACTAGGAAATAACTCCATTTAACTGGGGTTAAATCACTGTAATAAAGCAAGTTATAATATTGTCTGTATGATTTCTTAAATAAGGTGATGTTTGTTTCTGTAAATTAATGAAAAATTGTGAACTTTTATTTTCGTCTAGCATTTTCCCATTTTTTTCTTAAATCAGAAGATAAAACACTTGTTCCATCATGTTTCCATCCAGGCGGTTTTATGAGATAGTTAAATTTATTTTTGATGGATGTTTTTGATGTAAAAAAGTCTGTAAATAGGGTTAACCATTCTTTAAACGCAATTTTTACAGGGTTATAGGTCTCAATATTAGTAACCAAACCATAAATTGGTTTTTCTACTTCAGGTTCAAATGTTCGAAATATTTTATCCCAAATAATAAAAATCCCTGCGTAATTTCTATCTAAATATTGTGGATTTGTGGCATGATGCACTCTATGATGACTGGGTGTGTTAAAAATAGTTTCGAACCACACAGGCATTTTTTGTATCAATTCTGTATGAATCCAATATTGATATAACAAACTAATAGACATTTGGGTGAACACCATTATTGGATGAAAACCGATAAGTATTAAGGGAATCCAAAAGATAAATGTGTAAAAACTACCTGTCCAAGTTTGACGTAAAGCTGTACTTAAATTGTATTTTTTTGATGAATGATGCACTACATGACTTGCCCAAAAAAGCCGACTAACATGTCCAAATCTATGCGCCCAATAGTAGGAGACATCTTCGGCAAAAACTAATAAAACCCAGGCCCACCAAGAAAAAGGAATAGTAAAAAAGTGGTAAAAATGATAAATAGCATAGAATAAACTTAATACAATACCTTTGGTTAATAAATCAATAGCAACGTTTCCTAGGCCCATTAATATAGAGGTTCCTGCGTCTTTAAATTCATACTCTTTAAGTTTTACTTTTACAGTTAAAAATACTTCTAAAAGCACCGTAATTATAAAAAAAGGAATGGCATAATGTATTAGGTTTGGTATTTCGGGTATGTGCATATCAGTATTTTAACTTAAAAATATACTAATTTTATTAGAAAAAACCTGTCTCTATATGTAAAAAAGTATGTATATTTGCAGCCTTAAAAATAAACAATAAATAATTAATTTATGAATCATTACGAAACTGTTTTCATTATGAATCCCGTTTTATCTGATACTCAGATAAAGGAGACAGTACAAAAGTTCGAAGATTATTTAGTTTCAAAAGGAGCTGAAATGATCTCAAAAGAAGATTGGGGCTTAAAGAAATTAGCGTATCCAATTCAAAAAAAGAAAAGTGGTTTTTATCACTTATTAGAGTACAAATTAGCTGGTGAGGAAATTGCTGCGTTTGAACTAGAATTTAGAAGAGATGATAGCATTATGCGTTATCTTTCTGTAAGACTAGACAAACATGCTGCTGCTTGGGCTAAAATTAGAACTGAACGTGTTAAATCTACAAAAAAATAAGACATGGCATCAACAATAGAACAACAATCAAAAGGTGGTAAAACAGGAGACGTTAGATATTTAACGCCACTTGACATAGACACTAAAAAGGAAGCTAAGTACTGTAGATTTAAGAAAAAAGGAATTAAATACATCGATTATAAAGATGCAGATTTCTTAATGTATTTAGTAAATGAACAAGGTAAAATTTTACCAAGACGTTTAACAGGAACCTCATTAAAATATCAACGTAAAGTTGCGCAAGCAATTAAAAGGTCGCGTCATTTAGCGCTTATGCCATACGTTGGAGATTTGTTAAAATAATTAAAGAAGTAGAGAATTATGGAATTAATATTAAGACAAGACGTAGAAAATTTAGGATTTAAAGATGATGTTGTAGCTGTAAAAAACGGTTATGGTAGAAACTTTTTAATACCTACAGGACAAGCAGTTTTAGCTACTTCATCTGCAAAGAAAGTATTAGCAGAGAACCTAAAACAACGTGCTTATAAAGAAGCTAAATTAATTGAAGATGCTAATACACTAGCTGAAGCAATTAAAGGATATGAAATTAAGATTGCATCTAAAACTGGTTCAGGAGACAAATTATTTGGTTCTGTAAACAATATAGATTTAGCTGCAGCAATAGCAAAAGCAGGAACAGAAATTGACAAGAAATTTATAAAAGTTGTTGGTGGTTCTGTGAAAAGATTAGGTAAATATGACGCAACTGTTCGTTTACATAGATCAGTAGTTGCTGAGATTACTTTTGAAGTTGTTTCTGAATAGAAACTTTCTTTAAATAAATTACAAAAAAGCTCGTTAGAAATAACGAGCTTTTTTATTTTTGCGCCAAGGTTTGGCACAACAGAAACTTATATTTTTAAAACACACTTTTTTTTTAATTTATCAATGAAATATAGACAATTAACCAAAGAGCAATTTGAAAGTTTGCATGAAGAGTTTGCTCGTTTTTTAGCAAGTCAGCATATAGATGTAAACGAATGGAATCAATTGAAAAAAGAAAAACCTGCAGTTGCAGAAGATGAATTAAATGTTTTCTCTGATGTGGTTTGGGACGATGTTTTAACCAAAACAAATTATCTAGAGCATTTTTCAGAAAAAACAGTAAATTTATTTAAGTGTGAAGCAGATGAAATACATAGAATTGCCATTAAAGTAAATTGGGATATTAATCTTTTAGAGCAAGAAGGTTTTGAGTGGTTAATGAAAAACCCAATGGACAATTCTGTGGATATTTTTAAAGGAACCAAACCGTATGCTTCTGAAAGAAATGCAGAGTTGTTTGATTTAGTAGAAAAAGGAAGTGGCGTTTCTAAAGGAGAAATATTTGAGTATTTTAGTCAATTAATTGGGTAAATACTACATAGAAAATAGCCATAAATTTAAGAATTTATGGCTATTTTTTTTTAAAATAATCTCGGTTAATGTTCTACTTTAAAAAAGTATCAGAATTTTATTTTATTGGTTATTTCTTGTGCAAAGGACTGATTATTTTTACATCAGAAAAAGAAATTGCACCTCTAACTACACCATCTATTGTAGTTTTTAACGCTTCAATTAATTGCATTTTTAATTGCGATTTATGGTAAATTAAACTCACTTCTCTTGCTGGTGGCGGATTTGTAAATTCACGTAAATATGTTTTATCTTTTTCACTTAAATCTAAGGTATGTAAATACGGTAAAAGTGTCATTCCTAAACCTTCTTTAGAGAGTTTAATTAAGGTATCAAAACTTCCACTTTCTAATTGAAACCCTTTTTTGTTATCAATTTTATGTGTTCTACAAAGATTTATTACACTATCTTTAAAACAATGTCCGTCTTCTAATAATAAAATGTCATCCATTTCTAATTCGTTAGAAGTAATTAATTTATTGTTAAATAGTCTATGATTTTGCGGAACCAATCCTACAAAAGGTTCATAATACAATGGTTTTTCTTTGATAGCTTCATTTTCTAAAGGAGTTGCAGCAATAGCAGCATCTATATGGCCATCTGTTAATTTTCTTATTATGTCTTCCGTGGTTAATTCTTCGATTATTAATTTTACTTTTGGATGTTTTTTAGTAAAATTATTTAAAAACATAGGCAATAAAGTAGGCATAATAGTAGGTATAATTCCTAGTTTAAACTCGCCACCAATATATCCTTTTTGTTGATGAACAATGTCTATAATTCTATTACTTTCGTCTACAATAACTTTTGCTTGTTCTACTATTTTTTTTCCAATATCTGTTAGTTCTATGGGTTTTTTAGATCGATTAAATATTTTTATATCCAATTCATCCTCTAGTTTTTGAATTTGCATACTTAAGGTAGGTTGGGTTACAAAACTGTGCTCTGCCGCTACGGTAAAATTTTGATATTCAGCAACAGATAAAACATATTTTAATTGGGTAATTGTCATTGGTATAATAATTTTTGATAAAGATATTAAAACTATCAATAATAATTATAGTTTTAACTGCTTAATTTCAAATAAATTTGAAGTATCATAAAAAAGATAAAAAATGAACAAAACAATATTAGGATTAGACCAAACTGAGACAGAAAATTTAGTAGATAATTTAAATGGATTATTATCAAATTTTCAAATATATTATCAAAATTTACGCGGATTGCATTGGAATATCAAAGGTAAAAATTTCTTTGAATTACATGTAAAGTTTGAAGAGTTTTATACAGATTCTCAAGTTAAAATTGATGACATTGCAGAACGTATTTTAACCTTACAAGGCAAGCCATTACATACTTTTACCGATTATATAAGTAAAGCAACAGTTCCTGTTGGTAAAAACATTTCAAATGATGTAGAAGGTGTTCAATTAGTGGTTACTTCTTTGGCAGAATTATTAAAAATTGAAAGAGATATTTTAGAAATTTCTGATGCTGCAAATGATGAAGGAACCAACTCAATGATGAGTGATTTTATAGCAGAACAAGAAAAAACAATTTGGATGATGAATGCTTGGTTAGGATAGGGTTTATTTTAACTAAAAATAGTGTATAAAAAAGATAGAAAAAAGCTACATAGCGTTTTTTTCTATCTTTTTTTTTAGTTTTACATAAATTAGTTTTCATGAATAATACAATTGATATTTATAATAAAATTGAAGAATATAAAGATATTAAAGTTGAAAAGTTTGATGTAAATAAGCGTTATACCAAACCTCATAAGCATAATAAATATTTAGAAATTGTATACTTTATAAAAGGAAGTGGGTATCATCATGTAGATTTAAAGAGTTATAAAATAAAACCATCAACAGTTTTTGTAATTAAAAAAGATGAAGTGCATCATTGGGAAATTACTACCAAACCAAAAGGCTACGTAATTATTATAAAGGAAGATTTTTTAGAAAAAACCTTAGATAAATATTTAAATTATCAGTTGTTCAAATTACAACATACATCAAAAATAACGCTAACAAAAAAAGAGGTAACGCTAAAGGCGCTTTTTAAAGCTTTAACTTCGGAAAAAAAACAAAGTAACGTAAATAAAGAAGTTATAGAAGGTGGGTTAAAAGGGGTGTTCTCTAAATTATTAGAGGATGCTTCTGTAAAAAAAATAGAAAGTACAGATTTGGTAGTATTGTTTACGAATGTTTTGTCTCATACCTTAAAAAATAATGTAAACTTTTATGCAGAAAGTTTAAATACTACACCTCAAAATTTAAATGCCATTTGTAGAAAGGAGTACAATAAATCTGCTTCAGACATTATTGGAGATCATATTATTAAAGAAGTAAAAAGGCGTTTATTGTATACGAATGAGACAATTAGTGATGTTGCTTACGGTTTAGATTTTAAAGATGCATCGCATTTTACAAAATATTTTAAAGGCTATACAGGTGAAACTCCCAAGAACTTTAACCTACAAAATAAGCCTAGCTAGACTGTAAATTTTTCAAATAGACCATTTTAAAAGCACAAAACTTACATATTTTTGCGGTAAATTATTAAGGATGCTGTTTAGACGTTTTTTTTTAATGTCGATAAAAAAATTAAACCTTTTAAATTTATTTAGTCTAACCAGTTAATATAATAATTAACTAAATTTTAAACATAGTAAAACGTATTTCAATGAATTTTAAAAAATCATTATTTTTATTACTAACGCTTACTTTAAGTCAGTTAGCAGCAGCTCAAATTAGCGGAAAAGTTATTGAATCGGATGAAAATTATCCACTAGAATATGCAACAGTTGCTCTTTATCAATCAACAAATAAAGCACTAGTTGCTGGTGTTGTAACAAATTTAGATGGAGAGTTTTCTTTTAAAGATGTAAAGCCAGGTACTTATTATGTAGAAGCTTCTTTTATTGGGTATCAAATAAATACATCAAACGCAATTGTAATCAACAAAAAAGGAGAAAAGAAAGATTTAGGAGCTATAAAATTAGTGTTAGGTTCTGGTAACCAGTTAGATGAAGTTGTGGTTAAATCGGAAAGAAGTACCGTTTTACATAAAATTGATAGACAGGTTTTTGATACAAAAAAATACCAAAGTACAGTTGGTGGTAATGCAGTAGATGTTGTTAAAAATTTACCTTCTGTAACGGTAGATGGTCTAGGAGATATTAGTGTACGAGGTAGTAAAGGGTTTACGGTTTTAATAAACGGAAAACCAACACAAGGTGATGCTAGCGCTATTTTAGCACAATTACCTGCAAATGCATTAGAAAGTATAGAGTTAATAACTGCACCGTCTGCAAAGTATGATCCTGAAGGAAAAGGAGGAATCTTAAATATAATTACTAAAAAAGGTGCTATTAACGGAACCTTTGCGCAAGTAAATGTTCGTGGTGGTTTTCCGTCAATAGAAGAATATGATACAAAAGTAGCGGCCAAAAGATATGGAATTGATGCAACAGTAAATAAAAGAACAGACAATTGGAATATTTCTGTTGGTGCTAGTTATCAAAGAAATGATAAAACGGGTAGAAGAGAAGGAGATATGTTTATTGTAAATACTCCGGAAAATAAAACTACTTTTTTACCTTCTGATGGCGAGCGTAGTTTTGATGAAGTTACGTATAACGGTAGATTTACGGTAGATTATACTCCAAATAAGTCTGATGCTTTTTCATTAGGATTTTTTGCAGGAAAACGTACCAAAGAACGTTTAGCAGATATTGTGTATTTTGATAATCATGCTATTTCGCCAATTGGAGGTAATACTCGTGATTATACTTTTGCATATTACAATCACAATTTAAGAATTAGAAAAGGAGATTTTGCTTTAGGTAGTTTTGATTATTCTCATAAATTTGATAATGATTCTAAAATTTCTACTTCATTTTTATACGAATATACTTTTTTAGGAGGACCAACTGAAAATGATAATTTAGGACATCCTGATAATACTATTGTGTATCAAAAAGAATACAATACCAATGATAATCCTTTGCACGGAACACGTTTTAATTTAGATTATCAATGGAAACCTTTTTCTTTTGGTACTTTAGAAACTGGGTATCAATTTAGAGATTTAGACCATACAGGTAAGTTTGTATATGAAAGAGATGGCGTTCAAGTTCCTGAGTTTTCTAGTGATGTTAGCTTAAAAAGAGTTATTCATTCTGGTTATGCACAACTAACTGGGTCTAAAAGTAAATGGGATTATGCTGCGGGTGTTCGTTTAGAATCTATGGACAGAGAGTACAAAGAAGCTTTACAGAGCGAAACTACAGAAAATGTATATACATACGATTTTGTAAAGTTGTTTCCTTCTGCATCTTTACAATATAAGATTAATGATAAAACAAATATAAAAACGGCTTATAGTAAAAGAGTTGAAAGAACAACAACTTTTAAAATGAACAGTTTTGCAGAACGTGAGCATTCAGAAGTTTTTGAACAAGGAGACAATACCTTATTGCCAGAATTTATAGATTTGGTAGAATTAGGAATAACTAAAAAAGGTACAGGTGGAAATTCTGTATATGCAACAGCTTATTTTAGACATGTAGAGAACGTTATTAATCGTGTGAATACATTGGCTTATGAACAAAGTGGTGCAATCATAGATAGTGTAATTAATAGAGTATATTCTAATGTAGGTAAAAGTAATGCTATAGGTTTAGAAGTTGGTGCAACTATAAAACCTACTCATAATTGGACAAACTCAATAGGTGCTAATGTGTATAATTATGCAATAGATGGCGTTTTAAATTTTAAACATAGAGATGGTGTGGAAAGAAATTACAATATCGATTCTAAATCAACCATTTATTCTTTCAATGTAAATTCTACCTATAGTTTCTGGGAAAACGCATCGTTACAATTTACTTTTAATTATCTATCTGATAGAAATACAGCAATGGGTGAAGATTCTCGTTTTTATTCGCCAAACTTAACCTTTAGAAAAAAGTTTATGGATGATAAGTTAACAGCTACTTTGCAATGGCAAAATATGGATATGGGCTTGTTAAACACTAATGAACAACGTATAACAACCTCAGGAGCTAATTTTTATACTACCACAAACTACAGGTATGAAGTAGATATGGTTTCTTTAAATCTATCGTATACTTTTAATGCTGCTAAAAATAAATCGAAGTTTATTGATAGTGAATTTGGTAAGAAAGAGTTTTAAACAAAAAAAATCCTTTTCAAAAATGAAAAGGATTTTTTTTATCTTTTTATGGTGTTAAAAGTTTATGAATTTTATAACTCATAGATTCGTAAATGTCAGACCTATAACTCGATTTGAAATAAGATATTTTTCCATCTTTATCAATAATTATATTGGTAGGATAAGCTTTAATTTCAAATTCATCTGCTTCCCAAGATGCGTCTTCAACAATATCATAATTAAAAGGATTGCTCTTTAAAAATTCAGCAATTTTATATTCTTGATCTAAAGCAAAAGCGATGAACTCTACATCCTTATCTTTAAACTCGTCTTTTAATTTATTTAATTGGGGGATTTCTTTTTTACAAGGAGGACAACCTGTATACCAAAAATTAAGAACAATAATCTTATCTTTTAAATCTTTGCTTTTAAATTTTTTATTTTTGATGCTTCTCACATAAAAATTAGGAGCTTTTGTATCTATTTTTTCAGACTCTAATTGTTTTCTTTGCGCTTTTCTTTCATCGTACTCCTTTTTCTTTTCAGCATTATAGCGTTTTTGTTCTTCACTAGTTTTAATAACATAGGTATTTAAACTGAAAAGTTTTTTAGGTAATTTTAAAGATTCAATTCTTGTGGCTGTAACTGTGTAAGAACCTAAAGAGATATCTCTACCCATATATTTTAGTAATAATCCTTCACATTTATAATTTTTAGAGTATCTAATTCCGAATTTTTTAGTAGTTAATATTTTCTTAGTAGAAGTAGATTTCGTGTATACATCACAAGAAATGTCTAATAAATTTTCTTTTATACCGCTTTCTAGTTTCGTATCTTTATTTCCAGTTATAAGATCTTTTACTATTAAGTTTTTGTATGTTTTATAGGAATTTCCAGAATAATATACTCCTTTGTTGTAGTCAATTATAAGCATTTTTGTATAACCAGTTTTACCAGTAAACGTTTTTTCAACAAGCATATCATTATTAAAATAAACAATAATTCCTTTTTGAAATCTAATACTTTTCTTTTGTTCTTCAGTTAAAGGTTCATCATACTCAACTTTATAAGTTATTACAACATCTTCAACAATTTTATCAGCATTTGGGTATTTCCACTGAGAGTTAATAGGTGAGATAAAAAAACAGAAGGCAATTAAGGCAAAAAATTGTAGATATTTTTTTTTCATTTTCAATTATAATTTTTCATTAAATATAGTAAAAAAAAGATCTTTCAAATTAAAATATTTGAAAGGTCTTTTTTGTGATTTTTACTTGTATTAAAGTTTATTTATTATAAAACTCCATACTTTCAATAATCAATTCTTCAGAAACTTTACAGTCTAATTTATAATCTTCATAATCGTTTAAAAGTACAAAGTTTACTTGTCCGTTTACATTCTTTTTATCATGTTTTAGCAATTCCATAATTGCAGAAAAATCTTCCTTTAAAAGATTTGTTTTGTTGTAAATTGATAAAACAACATCTTTTACTTCGCTTACTTTTTCTGATGGAAAATCTAATAACTTAGCGGACATAAAACATTCACAAACCATTCCAATAGCAATCGCTTCACCATGGGTTAAGTTTTCTTTGTCTTCAGATTCTAGGTAAAAAGACTCAATTGCGTGTCCTAAAGTATGTCCGAAATTTAAAATTTTTCGTAAATTTTTTTCCTTTGGATCTTGTAAAACAACTTCGTTTTTTATTTCAACAGATCTAAATATTAAATCACTGATTTTAAGATTCTTATTGTCTTTTATCTCGTTAAATAGTTTAAGGTCATAAGTAATGCCATATTTAATGATTTCTGCGGTTCCAGATTTTATTTCTCTAGGTTCAACTGTTGTTAAATATTCATTATCTACAATAACCATTTGCGGATTTGCAAACAATCCAATTTGGTTTTTTAATACTCCTAAATCAACGCCCGTTTTTCCACCAACAGAAGCATCAACCATAGATAATAAAGTTGTTGGAATGTTTACAAAATCGATTCCACGTTTAAAACAAGAAGCAACAAAACCACCTAAATCTGTAATAACACCACCACCTAAAGTAATTAGTAAACTTTTTCTATCACCACCCAATTCTGTAATTGCATTCCAAACACCAATACAAGTTTCTATGTTTTTATTGATTTCACCAGATTCAATTTCAATAACCTCAATTTTTTTATCAGTAGATAAATTTGGAATAAATTTCGGATAACAATGTTCAAAAGTGTTTTCATCAACCAAAATAAAAATGGTTGAATAATTTTTTTCATCAATTAAATTAGAAAGTAATGCATAACTTTTTTCTTGAAAAAGTACAGGATAAGAAACTGCTTGAATGGTTTTCATTTTGTAATAATATTAAGAGTGCAAATTAAATAGAAATTATGCAATTATTACTATTCAAACGCTATATTTGTTAGGTTGAATACTCGCTTTTTTAAATAGCTATTGTTATTGTTATTAATTTTTGAATTAAAACAATACAAATAGTCATAATATTAAGTACTAAAATCTATTTTAAAGAGTTGTAGAAAACGACATTCCTTCTCTCAATAATTATACATTATTTTATTAATATTAACTTAAATTGCATGAAAAAAATCACATTATTAGTTATCATTTTAGCAAGCATAAATTCATTTGCTCAGAAAAAAGTAGGTTTAATTGTTCGTTCTGTGAATGAGTATAGGGATAGGGGTTCTAGTGTTTCTGGCAATTACATTAGAATTAACTGCTATATAGATGAAATGGAAATAAATGAAAACCAACCCGTTAAAATAGATGAGATTACATTTGCAGAAGATGATTTAGGTAGAAAACTAAATAAACCCGTAAGAATTAGTTATGCTAAAAAGTTTAGTAGTTATAATCTGTCTATTTATTTATCTGGAACCACTAGAGATGCAAAATCTATAAAAAAAATAAAAGGAAAATTTTTTCAAGTATCTTCTGGAGAAAAATCTACAATTAATTTGGAAAATTTTTTATCCAACAATAGTATAGGAAAAAATTTAGTAGCTAAAAAAACTAAAAATGCCCAAGTTATTCTACTTTCAAAAGAAATTCTAAAAAAGATTGAAGCTTTAGATCAAGAAACACTTGCTCCGTTTATAGATGCTAAAATAATTGCAGATGCAAGTAGTACAAGTGTCTCAAAATTTATAAAAAATCTAGCTTCTTCTAGCAATACTTTACAACAAACTTTAAACCTTTCTGGGTATGGTTTTTATATTAATGATCCTGATAAAGAAATTATCTCTATTCAAATGATGGATAATAATGGGGAAAAATCTGGCTATGCATACATGTCTTCTTCAAGGTATAAATTTAATTATATGAAAAAAAGTAAAGAAAGTTTCAATACTTCTACACTGGTCATCAAAATTGCAACAAAAGGGAATACAAAAAAATATAAATTCGAATTGGAAGATATTATTTTACCTTAATCCTCATCATTTTTTAGTTACCCAAAATTGTTATACTTATAGATTATGAAAAAAGTATTTATTTTTATTTTGATATGTTCCACTGCTTCTCTATGCTCTCAAGAAGTAGTAATTAACAAGATAAGAGAACAAAGGAATATTGATCCGTTTGGACAGATTGAATTAACGTTGAACGTCAAAAATGAAAGTGATGAGAATTTAAGTTTTAAAATTGATACTATTTTAATAGCCATTGATAACACTAAAAAGAACCTTTATAAGCCAATTAGTAAATACGATAAAAAATACAATACCAGTAATAAATTAAAGCTATTAACTTCTAGTATTAAAGCAACTCATATCAGTAAACTAAAAGGAATAGTAAGTATTAATAAACCTACTATTAAAAACGGTGGTATTATTAAGATAGATAAGTATGTGAATCATTTTAATAAAAATTTAATTCCGAATTCAAAAGCAAAATTAATTTTGATAGATGGCAGAAAGCTTGATTCCTTAAAAAAAGCAGATCCTGTTAATTTTAATAACAAAATCCAAAAAATTAAACAAGAAAATAGTCTTGATACTTTTGTTGGAGAAATATCGAATAGTTTCAAAAATCTGTTTTCTAATATTTTTAACAATTCTTCAACACTAAAAGATCCTAGATATTTAAATTTCTTTTTCTTTGATCCGAATAACGAAATAAGTAACATTATTATAAAAGACAATTCTGGTAAGAAAATAAGTGGTGGAAACATGTATAAAAACAAAAACATTATTAGTATTTATATTGGTAATAACTCGAAAGAAAACAATGGTTTAGAAATCATTTTAAGTAATCCTAATAATATTCAAAAACTGCCATTTTATTTTAACAATATTCTATTACCATAATTTATGAAAAAGTTATATTTATTTACGCTCTGTTTTTATACTTGTATTGGTTTTGCACAAAACAATAGCCGTTATTTTCTTGATGATGTACGAATACAAAGATCCTTTGACAATTTTGATGGATATGTAAAACTAACGTATAACTTATTTGATGTTCAACTGACAGAGAAAGATAAAATTGAAGTAGACACTATTTACGAAGCAGTAGATAACAAAGGGAAAAAGCTTACTCAAATTAAAACTTCTTATTTTAGTACAAATAAAAAATCATTTCTCATTCAATTAACGCAACCCTCTAGAGGAGCTACTTCCATTAAAACGGTGTCTGGAGGACTTAAATATTTTAGACCTACTGAAGAAAATGGAGCTATTATTACTTGTAAAAATTCTAGAAGCCAACTGAATAAAAATATTTTAAAAAATGCTTCCACTTCTGCTATTCTTAAATTGATTGATATTCAAAAGGTTGAAAAATTAAAAATAAAATCTAAAGAACATTTAGCATCTCACATTGATTCTTTGAAGAAAACGAACAAAATTACAGATGCAGAAATTAAAATGATTCAGAATATTTCAAGTTTTTTTTCTAATAAGTCTGGTGATACTCCTACAATTAATTTCTATAAGAATGACCCTAAAAAAGAAATCATAGAAATTAATATTTACGATGAAAAACACAGAAAGCAAAGTAATGGTTATTACGCTAGTAATTTTAATTATAATGTAACTCTAAAACAGGCACCTAAAGAAAATTGGACTATTGAAGTTATTTTAGAAAGCAAAAAAGCGATTACAATTATTCCTTTTGAATTTAAGAATGTGTTTTTACCTTAAACTAATTTCATTTTTATACAACTAGAAAAAAAACATTACGAAATCGAAATTCTACTTAAATTTTTATGCTCGTATGTTTGGAATATTATCATTCCAAGAAACTGAACTGATTTAAGAGATTTTATCTGCATTTTATGAAGTGTGCAAATTAAAAATAAATTATTCAATTATTACCATTCTATAGTTATATTTGTTTTTCCCAAATTAATGTTGAATGAAAATTTTTGATAACACAGAAATAGCTTTTGCTTTAAAAACAGATTCTCAATTAGAACGTGCATATTTTTTATTTAAAATGATTCAAAATGAACCAATGGTAAAAATTGGTTCTGCGGTAACAAATTTTGCTTTAAAAGTACATTTACCTGTTGAAGGGTTAATTAGATCTACCGTTTTTGATCATTTTTGTGGAGGCGTAACAGAAGAAGATTGTTTGCCTATTATAGACAATATGTACAACAATGGTAATGTACATAGTGTGCTAGATTATTCTGTAGAAGGGCAAGATAAAGAAGTGAGTTTTGATGGCGCTTTAGAAAAAATATTAAAAATTATTAATTTTTGTGAAGAAAAAAAATCCATTCCCTATGCTGTTTTTAAACCATCTGGTTTTGGACGATTTGAATTGTATCAAAAATTATCCGAAAGTAAAACGTTAACAACAGAAGAACAAGAAGAGTGGAATAGAGTAGTAGCTCGTTTTCATAAAGTGTGTAAAGTGGCCGTTAAAAAAGATGTTCCCTTATTAATAGATGCGGAAGAAAGCTGGATGCAGAAAGCTGCAGATGTCTTAATTGAAGAATTAATGGAAACCTATAACAAAGAAAAAGCCATTGTTTTTAACACACTTCAAATGTATAAGCATGACAGAATGGACTATCTGAAAGCATTGCATGAAAAAGCAAAAGACAAAGGTTTTTATATTGGGATGAAAGTTGTTAGAGGTGCTTATATGGAAAAAGAACGTGAAAGAGCCGAAGAAAAAGGATATCCATCTCCTATTTGTGAAGACAAACAAGCTACAGATATTAATTATGATACCGCAATTAAATACATGATGGAACATTCTAAAATGGCATTGTTTGCAGGTACACATAATGAAGATAGCTCTTATTTGTTAATGGATTTAGCAAAAAAACATGGAATTAAAGAAAATGACAATCGGCTTTGGTTTGGACAATTATTTGGTATGAGCGATCATATTAGTTACAATTTGGCAAACCAAGGTTATAATGTAGCAAAATACCTTCCTTTTGGCCCTGTAAGAGATGTAATGCCTTATTTAATAAGAAGAGCAGAAGAAAATACATCGGTTGCCGGACAAACAAGTAGAGAGTTAAATCTGTTAAAAACAGAACGTAAGAGAAGAAAATTATAATGACAAGTTTAGAAGAAATAAAATTATTAATTCATAGAAATAAACTTAGACTTGAGCAAGAATTAAGGCAAAGTAAAGAGGCTGTTTCTTTAATAAAGAAATCTACACATGCTAATTTGTCTGACGAGGAAAAAGAGAAAATTAAAATTCAATTGTTAGATATTTGTAAAGCAATACCCGCTTTGGCAGTGTTTTTACTTCCTGGTGGCGCATTATTATTACCGCTTTTAATCAAATTAATTCCAGATATTTTACCATCTGCTTTTCAAGACGATTTACCTAATGATAAAAAAAAGACATCTTAAAAGACTGATATTTAAGCTCTTATTTTAAGGTTGTAATTTTTCAAAAAAAAACCTGTCATTACAAAGAGGCACAACCAAGTAATCTGTTCATTTCTGTTCATTATAAAAAAGCAATTGCCTTTTTAAGATAAAACAAACCTACTTTGGTGTTGTTAAATTTAATAGGTAGTTGTTATTAATTAGTAGATAGTTAAAGTTTTTTAGATAGAATGAATTCTTTAAACTAAAAACACTACTTTTGCACGAAATTTAAGAATACATAAATGCAACCAATTAGAAATATCGCTATTATAGCCCATGTCGATCACGGAAAGACAACGTTAGTAGATAAAATTATAGATCAAGCTAAAATCTTAGACGATCGTAAAGAACGTACAGATTTATTGTTAGATAATAACGATTTAGAACGTGAAAGAGGAATTACAATTCTTTCTAAAAACGTTTCTGTGCACTATAAAGACACAAAAATTAACGTTATTGATACTCCTGGTCACGCCGATTTTGGTGGAGAAGTAGAGCGTGTATTAAAAATGGCTGATGGTGTTTTATTATTAGTGGATGCATTTGAAGGACCAATGCCACAAACTCGTTTTGTATTAGGGAAAGCCTTAGAATTAGGATTAACTCCTATTGTAGTTGTAAATAAAGTAGACAAAGAAAACTGTACTCCTGATATCGTTCATGAAAAAGTTTTTGATTTAATGTTCGCTTTAGAAGCTACAGAAGAGCAATTAGATTTTGCTACTATTTATGGTTCTGCAAAGAACAATTGGATGAGTACTGACTGGAGAAATGAAACGGATAATATTATTCCATTATTAGATGCCGTTTTAGAATCTATTCCTGCAACTAAATACAACGAAGGAACAGCACAAATGCAAATTACTTCTTTAGATTATTCTGCTTTTACAGGTAGAATTGCTATCGGACGTGTTTTTAGAGGTGATTTAGAAGTTGGTAAAGATTACATGTTATGTAAAGCAGATGGTTCTACTAAAAAAGTAAGAATTAAAGAATTACATGTGTTCGAAGGTATGGGTAAACTACAAGTAGAAAAAGTACCTTGTGGAGATATTTGTGCTATTACAGGTCTTGATGGATTTGAAATTGGTGATACAATTGCAGATTTAGAAAACCCAGAAGCATTACCAAGAACAGAAATTGATCAACCTACTATGAGTATGTTGTTTACAATTAACAACTCTCCTTTCTTTGGTAAAGAAGGTAAATTTGTAACATCTCGTCACTTAAGAGATCGTTTATTTAAAGAATTAGAAAAAAACCTTGCATTAAAAGTTGAAACTACGGATAGTGAAGATAAATTTAATGTTTTCGGACGTGGAGTTTTACACTTATCAGTATTGATTGAAACAATGCGTAGAGAAGGATATGAATTACAAGTGGGAAGACCACAAGTAATTATTAAAGAAATTGATGGTAAAAAACATGAGCCAATGGAAACATTGTCTATTGATGTACCAGAAGATATGGCTTCTAAAGCAATTAACTTAGTATCTCTTAGAAAAGGAGATATGTTAGTGATGGAACCAAAAGGAGATTTACAACATTTAGAATTTTCTATTCCTTCTAGAGGATTAATTGGTTTAAGAAATAAAATATTAACTGCAACTGGTGGTACAGCAATTATTAACCACAGATTTAGTGAATACGGTCCTTATAAAGGAGATTTTACGGAAGAAGTAAAAGGAGCAATTGTTTCTTCTGCTGCAGGTAAAGCAACAGCGTATGCATTAAACCGTTTACAAGATAGAGGAGTTTTCTTTATTGATATCAACCAAGAAATTTATATTGGACAGGTAATTGGAGAAAACAGTAAATCTGACGATATGGCTGTGAATTTAATTAAAGGTAAGCAATTAACAAACATGCGTAAATCTGGTACAGATGATGCTATGAAAATTGCTCCGAAAATTGATTTCTCTTTAGAAGAAAACATGGAATACATTAAAGGAGATGAGTATTTAGAAGTTACTCCACAAAGCTTACGTATGCGTAAAATTGTTTTTAAAGCATAACATTTTATCATATAATATTACTTAAAAGAGCTGCATTTTGTAGCTCTTTTTTTGTGCACTATTTTTAATGTAGAAAAATGTTTGTCGCTCATTTTTTGTTGATGAGCAGAAAATAATAACAATTGTGCTACTGCTACTTTAGGAGAAGTTTTATACTACAAAAACCGCACTTATATTGCTTTATGTGATTTTTTTTACTTCGGAAGAAAAGACGAAAAATATGTGTTTAATAAAATTGTGTATTGATAAAATATTGTTTTCACAAAACCAAACATTTCAGTAATCTTTCAACTATAAATCTCTAAAAAAACAATTTCAAAAGCACTATTCTATAATAGCAGCTCCAGAAACCTTGCTTTCCAAATTTTCAAAATCATATAAATTTTGATCCAATAGGTGAGAGGGAAAAACGTTTTGTAAGGCATTCATCATAATTGCATTTCTATTCGGGAATGCTATTTCCCAATCGGTAATCATTTGTTTTACTTTTTTCCGCTGTAAATTTTCTTGAGATCCACATAAATTACAAGGAATAATTGGGAAATTCATGTACTCTGAATACTCCTCAATATCACTTTCTTTACAAAAAGCCAATGGTCTTAACACAATAATGTCTCCTGCATCATTTTTAAATTTAGGAGGCATGGTTTCCATTTTTCCTGCAAAAAAGAAATTCAGAAAAAAGGTTTCTATAATATCATTTCTATGATGACCTAAAGCTAGTTTGTTACAGCCTAAATCTTTGGCAGCTTCATATAAAGTTCCTCTTCTCAATCTAGAACATAAACTACAGGTAGTTTTACCTTCGGGGGTTTTGTCCATCACAATTTTATAGGTATTTTTTTCTATAATTTTATAATTTACACCTAAATTATGTAAATAAGTTGGTAATACTTCTTCAGGAAAACCAGGTTGTTTTTGATCTAAATTCACCGCCACAATTTCAAAGGAAATAGGTGCAACTTTTTGAAAATATAGCAACATATTCAACATTGCATAACTATCTTTTCCTCCAGAAAGACAGACCATAATTTTATCACCTTCTGCAATCATGGTAAATTGCTGAATAGCTTCTGCTACAGAACGCTGTAATTTTTTTGTAACCTGTTTTATGTTTTCCATAGCTGCAAAAATAGGAGTTTGTTTGTGAAGTTTGAAATGTATTTATAAAAAATACAACAGGTGAAATTCAGTAGTTTTTAAACCTATTTCCTTGTGCTGTTTTATTTGGAAATCATTAGAATTTAACACGATACAATTTCTGGTAGTTTTATAAATTGGCCCTTACTTCATTAATTTCAAAATACAGTTTCAATAATAAAAAAGGAGCAATTACAATACCAGATACAATATTTGAATGTGTGTTTTCATACATGGTTTTAGGTAGAAATGCCCAAATACACATTCCTAATAGGATAGAAATATGAAGAATTATTACGCCTCTTGATAAAAATATGTTTCCATTAAATTTTAATAATTCATCTTTATAATACAATAATAGTTCTCTCACTAAAAAAATAGCAGATGTAAGATTGAACATGGTGTTTTTTAACATGAATACTTCTAAATTTATGAAAATTAAATCTGAGTTTTTCCAATCGAGCATTAGGCCAAAAAAGATGATGATAAAAACAAAGTAAATAAACAAAACAAACAATTTGCTTTTTAAAGTAGACCAATAAGCGCGTTGATGTGCTATTTTATCTTTTTTAAATACATAAAAAGCAACTTTTATGATAGTTCTTAAAAATTCATGAAACCAAAACAGGTAAATAATATAGAAAACGCTTATTTCATTATTCACAATAGACCACAAGGTAAAAACCGTCATAAAAAACAGCGAAATATAATCTACTTTAACTACTGATTGTAATTTCATTTAGTATCGTTTTATTTTAATCAATTTTTCATTCCAAAAATCTTCCTTTATGCGCACATAATCTATAAGGAATATGACGTATTTTTATGTTTCTATGATGATTCACATCATCCTTAGATTTTTGTTTCGTTGAATCAAAAATACAGTTTTGTACCGGTATATATTAATTTGGTAGTTTTATGAATTTAGACTCTCCATTTTGTTTGTTTGGTAACTTCTGAATTTATTTTTAAACTTATTTGATAGAAATCTTATAGTTAAGAGTTTTTTTAAGGTAGCTAAAAAACAAAAAATAGGGAAACAGTATTTCAATAGTAAATAAAATCTAATAAAAAAGAAATTAACAATATGTTATTTATATTTTTGCATTATGAGTGAATTTAAAGAGTTTTTTGAAGCTTTACAGCAAAGTGTTGTAAATGATGAATTTGTGAAGCTAACATTAAGCAAACCCATTAGAAAGAGTGAGGGATTGTTAAATGTCTATGTGCGCTTATTTGTGATTGATGGTAAAGATACTTTCGAATTAAAATACCGTTATGATACAGAAAATACCTTTAAAAATTTATCATTAAATGAATTGATGGTGTGCTTAGAAAAATTACTCTTGGAAACTTTTAGAACAGGGACTTTATTTACCTTGAGTTATGATTTACTTGTCATGGTTTCTAAAAAGAAACAGGTTTCTTGCAGAGATACTGCGCCAAGTTTTAAAAATAAATTACCAGAGATTTCCCAAAAATCATAAGTTTTTATACTTTTTTGTAGATCTTCAAAAAATCTTAATGTGCTAACTTTTTTAAAGTTTAAAAAGCGCTTTTTCTACCGCATGAAAACCTAAACTGATTACAACAGCTTCAATTTCTTTTATAGGTACTAATTTTGAAGTGTGTACAGTAAATTCTTTTGGAAATTCCTTAGGATTAATAAGTACGTCTTTTATACCGTCTACAAGTAGTAGCTTGTTTTTTATTCTTTGTAAATCGTAACTTTCAATTACATTTGTTTCAAATACTTTTCCGTGATTTCCAGGAATCACATTGTCTGATAGAAGGCTCATATCTAGTGATTTTAGTTTGTAATTTCTTGTGCAGTTTTGGTATTGTAGCCAATTTTAAATTGCTTAACTAAGGTACCATTTTTATCTTAAAAAGCAAAGAGAATACGTTTATATTTTGCTTTAAATATTAAGAGTTTTACAATGAAATAATATGGTGTTTCAATAATAAAAAATATAAATTTTAAACAAATTTTATTATTTTGAAAAATATTTGATTTTAACCATTTTTTTAGTGATTTTATTTATGTAATTAAAAATAAAATTTTAATATTTGCACAGAAATAAACAAGACATGACTTTTATTCAAATTCATCATCATCATTTTTACAATTGCAATCAAGCGATTTAAGAATGTATTGAATAAAATCAAGATATTTATAAACCCGTTTGAGCAAATCAAGCGGGTTTTTTTAATTTAAAAAAAGACTTTTTAAGATTCAGTCTTAAAAAACCCGTTAAAATTGTCATTCCTACGAAGGTAGGAATCTAAACCGTATTTGCTCAGGCATCAAAAAAAACTAAAAATGAGTAACTTAAGAATTGCAGTACAAAAATCAGGAAGATTAAATGAAGATTCAATGAGAATCTTAAAAGACATTGGTATTTCTATTGATAATGGAAAAGATCAATTAAAAGCATCCGCAAGAAATTTTCCTGTAGAAGTTTTTTATCTTAGAAACGGAGATATTCCTCAATATTTAAGAGATGGCGTAGTAGATGCTGCTATTATTGGCGAAAATGTTCTCATAGAAAAAGGAAACGATTTAGAATTTGTAGAACGTTTAGGGTTTTCTAAATGTAAAGTTTCTATAGCAGTACCAAAAGAATCTGAAGCTAATTCTTTAAAAGATTTAGACGGAAAAAGAATTGCTACTTCGTATCCAGAAACTGTAAAAAAATACTTAAAAGAGTATAATATAGATGCACAGTTGCACATTATTAACGGTTCTGTAGAAATTGCGCCAAATATTGGTTTAGCAGACGGAATTTGTGATATTGTTTCTAGCGGAAGCACATTGTTTAAAAATGGATTAAAAGAAATTGAAGTTCTTTTAAAATCAGAAGCTGTTTTAGCTGTTTCTCCATTAATTTCAGAAGAGAGAAAAGCTATTTTAGAAAAAATTCAATTTAGAATTCAATCTGTATTAAAAGGACAAGATTCTAAATATGTATTGTTAAATGCGCCTAATGATAAATTAGAAAACATTCTAAAATTGTTGCCAGGTATGAGAAGTCCTACTGTTTTGCCATTGGCAGAAAAAGGCTGGAGTTCTGTACACACTGTAATCAGTAAAAATGAATTTTGGGAAATTATAGACGAGTTAAAAGCCAACGGAGCAGAAGGAATTTTAGTGTGCCCAATTGAAAAAATGGTACTTTAATATTTTTATTTGGGCGTTTTAACGGGCTTTTCGCACTCGCTTTTTTTCTGAAAAAGAAAAAAGAGCTCAAACAAATGCTACAATCCCTAACGCAAAAGCAGTTTTATAAGAGAAATTAAAATCATGAATACAATTATAAATCCATTAAAAAAAGATTGGCAAAAAATATTAGAAAGACCAACAAAAACAGTTGATGATATTGAAAGTATTGTAAACGAGGTATTTTCTGATATCAAAGAAAATGGAGACGTTGCAGTACAAAAATACACCGCTAAGTTTGATGGAGTTTCTTTAGAAAATAATATTGTTTCTAAAGAGGAAATAAACGAAGCATTGGCATTAGTTTCTGAGGATTTAAAAGCCGCAATTTTACTGGCAAAAGAAAATATTACCAAGTTTCACAAAGCACAAAAAACAGAAAAAGTGTATGTAGAAACAGCTAACGGAGTAGCATGTTGGCAAGAAAAAAGACCAATTCAAAAAGTTGGTTTGTATATTCCAGGAGGCACAGCACCGTTGTTTTCAACAGTGTTAATGTTGGCCATTCCTGCTCAAATTGCAGGTTGTAAAGAAATAGTATTGTGTTCGCCACCAAACAAAGAAGGAAAAATACACCCAGCAATTTTGTTTGCCTCAAATTTATGTGGCGTAACAAAAATTATAAAAGTTGGCGGTATTCAAGCTATTGCGGGGTATACATTTGGTACAGAAACCATTCCGCAAGTTTATAAAATATTTGGTCCAGGAAATCAGTTTGTAACGGTTGCAAAACAACTATCAACCAAACACGGTGTTGCCATAGATATGCCAGCTGGCCCAAGTGAACTATTGGTAGTTGCAGACGATTCTGCAAATGCAAGTTATGTAGCTTCAGATTTATTAAGTCAGGCAGAACATGGTGCAGATAGTCAAGTAATTTTGGTATCAACCTCTAAAACATTAATTGATAAGGTTTCTAGTGAAATTGAAAAACAATTGTTAGATTTATCTAGAGTAGATATTGCACAAAAAGCAATTAATAATTCGAAATCTATTTTGGTAGAAAATGACGCAATTGCACTAGAATTAATTAATGAATATGGACCAGAACATTTTATTATCTGTACAAATAATAACGATTTTTATGTAGATAACATTGAAAATGCAGGTTCTGTTTTTATTGGAAATTATACGCCAGAAAGCGCAGGAGATTATGCGTCAGGAACAAACCATACATTACCAACAAACGGATTTTCAAAATCATATTCTGGGGTAAATTTAGATAGTTTTACAAAAAGTATTACTTTTCAAAAAATAACAAAAGAGGGCATACAAACCATAGGGAAGTCTATTGAAATAATGGCTGCTGCAGAAGGATTGGATGCGCATAAAAATGCAGTAACCATTCGTTTAAAAGATTTAAAATAACACACTAAATGTCTCCTCGAGCGCAGTCGAGAGGTTTTATTATGAAAACTAAATTCAATTTAAATAATTTAATTAGAGAAAATATTAAATCTCTAAAGCCGTATTCTTCTGCAAGAGATGAGTATAAAGACGCCAATACAACAGAAATGATTTTCTTAGATGCTAATGAAAATCCTTTTGAAAATGGTGTAAATCGCTATCCAGATCCGCAACAGAATAATGTAAAAGATTTGTTGTCTAAAATTAAAGGAATTCCCAAAAAAAACATCTTATTAGGAAACGGAAGTGATGAAGTTTTAGACTTAATTTTTAGAGTGTTTTGTGAACCAAAACAAGACAATATTATCACCTTGCCACCAACGTACGGAATGTACGCTGTTTTGGCAAATATAAATGATGTAGAAAACAGAACAGTATTATTAAATGAAAGTTTTGAACCCAATGTAAAACAGATTTTAGAAACTGCAGATGCACATAGTAAACTGTTGTTTTTATGTTCACCAAATAACCCTACAGGAAATAGTTTTTCTGTAGAAGCGGTAGAAGAATTACTAACAAAATTTAATGGTTTGGTGGTTTTAGACGAGGCTTATATCGATTTTTCTGAACAAAAAAGTTGGTTAACAAGAATAGAGGAATTCCCAAATTTAATTATTATCCAAACCTTATCAAAAGCTTATGGTTTGGCAGGAGTTCGGTTAGGAATTTGTTATGCATCCACAGAAATTATTAAAGTTTTAAATAACATTAAACCACCTTATAATGTTAACGAATTAACGCAACAAAGAGCCATTGTTAGATTGCAAAAATTAGATGAAGTTAACAATGAAATTGGGCAATTAATTAGCGAGAGAAAACGACTTAAAAAAGAGTTGGAAGGCTGTGATAGTTATATTGAAAGAGTATATCCTTCAGATGGTAATTTTTTATTATTAAAAGTAGATGACGCTAATAAACGTTACCAACAATTAATTGATTATGGCGTGGTAATTAGAAATAGAACAAACCAGCCTTTATGTAAAAATTGTTTGCGAATAAGTGTTGGTATTTGTGAAGAAAATCAAAGATTATTAAGAGCTTTAAAAGCCATTAAAGATCTATAAGAATACGTCTACAAGGTTTTTATTCCTTGTAGGTATATTTGACAATTAATAAAACAAACCTACAAGGTTTTTGAAACCTTGCAGGAAAACAAGAGAAGATGAGTAAAAAAGTATTATTTATAGACAGAGACGGAACTTTAGTATTAGAACCACCTGTAGATTATCAATTAGATAGTTTAGAAAAGTTAGAGTTTTATCCGAAGGTTTTTCGATACATGGCAAGAATTGCCGAAGAATTAGAATATGAATTGGTGATGGTTACCAATCAAGATGGATTGGGAACAGCTTCTTTTCCGGAAGATACTTTTTGGCCAGCACAAAATAAAGTAATATCGGCATTTGAAAAAGAAGGTGTTGTTTTTTCTGAAGTTTGTATCGATAAAACATTTCCGCATGAAAATGCAGAAACTCGCAAACCAAGAACGGGTTTGTTAACCAAGTATTTTTCTGAAGATTATGATTTGGCAAATTCTTTTGTTTTAGGTGATAGAATTACCGACATGGAGTTGGCTAAGAATTTAGGAGCTAAAGGAATCTTTTTATCAGAAGACCCAGAATTAGGCGCAGACGAAATTGAAACTTCTAAACAAGAAATTTTAGATTGTATTGCTTTAACTTCTACAGATTGGAAAGCTATTTATGAGTTTTTAAAATTAGAAGATAGAGTTTCTGAAATTACAAGAAATACCAATGAAACTAAGATTTACATCAAACTAAATTTAGACGGTTCTGGTAAGAATGATATTGCTACCGGAGTTAAGTTTTTTGACCACATGTTAGATCAAATTGGTCGTCATGGAGCAATGGATTTAACGGTAAAAGTAGATGGAGATTTAGAGGTTGATGAGCATCACACCATAGAAGATACCATGATAGCTTTAGGAGAGTTATTCCACAAAGCATTAGGAAATAAATTGGGTATAGAACGTTACGGTTTCTGTTTGCCAATGGACGATTGTTTGGCACAAGCAGCAGTTGATTTTGGCGGAAGACCTTGGTTGGTTTGGGATGCTGATTTTAAAAGAGAAATGATTGGAGACATGCCAACAGAAATGTTTTTACATTTATTTAAATCGTTTACAGATGGCGCAAAATGTAATTTAAACATTAAGGCAGAAGGAGATAACGAGCATCATAAGATTGAAGGAATTTTTAAAGCATTTGCAAAAGCGATGAAAATGGCGGTTAAAAGAGATGCAAACAAGATGTTTTTACCATCTACAAAAGGAGTTTTATAAAAAGCCCATCTTTATCTTCCCGAAGGGAAGAAACACTCTTGCGAAAGTTGGTTGTTAAAAAGTATAAAGAATAATATGAGTTTAGATAAAGAGATTTTAAAACAAAACAGTGAGAGTTCTTCCCCTTCGGGGAAGTTAGAAGGGGCTTCAGTTGTCATTATAGATTACGGAGCAGGAAACATAAAAAGTATTCAGTTTGCGTTTAAAAGATTAGGAATTGATGCTGTTTTATCAAATAATATTGACGAAATAAAAGCGGCGGATAAAGTCATTTTTCCTGGAGTTGGAGAAGCAAGTTCTGCCATGAAAATGTTGCAAGAAAGCGGATTAGACAAAGTAATTCCTACTTTAAAACAACCCGTTTTAGGCATTTGTTTAGGAATGCAATTAATGTGTAATTCATCTGAAGAAGGAAACACAAAAGGCTTGGGTATTTTTAATACAACTGTTAAAAAGTTTTCTAAGGAATTGAAAGTTCCACAAATGGGTTGGAATGTAATTAAAGATTTAAAATCGAGTCTGTTTTCAGGAATAAAAGAAAATGAATTTATGTATTTAATTCATAGTTTTTATGCAGAACATTGTGAAGAAACAATTGCAGCTACAGATTATGGGTTAAATTATGCTTCTGCTTTAAAACATCTTAACTTTTACGGAGTTCAATTTCATCCAGAGAAAAGCGGTGTTAAAGGTGAAATAATATTGAAAAATTTTTTAGCATTATAGGGTATTCTTAAAAACAAAAAAATCAATCATATCTATTCATGAAAGCATTAAATATAATTAAATACATTTTTACTATTGTTGGAGTAGGAATGCTTGTTGGTGCTTCTTTTTTGTATAAAAATACTAGTGAGTTTCTCAAGAATTCTATTGAAACAGAAGGTGAGGTTATAGAAATGATTCGATCTAGAAGTTCATCAAATGAGTCATTAATGTATAAACCGCTAGTTCAATTTTATGATGTAAATGGAAATGTAATAGAGTTTGCGTCTTCGGTAAGTAGTAGTTCTCCTAGTTATGGTATTGGTGAAAAAGTGGCGGTATTGTATACTGCTGAATCTCCAAATAAAGCTAAAATCAAAGGCTTTTTTACAATTTGGGGTGGTATTTTGATTTTAGGGATTATGGGTGCAGTTTTTTCTGCAGTCGGTTTAAGTTTTTTCATTTATAGAAAAAGGAAAGAGAACAGATTAAAGCATTTAAAACAAAATGGAAAAAGAATAGAAGCCGATTTTAAAAATGTAATTCTAAATAGATCTTTGACTGTTAACGGAAGAAATCCTTATCAGGTTATTGCACAATGGCAAAACCCAGCAACATCAAAGTTGTATGTTTTTAGTAGTGAGAACATTTGGTTTGACCCAACAGAATTTGTGAATACAGATAAAATAAAAGTGTTAATTGATAAAAAAAATCCTAAGATTTATCAAGTAGATATTTCATTTTTACCAGAATTAGCATAAATAAAAATATAAAATAGAACCTAAAATAATTTTAGGGTAATTAATAAAATAAAATGGCAAGAAAATTAATAAGTTCAGGTTCTTCATTTGAAAAAGAAATGGGATATTCAAGAGCTGTTGTACAAGGTGATTGGGTGTTTGTTTCAGGAACTACAGGGTTCAATTATGAAGATATGACAATTGCTTTTGATGTTGTAAATCAGACAGAGCAATGTTTAAAAAATATAGAAGGAGTTTTAGAACAAGCAGGTTCTAGTATGAGTAAAATTGTACGTATCACTTATATTTTACCTGATGCTTCAGAATTTGAACAGTGTTGGCCAGTTTTAAAAAAATATTTAGGAGAAGTGAGACCGGCAGCTACCATGTTTGCAGCAGGATTGTCTGACCCAAGAATGAAAATTGAAATTCAAGTTACTGCGTTAAATTAGTAGTTAGTTGATAGTTATTGGTTTATGGTTGTTAGTAGAAAAATATAAATATCTACCAACCAAAAACTAAAAACCCAAAACCAAATAAAACAATGAGAATAATACCAGCCATAGATATTATAGACGGAAAATGTGTGCGTTTAACAAAAGGCGATTACACTACCAAGAAAATTTATAATGAAAATCCGTTAGAGGTTGCCAAAGAGTTTGAAGCTGCAGGAATTGAATATTTACATGTGGTAGATTTAGATGGCGCAAAAGCGAGTCAGATTATCAATTATAAAGTATTAGAGCAAATTGCTTCTAAAACCAATTTAAAGATTGATTTTGGAGGTGGATTAAAGGCTGATAAAGATTTGGAAATTGCGTTTAATTCTGGTGCAAATCAAATTACCGGAGGAAGTATTGCTGTTAAGAATAGTGAAATTTTTGAAAGTTGGATTGAGAAATATGGTGCAGAAAAAATTATTTTAGGTGCCGATTTTTATCCTGATGCAACAGGAGGAAAAATTGCAACCAATGGTTGGCAAGAAGAAAGTAGTTTAGAGTTGATTCCTTTTATTTCAGATTATCAGCAAAAAGGAATTCAGTATGTAATTTGTACAGATATTTCTAAAGACGGCATGTTACAAGGACCAAGTTTTGATATATATCAACAGATATTATCCGAAGTGAAAAATGTAAAACTCATTGCTTCTGGAGGAATTTCTGCTTTTGATGAATTGCCTAAATTGGCGGAAAATGGTTGTGAAGGTGTCATTATTGGAAAAGCGATTTATGAGAATAAAATTAGCTTAAAACAATTAGAACAATTTATATTAAACAAATAGCCTTTAGCTATTAGCAGTTAGCAATTTGCTAAAAGCTAAAAAGCGAAAAGCGAAAAGCTATAAAGAATGTTAACAAAAAGAATAATACCTTGTTTAGATATTAAAAACGGAAGAACTGTAAAAGGTGTTAATTTCGTAAATTTAATTGATGCAGGAGATCCTGTAGTTTTAGCAAAACAATATGCAGATTTAGGTGCAGACGAATTGGTTTTTTTAGATATTTCTGCAACGTTAGAGGGTAGAAAAACCATGATAGAAATGGTGCATCAAGTGGCAGAACAGGTAAATATTCCGTTTACCGTTGGTGGAGGAATTTCTTCTGTAGAAAATGTAAATGAATTGCTAAAATGGGGCGCAGATAAAGTTTCTATCAATTCATCTGCAGTAAAAAGACCCGATTTGGTAAACGAATTGGCAGAGAAATTTGGTAGTCAATGTGTTGTGGTTGCAATTGATGCAAAACAAATAGACGGAGAATGGTTTGTGCATTTGGCTGGAGGAACCATACCAACAGATATTAAATTATTTGAGTGGGCAAAAGAGGTTGAAGAACGTGGAGCAGGAGAAATTTTGTTTACTTCTATGAATCATGATGGTACAAAAGCTGGTTTTGCAAACGAAGCATTGGCACATTTATCAGCATTGTTAAATATACCTATTATTGCTTCTGGTGGCGCAGGAACAATTCAGCATTTTGCAGATACGTTTACAAAAGGAAAAGCAGATGCTGCTTTGGCCGCAAGTGTTTTTCACTTTGGAGAAATTCCTATATTAGAATTAAAACAAGCTTTAAAAGAGCAAAATATACCTGTAAGAATATAAAAATTGTTGTTAGTTTTTAGTTGATGGTTTTTAGTACCAACAATCAATAACCAACAACCAACAACCACAATTATGAATATAGATTTTAATAAAAACAACGACGGATTAGTACCCGCAATCATTCAAGATGCAATCACAAAAAATGTGTTGATGTTGGGATATATGAATGAAGAGGCATTTGCTAAAACTCAAGAAACAAAATTAGTTACTTTTTTTTCTAGAACTAAAAATAGACTTTGGACCAAAGGAGAAGAAAGCGGAAATGTATTGAATTTAGTAGATATAAAACTAGATTGCGATAATGATACGCTGTTAGTTTTTGTTAATCCAAATGGGCCAACCTGCCATAAAGGAACAGATACTTGTTGGGGAGAAGAAAATAAATCAAACTATGGTTTCTTTTCTACTCTAGAAGATGTAATTACAGAAAGGGTGGCTAATAAAGACACTAAAAAATCTTATGTAGCAAGTTTATTTGCCAAAGGAATTAACAAAGTTGCTCAGAAAGTAGGAGAAGAAGCGGTAGAAACTGTTATTGAAGCAATGGATTCTAATGATGAATTATTCTTGTATGAATCTGCAGATTTAATGTTTCATTATTTAATGTTATTACAGGCAAAAGGCTTTACATTAAAAGATATTGAAGCAGAATTAAAAGGAAGACATAAATAATTTTAACGATTTATCAAATCTAAAGTGACCAAATAGACATCTGTTTTGGTCATTTTTGCTTTTAACCAAGCAAAGAAACTCATCATAAAAATATCTTCTTTTTCTCTATCAATCCAATGAAAAGAATTTTCTACTTTCTCATTAAATGTTGTTGAAGTTACTACTTCTGGGGTTTTGTAATAAGTTTCAACTAACTTTAAATAAGTAATTACTTTTTCTTGATTGATGTTCTTTAAATGGTTAAAATAATTTCTTTTAAAACTATTTAATCTTGAATCTACCAAATCTATATTTCCTAAATCGATTTGTAAAAGAATCTCTATTAAACTCTTTTTAATCGTAAAAATAATTCCTGCTTTATCAATATACCATTTGTCTGTATGGTAAAACTTAGAGATACTGTTTTTAGCTTTTTCTAAAGAATTGTTATGAAAATAAAATACTGTTAAAGCCAAATAAATATCTAGTTGAGAGATAATATTAATATTTCTTTTCTCGATATAAGTCTCCAAAATTTTAATTCCTTCATCTTGCTTATTGGTGTAATTATAATTTAAAGCGAGTAATAAATGATATTTTACGCTATAATTATTATAATATTTTTGCTTGTTTTCATTCATATAAAAAAACATAAGTTGTAAATATTCTTGAGATTGCTTAAACTTTTTACTTCTAAACAATGCATTTGCAGTAATATAGAGCACTTCAATATGATAATAGCTTTGTTTTTCTTTTGATTTATGATTTTTGATGAGTTGATAGGTTTCAATTATAAATTGTTCAATATTCCAATAATCGAAGTTTTGAGCAGAAGAAATATTAGTAATTTGTATAATTTGATACAAAGACTTAAAGGAAAAAGAATCAGAAATTACTATATTTTGCTCTTTTAATATGTTTTCTATCAATAATTTAATATTAATAGTTGATTTTTTATGTTGAAATTCTACAAGTGATTTCTTAATTCTTGCATACACAATGTTTAGATTGTCTTCTAATAGTAGCTGTTGCTGATTCTCGTTAAAATCAAAAATTATTTTATCAAAACTTATATGTTGGTTGGAATGTGAATATTGAATTTTGGTATGATAAATTTCATTTAAAATAGAAAATAATTGATGTTGATTTGCAATAACTTCTGCTTTATATAAAATTTGATAACCAATTTTTATGTGTCCTTTTTGTAGAAAATTTCTTGCGGAAAGTAAGTATTTTATCAATTTTACATCAATAGAATTTTCTTCTTTCATGCTAATATTAGCAGTAAAATTTATTAAAGATTGAAACAAACGCTTTCTTAAAGCGTGCAAAGCAACTTTATTTTGAATGCCATATAGTTTTTCTGATACTTCTTTGGAAGATAAATTATCTGAAAGTAGCAAACTTACTAATTGACTGTCTTTAGAATCTTTTCGTTTATTTTTTTTGTTCAAATAAATAATAAAATCTTGCTGTTTTTCATCAGAAAAGCTATGTAATACTTCTTTTAAATTTATCATTAAGTCGTCAGTAATATTGTTGTAAATATAGTTATTTATACAATAATTACTATTTTTTAGAATTTAAGTCGTCAGTAATAGTTAAAATTAATAAATTGAAAGTTTCTTTTCAATTGTAATTTTGTGGTTTAATTATTAAACTAAATATTATGAATTATCAAACATCTGTTTCATCAAAAGAAGAAACTAAAAAACAGACAAAAAGAAATAAATCTTTAAAAGAAGTAAATGAAAAACCTACAACAGCTTACATTGGAGCAACCTGGGGAGTTGTTATTATTGGTTTACTATCTTATTGCATTGGTTTGTGGAATGCAACGATGCAATTAAATGAAAAAGGCTATTATTTTGCTATACTTTTAATGGGGGTTTATGCAGTAATTTCTCTTCAAAAAGTGGTAAGAGACAAAGCAGAAAATATTAAAGTAAGTGAAATGTATTATGGAATTAGTTGGGTTATTGTAATTGCGTCCTTGTTATTATTAATTATAGGTTTACGAAATGCCGATTTAGAATTAAGTGAAAAAGGATTCTACGCAATTTCCTATTTATTAAGTTTATTTGGTGCAATTACCGTTCAGAAAAACACCAGAGATATAGATTTTATCAACACTAAAACGGAAGAAGAAAATAGTTAGTTTGATAATGGTTTTAATACCAAAACCTCATGAGTTAAATGCTTGTGAGGTTTAAAAAAAATAAATAAAACTATGAAAAAAAATAAATAAAACGATGGTTTTTAATAATTCATTATTTAATGTTATTGCAGTCAAAAGGCTTTACAATAAAAGATTTTGAAGCAGAATTGATGACAAGGAAAAAATCACTCTAAAAGCGTTTAATAAGGTTTAACCTTACTATTGATATGGGTTTGTTTGTTGTTTTACCTTTTATTATCAGTATAAATACGTATGTTTTTTGTTTTCTATGGTAATTTTTTTTTATATTTGAGTAAACCAAAATAAAAATAACCTATGAAAACCACAAACTTACTTTATGTATTTTTAATTAGTACCATTCTTTTAAGCTGTAGTAGTAGCAATGATGATTCTGAACAAGGCGCAAGTGATGTTCCATCCGTTACTTTTGATGTTGATGAGGTTATAGCTTTAACCGCAGGTACAGACATTTCTAATTTGGTAAGCTTTAATGGAGAGCCGGCAGCAACGTATACTACTGAATTAAATGTAAATAGTACTTTAACAGTTGGCAGACCAGATGGTTTATTAGCAACTGATGAATTAGAATATTATGATGTTGTTGTAAAAAATAGTAGTGGTGATATTGTAGATTTTGATGAGGTTACCAATATCAGTAATGATGGTTTTCTTAAATTAGTAATTCCAGATGGCAAGCCTTCAGATTATTACAATGGTAATGAGCCTGTTGATATTTTTGAAATTCAAGCAATAAACGCTGATGAACAAAGTGATATTGAGTACAAATACGATTTAGAAATCTATATTATTAGAAATAATGTTATCTATGGTCCTTATATAATAGATCCTAAAATTAGAATTAGAGCTAGAAGATAGTTTTTATATCGAAAGTATTAAATTTTAAGAACTGCATTTATGTGGTTCTTTTTTTTTGATGCTATTTTATTTTTTCACCTAAATTCACTCCAAATTGAGTGGCTTTCTTTTAAATTTTAATCAAAATGAATACAATTAAATAAACAACAAAAAATTTTCATCAAGGTTGTTTTTGAACACAAATTATATAGGTTTAAAGTTTAAATTTATTTTTTAAGAGAAACTTTACTATTTATTAATAGTACTTTCGTAACTAAAATTGATTACATGTTTTTAAGAAACTCAAAAGTACTTATAGTAATAGCTTTCTTAGCTATTTATTTTATTTGGGGTTCTACCTATTTGTTTAATAAAATAGCAGTTACAGAACTTGCTCCCTTTTATTTAGCAAGTATTCGTTTTTCCGTTGCAGGACTTTTAATCTTAATAATTGCGAAACTTTTTAAATTTAGTTTGGCAATTACAAAACAACAGTTCTTAAATTTATTAATTGCTGGCTTTTTGTTTTTAGTATATGGAAACGGCGTTTTTGTTTGGGCTTTAAAATATGTAGATAGCGGTTTTGCAGCACTTTTAGCATCTACACAACCTTTATTTGTGCTTTTTTTAATGCGCCTAATAGATAGAAAACCAATGCAAAAAAAATCTATTATTGGAGTTTTATTGGGGCTTTTTGGCATGTATTTGTTAGTAAGTCAACAAGGTGTAACAACCTCTGAAGACAGTCTTTTAGGTGTTTTTATGATTTTTACCTGTGTTTTAAGTTGGAGTTATGGTAGCGTATTTGTTTCTAAAGCAGAATTGCCAAAAAACTTTTTTGTAAGTACAGGATATCAAATGGTAATTGCAGGTTTTTTCTTATTTCTTGCAAGTTTAAGTTTTAACGAAACATTGATTTTACCAAGTAACTGGAGTTTTAAAGTACAGGTATCCATGTTATTTTTAATCATATTTGGTGGTATTGTAACATTTACAGCTTTTAATTACTTGTTAAAAGTAGTTTCTACAGAAAAAGTGGCAACTTCAGCATTTGTAAATCCTGTAGTAGCTATGTTTTTAGGTTGGTTTGTTTTAGATGAAAAAATAACGACACAATCAATAGTTGCTTCTGCAATTTTATTAACAGGTGTATATTTTATTACATCAAGAAAAAGAACATAAGAGAATTTAAAACTTGATAGTTTAAAATTACTTTTATTTCGTAATTTTTGCGCTTATTTAATAAGATTGAAATATTTTTTTTGAATTAATTTTTCATTGTTTCTATTACAATTTATTAGAGTATTTTGGTTTTTTTTAAAGGAATAAGTTTTGTATTCCATCAAGAAATGATTTACCTTTGAAAATAACCAAAATGATTATTATGAAAGCCTTCAAAATATTTTTAGTCTTTTTAATGGTATCATTTTCTATTTGGGCCTGTTCTTCAAATGACATAGATGACTTGGTTGCTGCCATAAAACAAGAAATAGGTATTTCTTTAAATTTAGATGATTTGGCAAATCTTACAGGCACAGACGCAACCAATATAGTAACTTTTTCGAGTGGAGTGCCAGCAGCAAATCATATAACCTATGCTTTAATTGGAGATGAAATTTCTTTTGATATTCAAACCATTTCTGCAAATTCTATGATTAGAATTTCTGATTTTAGTTTGGCATCCGGAGATGAAGATTTATGGCAAAATGGGTTAGAAAAAGTAATAGATACAGGGTATGCAAATCCAAAAGCATATTTTAAAGTTTTAGAAGCCGCAAAAGAAGGGCAAGAAGTGAAATTTGATATTACCTTTTTTGTAACAACAAATGGTATTATAGATCAAACATTGTATACAATAGATCCTAAAATTAGAATTAGAGCAAGAAGATAAATGGCAATTAATTTTTGAAAATAAAACCAAACATACTCAAATTTGAATTTAAAAAGGCTTATTTACTGATAGGCTTTTTTTGTTGTTTTTTTATAAAAACTTTTTCTCAAGATCAAAAATACAGCGATAGCCTAAAAATTGTTCTAAAGGAAAATACATACGAAAGACATAAAAAATTAAAAATCTTAGAAGATATTGCATCCTATGAAACAGATACAAACGAAATAATACTTTACAGTAAAGAACTAATTGAGTCTGCTAAAGAAATGGACTCTTTGCATTATCTTTATTCTGGATATTTACAAATTGGAAATGCCTATCGTTTAAATGGCGATTTAACTACCGCTTTAGAAAATTATTTTACGGCTTCTAAAGCAGCTATAGATCAAAATTTAATATCAGAACAAGGAAGTATTAAAATAGCCATTGGCGATGCATATTCTATTATGGAAGATAGTAAAAATGCAGTGCGGTACTATCGTAAAAGTATCAGCTTACTTAAAGAAAGAGTATCTTCAATAGAAGTAAAATATTTAGATTCACTCAATTTAGCATCGGCACAATTAAACTTGGGAGATGAGTATTTTAATCAACAAAAATTAGACTCTGCTTTGTATTTTTTTGGTGAATCTGGTTTGCTTTTTAAAGCTGTAAAGTCTGAAATAGGAGAAGCTTATAATTTAGGAAATGTTGGTTTGGTGTATGCTCAGAAAGGAGAAAACTTAAAAGCAGAAGAAAACTTAAATAAAGCCATTGTTGTGCTAACAGAAATAGAAGATTTTTATCCTATTTGTGTTTATTTAAACGCCATGTCTGATATCTATTACGATAAAAAACAAACACAAAAAGCCTTATTACACGCCAAAAGAAGTCTTGAGTTGGCAGCAAAATATGGATTAAAAGAACAGATAAGCGATGGGTATTTAAAACTCTCTAGTATTTATGAACGAAGAGGACAGTATAAAAATTCTTTTGAGCTTTATAAGAATCACATTAAATATAGAGATAGTGTAAATAATATAAACGCCGTACAAGATATGGCAGATCAAGATTCTAAGTATAAAATTAGCTTGGCAAATGAAAAAGCAAAATTTGAAGTAGAAAAAAAACAAGGTGAAGTAGATTTATTAAATCAACAGAAAAAAACACAAAAAATAATTGTTATTGCAATAACCATAGCACTTATTTTAATTGGGGTTTTTGCTTTTTCTTTGTTTAAAACCAATAAAATTATTGATAAAGAGAAAAAACGTTCCGATAATTTGTTGCAAAACATTTTACCAGAAGAAACAGCATTAGAATTAAAAGAAAAGGGTAGTGTAGAAGCCAAAAAATTTGAATCAGTTTCTGTGTTATTTACAGATTTTAAAGGGTTTACAGCTTCCTCAGAAAAGTTAAGTCCGGAAGAATTGGTAAAAAGTATCGATTTTTATTTTTCTAAGTTTGATAGTATTATGGAAAAATATCAAATAGAAAAAATTAAAACCATAGGAGATGCCTATATGTGTGTAGCAGGTTTGCCTTTTCCTTCTAAAAACCATGCGTATAAAGTGTGCTTAGCGGCTTTAGAAATTGTAGAATTTGTGCAACAGACCATGAATAATGATAATCATGCGTTGGCAAAGTTTCATATTCGTGTTGGCATACATTCTGGCCCAGTGGTTTCTGGTGTAGTTGGTACTAAAAAGTTTGCTTATGATGTTTGGGGAGATACCGTAAACTTAGCAAGTAGAATGGAGAGTTCTAGTGAAATTGGCTGTGTAAATATCAGTGAAAAAACATATAACTTGCTTAAAAATTATACAGAGTTTTCATTTGAATCTAGAGGTGAAATTGAGGCCAAAGGTAAAGGAAAAGTAAAAATGTATTTTGTAAGTAAATAATAATGGGAATACTAGCTATAATAGTTTATGGATTAATGGCTCTAATTAAAAACGAAAATTTAAAATTAACGTATAATGTAATAATTTCTTAAAAACATAAGAATAATGTAATAATTTTATTAAATAAAATACAATATTATAAAAATTATTTATTACGAATAATTTATTGTTAATTTGAATAATGTAATATATTTTTACTAAAAATTAAAAATTTGAAAACAACAACTAATCTACCTTTATTTACATCTTACGAATTTGATTCTAGGTTTTATGATGAACTTTTTGATAAGAATAAAGATGTAAGAGAAATTTATAAAAAGCTATTTGAAATATTTGGTTCTTATTCTGTAACGGAATTTAACCGTTTAAATAAGCAAGCAAAAGATTCTTTTTTTAACCTTGGTATCACATTTCAGGTTTATGGAGATAATGAGGTGAAAGAAAAAATATTTCCTTTTGATTTATTTCCAAGAATTATCAATAATAAGGAATGGACAACATTAGAAAAAGGTGTTTTGCAAAGAAGTAAAGCATTAAATCTTTTTTTATGGGATCTGTATCATGATCAGAAAATTATTAAACAAGGTATTGTACCAGAAGATTTAATTAAATCTTCTGTAAACTTTTTACCTCAAATGATTGGTTTAGATCCTCCTGGAGGTATTTATAATCATATTTCTGGTACAGATTTAATAAAGCATACAGATGGTAAATATTATGTTTTAGAAGATAATATAAGATGCCCTTCTGGTGTAAGTTATGTTGTTGGTAATAGAAATGCGGTAAAGCATGCATTGTTTGGTGTTTTTAACCAATACAACACCCAAACGGTTGTAGATTATGGCGCTAGATTATTAGAAACTATGGAGACTGTAAAACCACAAGGGGTAGATGTGCCTGTATGTGTAATTATTACTCCTGGTGTTTATAATTCTGCTTATTATGAACATTCATTTCTTGCAAAACAAATGGGAGTTGTTTTAGTAGAAGGACGAGATTTGTTTGTAGAAAACGAATTTGTATATATGAGAACCATTTATGGGCCAGAAAAAATAGATGTTATTTATAGAAGAATTGATGATTTATTTATAGATCCTTTGGTCTTTAAAAAAGATTCTATGTTGGGGGTTCCTGGTTTATTTTCTGTATATCTAAAAGGAAATGTTGCTTTGGTGAATGCTCCTGGTACCGGTGTAGCAGATGATAAAGCTGTCTATACTTATATGCCACAAATTATAAAGTATTATTTAGATGAAGAACCAATATTAAGCAATGTTCATACCTACCACTGTAGTAGAGAGGATGAAAGGAAATACGTGTTAGAAAATATAGATAAGTTAGTAATAAAACCTGTAGATGAATCTGGTGGTTATGGTATTTCTATTGGAAATAGATTAACAAAAGAAGAAATTGAAAAGGTTAAAGAAACAATAAAAGCTGAACCTAGAAAATACATAGCACAACCCATAATGTCTTTATCTACTCATCCAACATTTATAGATGAGAATGAATCTTTTGATTCTAGACATGTAGATTTAAGAACTTTTACTTTATTAGGAAAAGACACGGATTTTGTGTTAAAAGGAGGTTTGACCAGAGTAGCACTTAAAAAAGGAAATTTAGTAGTAAATTCTTCACAAGGTGGAGGCTCAAAAGACACTTGGGTTTTAAAAAAATAAAATATATATGTTAGCAAGAGTAGCCAATAACCTTTTTTGGATGGGAAGATATATTGAACGTTCAGAACACCTAGCTAGGTTTTTAAACGTCAATTACTTTTCTTCTTTAGACGCACCAGACGAATTATCACAATCAAGACAATTTGTTTTAAGATCTGTAATGTACATGTCTGCAAATGAAATTATTGATGCCGATATTACCTTACAAGAAGAAGGCGTTTTATTTAATGTTGGTTTAAATTTAGACCAACCTTATTCAATTATAAACACCTTTATAAATGCACACGATAATGCAAGAAGTTCTAGAGATTTAATTTCTACAGAATTATTTGAATGCATTAATAGAATTAATCATAACATAAAAGCATATCCTATTGATAAATATGTGAAAAGTGGTTTGTATGATTTTACTACAATAGTTACACAATCTTCTTCAGAGATTAGAAGTAAAATTAAAAGTACGCTTTTACATGATGAAGTATATGCCATTATTATGTTAGGTGTTTATATAGAAAGAGCCATACAAGTAACCCGTGTTATTAATTCTAAATTAAGTGATGTTTCTGCGGCAAAAGTAATATATGGTAATGAGAGTGAAGCAAGTTATCATTGGTCTACACTTTTAAAATGTGTATCTACTTATGATATGATGCGTCGTTTTTATAAAAAAACACCTTCTAGAAAAACAACCTTAGAGTTTATTATTTTAAATAAAGATTGCCCAAGATCAATTAAGAATTGTTTGTCTCAAATATACAAATACATCTGTATTATTTCTAAAAATAAACAAATCACAACATCTTCTGCAGCCTTTCTAATTGGTAAAATGAAAGCTGAATTTGAGTATAAATTAATTGAAGATATCGATGATAATCTAGAAGAATTTATATCAGATTTAATAGAAAAACTAGGTTTAATTGCTGAAAAATTAGAAGATAATTATTTTAAGATAACAGACCCTGTTTTTGTTAAAGAACAAGTGCAAAAACAAGAAAGTATATAAATAATTTATTTACAGTGCATTTTAAATTCATTTTTAAAATGCACTTTTTTTTTAAGACTGAGACTGAAATTGACCCAAAGGATTATTAAATTTAGCAGGTCTTAAATCTACAGAAATATCCATTGTATTTTTACCTGTACTATAAATGACTCCTTTTAATGGAGGTACATCATAATAATCTCTACCATGAGCAACCACAATATGTTGGTTTTTTGGAATTTGATTATTTGTTGGATCAAAATCTACCCAACCAAAAGTTGGTATAAATACAGAGAACCATGCGTGAGAAGCATCTGTTCCAATCAATTTTTCCTTTCCTTCTGGTGGCAATGTTTCTATATAACCACTAACATATCTTGCAGGTAAGCCCATAGAACGTACACATGCAATGGCAATTTGCGCAAAATCTTGACAAACTCCTTTTTTCTCTTTCATTACCTCTTTTAAAGGTGTTGCAATGTTGGTAAAACCAGCTACAAAATCAAAATCTGTAAAAATACGCTGCATTAATTCATAAGCAGCATCATATAAAGAGCGTTCTGGCTTAAAAGAAACCAATGCGTATTCTTTAATTTCTGAACTCATATCAAAAATTAATGGAGAAGTTAATACAAATTGTCTTGCATCAATTATTTCTGGCTCAATCCCTTTTAATAACTTTAAAGCTTCTTCAATCGTAATTTTTTTTCCTTCAATTAAATTATCATCTTCTATTTGTAGACTAAAGTCTCTAGCAACTTTACTTCGTGCTATGACAATTAATTCTTCATGATTTTGTTGAATAAAAAAACGCGTAACAGTATTTCCAAAAAAATCTATTCTTTCTGAAATATCTGTGGGTTCTGGAGTAATTTCTAAAGTGTATTCTAAAACAGTTTGTCCTTTAAAACTCTTCGGTTTTAAAGTAGTTATATTATGACAAAACGAAGCTCCGTTTTCATAACTATATTTTGTTTTATGCCAAAGATCAAATATCATATTAATTAGAAATTTTTCTATCTACCAACTGTTTTTGTTGCTTAGAATGGTTAAAGTAAGTATCTGAAATAGATAATGAAGTTGTATGCAGTAAATCACTTAAATCAGACAATAAATTATCTAAATTTTTACGCATATTAGAGGTTGAATCTATTTCTAAAATTTCTTCAAGAGATAAACTTTGAATCTTATAAATTACTGAATTAATATTTTTTTGACAATTGGTAATTTCCAGAGTTGTATCTGCTTTAGGCAATCTATCTATATCTTTCTTTATTCTCTTTAATTGATACATTAAAGATCTAGAATACTCTTCGTCTAAAAGTAAAAGTTTTAATACGTTTTCTACGCTTAAATAAGACTTGTAACTGTATCTATAAATATTTAAACTTTCATGACTGTTTAAAAGTGATTCTAAAATTTCGTATTCTAAGTCTTCCTTATAATTTACAATAATTAAAGATCTAAACTTTTCTATAGTCATAGATGCCTGTTCTATTTGTAAACCCATAAAGTAGAGTAGTAGACCTTGCCTTACTAAAATACTTTCTTCTGATAAAGCCATAAAAGCAATTAATCTTGTTATAATTTTATCAAAGAATTTTGATAGTGTAGTAACAGAATAATTATCTTCTTCTTTTAGTTTTATTAATTGTTTTTGAATTCCATCAAAAACACGCCACATATCTTTAGACCACAGATTTCTTAATGAATAATAAGAGTTGTTAAAACTTTGCATGGATTGAGCAAAGCTGCCAATTCTTTGATTATCTATGGTAAGAGATTTTATTTCTTTTATTGGGTTTTTTAGAGCCTCTTCTTCATTTTCTCCGGTAAAACCAGGAAAAGTAGACGTTATATTGGTAATTGATTGAAATAGTATTTTTAAACTTTCTGACTGAGATTTTCTTTCATCATTATACTGTACATGCGTTAATTGGTTTAAAACCATGCGTAAATATCTTGCAGTAAATAAAGTTCTTCCTAAATATCTACCAGACCAGTATAAGTTTTCTGCAGTATCACTTGGTACATCGTTTATGCTTTCTATTTGGTTAGAAATACTTTTATTCCAAGAATAGTTTTGTAAGTAATTTTGTTTTTCATCACTTACAATCCAAAAATCTTTACTTGTTCCGCCACGCTGATTAGATACAAAAAGTTGCTCTCGCTCTGTAGCAACTCTAACCAAACCACCTGGCATTACACTATAATTGTCTTGTTTTGCTACAGAAAACGTTCTGCATACAATTTTACGTGGTTCTAATTTGTTCTCTACAAAATTAGGAGCCGTTGAAAATGAAATTTTTTCTTGGGCAACAAATCTATTCGGATTTTTTAATATATCTTCTTTTAGTTTTTTAAGTTTTTCTTCGCTTAAAAATTCACAGAAATAGATATGTTCTCTATGAGATCTGTCTATTCTTTTTACAACATAAGAAGGTAAATCTTCTAACACATGTTTTCTTTCTTTTTCTTGGCCGCACCACCAAGAAGCAATTTGAGGTAAAATCAACTTTTCTTTCAAGAAAAATTTACAAATATTTTCCATAAATGGGATAAGTGCAGGGTTTTCTAAAACACCACTTCCAATAGGGTTTACAATGGCAACATTTTGCAAACGAACCACTTGTAATAAACCTGCAACACCTAAATAAGAATCTTCACGCAACTCTAAAGGATCCATAAACGTGTCATCTACTCGTCTTAAGATTACATCAACCTGTTTTAATCCTTTTAAAGATTTTAACCAAACCTTGCCATCTCTTACCACTAAATCATTTCCTTTTACCAAAGGATGACCTAAAAATGAAGATAAAAATGAATGTTCAAAATAGGTTTCATTATGTGGTCCAGGTGTTAAGATAACCACCATTGGGTTTTCTTTATTAGTGGGAGCAACATTCAATAATAATTTATTAAAATCATTAAAGAATGTAGAAGGTTGTTTTACATTGATGTTGTTATAAATTTCTGGAATTATTTTAGTAGAACAAAATCTATTTTCTAAAGCATAACCCATACCAGAAGGTGCTTGTGTTCTGTCATTAACAACCCACATGCGTCCATCCGGACCTCTAGCCATATCTACAGCATGTACATGCAATCGGTTAGCCGTTTTATATTCAATTTGATCACAAGAACGTAAAAAACCACGATGCGCAAAAATTACTTCTGGCGGTATAATTCCGTTTTTAAGCAAAGTACGTTCTCCGTATAAATCTTTAAGAACAAGGTTTAATACTTTTGATCTTTGTTGAATCCCTTTTTCTATTTCACTCCATTCATTTTGATGAATAAGAAAAGGAACTACATTTAAATTCCAAGGTCTATTTAATCCTTTCGGATCATTATATACATTGTAGGTAACACCATTTTCTGCCAATAGCCAACCTATATCAGCTTGTTTAGAAGCTAAATTAGCCGGGCCAATTTTCTGCAAATTTTCTAATAAAACTTTCCAATCTGATTTATCTTCCATTTTAGAGATTAATAATTCATCATATTTACTTTTATTTAAAAAATAATCGTGTAAAATTGTTTTTTCAATTTGGTTTTCTTCTATCGTCATAATTCATGCTACCTAAAAAATATCCTTATTTTTTTCTTAAATCAAGGGTATAAGGGAATTCAAAATTAACAGGAAGTTCTTTAAACTTAAATCGTTTAGAACTTTTGTTTTCTTTTACACTTCTTGTGGTGATTTCTGTATTTGGATTAATACTTTCAATAGGGTCAATTTCACCTTGTGTATGTCCAAATTCCCAGAAACGATTAATTCTTCTAGATTCTGCTTCGTAACTATTTACAGGATATTCATCATAAGATCTTCCTCCTGGATGTGCAACAAAATACGTACAACCTCCAATAGAACGTTTATTCCAAGTATCTACAATATCAAAAACAAGCGGTGTATCTACAGGAATTGTTGGGTGTAAAGCAGAAAACGGATCCCAAGCTTTATAACGAACACCAGCTACAAATTCACCATGAACACCAGTACTTGATAATTGTACTTTAACGCCATTACAACTTAATACAAAACGGTCTTCGTTAAAATGAGAAACTTTAACTTGTAATCTTTCTAATGAAGAATCTACATATCTTGCCGTTCCTCCACCAGTCATTTCTTCACCTAAAACATTCCAAGGTTCTATACCAGCTCTTAATTCTAAATGAATATTATTAATATCTACCATTCCATGAAGTGGAAATCTGAATTCAAAAAACGGATCGAACCAATCTTCTTGAAATTCGTATCCTGCTTTATTTAATTGCGCTACAATATCTTTAATATCTTCTCTTACGTAATGTTCTATTAAAAACTTATCATGTAATTCTGTTCCCCAACGTACTAAGTTGTGTTCGTAAGGTTTTTTCCAGAACCAAGCTACTAAAGTTCTAACTAATAACATTTGTACCAAACTCATTTTTGGGTGAGGAGGCATGTCAAAACCACGTAGTTCTAAAATACCTAATCTTCCGCTAGAAGAATCTGGTGAATACAATTTATCAATACAAAATTCTGCTCTGTGCGTATTTCCTGTTAAATCTGTTAATAAATGTCTGAACAATCTATCTGTTAACCAGTAAGGAACTTCGCCATTTTTAGGAATTTGACTAAATGCAATTTCTAATTCATATAAGTTATCTAAACGCGCTTCATCTACTCTAGGAGCTTGACTTGTTGGGCCAACAAAAGAACCTGAGAATAAATATGTTAATCCAGGATGATGTTGCCAAAAAGTTAATAAACTACGTAATAAACTTGGTTTTCTTAATAAAGGACTGTCTTTAGGGCTTGTACCTCCTAAAGTAACGTGGTTACCTCCACCAGTACCAGTATGTTTACCATCTAACATAAATTTTTCTGTTCCTAATCTTGCCTTTTTAGCTTCATTATAGAACGTAAACGTATTTTTACATAAGTCTTCCCAATTGGTAACCGGATGCACATTTACTTCAATAACTGCAGGATCTGGAGTAATTTTTAGAGACTCTAATCTGTTATCTTTTGGTGGTTCATAACCTTCCATAATAACAGGAATTTCTAATTCTTTTGCCGTCATTTCTATGGCTGCAATTAAATCTAAAAACATTTCGGCAGTTTCTAAAGGAGGTAAAAATAAATATAATTTTCCTTCTCTAATTTCTGCACAAATTGCAGTACGAACAAAATAATTAGGTTGGTTTATTTCTAAACCATAGTTTAAAAATTCTTGATGTCTTTTTTTAACTATATTTTTAAAACTTGGTAAACGTTTCTTTTTAGAAAATAAATCTGGTTCATGAATAGGAAAAATTTCATGTTCTGGTTTAGACATTAAAGAGTTTAACGGTAATCTTAATCCCATAGGAGAATTTCCTGGAGTTAAAAAGATGTGTTGTCTTCTAAATGTCCATGCACTGGTAAACCATTTATCTTCTGTTTTATTTAAAGGAAGCAAATAACCTATTGGTGTTGAAGCTCCTTTTTCAAAAATTTCTTGTAATTTTTTACGAGCAAGAGAACTATCTTTATCCTTTGATGGATCTATATCAATTGGTAAATTTCCTTGTTCCCATAGGTGATAAAAAGGATCTTCATAACCAGGTAAAATATGTTCTGTAGAAACACGTAAATATTTTGTAAGTGTTTCTAAAAATAATTTATCTGAATTTTCTGGTACAATAGGATTTTCGGCGTAGCTAGATAAATAATTTTTATTGTACCAAATAGGTCGTCCATCTTTTCTCCAGCAAATTTCTATTTGCCATCTTGGTAAAGGTTCTCCAGGATACCATTTTCCTTGGGCATGATGTAAAACAGCGCCATTACCAAATTTGTCATACAATCCTTTGGTTAATTCACCAGCTAATTTTCTTTTATTTGGACCATCTGCGGTAGTATTCCACTCCGGAGATTCTAAATCATCAATAGAAATAAAGGTAGGTTCGCCACCCATTGTTAACCGAACATCTCCTTTTTCTAATTGTTTTTCAACCTTGTTACCAAGTTTGTAAACTGCGTCCCATTGATCTTCTGTATACGGTTTTGTAACTCTTGGAGATTCTAGAATTCTAGTTACTTTGTTTTCAAAAAAGAATTCAGTTTCACATTTATCTGTCATTCCAGAAACCGGAGCTGCACTTTCAAAAGAAGGTGTACATGCTAACGGAATATGACCTTCACTTGCTAAAAGACCAGAAGTGGCATCAAAACCAATCCAACCTGCACCTGGCAAATATACTTCTGCCCATGCGTGTAAATCTGTAAAGTCTTCTTCAGGACCAGAAGGACCGTCTAAAGATTTTTCATCAGATTTTAATTGTACTAAATAACCAGAAACAAAACGTGCTCCAAATCCTAAATGACGCAACGTTTGCACAAACAACCAGGCATAATCTCTACATGATCCATTTTTTTGATCAAGTGTTTGTTCACAGGATTGAACACCCGGATCCATTCTAATATTATAATTTAAAAACTCATAAATTTTCTGATTGATATCAATTAAAAAATAAATAGTTTTTCTAGGAGTATAATCTAATGTTTTTATAAACTCTTCTAATAACTTTCCCTTATCTGTGATTTCTAAATAAGGTTGTAATTCTTTTTTTATGGTGTCTGTATATTTAAAAGGATATTCTTCTGCATATTCTTCAATAAAAAAATCAAAAGGATTAATTGTTTTTAAATCCGCAATAATTTCTACATCAATAGACAACTCATCAGTTTTTTCAGGAAAAACTAATCTAGCTACATAATTACCAAAAGGGTCTTGTTGCCAATTAAAAAATTGTTCTTCTGGAGTAATTTTAATAGAATAAGATTCTATTGGAGTTCTTGAATGTGGTGCAGGTCTTAGTCTAAAAATATGTGGAGACAATGATACTTTACGATCATATTTATACGTTGTCTTGTGTGAAATTACAATTTTTAATGCCATGTGTTTTTTGTTGGTTTCTTTTTATGTTTTTTGATAAAATTAGTTGAATAGTATCATAAAAACTAAAATTTAGTTGAACAATTAGGTTTCGCAAAATTAATTAATTATTATTTTAATTCCTTATAAAAATCAATTAAGATGCCTTTTTAATTTGTTAATTTAGTGTGTTATTTTAATTTTTCAATTTAGTGATAAATCAGTAGATATCTTATGTATATAATACTATAATTGCGGTTTCTTTTGCATTATAGATAATAATTTGAAATAAAATTATTAAAATGATATTTTTTATGGTTTACATTAAAACTTTGTTGTAAAAAAAAGATAAATAGCGCTGTACAATAAATAAGAATAAAGGTATAGAAACCATAAAAAGACAATATGTTTTTTAACCTTATTTGGGCTAATTTTTTTTAAAAAATTATATAAAATTATTTACATCCATACTCTTCATAAGACTTCGTCTAAATTTAACTATAAAATCATCCTTATTTAAGTAACACACATCATAAAAGGATAAAAATTTTTTTTCACAATTATCTAAAATTTTTGTAAGAATACTAAAATATATGAACTGTTTTAAAGCTTTTGAAACTAAAGGAGTAACTAATAAGACAAAATAAGTAATTATTTAATAAAAATGAAAACCAGCTACAAGGTTTTAATAACTAATAACATGATAACTATCATATTATAAAATATTGATGAGTTCTAAATTTGGGGTAAATTTAAACATTGAAGTTATGAATATTTCACACATAGAGCATTTAGGTATTGCTGTTGATAATTTAGAAGAATCAATAAAATACTATGAAGAAGTCTTAGGATTAAAGTGTTATTCAATAGAAGAGGTTGTCGATCAGAAAGTGAAGACAGCCTTTTTTTTGGTTGGTACAACAAAAATTGAATTGCTAGAAAGTACTTCTCCAGACGGACCAATAGGTAAGTTTATAGAAAAAAAAGGACAAGGTATACATCATATAGCTTTTGCTGTACCTAATGCTACAGAAGCATTAAAAACAGCTGAAGAACGCGGTGTAAGACTTGTAGACAAAGTTTCTAGAAAAGGAGCAGAGGGATTAAATATTGGTTTCTTGCATCCGAAATCTACTTTAGGAGTGCTTACAGAACTTTGTTCTAAAGAATAATTGAAAAGTAAAATACATATATAAAAATGGCAAATCAAGATAAAATTAATGAGCTTATTCAAAAAAGAGCTGAGGCAAAAATGGGAGGTGGAGAAAAACGCATCGACTCACAACATGCCAAAGGTAAATTAACAGCGCGTGAACGTATAGATATTCTTTTAGATGATGATAGTTTTGAAGAGTTTGATATGTTTGTTACCCACAGAACAAAATCTTTTGGATTGGATAAACAAATTTATCTTTCTGATGGTGTAGTTACGGGTCACGGTACAATTGACGGAAGAATCGTTTATGTGTTTGCACAAGATTTTACCGTATTTGGAGGTTCATTATCAGAAACCTATGCTTTAAAAATTTGTAAAGTAATGGATATGGCAATGAAAATTGGTGTACCAGTAATTGGTTTAAATGATTCAGGAGGAGCAAGGATACAAGAAGGTGTTAGATCTTTGGCAGGATATGCAGAAATTTTTCAAAGAAATATTATGGCTTCTGGGGTAATTCCGCAGATTTCTTCAATTTTAGGACCTTGTGCTGGTGGTGCGGTTTATTCGCCTGCATTAACAGATTTTACTATTATGACAGATAAAACAAGTTATATGTTTGTTACTGGTCCAAAAGTAGTAAAAACAGTAACAGGAGAAGTAGTATCAGCAGAACAATTAGGTGGCGCAAACATTCACTCTACTAGATCTGGTGTTTCTCACTTTTTAGCAGAAAATGATGAAGAAAATTTATTATTAGTTCGTAAATTATTAAGCTATTTACCTTCAAATAATTTAGAAGAAGCACCAATACTTGTATGTAATGATCCTATAGATAGATTAGAGGATGCTTTAAATGAAATCATACCAGAAAATCCAAATCAACCTTATGATATTGTAGATGTTATTTCAATAATTGCAGACAACGGAGAGTTTACAGAAGTTCATAGAAATTATGCACGTAATATTTGTGTAGGTTTTGCAAGATTTAATGGTCACCCTGTTGGTATTGTAGCCAATCAACCAAAATATTATGCTGGTGTTTTAGATATTGATGCTTCAAGAAAAGCAGCGCGTTTTGTTCGTTTTTGTGATGCATTTAATATTCCTATTGTAACCCTTGTGGATGTACCTGGTTTCTTACCTGGTACCGGACAAGAATATGGCGGAATTATTTTACATGGAGCTAAATTGTTATTTGCTTATGGAGAAGCAACTGTGCCTAAAGTAACTATTACTTTACGTAAATCTTATGGAGGTGCGCATGATGTAATGAGTTGTAAACAATTACGAGGTGATGTAAATTATGCATGGCCAACTGCAGAAATTGCTGTAATGGGCGCTAAAGGTGCTGTGGAAGTTTTAGAAGGATCTAATATTAGAAAAATAGAAGATGCCGATGAAAAACAAGAATACATACAGAAAAAAGAGAATGAATACACAGCTAAGTTTGCAAATCCATATATGGCAGCAAAATACGGATTTATAGATGATGTAATAGAGCCAAGAAACACTCGTTTCAGAATTATTAGAGCTTTAGAATTACTTCAAAATAAAAAAGATGTAAATCCACCAAAAAAACACTCAAATATTCCATTATAATGACATACTTACTATTAAATACAGACACTTTAAGTGAAGGTTACGTTATCTTATTTACCGGATTGTTTATCGTTTTTAGCGCATTAGTAACATTAGCCCTAGTTTTTAATTATGGGTTGCCTGTAATGCTTTATGTGTATAAAATTATTACCAAAGGAAAGGATAAAAAAGTGAGTGAAATTAAAGTAAACAGAGACAATAATTTCACTGGAGAAATTTCTGCGGTTATTGGAGCCGCGGTGCACATGTATACAAGTGAACAGCATGATCATGAAAGCGCAATTTTAACAATTAAACAGGTTAAAAAAACATATTCACCATGGAGTTCTAAAATTTACGGAATTCAAAATAGATTATAACAAATGAAAAGCTATAAATTTAAAGTCAACGAAAACGGTTATACCGTGAATATAAAATCACATGAAGACAATATTATTAACTTAGAGGTTAATGGTACTTTATATGAAGTAAAAATGCAACAGGAGATTAAAAAAACAAAAACTCCTACCTTGGTTCGTGCAGCATCAAAACAGCCTGCTGCACCTTTACAAGTAAATCCAAAATCTGCAAAAACAAGAATTGTAGCACCCATTCCTGGAGTAGTATTAGCTATTGATGTAAAAGTTGGTGATACACTTAAAATAGGAGATAGAATGCTTGTTTTAGAGGCAATGAAAATGGAAAACAGTATTGTTTGTGAAAAAGCAGGTACCATTACAGCTATTAAAATTACTGTGGGGCAACAAGTCTTGCACGACGAATTAATGATAGAACTAGAATAAAACACGAAACATGAAAAAATTAATTTTAATATTTTGTGTTTTATCATTATTGATCTTTATTAGACCAGTATTAGGATTTAACACAAATTCAAACTCAGCCACCTTAGAAGGTACCTCTGTTACCACAACTCAAATTGATAAAGCACCACAACATGAGGGCGTTTTTGAAGGAGCTTTTAGAGGTATAAAAAAGTTTTATGGTTACACTGGTTTTGCAAATGCAACATCAGGAAATATAATAATGATTATTATCGGAATTATTTTTATCTATTTAGGTATTAAATTTGATTACGAGCCTTTATTACTAATACCAATTGGTACAGGGGTAATTATAGGGAATATTCCTTTTATAGCCGGAAATCAAACGGGTATTTATGAAACAGGATCTGTACTAAACTATCTATATTTTGGAGTGGTAAAAGGTATTTATCCGCCATTAATATTCCTAGGAATTGGTGCAATGACAGATTTCTCATCTTTAATTGCAAATCCAAAATTAATGTTGTTGGGTGCTGCAGCTCAAATAGGTGTTTTTGCAACTTTTATGGGCGCTATATTTTTAGGTTTTAACCTTCCAGAAGCAGGTGCAATTGGTATTATTGGTGGTGCAGATGGGCCAACTGCTATTTTCCTATCATCTAAATTAGCAAACGGAGTTAATATTCTTGCAGATGGTACCACAGTAAAAAACCTTATTGGTCCTATTGCAATTGCGGCATATTCTTATATGGCTTTGGTTCCGGTAATTCAACCTCCTTTAATGAGAATGTTAATTTCTAAAGAGGATAGAAAAATTAAAATGAAACCACCAAGAGCTGTTACTCAAAAGGAAAAAATGATTTTTCCTGTGGTTGCTTTAATTTTAACAACTTTTATTTCTCCAAGTGCATTGCCTTTATTAGGAATGTTATTTTTTGGAAACTTACTAAAAGAATCTGGAAGAACAGAGAGATTAGCAGATACTGCAAGAACTAAATTAATAGATATTGTAACCATCTTATTAGGAGTTACAGTTGGGGCTTCAACACAAGCAGATATTTTTATTACCAAAGATTCTTTATTAATCTTTGGTTTAGGAGCAATATCTTTTGTGATAGCAACTTGTGGAGGTTTATTATTTGCTAAATTTATGAATAGATTCTTAAAAGGAGATAACAAAATAAATCCACTTATTGGTGCGGCAGGAGTTTCGGCTGTTCCAGATAGTGCTCGTGTTGTACATACCGAAGGTTTAAAGTCTGATCCAAGTAACTATTTATTAATGCACGCTATGGCGCCAAATGTTGCGGGTGTTATAGGTTCTGCAATTGCTGCAGGTATTATTTTAAGTTTCTTGGGATAAATGATAATTAGAAGTTCATTTAATTAGAAATGGACAAACAACAATTTTAAATTTTTTATAAAATGAAAATACCAAATATAATGACAGCAAGTGAAGCTGTTAAGCTAATCAAATCTAACGATAGAGTTTTAATACAAGGAGGTTCTGCAACACCACAGGCATTAATAAAAGCAATGGTTAGTCGTGGCCCAGAATTAAGTAATGTTGAAATTGTACATTTACATACCGAAGGAGAATGCGGTTATATAAACCCCGATTTAAGAGAAAGTTTTCATACAAAAGCATTTTTTATTGGTGCTAATGTTAGAAAAATGGTTGGTAATACTGTTGATTATATTCCTGTTTTTTTAAGTGATATCCCTAGTTTATTCCGTGAAGGATATATGGATTTAGATGTTGTTTTAGTAAACGTTTCTCCACCAGATAAACATGGATTTTGTTCATTAGGTGTTTCCGTAGATATTGTAATTGCAGGTATTGAAAAAGGAAAAACGGTTATAGCACAAATTAACCCAAGAATGCCTCGTACATTTGGAGACGCTTTAGTACATTTAAATAAATTTAGTGCGTGTGTTTTAGTTGAGGAAGAAATTCATGAAATGAAATTTGTTGCACCTTCATTAGAAGAACAAGCCATTGGTAAAAATATTGCTGGTATTATTGAAGATGGAGCGACACTTCAAATGGGAATTGGAGGTATTCCAAATGCCGTTTTAACATTTTTACACAATCATAAAAATTTAGGTGTACATACTGAAATGTTTTCTGAAGGGATTGTAGATTTAGTAGAAAAAGGCATTGTAAATGGTTCTAAGAAAAAAGTAAATCCTTATAAAATTATTTCAGGATTTGCGATGGGAACTCGTCGTTTATATGATTTTATGGATGATAATCCAGAAATTGAAATGAATGATATTGCTTATGTTAATGATACCGCTGTAATTCGACAAAACCCGAAAGTAACAGCCATTAACTCAGCTATTGAAATAGACTTTACAGGTCAGGTTTGTGCCGATTCTATTGGAACAAGAATGTTCTCTGGTGTTGGTGGTCAAATGGATTTTATGCGTGGAGCAGCCTTGTCAAAAGGAGGAAAGCCAATTATTGCCATTACTTCAACAACTTTAAAAGGTGTTTCAAAAATTGTTCCTGCATTAAAAGCGGGAGCAGGTGTTGTAACTACAAGAGCTCATGCAAGATATGTTGCAACAGAATATGGTATTGCTGAATTGTTTGGAAAAAGTTTAAAAGAACGTGCACAATCATTAAGAGATATTGCACATCCAGACAGCAGAGAAGAATTAGATAAAGCTATTTTCGAAAGATTTGGAAGTAGTTTAATGATTAAATAATTTCAATAATATTAATTATTATGGACAATAAAAATAAACAACTCTTTTCTGAATTCCCTTCGGTTTCTACCGAGCAGTGGATGGAAAGAGTGACGGCAGATTTAAAAGGGGCTGATTTTGACAGAAAACTAGTATGGAAAAATCTTACTGGTATCAATTTTCAACCTTGCTATACTATTGAAAATTCAATAACACAGCTAAAAAATACAGGAGAAAACTCACAGTCTTTAGTAAACTATAGAAGTATAGCAGCTTGTTGTGGAAAATCTGGAAATGAATTAGCTTTAAAAGCAATTGAAGAAGGTATCAATGGTATTATTTTTGAAATGATAACAACTGTACCTGTAGAAGAGCTTTTAATTGGAATAGATTTAAATGAAATTACAGTTTCGTTTAAACTATTTAACAACGTTATTCCTTTTACAAAAGATTTAGTTGCTTTTGCAAAAGGTAAAAACTTAAAAGGGTATATTGATACAAACCTAATTTCTGGCTATGTAACAACGGGTACTTTTAATGAAAGTCTTGTTGATGTAACTGCAGAATTGGTGAAGTTAACAACAGCTTTTCCAAACTTTAAAGCAATCACTATTTCTGGAACGGAATATTTAAATTCTGGTGCAAATCAAGTTCAGGAAATAGCGTATACTTTAAGTTCTTTGGTTTTTTTAACTGAAAAACTATCAGAAAAAGGGATTCCTGTTCAAGATATTTTCAACAATTTAAATTTCAATTTAGCTATTGGTTTAGAGTATTTTGTAGAGATTGGTAAATTTAGAGCATTCAATAATTTATTAACGGAAGTTGCAGCTAAATATCAGCTTGCAGATTTTTCGAATACAATTACTGCAAAAACATCTATATGGAGCAAATCAATTACAGATGCAGAAACTAATTTGTTGCGTTGTACAACAGAAGCAATGGCGGCAATTTTAGGTAATGCAGATGGACTTTTAATTGATGCTTACGATAAAGAATTTAAAAGCCCCTCTGATTTTTCAAGTAGAATAGCAGGTAATATTGCCACTATTTTAAGAGAAGAATCTTACTTTGGTAAAGTTTCAAATCCTGTAGATGGTTCATATTATATAGAAGAAGTAAGTTCTAAAATAGCAGAAAAAGCATTAGCGTTATTTAAAGCTATTGAGGCTGATGGTGGTTTCTATACTAATTTTGAAAACGAAACAATTCAACAACAAATTGCTGAAATTCGTCTTCAAAAATTAAAATTAATTAGTCAGCGTAGAACTCCATTGGTAGGTGTTAACAAATATCCTAACTTAATGGAAACTGTGGATGTAAATCTTCTTTCTAAAGAAATTACGGATAATTCTAAAGTATTAACTCCAAGAAGAGCTTCTTTAGAAATTGAAGCCATGCGCAGGGTTACAGAAGAATTGGTGGCAAGCACCAATGTGCGACCAATTGTACAATTAGCAAGTTACGGAAATTTAACAATGCGAAAAGCGAGAGCTGCTTTTGCCTATGATTTTATTGGTGTTAGTGGTTTTGATGTACATCAAGAAGAAAGTTTTGCAAATGCAGAAGTTGCCGCTAAAGAAAGTGCAAAATCAGATTCAAACGTGGTTATTATTTGTAGTTCAGATCAAGATTATGATGAAACAGCTATTGACTTTATAAAAATATTTAGAGCTATAAATACTGATAAAGTCTTGTTATTAGCAGGTGCACCTAAAAATATGGACGAGTTAACAAACGCTGGTTTAGACGGTGTAGTTAATATGAAAACAGATGTTCTTGTCGCACTTGCTAGTATTCAGAAAAAAGTTCAAAAAACCTTAAAATCTTTAGAAGTATGAGACCAGATTTTTCAGATATAAAAATAAATTCAGCTGTAAAAGAAACAGCTGCAACTTCAGAGAATCAAGATATTTGGAATACTCCTGAAGGAATACCAGTGAAAAAACAATTTAAAAAAGAAGACATTTCCGAAGCAGAACATTTAGGATTTGCTGCAGGTGTACCTCCTTTTTTAAGAGGACCTTATAGCGCCATGTATGCAATGCGTCCTTGGACCATTCGTCAATATGCAGGGTTTTCTACAGCAGAAGAATCCAATGCTTTTTACAGAAGAAATTTAGCAGCAGGTCAAAAAGGACTTTCGGTTGCTTTTGATTTGGCTACACACCGTGGTTACGATTCTGATCATCCACGTGTAACGGGAGATGTTGGTAAAGCAGGTGTTGCCATAGATTCTATTTTAGATATGGAAATTTTGTTCGATCAAATTCCGTTAGATAAAATGTCGGTTTCTATGACTATGAATGGTGCTGTTTTGCCAATTATGGCTTTTTATATTGCAGCTGCAAAAAAGCAGGGTGTTTCTTTAGACAAACTTTCTGGAACCATTCAGAATGATATTTTAAAAGAGTTTATGGTACGTAATACCTACATTTATCCACCGTTACCTTCTATGAAAATTATTGGGGATATTTTTGATTATACTTCCAAGAATATGCCTAAGTTTAATTCTATTTCTATCTCTGGTTATCACATGCAAGAAGCGGGTGCAACGGCAGATATTGAATTGGCGTATACTTTAGCTGATGGAATGGAATACATTAGAACCGGATTAAAATCTGGTTTAAAAATTGATGAATTTGCGCCTCGTTTATCATTCTTCTGGGCGGTAGGAATGAATCACTTTATGGAAATTGCAAAAATGCGTGCTGCACGTATGTTGTGGGCAAAAATCATTAAGTCTTTCAATCCAACAAATCCAAAATCGATGGCATTGCGTACACATAGTCAAACATCTGGATGGAGTTTAAGTGAGCAAGATCCTTTTAATAACGTGGCTCGTACTTGCGTAGAAGCAATGGCGGCAACGCTAGGCGGAACACAATCTTTACACACCAATGCATTGGATGAAGCCATTGCTTTACCAACCGATTTCTCTGCAAGAATAGCGCGTAATACCCAGATTTTTATTCAAGATGAAACTCAGATGACTAAATCTGTAGATCCTTGGGCTGGTTCTTATTATGTTGAATATTTAACTCAAGAAATTGCTAAAAAAGCTTGGACTTTAATTGAAGAGGTTGAAGAACTTGGAGGAATGGCAAAAGCTATTGAAACAGGTGTTCCTAAATTACGTATTGAAGAAGCTTCGGCTCGTAAACAAGCGCGTTTAGATTCCGGTCAAGATATTTTAGTTGGTGTTAATAAATTTAAAACAACTGAAAAATCGAATATTGAAATTTTAGAAGTTGATAATACGGTGGTTAGAGATTCTCAAATTGCCCGTTTAAATAAAATGAAAGCGGAACGTAATTCAGAATTAGTTGCTGCCAACTTAAAAGCATTGGAAAACTGTGCTGGTGGCGGAAAAGGTAATTTATTAGAATTGGCTGTTGAAGCTGCTGAAAATTTTGCTACATTGGGTGAAATATCAGATGCTTTAGAAGTTCATTTTGGAAGACATAAAGCGGATACTAAATTAATAAGTGGTGTGTACGGAAAAGAAGTAAATAACGACAATACTTTTGCAAAAGCGCAAAAACTAACTGATAGATTTGCAGAAATTGAAGGTCGTAGACCAAGAGTAATGATTGCAAAAATGGGTCAAGATGGGCATGATAGAGGGGCAAAAGTAGTGGCTTCTAGTTTTGCAGATTTAGGTTTTGATGTAGATATGGGATCTTTATTCCAAACTCCAGAAGAAGTTGCAAAACAAGCTATTGAAAACGATGTTCATTTTGTTGGTGCATCTAGTTTAGCAGCTGGTCATAAAACTTTAATTCCTCAATTAATTGGCGAATTAGAAAAATTGGGAAGACCAGATATCATGGTTTTTGCCGGTGGTGTAATTCCTGCACAAGATTATGATTATTTATTAGAAAGAAAAGTAGCAGCCATTTTTGGTCCTGGTACTGTAATTTCTGAATCTGCAATTACAATTATGGAAAAATATTTAGAGCAAGAATAAGTTTTAGATTAATTTTATAAAAAGCCTGAACATTCATTTGTTTGGGCTTTTTTTGTTCAACCACTTTTACTCAAACTAGTTAAAGGAATCTGTAAAAATATGCAAGAAATAAAAAAGGAAAATGTATAAATTTTCCCGCTGATTTCAATGATGACCGCAGAAAAAATATAACTATATCTTTTTAACTGTTCAGTTAAAAAAAACTACGAATATCTGCGTTATCTGTGGGAAATAAAAAGCAATAATACTATGGATTATTATTAGATAAAAATATGTGGAAGTTTATACACTTTTTCAGAATACGCAAAAACCTTAAAAAATTGTCACATCGAATGCAATGAGATGTCCCATATCAAGGAGAACCCAATACTGTGTAACTTTATGTGATTTCTCCTATTGTCGAAAAGGCAAAACTGTGTGTGAAAACCATAAATGTAATACAAACTATTTAAAAAAAAATAGAATAGTTTCTCCGCATTTTACAAACGTCCGCAGAAAAGTAATTGATCACTACGGTTTCCAAACTGTTTTAGCGGTAGCACAGTTGGTATTGCTCACTAGAATTTTTATAGTAAGTGCAAAATAATATCATTTTAAATCTACATGAATTATGAACTCTTTTTAAAAGAGTTTTTAAATTTCTCTATAATTTGTTGTGCTGCTTTTACAGGAGAAATTTTAGCAGTAACAATCTCTTTTTCTAATGTAGAAAGTTCACTTTTAATGTTTTTAGATCCGTAAAAAAGATGTTTCAATTCCTCATTAATATTGTTGTACATCCATTTTATTTGTTGATGATTTCTGTTTTTTAGAAAATATCCATTTTCATCTACCAACTTTTTAAAATTTAAAACTTCCGTCCATACATTGTCTATACCAATTCCTTTTATCGCGGAAGCGGTACTAACCACAGGACTCCAACCAGAATCAGCTAAAGGAAAAATATGTAAAGCATTTTGGTATTGACGTTTGGCCATTTTACTCATGGTAATATTATCTCCATCTGCTTTATTGATGACTACCATATCTGCCATTTCCATAATTCCTTTTTTAATTCCTTGCAATTCATCACCAGCACCTGCAAGCATTAAAAGCAAAAAGAAATCGGTCATGCCGTGTACAGCAGTTTCAGACTGACCAACACCAACGGTTTCAATTAAAATAATATCGTAACCAGCGGCTTCACAAAGCAACATGGTTTCGCCAGTTTTGTTAGAAACGCCGCCTAAAGTATCGCCAGAGGCGGAAGGTCTAATGTATGCTTCTTCTAAATTAGCTAACTCTTCCATTCTTGTTTTATCACCCAAAATACTACCACGAGAACGTTGGCTACTTGGGTCTATTGATAAAATAGCAACTTTATGACCTAGTTTTACCAAATGCAATCCAAAGACTTCAATAAAAGTACTTTTACCAACACCCGGAACTCCCGTAATACCAATACGAATGGATTTACCCGAATTTGGTAATATTTCTTGAACTATTTCTTTAGCCAAATGTTTATCGCTTTCTAAATTACTCTCAATAATAGTAATTGCCCTAGAAAGAATTACTCTGTCACCTTTTAAAACGCCATCTATATAATCTTGTGCAGGTAATCTTTTTTTTGGCTTGTAGTTTTTCATTTTAGAGAGTAAAAGCTAGGGTTATTGTATAATTTTTGTGTCTAACAAAGATACTAATAATGAAAAAAAACACCACGAATTAAAGGGTGTTTTTACAGGATATTCTGTTTAAAATAAAGACGAATTATATTCTAATTATTTAAATAGTTATTGCTTGTATAGAAAATATATTTAGCGTTTTATAAGATCTAATTTTTTACTTTAATTGCTTTCAATTTAATTATTCCTAAAAAGTCTAAAAGCTTTATTATTAAATAGGTGATGTCTATTTCATGCCATTTTACACCAAAGTTTGCACTGCTTGCATGTTTATGATGATTGTTATGATAGCCTTCGCCCATCATTAAAAAATCGAAATGAAAAAGATTCTTACTAGTGTTTTTCATTTTAAAATTTACATACCCATAAATATGTCCAAACCAGTTGATGATTACTCCATGAATTGGCGCCATTAAAAAAGCGATTGGTAGTAACAACCATTGCCACCAAGCCGTTACAAAAAAGACAAAGAATAAAATGTAAAAAGCAATCCAAAGCAAACGAGAAAAACGAGAACCAGCAAAGGAGTCAAAAGATTTCCATTGTGGTACATTTTTGGTAAAACGTTCATCAATTGCAATGCGTTGCTCATTTATATCTTGATAAATATTTTTTGTTTTCCACATCATTGCAAACATATTTGCATCGTAAGAAGGAGAGTGTGGGTCTTTTTCTGTATCTGTATACGCATGATGCATTCTGTGCATAATTCCGTAGCCGTAAGCACTTAAATAACTAGATCCTTGAAAAAACCACGTTAAAATAAAAGTGATTTTTTCCATGGTTTTAGACATGGTAAATACTTGATGTGCTGCATATCGATGTAAAAAGAAAGATTGAAAAAACAAACCTCCATACCAAAGTACTATAATAAAAATAACTACTGCCATACTTATATTTTTTACAAAGATAGTTAGCTGTTTTAAGGGAAACAATGAACCTAAATCAATAAAAAAATGAAATAAAATCTTTTATTTTTGTTTCCGCCGTGGCGGGAAATGTTTTACAAAAAAAATAGTAGGAAGTTTTTTAAACGATGCGTTTTCTAATTCTACTTAAAGCTTGTGCAGTTACGCCAATGTACGAACTAATATATTTTAATGGAATTTCTTTTAAAACCTCTGGTCGTTCTTTAAATAATTTAAGGTAGCGTTCTTCTGCAGTAAGGTTTAGTAAGTTTTGTTCTCTACTAGATTTTATTAAAAACAAACGTTCTGCAGTTAATCTACCAATTAAATTACCAATTTGGGTGGTTCTATAAATTTCTTGTAAATCTGTATAAGAAATGCTTAAAATAGTTGTTTCTGTAAGTGCTTGTAGTTCGTAAGCAGAAGGTTTTCTGGTTAAAAAAGAATCGTATGCACTTATAAATTGGTCTTTAAAGCTAAAACCAAAGGTGATTTCTTTTTCCGGATTTTCTTTAGGAATATACAAACGCACCACGCCAGATTCTATAAAAGAAATATGATTTTCTATTTCATTTAGTTTTAAGAAAATAGCTTTTTTTTTAATTATGCGAGGCTGCAATTTAGACGTAAAAAAATCCCAATCTTTATCAGATATGGAAGCTATTTGTTCTAGGTATGCTTTTATTTGTTTCAAAAGATTTTCCTATTATTTTAAAGTACAAAGATACAGATTCAAGAAAGCTATTTTACCATTATTTGTGATATAATCCTGACGATATTCTTAAAAAAACATTTTAAATTCATGAACCATTATTTCTTTAATAAACTAGAACCTTATTGCTACCTTTGCAAAAAATATATTTAATGTCAAAAACCTTTTCATCTTTAGGAATTCATAAAGAATTAGAAGCACGTTTAGCAAAATTAGAAATTACCGTTCCTACCGCAGTTCAAGAAAAAACCATTCCTTTTATCCTACATAAAAAGAAAGATATGGTGGTTTTGGCAAAAACAGGGACAGGAAAAACAGCTGCTTTCGGGTTGCCTTTATTACAAAAAATTAAAGCTGATGAAACTCACATACAAGTTTTAATTTTAGCACCTACAAGAGAATTAGGACACCAAATTTATGACAATTTAGTTTCTTTTTCTCCTGAGGAACAAATAGAAAAGATTGTTTCTATTTGTGGAGGAATCCCAATAAAACCACAGATTGAAGCCATTAAAAAGCATCCAAATATTGTGGTGGCTACACCAGGTCGTTTGGTAGATTTAATGAAACGAGAAGCTATTGATATTACTAAAATAAACTATTTTGTTTTAGATGAAGCTGATGAAATGGTGAGTGCTTTAAAGGAAGAAGTTGATGCGATTATAAAAGAAATTCCGAATGTGAGAAGAACCTTGTTGTTTACAGCAACGATGCCTGGAACCATCAAGCAATTGATACAAAACTATATGTCTAAACATGTAGAACATATAGAAACAGATATGGATTCTGTTGGGCATAAAGGGATTGATCATCAATATGTAGTAGTAGAACCGATAGAAAAACTAAATGTTTTAATGCATTTTTTATCGACAAAAGAAGGAGAACGCGGAATTATTTTCTGTAAAACAAAAGCAGCCGTTAATAAATTGGCTAAAAATTTAGCCATTAATAAATTCTCTTCTGGCGCTTTGCATGGTAGTTTATCCCAAGGAATTCGTGACCGAGTAATGGGACAATTTAGAGAAGGTAATATCGATATTTTAGTAGCAACAGATTTGGCAGCTAGAGGTATTGATGTGAAAGAAATTTCTTATGTAGTAAATTATCATTTACCAGATAGATATGATACGTATGTTCATAGAAGCGGACGAACAGCTAGGGCAGGAGCAACGGGACTTTCTTTAAGTGTAATACAACCAGAAGAAGTAGAAGAAATACCTGAATTTGAAGAAGATTTAGGATTGGTTTTTACTGAATATAAAAAAGCAGATGCACAAAGTATTGAAGATAATAATACCATTTTGTGGGCCAAAAAAGTATTTAAAACAAAACCAAATCGTGCAATTTCAGAAGATTTAAAAGGGGAGATAAAAACCATTTTTCATCATTTAACAAAAGAAGAGTTGGTAGATAAAGTTATCGCAAATTATTTAGCTCAAACAGCTAGTGCAAAAACTAAATCAGTAGTAATTAAAAAGAAGAAAAAGAAATAACGATGGCAAATATTATAAAAACTCAAGAAGATATATTAGCAAAATTGCAGATTGTAGCGTTAAATCAGATGCAAAAAGAAGCAATTGCTACAATTCATAAAAATGATAATGTCATATTACTTTCGCCAACAGGAACAGGAAAAACCTTGGCTTTTTCTTTGCCATTATTAGAATTTTTAGATCCGAGCTTAGAAGAAGTTCAAGCTTTAATTTTAGTACCTTCAAGAGAATTGGCAATTCAAATAGAACAAGTAATTCGTTCTATGGGTTCTGGTTTTAAAGTAAATGCCGTCTATGGAGGTAGACCAATGTCTAAGGATAAGATAGAATTAAAGCATATTCCAGCAATTTTAATAGGAACACCTGGTAGAATTTCAGATCATTTTGCAAATGAACGTTTTTCTAAAGACCATATTAAAACCTTAATTTTAGATGAATTTGATAAGTCTTTAGAGGTAGGTTTTGAGTATGAAATGCGTAATATTATAAATCAATTATCTGCTTTAAATAAGCGTATATTAACGTCTGCAACACAAGGAGTTGAGATTCCTGATTTTGTAGGTTTAAATAAGCCAAATACGGTTAATTATTTAAAAGCAACAACTTCTAAATTACAAATAAAAACAGTAGTTTCTCCAGCAAAAAATAAATTAAATACCTTATTACATTTGTTAAATTATTTAGGAAATAAACAAGGAATTGTTTTTTGTAATTTAAAAGATTCTATCAATAATGTAAGTTCATTTTTAGAAAGTAAGAACATTAAACACGGTTGTTTTAGTGGTGGAATGGAACAAAAAGACAGAGAACGTTCTTTAATTAAATTTAGAAACGGGACCAATCAATTATTAATAGCTACAGATTTAGCAGCTAGAGGTATTGATGTGCCAGAAATGAGTTTTATAATTCATTATGAATTACCACAAGCCGTAGAAGAATTTACACATAGAAACGGTCGTACGGCAAGAGTTTCTGCGGAAGGAACTGCGTTTGTTTTAAAATGGAAAGACGAACGTTTACCAGATTTTATTAAAAATGCTGATGTTCAAGATATTTCTAAGCAAGCAGAAAGAAAGCCTGTTTTTTGGGAAACTTTATTTATATCAGGAGGTAGAAAAGATAAAATTTCTAAAGGAGATATAGCTGGTTTGTTTATAAAACAAGGAAAATTAAGCAAAGAACAATTGGGTGCAATAGAGTTGAAACAAGATTGTGCTTTTGTGGCTGTTCCATCAACCTTAACAGCAACATTGATAGAGAAATTAAACAATTCTCGTTTAAAAAAGAAAAAAGTAAGGATTGTAGTTATTTAAAAAATAACTATCTATCTTTTTTAAGTTTATCAATAAAATATCTGGTTATTGGTGAAAAAGTGCTTAAATCGGCATTTAAATGCGCAAATTATAATTCAATTATTATAATTTATGTATAGATTTTAATTAGTTTTTACCAATAATAAAAACAGAATCGTTTATTTTTTTTATTCATCAATTATTGCCTTGCATTTTATGTTAATCATAAAAATTAAACATTCATTATTTTTTGTTTAAGGAGCCATTAAATCAATGTAAATTTATGGCCATAAACTTTAAAATTGAAAAAATGAAAATTGGAGTTCCTAAAGAAATCAAAAACAATGAGAATAGAGTAGGTATGACACCTGCTGGTGTATTTGAATTAACAAAAAGAAATCATACTGTTTATGTGCAAGCTACTGCAGGAGAAGGAAGTGGTTTTTTTGATGCCGATTACCAAGAAGTAGGTGCAACAATTTTAGAAACGATAGCTGAGGTTTATGCAGCTAGTGAACTTATTGTAAAGGTAAAAGAACCTATAGAAGAAGAATATAAATTAATTACACCAAATCAAGTTGTTTTTACCTATTTTCATTTTGCTTCTAGTGAGCCTTTAACAAAAGCAATGATTGAGAGTAAATCTGTTTGTATTGCTTATGAAACCGTAGAAGACAAAGACGGAACTTTGCCTTTATTAACACCAATGTCTGAAGTTGCAGGAAGAATGGCAATTCAGCAAGGAGCAAAATATTTAGAAAAACCAATTAAGGGTAGAGGAATTCTTCTTGGTGGTGTTCCTGGAGTTGCGCCTGGTAAAGTTTTAATTTTAGGTGCTGGAGTTGTAGGTGTTCAAGCTGCAAAAATGGCTGCTGGTTTGGGCGCTCATGTTACCATAATGGATGTAAACATGAAGCAATTACGATATGTAAATGACGTGTTGCCAAATCATGTTGTTACTGAATTTTCTAACGAATATAGTATTAGAAAACATATTAAAACTCACGATTTAATTATTGGAGGTGTTTTGTTAAAAGGGGCAAAAGCACCTAAATTAATCACTAGAGATATGTTAAAAGAAATGAGACCAGGAACAGTTGTTGTTGATGTTGCCGTAGATCAAGGTGGATGTTTTGAAACAACAAAAGCTACTACACATGAAAGTCCTACCTATATTATTGATGATATTGTTCATTATTGTGTGGCAAATATGCCAGGCGCAGTACCTTACACTTCTACAATGGCTTTAACAAATGTTACCTTACCTTATGTAATAAAATTAGCAGATTTAGGCTGGGAAAAAGCATGTGACAGAGATGAAACTCTTGAAAAAGGCTTGAATATTGTAAATGGAAAAATTGTCTATAAAGAAATAAGCGAAGCTTTTAATTTAGAATCCTTTCAAGTTTAGTGGTATTTTAGAATAACATATTTTTATAAACAAACAAAGCCTCGCAATTTTGCGAGGCTTTGTTTGTGAGCATAAATTTACGTATTATTTTTTTTCAGTAGGAATAACAATTCCTAATTTTTTGATAACCAACTCTGTAATATCAAATTTCTCATCAATATAAGCAAACTGATTTCCTGTGATGGTTAATATTTGTGTATAGTTATTAGATTCTGATACTTCTTTAATAACATCACTTAATTTTTTATACAACGGGCGCATTAATTCATCTTGTTTTAGTTGCATTAATTGATTACCATTTTGTTGGTATTTTTTAATGTCCGCTTCCATTTCAGAAAGTTCTTTAATTCTACCTTTTTTAGCCAAATCTCCTAAGGTTTTTTCTTCTTTTTTATAAACTTCTACTTCTTCTTGAAATTTTTTAATTTTTAGAGTAAAGGATGAATCTAATTTTGCTCCGTAATTTTCTGATCTTTTTAGAACAATTTTAGCTTCTGGCATTATAGAAATAATATAATCGCTGTCTATTGTACCCACTTTTGTTTGTGCAAATGTTATTGTACTTAATAATGCAATACCAATAAATATAATTTTTGATTTCATGTTTTTGTTTTAGTGCGACAAAGATATAAAAGAGAGTGATTTAGGCAAATAAGTGGATTAAAAAAAAAGTTAAAGTTTATAAACTTATCTTTCATTGTTTTGCACTATTGTTTCAATAGTTTTTATAATTTCATTCACATTCGTTTTGTAATCAAACCATGTTATTGTTTCATCTTTTCTAAACCAAGTTCCTTGTCTTTTTGCAAATCGTCTTGTATTTTTTTTAATTTCAGAAATAGCAAATTCTTTGGTGAATTCTCCTTCAAAATAAGAAAATAATTCTCTATAACCCACAGTTTTTAAAGCGTTTAGTTCTTTATGTTGATGTAACTTTTTAGCTTCTTCTAACAAACCGTTTTCCATCATAATATTTACACGTTCATTTATTCTGTTGTAAATAATTTCTCTATCTGCGGTTAAACCAATTTTTATGGAGGTAAAATTACGTGGTTTTTTGGGTTTATTTTTAAAAGTTGAATAGGGCGTTCCGCTTCCAATACAGATTTCTAAAGCTCTAATTACTCTATGCGGATTATCAATAGCTATGGTGTTAAAGGTTTCTAAATCTAATTCTTTTAATTGATTTTGAAGAGATTCTATGCCTTCTACTTTAAGTTGGTTTGTTAGGTTTGTTCTAATTTTTTCATCCACTTGTGGAAAATAGTCTAAGCCTTTTAATACAGCATCTACATACAAACCGCTTCCGCCAACCATTATTTGAATGGGGTTTTCTTGAAACAAGTTGTCTAGTTTTTTTAGTGTATCTCTTTCAAAATCACCCACATTATAGTCATCAAAAATACTTCTATTTTGTATAAAATGATGTTTTGCAGCAGCTAATTCATCTTCATCTGGCACGGCTGTACCAATGGTCATTTCTTTGTAGAACTGACGAGAATCGCAGGAAATAATAGCTGTTTTAAAATGGTTTGCCAATGCAATACTTAAAGCAGTTTTACCTATTGCTGTTGGTCCAACAATGGTAATTAGGTAATTGTTATTCTTCATTAAATTAGTTTAAAGTATTGCCACAATTGTAGCAAAAAATGGCACCTTTTTTATGATTATCTTTTAAACACGTAGGGCAAGCTTGCGTATTGGTGTCTACTTCTTTTATAGTTTTTGTCATTTCTGAGCTAACAATTCCTGTAGGAATTGCAATAATGGCATAACCTAAAATCATAATAAGACTTGCTATTAATTGGCCCAATGGTGTATGAGGGGCAATGTCTCCATAACCCACTGTTGTCATTGTTACAATGGCCCAATAAACACTTACAGGAATATTTGTAAATCCATTTTCTTCACCTTCAATCATATACATAACAGTACCCAAAATAATGCAAACGATAATCACAAAAAATAGAAAAACAGCTATTTTTGCTCTACTAGACCTTAAAGCTAATAATAATCTATCAGAAGCACCAATATATCTTGCCAGTTTTAAAATTCTAAAAACTCTTAGTAAACGCAAAGCTCTTAATGCTGCCAAATGATGAGAACCAATAAAAATAAGAGATAGATATTTTGGCAAAGTAGAAAGTAAATCTATGATACCATAAAAGCTAAAAATATATTTATAGGGTTTATGAATAGAAATAATTCTTAAAATATATTCAATTGAAAAAAGTATGGTGATTATCCATTCAGAAATGTTTAAAAATTGATGGTATTTATCATCAAAACTTACAATGCTTTCTAACATTACCAAAAGAATACTAGCCAAAATAGCAACTAACAGAATAACATCAAATAATTTGCCTTCTCTAGTATCTGCTTCATAAATAATTTCATGAAGCCTATGTTTCCAGGTCGATTTTTTTTCAGTATTACTCAAAATGGGTGTTTTTTGCTATACAATAGTACAAATATTTACTGAGTATTAATTTTTTTTATGTTGTTTTTCTCTTTGTTTATAAGGGTTTTGATAAAAATAATAAATAAATTTTACTTTTTTAAAAACCGTAACAATCTTTTTCTCGTAAATATAAGTGAGAATCAATTAAATATTAACTAAAAACTCACACAATGAAAAAAAGTAAAATTTTATTAGGAACCATTTTTGTAGCGATTATAGGTTTTATGGCAATTGCAGCAGATCATATAGATGCTCCTGCAACAAAAGGTACAACAGCAGATGTTACCGATTTCTATGCTTTTCAAGCAGAAGATACAAACAATTTAGTATTTGTAGCTAATGTACAAGGATTATTAAGTCCTACAGCAACAGCTACTGCAAGTTTTGATGGCAATGTTATGATAGAGTTTAACATAGATACCGACAATGACAATTTTGAAAATTTAGTAATCCAGGCAATTCCTAAAAATGGTAAAATGCATTTTTTTGGTCCTTATGAACCAGCTACAACAGGATTAAATAGTACTGTATTTGAAGGCGCAACAAAATCTGAAGTTGCAATTACAGCCTATGGCACAGAAGCAGTTATTGCAACCAATGAAGGAATGAAATTTTTTGCAGGACCAAGAGATGATCCTTTCTTTATGGATTTTGCGCAATATGGTGCAATATTAGCAGGAAATGCATCTGGTTTTAATAATCCGGGTTCAGACACGTTTGCAGGTTCAAATGTACTTTCTATTGTAGTTGAAGTGCCAAAATCTATGATTGGTGGCTCTGGTACAATTAATACTTGGGTAGAAGCAAAAAGAAAACAATAATTACTATCAACTAAAATAATATATCATGAAATTAAATAAAATAATATACGCAACTCTTATAGTTTTTACATCGTTCGCTTTTACAAGTTGTAGTGATGATGACACTTCAACAAACATTGTAATAGAAAAAGAATTTTCGGGCACGTATGCACAACAAGATCAAATGGGAAGACCAGCAGTAAATACTGTATTTGTTTCTGCCGCTAGTAAAGATGCATTTAATGTTTCAACTCCTTCTCAACAAGGCGCAATGTTTCAGGCAATGTTTCAAGCAAATTTAGAAGGTTTAAGTCCGGCTTATGGCAATCCTGGTGATAAAAATGCATTAGGATTAGATGCTGCAACTTTTACAGGTTTATTAGCTACAGATGTTTTAAATGTTTCATTAGATGGCACCACAACCTTTTATGACGGTACCAACGTTTTAACAGGAAGAGCTTTGTCTGATGATGTAATTACAGTAGAATTACTATTAATTTTTGGAGGAGAAGATTTTACTGAAAACTCAAATTTATCAGATGATCATGTAGATTCAAATGACAAAGCATTTTTAACATCATTTCCATATTTGGCCTCTCCATGGTAGAGTGCCGTTAAAACTGGTCTGTATTTTAGGGGGATACAGCCAGTTTTTTTTTAACTAACTAAAAAATATACATCATGAAATATATCCAACTATTTTTATTGTTTGTAACTTTTTCAATGGCAACAAGTTGCAACACTAAATCAAATAAAAACATTACCAATACTAAAGATTACAATTCATTTTTAACTGTTGATGAAAATATGGCTTTAAAAACAGCCACAGAAGAATATAATTTTTGGAGTAAGAAATTAACCAATACTCCAAATCAATATCCTTACAATGCAAAATTAGCTTCTGCAAATGCATCAATCTTTAAAATTACAGGGAATATTGATGAATTAAAAAAAGCAGAACAAAACCTAATAATTACCAATCAAAAAACAAATTATAACAATGCTGCTTATTTAAGAGCTTTGGCAAGAAATTATATTTCTCAACACCGTTTTAAAGAAGCATTAAGTTTGCTAAAAAAAGCAGAGAAAAATGGGCAAGGATTAACGCAAACACATTTAATGTTGGTAGATGTCTATTTAGAATTAGGACACTTAGACCAAGTAACGGCTTATTTATCTAAAGTTAAAAATTTTAAAGATTTCAATTATTTAATAAGACTTTCTAAATACAACGATCATATTGGTGATTTAGACAAGGCAATTACATATTTAGAAGCTTCTTTAAAAATTGCAACTGCTTCTAATAATACGTATTTAATGCAATGGAATTATACAAATTTAGCAGATTATTATGGTCATGCAGGTAACATAAAAGATTCTTATAATGCTTATTTAAAAGCATTAGAATTAGATAAAAATAACAGCTATGCAAAAAAAGGAATTGCTTGGATTGTGTATTCTTATGAAAGAAATCCTACAGAAGCAATGCGTATTTTAGAAACAATTACGCAAGAAAATACATCGCCAGATTATCATTTACTTCAAGCCGAAATTGCAGATTACATGGGGAAAATTGTAGAAAAAGAAAATTATATTAATAAATATTTATCAAAAGTGGATGATAAAAAATATGGCGTAATGTATCATAAATACAATGTTTTATTATTTGCTGATGATGATTCAAAAAAACAAAAAGCATTAGAAATTGCACAACAAGAAGTTTCTGAAAGACCCACAGCACAATCTTATGACTTATTGGCTTGGTCTTTATTTAAAAACGGACAAAAAGAAAAGGCATTAGAAGTAGCAAAAAAGTATGTAATAAACAAAACTTTTGAGCCAGAAGCACTGCTTCATACGGCACAAATATTAAAGGCGAATGGTAAATTTAAAGAAGCAAATATGCTGAAAAAAGAATTACTAACTGCTGTATATGAATTAGGACCTTTAACTGAAAAAATGATAATAAATATTTAAATTCGCCAAAAAAATAATAAAATGAAAGTACAATTACTACTATTTTTTGTGATTACACTAAGTATACAAACTTTTGGCCAACAAATAAAAGGACGTGTGTTTAATGAATTTAATGAGCCTTTAGAGAATGTTTATGTAATAAATACCAATAATAATGTACACACGCATACTGATGAAAACGGAAATTTTGCACTAGAAAAAGTAGCTATAAATCATCGTATTCAACTTAGTATTTTGGGATATGCAAAGAAAGAATTCATACTACAGGAGCAAAACATAAAAAATGGAATTACAATAGTTTTGGAAACTAAAATATTTCAGTTAGAAGAATTGGTTTTACGCCAAGAAATAAATGCCATGCAAACTATTTCTAAGGTAGATTTAAAAGTAAATCCTGTAAACAACTCTCAAGAAATACTAAGAAAAGTACCTGGTTTATTTATTGGGCAACACGCTGGAGGCGGAAAAGCAGAACAGATTTTTTTACGTGGTTTTGATATTGATCATGGAACAGATATTGCATTATCTGTAGACGGAATGCCAATAAATATGGTTTCTCACGCACACGGTCAAGGTTATAGTGATTTGCATTTTGTGATTCCAGAAACCATTCAAAAAATAGATTTTGGCAAAGGTCCTTATAATGCCAATCAGGGTGATTTTAATACCGCTGGTTATGTAGATTTTTCAACAAAAACAGCCATTCATAAGAACACAATATCTGTAGGTTTTGGAGATTTTAATTCTATGAGAACTTTAGGAATGTTTAATTTATTAGAAAATAAAAAGAATGAAAATGCATACGTTGCTTTAGAATATATTGCAACCGATGGTGCTTTTGAATCTCCACAAAATTTTAATCGATTAAATATTTTTGGAAAGTATAGCACATTTTTAAACGGGAAAGAAAGAGTAACTTTTACTGCTTCTCATTTTACAAGTAGTTGGGATGCTTCTGGGCAAATTCCAGAAAGAGAAGTAAAAAATGGAAATATTACTCGTTTTGGTACTATTGATGATACCGAAGGCGGATTTACTTCTAGAACCAATTTAAATGTACAATTAAACAAAACATTAGCCAATGAATCACTTTTAAAAACAAATGTTTTTTACTCAAAGTATAATTTTGAGTTGTATTCTAATTTTACTTTCTTTTTAGATGATGCTGTAAACGGAGATCAAATAAAACAATTTGAAAATAGAGATGTTTTTGGAATGAATGCTAAAATTATCAACCAAAAAAAATACGGTAATATTGAGGCAAAATTTACAAAAGGAGTAGGTTTACGATATGATTTAATTAATGATAATGAATTATCGCACACAAAAAATAGGAGTGAGGTTCTAAATAGTATTCAGTTAGGAAATGTAAAACAAACAAATATGTATGCTTTTTTTAATTCTGAATTTGAAATAGGAAAATTTAAAATAGCACCCGCTTTAAGAGTAGATTATTTTAAATTTTTATACAACGATGCTTTAAACACAACCTATGAAACCTTAACAAAAACAAAGGCAATTGTAAATCCTAAATTAAATTTTTTATATAGTCAAAATGATAATTTACAATGGTTTTTAAAATCGGGAATTGGGTTTCACTCTAATGACACAAGAGTTGTTTTACAACAAAATGCTGATAAAGTTTTGCCAAGAGCTTATGGAGTAGATTTTGGAAATATTTGGAAACCATTTCCCAATTTAGTTCTGAACACAGCTGCTTGGTATTTATTATCTGAAGAAGAATTTGTATATGTTGGTGATGCTGGTATTGTAGAACCTTCTGGTAAATCTGAACGATTTGGTCTAGATGTAGGAATAAGATATCAATTTACAGATTGGTTGTATTTAGATACAGATGCAACCTTAACAAAGGCTAGAAGTTTAGAAAATGTATCTGGAGAAGATTACATTCCGTTAGCACCAAAATTTACATTGGCAGGAGGTTTATCATTTAATAATTTAGGAAATTTTTCTGGAGGAATTCGCTATCGTTTTATTGATGACAGACCCGCAAATGAAGACAATTCTATAATTGCAGATGGTTATTTTGTAAGTGATTTTAATATCAACTATAAAATGAAAGACATTACTTTTGGAATTGCAGTAGAAAATATTTTTGATGTAGCTTGGAATGAAACTCAGTTTGCCACAGAATCTAGATTACAAAATGAAGTGAATGCTGTAGAAGAAATTCATTTTACACCCGGAACACCTTTTTTTGCCAAAGCAACCATAAGTTATAATTTTTAAAATATGTCAAAAAAAAGATAAGAATTAGTTTGGTTAATTTTAGTTGGAAGAAAGTGCCTTTTGCAATAGTGCAGAGGGCATTTTTTATGTGTATAAAAATTCAAATAAAAACAACTTAAAGATAAAGATACATCTCAGAAATAATTGTTTTTTCTCCATTATTAAGAACAACATCTACCTTATTGGCATTTGGTATTGGCAATCCATCTATTATTTTTTTCTCATTAATATACAAATCAAATTTATGCTCATTAAAATTTCGTAAAGGAATTAAAGTGTTGCTAGAGAATACAATAGCGCTTTTATTATTTAAAATACGACGCTCAGTTTTGTGAAATTGAATATTAGAATTGGTTTTTATATAAATTTCAGAAAGATCTAAAGTCTGTTCACTAATTAGGTAATATTGCCATTGTATTAATCTTGCTTCCAAAGAAATTTTATAATTAACAGGAGAATTATCTTCAAAATATTTTAAAAAATCTTTAAAATGTATGGTCAATTCACCAAAGTTATTGAAGTCAGATTGTGCTATATGCCTAGCTTGTAATGCATTATTATTAGCGGATGTTGTATAGGTTAACATGCCTATATTCTCTATTGGAAAATCAGCTGTATAGGTAGGAAAAAAAGAATCTGAGGTTGTAAGATTAAATTCAAAGGATTTTACTTCTGTTGTAGTTGCAATATACGTTAACAAAGCTTCTAAAGTTTCTGTAGTATTAGAATACAAGTTAAATCCTGTTGGGGTTTTTTGTATGACAAAACCAAATTTAATAAAAATATTCTGCGTTATTTTATTCGGAATAAATTGCACAGGAATTGCTTCGTTATTATAAAAATAGGAATGAGAAATTTGAACAGAAAAGACAAATTTGTACGTATTTAAAGTCATAAAATTTTACGAATTAAGTGAATGTAAAAATATGAAGTTAAAGTACAATAAATTTTTTTATAAATAGCTAAGAATCAACAGCTCCTAAGGTATATAATTGCTCTAAAGTAGGAGATTCACTTCCACCTGCGGGTTCTAAAGTTATACCAAATGCTTCTGATTGATTGGCATTGTCAATAGTAAAAATTTTGTTGGTATCTGCTGTAAAGGTGTCTATGGTTCCTAAACTTGTTGGTGTTAACGGATTAAGTTTTAAAGACCAAACTTGATATACTTTTCCTTTAGGAGGGTCTGGTAAACCTTTGGCATCTAGATAAATACTGTTGGTTTTTTTATCCCAATAAACTTTTGCATAAGAATTTGGAGAAACTTTTTGTCCTGTCAAAGGCACAGAAATAATATCTTTATCTCTAAAAATGGTTATTAATTTTTCTGCATCTGCCAAGCTGTTAGAAGCCTTATCAATTTGTTCTTCTAATTGTTTTTTATCTGTAGCAATCTGTTCTTTTAATTTATTGTTTTGTACAACAGACCAAATTAACATACTACCAATAACCAATGAAGCTGCCCAACCAGCATATTGCAACCAGTTATTTTTTTGAGTGGAAATAGAAATTACTTTTGTTTCATCAACTTTTAGCTGATTTTTTATCTCAGAAAAAGAGTATTCACTATCTTTTTTAGCGGCAGCCGTAAGTTTTACAATTGCCTTTTCAATGGATTTTACTTCAGTTAACAACACAGGATATTCTTGAATTTTAGCATAGATTTCCTCATTTTCTTTTTCAGAAAGCGAGCCTGCAACGTACAGTTCTAAAATTCCGGATGCTATGTATTCTTTTATATCCATTTATTAAACTCCTAGCATAGTACGTAATTCGCCTATACAATTTCTATTTCTTGTTTTTATAGTACCAATTGGCATTTCTAATTCTTCTGATGCTTCCTTTTGCGTAAACCCTTTAAAATATAATAACTCAATTACTGCTTTACATTTGTCTCCTAATTTGGTTACAAATTCTTTTAAACCAATAGTTTCTGTAGCAGTTTCTAAAGAATCATTACTCTCTATTATATCTACGAAAAAATCGGCATTAAGGTTTTGCTTAGACTGTTTAAATTTTTTAGACCGTGTATAATCAATAGCTGCATTTCTTGCTATATTTAAAATCCACGTAAAAAACCTACCTTTTTTAGCAGAGTAGGTTTCAGATTTATTCCAAGCTTTTATAAATACATCTTGGGTAATTTCTTGAGCAACTTCATCATTTTTTACAATAGTATTTACAACGCCAGAAATACTATTACAATACATATTGTATAGTTTTTCATACGCTTGAACGTTTTTCTGTTGAAATTGTAAAATTAAGAGCTCTTGATCCATATATTGAAAGCTAAAATAATAATTATAAATTAGAATAAAGGATTTAATTTCTTTTATAAAAAATTGTATCCTAAAACAATAGAAAAAGAACTGTATTTAGTTTCCCAATAAGAATAGCCTAGTGTTATATCTCTACCTGTATTATATCTTGCTTCAATAGTGTATTTGTTATCGTAATTATAACCAAAACCAATTTGAGTACTTGGGCCTGATTTTATTTCTAAATCTCCAATATTTTTAAAATCAATTTTAGAATTCATTGTAAAATCTATAACATAGGCGCCACTTATAAATAGTTTAGAGTTGTCATTTAAAAACATATAATGTTTAACACCAAAAGGTAATTCTATTGAGTTATAATCAATTTCTCCAGATTGAGAACCTTTAATATCTCCGCTATAAGTTTGATAGGTTGGTTCTATAAATAAAGACCATTTGTTTTTATTAAATGAAAAAATATATTCTGCTTCAATGCCAGCTCTAATATTTATTCCGCTACTTTCTATATTAGTATAACCATAAGTAATATTTGATGGTTTTATTATAGTGTTTCCTATTCCTAATTTAAAATTCAAATTAAATTTATTTATATTGTTTAATTTTGTGTAATCTTTAGTTAGACTATTATTACAATTATTATATGTTATAAAATATTTAACTAGACTGTTTTTTTTATAAAGTACATTTTTATAATCTACTTTATCACATAAAACATCTATTCTTAATTGTGTTAAGTAATTTTTATTTTTGGCTAGATAATTATTTGAGTTTAAATATTCTTTATATTCTAATTGTTTAATTGTAGTGTTTTCTTTTTTATAAAAGTATTTGGCTAGATTTCCTTCTTGCAAACCATATAAGTTGGCTTTTCCTTCTACCAAAACTTTTAGGAATAAGGTTTCTATAACAAAATCATACATTCTTGTATTACTCAATTGATTTACGTTTGTTACAGACTTATCTATATTCACTTTAAATCTTACATATTTACTAATTTCATGTACACCAAACTCTTTAGTATTTTTTAAATTTCCTTCAATTTCATGTGAATTATTATTTATTTTATACGTGAAGTTTGTAGGATTGTGAAGCCAATCTTCATTTTTTATTAGGCATTCTATTTTTTCATCATTGTTATTAATGATATATCCTTTTTCAAATTTAATTTGCGCAATTGACTTTAGACCTATAAAAAATAGGATAGTCATAGTAATTCTTAATTTCATATTTTTTTTTAATGTAAAAGGTTTTTTAAAGCAATAAAAAAACCTCCACAAAAATACTAATAACAGAATTGAATTTATTACTTAAATACCACAATTTTAGATATTGATAAACAATTATATTGTTCTATTAAATAGGGTTAATTTTACATCATTTTTTTAAAACTAAAAACTCTAAATACAAAATGTATTTAGAGTTAAAATAAAAAATTAGGTTAGAGAACTTATTGTTTTTTTATGAAAATAAAATCACCACCTTCATCACCAGTTCTATTAATAGGTGCATATTGTGGTTTGTTTTCTCCGGAAGTATTGTTAATTACCGGGTCTTCTATCATATTAAATAATTTACCAGCAGAAAGATATGGATCTGTATTTTGAGTAAGTCTCTTTAATAAGTATTTCATAAATACACTTTTATTAGGTACTGTTGTAAGTGTACCACTTGTAATTGCTCTTCTGCTTGGTAAAGAATATTTAGTTTTAACGGCATCAGAAGCTTTGCTGTAAGATCTGTTTGTAGATAAAATACTACCACTAAAACAAGCATCAGCAATTAATAATGTGTGTTTAGAGTTGATAGATTTTATATAAGAAACAATACTGGTATTTAAAATTACATTTCCTTCAAACTCCATTTGTGCATCTGCAGGCATCCAATATCCTTTTTCGCTTGTTTGATCATAATTTCCATGACCAGCGTAGAAAATAACTACATTGTCATTTTTACCAACTTTATTTTTTAGCTGAAAAAACTCCCTTATAATCTGGTTTTCAGTGGGGTTTTTAAGCACTTTTACGTTTTCTCTAGAAAAACTATATTTACTCGTTAAAAGGTCTGCAAGTGCTTGTGCATCTTTTGTGGGCTCTCCTTTTAAATCTACTATGTTTTTATCATTATAGGTGCTAACCCCAATAATAAGTGCATAATATTTTCCAAATCCAATGTCTATTACTTCTTCTTTATCTGTATTATTGGTAATAATTTCTGGAGAATTACGTTTTATGGTAAATGATTTTGTTGAAGATGCTTGCTTTAAATCTGTAGCCTTCACAATTAAATCGTTTTTACCATATTTTAAAGGTACTTGAGCTGTAAAAGTTCCATCTTCTTTTACATTTGCCTCTATGCCATTTATGGTAATTTCATAGATTCCATCTGAATCTGTGGCTTTTCCTCGTACAAATATTCTTTTAGTTTTAACAATTTTAAATCCTCTTTTTTCGTCTACATTAGGTTCTGTAATAGCCACAATTGGTGGATTATTAAAACTTGATGTTTGGTATTTTATATTTAAATAATCTACAGCAATTTTTTTATCATAATACAATGTATACCCAAATTTATCACCAAAAAATGGCTCAAATGCGGTTTCATTTACATATTGATTGTTGATGTAAAAACGAAGTAAGTTTCCAGATTTTACTATTTTTATGATGTTAATTCCGTTTTTTCCTGTTTTTATAGCTGTTGATTCTGTAAAAGGGATAATTTTAGTATACTTATTTTCTACAAATTTTCGATATAAATAACTACTTCCAGAGATTAAAAATGAATATTCATTTGCAGAATTTTTTCTACCAAATGTAATACCATACAAGCCACTTATAGAATTTTTAACTTCACTAATACTTGTTTCTATTATAAAATCTTTACTAGTATTAATAGCTACATTTCTGCTAATAAAGATGCCTCCTTTTTTCTTTCTTTCTATAATTAATTTTCCGCCATTTAAAGCCACAGAATAATCATCTGAATTTTCTGTTTGCCAACCGTTATTGTTGGTAGAAAAACTATCGTAAAGGGGCAGAGAAAGTGTTTTATTAGTTACAACAGTTTTTTTATTGTTTTGTATAGAACTATTAATTTTTAAATAATCTACGGCAATTTCTTGTTCATAATAAATTCCATACCCAATTTCGTTACCAAATAGAGGTTCAAAATCAATTTTAGTAACATATTTATTATTGATATAAAACTTATAATAGTTATCTTCTTTCTGAATTTTTAAGGTATTTGCTCCACCAATTCCTTGATTTATAATATCAGTTTTTGTCCATTTTAAAATAGTTTCTATTTTATTATTTACAATCCTATTTACTTTATAAAATCCGGTGGATGTAATTAAAAAGTTAAAATAATTATCGCCTTTTTTTCCCCATAAAATTCCATATGGAGAATTTGTGTCTCCAGAAATTTTAAATAATTTAGTTTCTAATTCAAAGTCTTTAGAACTGTCAAAATATTTATTAATATGTGTTAAATACCCTTTTTCTTTTCTCTTATGATTTAAATAATATTTACCATTGGCAAGTCTAAATTTTCTGTTTTCATCTTCGGCTTCAGACCATTCTTCAGAAGAATTACCATTAAAATCTTCATTTAAAATCACTAAATTGTTATTGTTAAAATTGGTAGAAGAAACATTTTTAACTTTTAAATAATCTATCGCAATCTTTTGATTTTTATAGATGGCAACGCCTATTTTTTTACCAATATAATCTTTGTGTGTCATGCTATACACATAAGACCCATTAATATAGAAGGTGATATAATTTCCTTTTCTAGAAATTTTAAGCGTGTTTATACCATAATTTCCTGTTTTAATTTTGTCGGACTTTGTCCAAGCTTTTGAAGTTGTGTACTTTTTATTTTTATTTTCTGCAACTCTAAAATAACCATTAGAAGAATAGCCAAATTCTCTATAATTATCGGAATCCTTAAAATCATAATAAAAACTAATTCCTGAGTTTTCTACTCCAGAAATTTTCTGGATTGAAGTTTCAATTTCAAAATCTTTAGAAGTATCTAAATTAAAATCTGATGATGTAACTCTCCAAGAATCTTTTGTTCTTTTATGTTCAAAATAGTATTTACCACCATAAACACTTAAAACTCTATTTTCATTTGAGCCAACGGGCCAATTACCATTGTTATTGTCAAAGTTTTCTTGAAAAACATAATTACTGTTTTGGCTACTAATAGAGTAGCTAATTAAAAACGTAAGAAATAATATTTTTCTAAGGATATTCATAATATTTTTATTGATGATTTACTTCTATAAAAATAGGCACAACTTTAGAAGCATTGGTTTTAGATGAAGCATTAAATGAAATTTTGTCTTTACTAAATGAGATATCAGAACCTTTAAATATTTTATCTGATAAAGCTTTTTTTACATTTGATACAAAATCTCCAGAACTGCCGCTAACTTTAGTAACAAGATCATTAATATTTAATTTTTCTTTACTGTATAAAACACACAAAATGTCTCTACCAGGATTGTTATCAAATTCTATAAAATAATCTTCATTTGGCAAAGCAATTTCACTATTAGAATAATTAAAAAAATCGCTATAATTATTAAACGGATATAATTTATTGACAGATTTATCTGAAGAACCATAACCAATTAAATAGACATAACCACGTTGTTTACTTTTTATATAGATTCTAAATTGTGTGCCAGAAGTATAAGATTTTGTAACTTTATAAGTAGTTTTTGTTGCTTTTACAATGTTAAAATTTCTTGTTGCTCCATCAGCTAAACTAATTGGCATCACAGTATTATCACTAAGTTTTAAGTTTAATTCTCCTCCTAATTTATTGTAAACAAAAGGAATTGTAATGTCTTCTTTATCCTCTTTATCCTCTTTATCCTTTTTGTCTTCTTTGTCATTGTCGTTTCTGTCATCAACTAAAACATAAGCCGTTTTTATATAGTTTTCAAAGTCTGTATATTTTATCCAGAAGAAACCTTTGTTACCCCAAGTGCTTCCCCAAGAATTCATAATTTCAAAAGCGCCACCGGCTTTATTATCATCATAACCTACCACAACCATTGCGTGCCCATGTGTACCTCCGTTAGGTATCCATACTTTATCAGCATCCATTTTTAGTGAATTATATTTGAATAATCCTATAACTACAGGGTTTTTATTGGCAATTGCTTTTTTTACTTTACTGGCCAAATTAACAGGGAAATTCCATTTAGCCAATCTTTCATAAGTTAAAATTTTATGATTTTTTGCTTTGCTAATAACATAGCTAGAAGGTGTTTTTAAACATGTTGTGTAGTCGTAAGCAAAATCTATTAATTTTGCAGAACCATTGTTCATTACTTTCATTGCATTTTCTATGTATGCACCCTGACATTGATTATTTACTTTAATTTGATTGTAAACAAAGGATGGAGAAAATGTGTTTTGATTGATTTTTGAAGTATTATATTTCCAATTTTTGGTAATTGCATTTGCAATAGTTCTTGCACCGTATGCACTTGCCCAACCAACACAAGAACCTTGTGAACCTTGGTTTCCTGGAGTTGGAGCATAGGCTTTTAAACTAAAGGATGTTGGTAATTTTGTAAAACTTCTTGTTACTAAAGGCACAGATTGTGGCACGCCTTCATAAAGTGCTTCGTCGAATAATAAACCTGTACCAAATTGCTCTTCATTTTCATCTTGAGAAAATAATAAGGTGGGTAAAAGGATACAAAAAATAAGTAGAAATAATTTTTTCATTTTCGAGTATTTAAGGTAATTATGTAACAAATTTGCGTATAAATATAATAAAAAAAAATACGCCAAATGACGTATTTTAGGTTTTCAGCGTAAAATTGGTTATAATTTTACATTTTTTTTTCGATAGTTATATAAGAATTTTCCGAAAGTATTATTTGTTTATAAAATTCTTTTAATGCAAAATATTCATCGGCAGAAAAAATACTTTTATACAAGTTTAATCGAACAAATACAATAAGTCTATTCTCTTTCTTTACTATTTTAAAGATGAATGATCCTGATTTATTTGGTAAAGAAATTGCCAAGTCTTTTGGAATTTGAGTAAAAGAATAATTTTCTGGAATTACTAGGTTTAAAGAGTATTTTGTATTGGTTAAAAAACCAAAATCTACTGGATAATTTCTTTCCTTAAGTTTAAAAGGATTTTCTTCTAATCGGTCAATAAAAATGGGGCGTATTTTAATCTTATTTTCTAATTGTTCACCCGCTGTTATTTTAATAGTAAAGGTTTCTTTTAAATGAGAATTTAAGTTTTCTAAAGAAGAGTTTTTATAATCTTCTACTTCAATACTCGAATATTTATTTTCAAACTCTTCTAAGTAATTTTCTTCTGTGGTAATTGCTAATTTTTCTCTTTGTTCAGATGCAAAATAACCATGTTTTGTAAGTACTAAATTACCTGTAAAATCTCCGTTTTCTTGTAAAGTCATTCTGGCAACTGTGTTTTTTGATGTTGCTACGCTAGGAGTAAGCTTTTCCCAATAACCGTCATTGTTAAAATCGATAACCCTTGCTTCTCCATTTAAAGTTCTTGTAGGTAATTGTCCGAAAGGTAAAAATTTATCTGTAGCATCTAAAAAGTAAGGTTTTCCATCAATTATTGTTTTGATAATTACATAATTAAAATCAAAAATTATGGGATACAATTTTGTTGGAATTCCATTATTTCTGGTTGATAAAACAACTAAGTTTGCCGGAATTTCTGCTGCTTTTAAACTATTATATAATGATAAATTAATTTCACCAACATCGCCAGATTTGTCATCAAAAGCATTTTTTACTTTTGCATCTTCACTAGTCCAATAATTTTCATTCCAAGTATAATGATTCTGAACAAAGCTAAATACTTTTTTTGCCTTTTCTAAGGTGTTTTCTGTGCTAAGAATAGAATCTGGTAACTTGTTTTTAAAGTAGTTTTTTTTACTTGTTTGGTGATTAAAAAAATAGTTTTTAATACTTTTATCTGCTTTGTCCCATGTGGTGGCAACATTTTTAACAACACCTCTAAAACTAGTATAAGATTTTAGGTCAAAAGAAAGTCTCATTAAGTAGTTTTTCTTACTTAACATATAATCTTCTTCTTTAAAAGCGGGTACATCATTCATTCCGTAAGAATAAATTGCACAAGCACCAACCCCAATTAGAGGAATATCTACACATTTTTTATTAATTGAAACTTCATCCTTATCTAAATTTACAATGCCAATTGTTCTTATATTGTATTTATAATTGCCTAAAATGGCTGCGTCAAAATCACTTTTAATTTTTGGAATATCTGATTGAAAATACCAATCATTTATAGTTAAATAAGGAGAGATAATACTGTAGGAATATTCAATAACACTGCCTTCTTTTATATTGGGTAATGTGTATTTTTTGGATTTATAATTTTTATTTTCTTGTGTGGTAAAAATATCTTTATCTAATAAAACATCTCTTTTTATGGTACCTATTTCCGATAGGTTATACGTAATTGCTTTTAAGTTTTTAAGCTTTTTTTCTTTAAATAAATGAATGGCAACATCTGCCAAGTTAAAAGCTGACTTGTCTAAAATTTTTATTCTGTAATAATAATCTGTTCTGATTTTAAAATCATTTGTAGGATCTATATAAAGATTTGCATGTTCATACAAAACAACCGCTGTTGCAGTAGAATCTCTATGGTAAACAGTCATTTTTAATTCGTCTAAAGTGGTTTGACCCATTTTGGAAGATCTTTCTAATTGACAAAAAACAATATTGGAAGCGAGTAGGACTAATAAGGTAATTTTTTTCATTTACAATCTAATGATTTTTTGAACTTTATAATTGTTCAAATATCTTTTTATAATAGTTTTTGCAGCTTGTTTATTCTTTATTGGAGTTAACACCTTTTTAAGAATATCTAATCTGTTTTCTTGATAATTTAAATTTGTATATCCATAACCAAAAACCTCACTATCTTCTATTAAAATAATGGCGTTTTCTTCTACTTCTCGACCTTTGTCAATAATTAAAAAATTATCATTATTAAAATCTAGAATTGTAGGTTTTTCTTTTTTTCTAAAGTTGAATTTTGGAGATAAAGCTTCTATTTCTATGGCATATTTTAAACGTGTAAAAAGTTCGTTTCCAGAAACATCAAAAGAAATGGTAGATGATTTGTCTTGAATTTTAACCGCTCTTTTTGTTACTTTTAAGAAAAGTCTATTTATTTCTGCTTTTATATTTTTTCCTTTGCCCAAATAAATTACTTTACCATCAGAATCATGGATGTAATACAATCCTTGAATGGCAGGTATTTCATCTATTAAACTTCTTAATTTTTGTTTTTGACGTCTTCTGTCAAAATATTTTATAGAATTTTGAAAAATTTCTTTGTTGACGTCTTTTTCTAATAATAATTTAAATAATTGTACCGTTGCTAAGGCGTCTCCAGATGCTCTATGTCTATCCGTCATAGGAATTCCTAAAGATTTTATCAATTTTCCTAAACTATAAGAAGGTTGGTCTAAAATTAATTTCTGACTTAATTCTACTGTGCAGAGTGTATTTCTGTTAAAATCATAACCCAATCTATCAAATTCTGTGCTTAAAATTCTATAATCAAAAGCAGTATTATGAGCCACCAAAATACAATCGGAAGTAATTTCTATTATCCGTTTGGCAATTTCATAGAATTTTGGTGCATTTTTAAGCATTTTGTTATTAATGCCTGTAAGTCTTACAACAAATTCTTGAATTGGTTTTTCTGGATTTACCAAGCTAATAAACTGGTCTATGGTATCGTGACCGTCAAATTTATAGATGGCAATTTCTGTAATGCCTTCTTCGTTAAATTTTCCTCCGGTAGTTTCTATATCTAAAATTGCGTACAAATTCTTTTTCTTTAATGCGAAATTTAAGGATTATAATTTCTTTGACCAAATATAGCACTTCCAACTCTAACCATTGTACTTCCGTTGTTAATTGCTAAAAGAAAATCTCCACTCATTCCCATAGATAAAGTTTTAAATTGGCAATTGGTAGTAATCGCTTTTAATTTTTGTTGATTAAAGAAGCTCTTTAATGATAAAAACTCTTCTTTTAATTGTTGTTGATTGTCTGTAAATGTTGCCATGCCCATACAACCAACAATTTGTATGTTTTCTAAAGTTGCTAATTCTTCTGATACTAAAATGGCTTCAATTTCATCAAAAGACAAGCCAAACTTAGTTTCTTCTTTTGCAATTTTGGCTTGTAAAAGACATTTGATAATTCTATTGTTTTTTTTGGCTTGTTTGTCAATTTCTTTTAAGGTTTTTAAAGAGTCTACACCGTGAATTAAATCTACAAAATGAGCCATATATTTTACCTTATTACGCTGTAAATGACCAATCATGTGCCATTGAATGTCTTTTGGTAAAACATCATATTTATCAACCATTTCCTGAATTTTATTCTCTCCAAAAATACGCTGACCAGCATCATAAGCTTCTTGTAAGTCTTTAATAGGTTTGGTTTTAGAAACTGCAACTAAGGTTACATTTTCAGGAATGGATTGCTTTATTTTTAATAAGTTTTCTTTAATCATATTTGGGTTCAAAAGTTCAGAGGTTCAAAAGTTTAAATTTTAAAAAGTTACAGAATTTTCTTTCTACTTAATACTAAGTACTTACTACTAATTACTTATTACTAATTACTAACTACTAACTAATAACCACTAATTCCTTAACAAAGTAATAATCTGTTTTGCCAATTCTAATCCTATTCTATCTTGCGCTTCTTTTGTTGCTGCACCAATATGCGGAGTTAAAGAAATTTCTGGATTCATTAATAACTGAACAGCGGGTGTTGGTTCTGTTTCAAAAACATCTAAACCCGCAAATTGTACTTTACCGCGTTCTATTGCTTTTACCAAATCTACTTCATGTAAAACTCCACCTCTAGACGTGTTTATGATTCCAACTCCATCTTTCATTGTATCAATTTCAGATTCAGTAATAATATAATCTTCTTGATCTGGTATATGTAAGGTTATAAAATCTGCTTCTTTTAATAGTTCTAGTTTATCGATGGTTTCAATAGTAAAAACAGCTTTTTGTCCATTAAAAAATTCTAATGTAATGGGCGCACTTTTTACATCGTCATCAGTTGCTAAGACATGCATTCCTATACCAATAGCTATTTTAGCAACTTCTTGTCCTATTCTTCCAAAGCCAATAATACCAATTGTTTTTCCTCTTAATTCCGTTCCTTGTGAATAGGCTTTTTTCAATGCATTAAAACGAGTATCTCCTTCTAAAGGCATTTCTCTGTTAGAAGAATGAAGAAAACGAACCATTCCGAATAAATGAGCAAAAACCAATTCTGCTACAGAACTAGAAGAAGCCTCTGGTGTATTAATTACCAACAATCCATTGTCTTCTGCATAATCAACATCAATATTATCTAAACCAACGCCACCACGACCAATTAATTTTAAACTAGGACATGCTTCTATTAATTCTTGTCTTACTTGAGTTGCACTTCGTACTAAGATTGCATCAATATTGTGTTCATTAATATAATTTTCTAATTGATTTTGAGCAACTTTTACTGTAATTACTTCAAATCCTCCTTTTTCTAAAGCATCTAATCCGCTTTTAGAAATTCCATCGTTTGCTAATATTTTCATTCTTAAATATGTTCAAAATTTAAAATTTATAGTTCAAAGTTTATTAATACTCAAAATTTTGAATATTAAATTTAAAACTTTAAACCTTTTTTACTAAGGCTTGCATTACATCTACCAAAGCTTGTACGCTATATAAAGGCAATGCGTTGTACATACTTGCTCTATAGCCACCAACACTTCTGTGTCCGTTTAATCCACTAATTCCTGCGGCTGCCCACATGGTATCGAATTTTTCTTTTAAAGATTCATCTGTTAACGTAAAAGTAGCATTCATTGTACTTCTATCTTCTTTGGCAACAACTCCTTTAAACAAAGGATTTCTGTCTATTTCTGTATATAAAAGTGCGGCTTTTTTATTGTTTACTTCTTCAATAAATTTAACACCACCTAAATCTTTTAACCACTGTAAGGTTAACATAGAAACATACACTGCAAATACAGAAGGGGTATTAAACATGCTGTCTTTATCTATGTGGATTTGATAATTTAACATAGATGGAATGTGTCTTTCTACTTTTCCTAAAATATCTTCTTTAATGATAATTAAAGTAGCTCCTGCAGGACCCATATTTTTTTGTGCACCGGCATAAATAAGGTCAAATTTTTCAAAGTCTAATTGGCGAGAAAAAATATCTGAACTCATGTCACAAACCAACGGAACATTTGTTTCAGGAAAACTTTTCATTTGTGTACCAGCAACTGTATTGTTACTTGTACAGTGAAAATAATCTGCATCTTCTGGTATTGTATATCCTTTAGGAATATAATTGTAACCTTTATCTTTAGAAGATGCTACTTCAATAACTTCACCAAATGCTTTTGCTTCTTTTTGAGCTTTATCTGCCCAAGTTCCTGTATTTAAATACGCTGCTTTTTTATCTAATAAATTATAAGCAACCATTAAAAATTCTAAACTTGCACCACCTTGTAAAAACAAGGCTTGGTATCCTTTATTTTCTAATCCTAACAATTCTAAGGCTAACGAACGTGCTTTTTCTATAACTGCTACAAAAGGTTTACTTCTGTGAGAAATTTCTATTAATGACAAATTATCATCATTAAAATTTAGAATTGCTTCTGATGCTTTTTGCAACACCTCCTGTGGTAAAATACAAGGACCTGCACTAAAATTATGTTTTTTCATACTCTTAAGTTCAATATTTAATGTTTAGATTCAAAGTGGTAACACTTTGAGAACTTTGCGAAAAACTTAGCGTCTTCGCGGTTAATTTTAAAACTTCTCTGCGAGAGTTATATGGTTGATAAAAATTCTAATGTATTTACACCATCTGCATAATCTGTTAATGCAGGATGCTGTGTTTGACCAAAAGCAATTTCATTTTCTATAAAATCTTTGGCTACAACACATTGAATCTTTTCTCTGTCTTGATGTAATTTTATTTTTAAATCTATTTCGTTGTCATAATATTCATAAAATATAGTTGCAATAGGAGAGGAGTAGCTTTCATCTTCTTTAATCATCAGAAATCCGTTTTCTAACAAATCAAACAAACTCATCAAATAAACTGCTTTGTTGTAGTCGTAATTATTAGCATACTTGGCATTTTCAATAATCTCTTTTTTAGCGTACATTCCTGTAAAAAATGCTTCAAAATTATAATTTTTTGGCACAAATAATTTAGAAACAGATCTACAGCCCAATCCAAAATATTGAAAAACATCATCAGATAAATTAATAAAATCTTCTGCAGTTTCATTTCCGGTGATAACAGCCACAGAATTTCTACTTTTTCTGATAATATTTGGTTTATTTTTGAAATAATATTCAAAATAACGCGCAGTATTATCGCTTCCGGTGGCGATTACTGCATCAAAATTTGACAATTTTTCTTCTGTAAAAGTGATTTTTCCTTTAAAATTAGGTTCAACATACTCTAAATACTTCGCTAAAAAGGGTAATAAATGTTTGTCGTTAGAAGATTGTTTTACCAACACTTCATGACCAGAAATTAATACGGATAAAAAATCATGAAAACCAACTAAAGGGATGTTTCCAGCCATAACAACGGCTACTTTTTTAGCTTGATTAGGGTTTAAATTAACACTTGTAATAAGTTTATTTAACTCTTTTTCATTCAGAGATTTACTCCAATTATTTAAGCTAAACAAAATATTCTCTTTTGTAAACCAGGAATTGTTTTCCTGCGCCAATTTAATTTGATGTAAAAACCCATCAAAAAAGATTTCGTTATAATCTACACCGTCAATTTTATGTGTTTTTTCGTTAGAAAACTGTCTTAAAAAGTCTCCTAATTTTACGAATGCAGAAATTCTATTTTGAATACTAATCATTTATTTTGGTTGTCTATTATTTTGGCTTTATTTTTGCAATTGCAAATGTACAAAAACAGAAAAGAAAATTATGGCAATTATTATAACAGATGAATGTATAAATTGTGGCGCTTGCGAACCTGAGTGTCCAAATACAGCAATATACGAAGGAGCAGATGATTGGAAATATTCTGATGGAACAGATTTAAAAGGTAAGGCAGTTTTACCAAATGGTAAATCTGTGAACGCAGATGAAGACCAAGAACCTGTTTCTGATGAAATATATTTTATTGTACCAGATAAGTGTACAGAATGTAAAGGTTTTCATGATGAACCACAATGTGCGGCAGTTTGCCCTGTAGATTGTTGTGTACCAGATGATGATGTGGTAGAAACTGAAGAAGAGTTGTTAGAAAAACAACGCTTTATGCATAATGAATAGGTTTGCTATCTAAAATAAAGATAAATAAAAACGCCGAAATCAATTTGATTTCGGCGTTTTTGTATTCTATATTAAATAAAGTTCTATAACTTAAATCCTATTCTAGCAAAGAAATAAGATCCATCTGATCCCATTTGTACAGAATCGGCTAAACCACCTTGATCTGTCCAACCATCAAATTGTGGAGTAGGGTAAATATTAAAAATATTATTACCTCCAATAGTAAAGTTTAATTTGTCTGTAAAAGCATAACTTAAACTTAAATCTGTTGTAATACTACTCTCATACGTATCTGTTGCAACTAGATAAAGAGCATCAGCTTCAGCTTGTGTAGTAGGAGGAGAATCAACCCATTGAAAATCTTGTAATTGTACTTCACTAAATTTAGTGAAATTAAGGGCGGCATTAAATTTTTTGTAAGTATAGCCTAAATTTAATCCAAATTTATGATCTGGAGCAGCAGCATTTAAATATGCTTGAGAGAATGGACTAAAGAAAGTTAATTCTGCTTCTTCTGCGCTTAAACCTAATTTAGTTTGTAAAGTTTCTGGAGTGTTAATGCTATTGATTTTAGTATCATTAAAGTTTCCTATTAAACCAATATTAATTATATGCTCATCAAATCTTTTCTTATAATTTAAAACAATATCTACACCTTGTGTTTTTGTGTCTACACCATTTGCAAAGAACTGTGCCGCATCAACACCTAAGTTTAAACTTGAAGCATCAAAATTGTCAGTTAAAATAATTCTATCATCAACAGTAATAGAATATGTATCAACAGTTGCTGTAAACCCACCCACTTTATAAGTAAATCCTAAACTTGTATTAAACGCTTTTTCTTCTTTAAGTTGTTCTATACCAAATGCTCTTGTAACAGTACTATTATTTGCTGATAATAAAGAAGGTAAAGAAACTCCGTTTACAATATTTGTAAATTTTAAATTATAATATAATTGAGCCAAAGAAGGTGCTCTAAATCCAGATGAAATAGATCCTCTGAATGATAAATTATCATTTACTTTATATCTAGAAGCTAATTTAAAATTAAAAGTACTTCCAAAATCGCTATAATCTTCATAACGAAGTGCCGCACCAACTAAGAATTTTTCTGTGAAATTTAATTCAGTATCAAAATAAACTCCCACATTTGTTCTACTTCTGTCTACTTCATTATCCGGACTGTATCCAGGAAAACCTTGAGACCCGCCAGATAATTCATCTCCATTACTATCTGTAGCAACAGTTTGAGTAGCAGGGTTTGTTAATAATATTCCATTATTATCATATAAACCATAAGAAGCTTCTTCTCCAGAAAAAATGATAAAATTTTCGGTTCTATATTCTAATCCAAATGCTAAGTTAACTCCACTCATTGCATCTTCTAAATACTTACTAAAATCAAGACCTGTTGTGTTTTGAGATAAACTGTGTCCTCCTGCATTAAAATCTGTTGGAGATGCATCTTTTAAAGAAGCGTTGTTAGAGTCTTTAATATAGTAATGGAATTTATTTGCTCCATAAGTATTATTAAAATCTACTTCCCATCCATTATTTAGTTTGTGTTTAATTCCGGCAGAAACAGAAACATCTGTAATGTTTGACGTAATTCTTGGTGTAAAACCGTTAGGGTAAATACTTTCTACTGCTCTGTTATCTCCATCAGCAAAACTACTTCTAGAAAATGCATAAGCATCAGTATCTCTAAAGTTTCTACCACCAAAGGCATATACTTCGGTATTATCATTAATAGGCAAATTAACATTTACCATAAAATTAAAACCATCAATTCCAGCACTTCCGTATCCTTTTCTCCAAGAAAAACCAGGTCTTAATGTTTTTTCTTTTGTTAATAATTCTGTAGTAAAATTAATAAAACCACCTTTATCATTTAGTTCAACACCATAATTTAAGTCTAATTTAAATGTACCACCGTCAAAACTTTTGTCTTTACCATCTAATCTATTTTTACCCTCAACATTAAATAAAGTTTCGCCTGTTGCATCAGACCAACCTTCACCAATTGCAGTACTATAAGCTCCGTAACCCATACTTCCAGATACGCCATCGGTATTGTCTTTAAGTACAATGTTTATAACTCCTGCAATTGCATCTGAACCGTATTGAGCAGAAGCACCGTCTCGTAAAACTTCAATTCTTTTAATGGCTGCGGCAGGAATTGCATTTAAATCGGTTCCTGAATTTCCACGACCTCTTGTACCAAATATATTTACTAATGATGATTGATGACGTCTTTTTCCGTTTATTAAAACTAATGTTTGATCTGGTCCTAAACCTCTTAAAGAAGCAGGTACAACATGATCTGCACCATCTGAACCAGATTGTTTGGTAGCATTGAATGAAGGTGCTGCATATTGTAAAATATCATTTATTTCAACTTTACCAGTTTTAGCAGCTAAGTCTTGCACATCAATAACATCTACAGGAACAGGAGTGTCTACCGCTGTTCTTTTAGCATTTCTTGAACCTACAATTATAACTTCGTCTAACTTTAAACCTTCTTTTAGCACAATATTAAAAATAGATTTACCATTTACATTTACAAAGGCAGTTTCGTATCCGGAAAAACTAACCACTAAGGTTGCGTTTTCTTTCACATTTAAAGTAAACTTACCATCAAAATCGGTAGATGTTCCATTGGTTGTTCCTTGTTCTAGTATACTTGCACCAGGTAGGAGTTGGTTTGCAGAATCATTTACTGTTCCCGAAATTTTCTTTTGAGAAAATGCCGTAGCAGAAAAAATAATTGCAAATAAAAAAAGTGTAATTTTTTTCATTTTTCTTCTTATTTTGAATTAATAATAGTCACAAATATATATTAATTCTAAACTTTATTAACAATTTTTTAACGGTTTGTTTAATGAAATTACGTCTTTTAAGTATTTATGTAAGTATAATAATAATTAACTCTTTTAGAACTTTAATGTTTATTTAAAATTCAAAAAAACCTATATTTGCAATCGCAAAATTTTAACAACATGAAAGCCGGAATTGTAGGATTACCAAACGTAGGAAAATCAACTTTATTTAACTGTTTATCAAATGCAAAAGCACAAAGTGCAAACTTTCCTTTTTGTACTATTGAGCCAAACTTAGGAGTTGTAAATGTGCCAGATTCACGTTTAAAAAAATTAGAAGAATTAGTAGTCCCAGAAAGAGTGCAAACTGCTACTGTAGAAATTGTAGATATTGCTGGTTTGGTAAAAGGAGCAAGTAAAGGTGAGGGTTTAGGAAATCAGTTTTTAGCAAATATTAGAGAAACAGACGCTATTTTACATGTGGTTCGTTGTTTTGATAATGATAATATTATTCATGTTGATAATTCTATAGACCCTGTTAGAGATAAAGAAACAATTGATTTTGAATTGCAATTAAAAGATTTAGAAACGGTTCAAAAACGATTAGAACGTGTAAAAAGAACGGCTAAAACTGGTAATAAAGAAGCGCAAGCTGAATTGGTAGTTTTGTTAAGAATTGAAGAAACTTTGTTAAAAGGTGTTTCTGTAAGAACTTTAGAGTTTTCTGAGAAAGAAATAGAATTTGTACAAGTTTTGCAATTTATTACAGCAAAGCCAGTATTGTATGTTTGTAATGTTGATGAAGCTTCTGCTGTATCAGGAAATGCTTATGTAGACAAAATTAAAGAAGCTGTAAAAGACGAAAATGCTGAAGTTATTGTTTTAGCAGTAGGTACAGAAGCAGATATTACAGAATTAGATGATTATGAAGAAAGACAAATGTTTTTAGCTGATATTGGCTTAGAAGAAGCTGGTGTTTCTAGATTGGTACGTTCTGCTTACAAATTGCTAAACTTACAAACGTATTTTACCGCAGGCGTAAAAGAAGTGAGAGCTTGGACAATTCCTATTGGTTCTACTGCACCACAAGCTGCAGGAGTTATCCATACAGATTTTGAAAAAGGTTTTATTAGAGCAGAAACTATTGCTTATACAGATTTTGTAACCTATGGTTCTGAAGCTAAGGTTAAAGAAGCTGGTAAAATGAAAGTAGAAGGTAAAGAATATATTGTAAAAGACGGTGATATTATGCATTTTAGATTTAATGTGTAAAATAAGTTTTTAATACAGATACACAAACGGAAACAAAAGGAGTCACTTAAAAAGTGACTCCTTTTTTTTATATAGAAAATAGTTCTTATTTTAACTAAAAGGCAATGTATGAAAAGGGTAGAAGTACTCTTTATTTTTATGTTACTTGATTATTAAATTTAGATTGTTATTTTTGTTTAAAAAAAATGATTTATGAAGAAAATTCTACAATTAACGGCAGCACTTTTTTTATTATTTTCATGTAGTAGCGTAAAATCTACTCAAGAAGCCATCAATAATGGCAATTACAATGAAGCAATTAATGTTGCTATTGCTAAATTAAAAAAGAACAAAACTAAAAAAGGAAATCAACCTTATGTTTTAATGCTAGAAGAAGCTTTTGCCAAAGCAACATCTAAAGATTTAGCAAGTATTAATTTTTTAAAAAAAGAGAACAATCCAGAAAATACAGAATCTATTTTTGTGTTGTATGAAAATTTAAAAAATAGGCAAGAAATTATTAAACCCTTACTGCCATTAACAATTACCAAACAAAATAGAAACGCTTCGTTTCAGTTTAATGATTATGATGATGAAATTATTGTAAATAAAAATCAATTATCAGATTTTTTATATACCAAAGCAAAAAAATTAATTGCTGCGGATACTAAGTTTGATTATAGAAGTGCTTATAACGATTTGGAATATTTAGATAAAATAAATCCAAATTTTAAAGATGTTTCTAATTTATTAAACATAGCACATCAAAAAGGTTTGGATTATGTGATTGTTTCCATGAAAAATGAAACCGAAAAAGTAATTCCAAAGAGGTTAGAAACAGATTTATTAAATTTTGATACCTATGGTTTAAATGATTTATGGACCGTATATCATGGAAGAAAAAACCCATTAATTGATTATGATTTTGGATTGGAATTAAATCTTAGAAATATAACAGTCTCTCCAGAACAAATTAAAGAAAAAGAAATTATAAAAGAAGAAAAGATAGTAGATGGTTTTACCTATCTTTTAGATGATAAAGGAAATTTAGTTTTAGATAAAGAAGGAAATAAAATTAAGGTAGATAAGTATGTAAATGTGCGATGTCAATTATACCAATTTACACAATTTAAATCTGCAAAAGTTGTAGGGCAAGTAAAATTTATAGATTTATATGAAAATCAAATATTACAAACGTATCCTATAGAAACTGAATTTGTTTTTCAACACATGTATGCTAACTACAAAGGAGATAAAAGAGCTTTAGATAAGTCTTATTTAGATCTAATTAATTTGCGTGTTGTTGCTTTTCCAAGCAATGAGCAAATGATTTATGATACAGGAGAAGACTTAAAATTACGACTAAAAAGTATTATTACAAGAAATAAATTTAGAAAATAGCAACAAATAAAAAAGCTGTCTCAAAAATATGTCAGACAGTTTTTTTAGCATTTACAACTATGCTTGGCACAAAAAGCTAGTAAATTAAACTAAATATGCAAATGCATCATCGTTATTAAATTCTACTTGTACGTGTTCTTTTATAGAAGTTGATAAAGAAATACCTTTAAAATCTGCCTTTACCGGATATTTTTTATGATTTCTATTCACCAATACAGCCGTTTTAAATCGTTTTAACGGAACGTCTAAAAAGTGTTTAATACCGTAAATTAAGGTGGTACCAGAATTTAAAACATCATCTACTAAAACCAGCGATTTGTTTTTATATTCCTTTACCTCTAGCGTGGTAGTAACCGTTTCTCTAGGATTTTTTTTATCAATAATAACTTCGCAAATTGTAGCCTTTATTGGTGATATTTCTTCTAGAATAGCAACTAATTTTTTAGCAAAAATAGAACCATTACCAATAATACCAGCAATAATTACCTCTTTTTCGGTAGTATTACTCTCGTAAATTTGGTAGGCAATCCTTCTTATTTTTTTATTAATTTCGGTAGAATTTAAAATAATATTGTTAGTAGTTGTCATAAATCTTCTTCTGTTGTGTCTTCTTGATAATCGTCAATATCCCTTCTGTCTTTTTTTGTAGGTCTTCCGGTACCTTTTTTTCGATAATAGTCTTTCGCAAATTTAAGCAATTCTGTTTTTTCAAACGCCTCTTTTGGTGTGATATCTTTTCGATACAAATCTACCAATTTTGCGCCAACTCTACTTTCTGGAATGTCTAAAACCTTTAATTGGTAATTAATTTGGTTTTTACGCACCATAATTTGTTCATCACCATAAATATCTCTAGAGGGTTTTACACTTTTTAAATCAATTTTAACTTGTCCCTTTTTACAAGCTGTTGTTGCCAAACTTCGGGTTTTAAAAACCCTAATGCACCATAAATATTTATCAATTCTCATAAAAACAGTTAAAATAATTGGTTTGTCTTTTTACAAAGGTATAAAAATGGTAAATTGCGCCCTTAAAATTTTACATTTAAATGAACAAAATAAAAAATATAATTGCGCTTGTAATTTTTACAATGCTAATTTATGCCTGCGGAAGTTCATCTTCTTCAGAAGTTGATACCTTTGATTATGAAGCACAAGCCTTAATAGATCAAGACACTTTAGTATCTTTCTTTCAGAAATTCTATTATGATAGCTCAATAGATTCTATTAAACCTATAGTTGCTGGCCAAACAGCGCTTTCTGATGATGATAATCTTAAAACAATGAACATTACAGAAAATGATATTGATTATAAATTATATGTTTATGTAAATAGAGTAGGTAATCCAGATCCTGTAAAAGATTTTCCTACAGTAATGGATTCTGTTCTTGTAAAATATTCTGGTATTAGAATAATTAGAACAGACAGTATTAGTAGTACTTTTGAAACTAATAATGGAGTTTGGTTTACTTTAAATAGTGTTATTAGAGGTTGGACTCACGGTTTTACTAATTTTAAAGGCGGTAAAAACATTACTAATAACGGACCTATTACGTATGAAAACGGAGGTAAAGGAGTTTTAATTATTCCTTCTGGTTTGGGGTATGGAAATACTGGAAGTACTAGTATTTTACCGAATGAAAATTTAATTTTTTATATAAATTTATTTGATATTGTAGAAAATACAGATGATGATAATGATGGTGTTCCTTCATATTTAGAAGATCCTGATGGTGATGGTGATCCAAGATTTGATGATACAGACGGAGATTTTATCCCAAATTATTTAGATACAGATGATGATAATGATGGTGTATTAACTAAAAATGAAGACACAAAAATAATAGATGGAAATCCTGCAAATGATTTTAGTGATCCTAACAATCCTACGCTTCCAGATTATTTAAATCCTGATATTACAGAAAGTAATTAATACAACGTAAAACGCAAATAAAAAAAGCTCTTGAAATTTTCAAGAGCTTTTTTTTACACTACTATTTATTGTTTTTATAAGAATTATAATTGTAGAGAAAGACCTATAATTATTTGATTAACTCTAGTATCAAATGCTCTATCTGTTGTGCCATCAAAAAAGGTAGATTCTGAGTCAGACAAACCTCTTTCCCAACGTATATCAATCCCAAATTTACCAAATGCTACTCCAGCACCCATTTGCACACCAACCGTAAAACCTTCTGATTCTACATCTTTAAAATCGCTAATATCAAAATCCGAATCTAAAATATATTGAAAAGAAGGACCGATAAAAATATTTGCAATTTTTAAAACTTTTGATCCTAATAAAACAGGAACATCAATTTTTTGAAAACTGTAGTTGGTGTTTTTAGCAGTGGTTCCACCAGGAGTAAATACAACTTCATTTTCTAAGCTTGTATATACTAATTCTGGTTTTACAAATAAACTAGAACCAGGTATGTTTAAACGCAACCATAGTCCTGCATGGTAACCCGTTTTGCCTTTTGCTCCAGAAAAAACATCTGTTTGTACGTCTTCTATAGAATTAGAATTGTAGTTAACCCCAGCTTTTATTCCAAATTCAGTTTGTGCGTTAGAAGTTTGACACAAACCACAAACTAGAAAAATTGCTACTATTACTTTTTTCATATTCTTATATTTAAAACTAAAATTTAAAAATGCTATTACAAGTAAAACGCTATTATTTTCTAGAAATTACTTTTTTCACTGCTTTTATAACAGCATTTGCATCTAAACCATATTTAGCCATTAATTCTTCTGGTGTACCAGATTCTCCAAAAGTATCATTTGTAGCAACAAATTCTTGAGGAGTAGGAGCGTTTAAAGCCAATGTTCTAGAAACACTTTCACCCAAACCACCTAATTTATTATGCTCTTCCGCAGTAACAATACAACCTGTTTTTGCCACAGATTTTAAGATAATTTCTTCATCTAAAGGCTTAATTGTATGAATGTTAATTACTTCTACAGAAATTCCTTCTGCTTCTAATTGTTCTGCGGCTTGTAAAGATTCCCAAACTAAATGACCTGTAGCAACAATAGTTACATCTGTACCTTCTGTTAATTGAATTCCTTTACCAATTACAAATTCTACATCTGGCATAAATACAGGTACTTTCGGACGACCAAAACGTAAATAAACAGGTCCATCAAAATCTGCAATTGCAATGGTAGCTGCTTTTGTTTGATTGTAATCACAAGGATTAATCACCGTCATTCCCGGTATCATTTTCATCAAACCAATATCTTCTAAAATTTGGTGTGTTGCGCCATCTTCACCTAAAGTAACACCAGCATGCGAAGCACAAATTTTTACATTTTTACCAGAATAGGCTACCGACTGACGAATTTGATCATACACTCTACCTGTAGAAAAGTTGGCAAATGTTCCTGTAAAAGGAATTTTTCCTCCAATTGTTAAACCTGCAGCAATACCAATCATATTTGCTTCTGCAATTCCTATTTGGAAAAATCTTTCAGGGTTTTCTTTAATAAATTGATCCATTTTTAAAGAACCAATCAAATCTGCACATAAAGCAACTACGTTAGGGTTTGTTCTTCCTAATTCAGTTAAACCATCTCCAAAACCTGAACGTGTGTCTTTTTTTTCTGTGTACGTGTATTTCTTCATTATAAATTTGTTATGTTGTAAACTTCGCGTAAAAATAAACTTTTATTTTACTTTAGAGAAATGAAAAGAGAAATATAGAAGAAAGACTTTTTAACATTTTGTAATAAAGTCTTTTAGAAACAAAAACAAGCTCTATAAAATTGAAATGTATCCTTTCTAAACCCCTAAGTTAAAGCAGAGTTATTTAATATGTAAAAAAAAACTCTTTTTTAAAAAAAAAGAGTTTTTGTTATTAAATTATAGATGTTTATTTATCTGTAACGTCTTTTTAAATTCCAAACTATAGAATTTGTACGGCTTAAATTTTTTGTGATTGTACCAACTTTATTTTCTGTGTTGGTTTTTTGATTACTTACTGTCATAATGTATTTAAATTTGAAGCTGCAAAATTAGTTTCTATTTACACCTTAGAAAACAACAGATTTAATGAGTTTGTGTGCTCAATTATCAATAGTAAAAATTGTATAAACTATTAAAAAACAATTATTTGTGTATAAATAAGAGCGTGTTTATATACTCATTAATGCTTTATAAAGTTTATGTACAGGCAAGCCTACCACGTTAAAATAGCTTCCTTCTAAATTATTTATGCCAATAAAACCTATCCATTCTTGAATGCCGTACGCGCCGGCTTTGTCAAAAGGTTTGTAATTGGTGATGTAATAATTGATTTCTTCATCAGACAACTCTTTAAATGAAACCGTAGTTTTATCACTTATAATTTTTTGAAAATTCTTATTCTTAATACTAATGGATGTAATTACTTCATGTTTTTTGCCAGATAAGGCTCTTAACATGTTAAAAGCGTCAGCAGCATTCTTGGGTTTGCCTAATGCCGTTTCCTGTAACCATACAATCGTATCAGATGTAATTAACAAATCCTTTTCCGTTAGATTTACAAATGCTTTCGATTTTAAATCTGCTAAAAATTCTGTAATGGCTGTACCCTTTAATTCTGATGGATAAAGTTCTTCAACTTCTTTTAATTGAATATTGAAATCGATATCTAAATCTTTAAAAAATTGTTGTCTTCTTGGCGATTTAGAAGCTAGAATTACATTGTATTCTTTTAGTTTTTCTCTTAACATTTATGTAAACTTAAATAAAATCATTGATAAAATTCCAAACAACATAATTACAGTTATCTGGTTGTGTAATTTAATAAACTCTTTTTTTCTTTGTGCTACGTATAATTGAAACATAAAATAGATTAGTGGAAATAGTATAAAAACAATTTCAAACAGTAAAAATAAAGGTTCATTCTTACTAAATTGTAACACAATTAAGAGAAATATAAACAAGATACAACTAAAGAAAAAAGCGACTTTAGAAGCTCTTTTTCTACCTAACAAAATGGCCATTGTTTTTGCTTTTATTTTGATGTCTCCATTAATATTTATAATATTTTTAATGTTTACTTTAATAAAACTAGTTAGTACAATAAAAGTAATATATGTAAGTACAATTATTAGCAAATAAATACCCGTACCAATGTTACTTATTACTTCTAAGAGATTGCTGTTTTGTACATGTGGTTCATTAAATAACACGGTAATACATAGCACCAAACTTAAAAATATAGAATGCAGAAGGTTTCCGATAATCAGTATTTTTTTTAGGTATTTGGCATATAAAAAAAGCAACAAAATAAGGCCCAAAAAAATGAAAGAATATTCAATGTTAGCAGAAGAAAAAGAAACAGAAATACCTAACATCAAACCTAAAAAACTAGTAATATAGAAATAAAACCATGCTTTTTTCTTAGAAATAGAATTTCCAATAATTACCTTTTTAGGGTTATTAATTTTAGTTGCTTCAACATTATAAATAGCATATACAATATAACCGACAGCAACACAACATAAAATACTACAAGCAAATATTATAAATTGATAATGGGTTAAAGTAATTCCTAAGTAGGTAGTGTGAATTAAATAATAATTTTGAAAACTAATGTCGCTAAAAAATATGGAATCTATGAGTGCATATTTGGTTAAAATCATTGTTAATAAAACCATTGATAGGTTTTTAAAACGAATGAGTTTAAAAAAATCCATTATCCGTTAAAACTCTTTTTTATTCGTGCTAAATCACGTTTTGAGTCACGGTCTTTTAACACTTCTCGTTTATCATGAGTTTGTTTTCCTTTTGCAAGAGCAATTTCTAACTTGGCAAAACCTCTGTCATTTATAAACAAACGCAAAGGAACAATAGTATTTCCTTTTGCTTCAACATCTTTTTTTAAGCTGCGTAATTCGCGTTTATTCATCAACAATCTACGTTCACTTTTTGGTTTGTGATTAAAATGATGACCAAACATATATTCTTGAATGTACATATTAACAATAAACAGTTCTCCACCTTCATTAAACTCACAAAAACTCTCAGTAATTCTTGCCTGACTTAATCTTATAGACTTTATTTCTGTACCAGTTAATTGAATACCAGCAACATATTTGTCTAGAATTTCAAATTCGAAACGAGCTTTTTTATTTTGTATGTTAATCTTCTTCTGAACAGCCATAGACTGGTTTTTATTTATATAATTTTAACAAAGATACATTTTTACTTTGTGCAAAGAAATGTAATTTTGAAATCTATTTTCGACCAAATAAAACAAAACCTAATGAGATATTTACTTGTAGTATTATTTGCCTTTTTAACTTCTTGTAATTCAACAGAAACAAGTTTAACTGCACAACAAATTATTGATAAAGCAATTGCTTATTCTGGAGCAGATAAAGCTGCAAATTCAGAAATAAAATTTAAGTTTAGAGACAAGGAATATTTAGCCAAAAGAAATAAAGGAAACTTTAGCTTAATTAGAGCGTTTAACAACACCAAAGATGTTTTAACAAATTCAGATTTTGAAAGATTTATCAATTCAGAAAAACAAATTCTATCTACTAAAGATTCCTTGAAATTTGCAAATGCTGTTAATTCGGTACATTATTTTTCTGTTTTGCCTTACGGATTAAACAACAAAGCTGTTCATAAAAAATTGCTACCATCGGCAACTGTAAATGGAAAAAACTATTATAAAGTAGAAATAACTTTTTCAGAAAATGGAGGAGGAGAAGACTTTGAAGATGTCTTTATTTATTGGATTGGTAAAAAGGATTTTTTAGTTGATTATTTAGCGTATTCTTATCATACAAACGGCGGAGGAAAAAGATTGAGAGTACTAAAAGAACAATGTGTAAAAAACGGAATTCGATTTGTAGATTTCCATAATTACAAACCTTTAAATGATGCAATTCCTTTAATTGATATTGATAAGGCGTTTGAAAATAATCAGCTAGAAAAAGTATCTGAGATTATTTTAAAAGATATTGAAGTAAAGATTCTTAAGTAAAATTAGTATTATTTTTTTATCATTGCGAAGTTTACTTTTTTGTAAACTGGGGCAATCTCTAAATAATAAATAACAGATTGCTTCGGGCCTGGAAATGACGTTAGTTAATGAGATACAGATTGCTTCGTGCCTCGCAATGACACTAGTGAATGTAAGAATTAAACTTCTAATCTACTTTTACAATTTTACTTGTTTTTTTATCCCCAGAAATGGTAACAATATATAGGTTAGCATTGTTATTATCGTCTATATCTTCATACTTTTTTTCTCCTATTATTTTGTTTACAAAAGCAGGAGTTGTATTGCTGTGTCCTACCACTAAAACGGTTTTACTGTTTGTATTAGCTTTAAAAATTGAATCGTACATTTTATTTGGATTGTACATTTGTATTTCTAAATTTTTACTTTTGGCTGTTGGGGTTGCAGTTTGTATGGTTCTTTTATAATTAGTAGAATACACAGCTTCTAACTGAATATCTTTAAAATAGGAAGACCATTTTTTAGCTCTTTCTAAACCTTTTTCATTCAATTCAGGATTTCTGTTTGTAGCATCTGTTCTGTCTTTTTCTGCATGTCTAATTAAATAATAGGTGGTGGTTTTATCTGAAGAACAAGCAGAGAATAAACTAATAGTAAAAATAAAAAGGAATAAAAACTTTTTCATAAGAGTAGGTTTAAAATACGAATATACTTAAAAAAGAAAAAGCGGTGTTTTTTAAAACACCACTTTTTCTAAACGAACTTTACTTTAAAAATTAATTCTCTACCAAATCAGACTGATTTCTAAAAACCAATGTATCATCAAAAGCATCTATTAAAATAATGCTATCTGTGGTTATTTTACCAGATAAAATTTCTTTAGAAAGCTGATTTAAAACCTCTTTCTGAATAACTCTTTTTACAGGTCTTGCTCCAAATTCTGGCTGATATCCTTTTTCTGCTAAATAAGTAATTGCTTCATCTGTAGCGTCTAAAGTGATTTCTTGTTTGCCAATCATTTTCTTTAAATGAGCTATTTGTAATTTTACAATTTCAAATATATTCGCTTTATTTAAAGGAGTAAACATAATTACATCATCAATTCTGTTTAAAAACTCTGGTCTTACAGCTTGTTTTAACAATGCTAAAACTTCAATTTTTGCCAACTCTGTAACGGCGTCTAAATCTGCTTTTGGATCGCTAAATTTTTCCTGAATTATATGACTTCCCATATTAGATGTCATAATAATTATGGTGTTTTTAAAATCTGCAACACGTCCTTTATTGTCTGTTAATCTTCCTTCATCTAACACTTGTAATAAAACATTAAAAGTATCTGGATGCGCTTTTTCTATTTCATCTAAAAGCACTACAGAATAAGGTCTTCTTCTAACAGCTTCTGTTAATTGTCCGCCTTCATCATAGCCCACATATCCCGGAGGCGCACCAACCAATCTACTTACAGCATGTTTCTCTTGATATTCACTCATATCAATTCGGGTCATTGCATTTTCGTCATCAAAAAGATATTCTGCTAAGGCTTTTGCTAATTCTGTTTTTCCTACACCTGTGGTTCCTAAAAACAAGAAACTACCAATGGGTTTATTTGGGTTTTGCAAACCAGCTCTAGAGCGCCTAACAGCATCAGAAACCGCAATTATTGCTTCTTCTTGGCCAACTACTCTTTTGTGTAATTGTTGTTCTAAACGTAACAATTTTTCGCGTTCAGACTGTATCATTTTTGTTACCGGAATTCCTGTCCATTTTGCTACAACTTCGGCAATATCATCGTAAGTTACTTCTTCTTTAATTAAAGATTTTTCAGATTGATTTTCTGACAAAACTTTTTGAAAACTTTCTAAATCTTCTTGCGCTTTTTTAATTTTACCATATCGTATTTCTGCAACTTTACCGTAATCTCCTTCGCGTTCTGCTTTTTCTGCTTCTAATTTAAAATCTTCTATAGCTGCTTTTGCGTTTTGTATATTATCTACAACTTCTTTTTCCGATTTCCATTTGGCATTAATTTCATTACGTTCTTCTTTTAAATTTGCTAAATCTGATCGTAAAGATTTTAATTTTGTTTCGTCCTTTTCACGTTTAATGGCTTCAATTTCAATTTCCAACTGCATCACTTTTCTATCCAAAACATCTAATTCTTCTGGTTTAGAATTGATTTCCATACGTAATTTTGCCATGGCTTCATCTATTAAATCAATAGCTTTATCTGGTAAAAACCGATTGGTAATATAGCGTTGAGATAATTCTACAGCACCTATAATAGCTTCATCTTTAATACGTACTTTGTGGTGTGTTTCATATTTATCTTTAATTCCTCTTAAAATAGAAATGGCACTTTCTGTATCTGGCTCATTCACTTGTACTTTTTGAAATCTACGTTCTAAAGCTTTGTCTTTTTCAAAGTATTTTTGATATTCATCTAAAGTTGTTGCCCCAATTGCACGCAACTCTCCACGCGCCAAAGCCGGTTTTAAAATATTTGCGGCATCCATTGCACCTTGTCCGCCACCGGCGCCAACAAGTGTATGAATTTCATCAATAAAAAGAACAATATCTCCATCGGCATTGGTTACCTCTTTAATCACGGCTTTTAAACGTTCTTCAAATTCTCCTTTGTATTTTGCGCCTGCAATTAATGCGCCCATATCTAAAGAAAAAATAAGTTTTCCTTTTAAATTTTCTGGCACATCTCCATCTACAATTCTGTGAGCCAAACCTTCTGCAATAGCCGTTTTTCCTGTTCCAGGTTCACCAACTAAAATGGGGTTGTTTTTTGTTCTTCGCGATAAAATTTGAAGCAAACGTCTAATTTCTTCATCTCTACCAATTACAGGATCTAATTTGCCGTTTTTAGCCAATTCATTTAAGTTTTTGGCATATTTATTTAAAGAATTATAGGTTTCTTCTTGACTTTGAGAAGTTACTCTTTCTCCTTTTCGTAATTCTTCTATGGCAGCTTTTAAGTGTTTTTCTGTAACACCTTGGTCTTTTAAAACTTGTGCAATATTACTTTTCGATTTAAAAATAGCCAAGATTAAATGTTCTATAGAAACATAATCATCTTTCATATTTTTAGCTATTACAGCTGCTTCTGTTAAGGTTTTACTAGCTTCTCTAGAAATCATTAATTCTGCACCACTAACTTTAGGTAAACTTTCTAACTGTTTGTCTAAAATTTGTGCTACTATATTATTATTGATGTTTAATTTTTTCAAAAGAAAAGGCAATACATTTTCATCAACCTGTGTTAATGCTTTAAAAATGTGCTCATTTTCTATTTGATTATGACCAAAACCTTGCGCAATCTGTTGCGCCATTTGTATGGTCTCTTGCGATTTTGTTGTGTAATTATTAAAGTTCATTTTCTTTTTTTTTATGATTTTACATGAGCGCTAGCTCATTTGTATTGTTTTATTTTCAATTAGTGTATAGGCAAATTCAATACCAATAAGAATTGTAACTAAATATACGTCAAATTGTCTTGTAAAGCACTGTGTTTACTGACTTTATGTCTTGTGAAAGTTTCCTATCTTTGTATCGACAAAGAACAAAAACAGCAAAATGGGTATATTTGATAGTATTTTTGGAGGAAAAAAAGATGAAACTGTAAAAGATGAAAAAAAGTCATACTTGCATTGGATTCCGTTAATTTCTTTAGAACAATTAGAAGTAATTAAAGAACAATCGAAAAATGAAACTATTTTAATTTTCAAACATTCTACACGTTGTGGAATTAGTAGTATGGTGATTAAAAAATTTGATAAATTATTTAAAGAAGAACATCAACATATAAAGGTGTATTATTTAGATTTATTAAATTATAGAAATATTTCTGATGAAGTAGGATATACGTTTCAAGTAATGCATCAATCTCCACAATTAATAGCCGTTAAAAATGGTGTTTCTGTGCAAAACTCTTCACATTATGACATCACTTTAACAGATTTAACAACAATTATATAGGATAAACTTGGAATAAACCTTATTTAAGTCTTATTTTTGTATTTCAAATTTATAATCCCTTGGTAGAAATAAGCACTTCAGAAAAAAAAGTAGGAAAAGAATTATACGGATATCAAAAAGACGCACTTCAAGAAATCTTTAGAAGGTTTGAAGACGCGCCTCAAGATTATCATCTTTTATATCAATTACCAACAGGAGGTGGTAAAACAGTTATCTTTTCTGAAATTGTAAGACGCTATTTAGAGAAGTTTAAAAAGAAAGTTTTAGTACTTACTCATAGAATTGAGTTGAGCAAGCAAACGTCTAAAATGCTGGTTGAATTTGGTGTAAAAAACAAAATAATTAACAGTACAGCAAAGTTAGATGACCAAGACAGTTTTAGTTGTTTTGTGGCCATGGTAGAAACTTTAAAGAATAGATTAAACGATGAAAAGTTAGATATTTCTGATATTGGACTAGTAATTGTTGATGAAGCGCACTACAATTCTTTTACCAAAATTTTTAAGTTTTTTGATCAATCTTTTGTTCTTGGTGTTACAGCAACGCCTTTAAGTTCTAACATAAAATTACCAATGTATGAGAACTATCAAGAATTATTTGTTGGAGAAACTATTCAGCATTTAATTGATCATGAATATTTAGCAAGTGCAAACTTGTATTCTTATAATGTTGGTTTAACTTCTTTAGAAGTTGGTGCAAACGGAGATTATACAGTAAAATCTTCTGAAGATTTATATACCAATTCAGACATGCTTTCTAAGTTGGTTGCTGCTTACGAAGAAACTGCAAAAGGCAAAAAAACCTTAATATTTAATAACGGTATTAATACGTCTATACAAGTGTATCATGCGTTTAAGAAAGCAGGATATCCTATTGCGCATTTAGACAATACCAACACCAGAAAAGAAAGAGATTTTATTTTAAAATGGTTTAAGAAAACGCCAAATGCAATAATTACATCTGTAAGTATTTTAACAACTGGTTTTGATGAACCCACTATTGAAGCTATTATTTTAAATAGAGCAACAAAATCTTTGACCTTATATTACCAAATGATTGGTCGTGGATCTAGAATTTTAAACGACAAAAATACGTTTGATGTTATAGATTTAGGAAACAACTTTCATAGATTTGGTGCTTGGGGAGCAGATTTAGACTGGCAAAAAATGTTTAAATCGCCAGATTATTATTTAGATACCATTCTTTCTGATGAAGATATAGAAAGTACTTTTAGATATGAATTGCCTTCTGATGTTAAAAAAGATTTTGCCAATTCTAAAGATTTGTATTTTGATATGAAATACGTGTATATAGATACAATACGTTCTGGTGAATCTTCTAAAAAAGTTTTAGAAAAATCGATAGTACATCATGCAAAAATGTGTATTGAAAATAGTGAAGATGTTTTTGATGCCTTAATTTTGGCAAAGAAACTAGGTGAGGAGATAGATGATAGAATAAACCGTTATGCAAAATGTATTTCTAAAAGTACACACAATTTTGTAACCTGGTTAAAAGATGATTATAGAAAGAAACTAAATGCTTATTTAAGAGCTAATTTTGATGAAGATTTTGAAGAAATTCATGGTCATCCACCAATTGAAGAATAGTACTTTAAATACAATATTAGTATTAAAAAAAGAGCTTAGATTGATGTATAAGCTCTTTTTTTATTTGTTTTCGGTAAGGGTATTGCGTATGAAAATTAGCGAATTTTATGTACTAATTTTCAGTTTAATATTGATCTTTATTTTATTATTATGCTTTTGTTTAAGGACTTATTCCGATATTTCTTATTACGTTGTTTTGCCAATAGCTTTTTTTTTGTACAGATTGTCATTCAGCGTTGGATTTTTACTGAATACTATTCATAAAATCAATATCTTGTTTTATTGCGTCCCACTTAAGAACTTCAATTTTTCGGCCTGGTCTAAACTCTAAAATATCTTTTCTATTAAAAGAAGTTAGTAGTTTTGCTAGAGTAGAACCCATACCAGCAGGTGCGATTAAAATTGAAAAAAGAGGTAAGGCTATACAAGAATATCCAATTAATTGTGATAAATCAATAAGTTTAAGTTGACCTATTTTGACTTCAACAAATACGAGTTCTACCTTATTTTCATATTCAATAAAACCAGTAATGTCTTGGCGTATTTTATAAGTTGTAAAATTAGGAAAAAAACGTTGATATTTTAATTTTATAATAAAATTTGACAAATCACTATCGTGAGTATCCAAAACAGTGATTTTTTTAGCTTTTCTACCAAAATCTCCTTTAAGTCTATTCTCAAGCCAAACTATTAAGTCTGGATATATTTCTATTTCGTTACTATACATAAGTTCTGCTTATAACAGTTTAAACACTTACAAATTTCCTTGTAAGCATCGAAGTGTTTACCTCCTATTTCTAAAGGTAAATCAGAATGGTTTTCATGGGGATGTGATGGCTTTGTTCTATTCCTTTTTGTTGTTCCATCGCACAACTCAATTGGAGTACTAAAATTATTTCGATTACTTTCAGCTAATTCTAATAATGCTTCTTCTTTATGCGAAATGTAAAATCCGATTTCTTGAAAATCGTCAGCAAAAATTTTCATTTGATGTTCTTTAGCCCAAGACTTATTCCCTTTTTTATTATTAGGATCTCTTAGATTTGGATGACCGTAATTTATATTTTGTACTGGAATTTCTAAAGACTGAATTAAACGACAAAGTTGTGGCGGTAAGTGCCAATTCTTATGAGTAACCTCTATATAAACTCTATACCTTTTAGGTTGGTCTTTTGAAAAACCAAAATAATTTGAAGCTCTTACATATGCTGTTACATCGCTTACACCTCTTAGAAATTCTTTCTTATTGATTTCTGTTGATTCAAATATTGGTTCTGGTACTTGAAAATCGTGATAACTAAAACGTGTTCCGTTGATTAAAAATTTTATGAATAACCAAGCAATATCTTCTCTGTCCCATTTTAAAACTAAAGAAATCTTTTTGTCTGCGACATCTTTACCAACGTTAATCCCCATATTTTGAAGCCGAACAACTACTTTATCTAAACTTGTCTGAATATGTAATTTTTGGTCAAAAGTTTTGTTTATTGCAGTTGACTTTAAGGTTTTGTATTCAAAATCAATGATAATTCTTTTAACATCCTGATTATATTGGATTTCTCCTCTACCTGTAATCAATCCTAACAAGTACGAAATATCAGGAGTCAAAAAATTAGAAATTTTATTTTTTTCCATTTAGCCTATTTTTTATTTTGGTTGTCAAATATTATTTCTTTATATATTTTGTCAGCAATTGCTTTTGCCATAAGTGGTGGAACTGCATTGCCGATTTGGGCTCTAACGGCTACTTTGGGCCCATAAAAAATATAATTATCATCAAATGATTGTAATCTAGCAGCTTCCCTTGGAGTAATAGACCTATTTAAAAAAGGATGATTATTTTTTCCATTTGATGCTGCATCAAATCTTGTATCAATTGTTGGTGATGGTTTATGCCACTCTAATCTACCATAAGTAGATTTAAATTGTTGTTTACCTAATAATTCTTTTGGTAAATATTCTTTACCTTTTTCAGGAGGTATCATTTTAAGTTTATTTATAGCTACCAAAGCGTGATTAGATGCTTTATGATTGTATAGTTTATCACTATTTTCTCTCATCATTTTTTGATATTTAGAGTTAGGTTCATTTTTATATTCTTGTTCGAAACTCCCCTCATTTGAATCTAAATAAGCTAAATCAAAAATTGCATCTTTAACATTGACTGAACATTTGACAGTTGGAAGAGGAAGAGAAATTTTTTTTATTTTACTGCATATAAATATTGCTCTTTCTCTTGTCTGAGGAACACCAAAGTCAGTTGCTTTAAGAATACCAACATCTAAGTGATAACCTAGTTTTTTTATTTCAGATTTTATTTGATCTTTAAACCAACCTTTTGAGGTAGAAAGTATGCTTTTAACATTTTCAATTATAAAAACATCAGGCTGAATTACTTTAACGAAATTCAAATATTCAATAAATAAAAAATTACGATGATCCTCGAGTCCTAGTTTTTTTCCTTTCAATGAATACCCTTGACAAGGTGGACCACCAACAATCATATTGACGCCTTTTTTTATTGACAAATCAATAACTTTCTTTTTTACAGAATCATCTTTTATATCACCTACTATAACCTGTACCTCAGGCATGTTTTTTTTTAAAGTTATTGCTAATCTCTCATTTATATCTAAAGCGACCATAGTCTTAAAGTGTGGGTTTTTGTGAATGCCATAAGACATACCACCAGCTCCACAGAATAAATCCAATATTTTAAAATCAATTTTTTTCAACAATTTTTTTGTTTTTTATTAGAATTCTTTTGAAGGTTTCTTTTCCTTTAACTATTGGTTTAAATAAATCAAACTCATTGTCTGAGCCATGATTTGCTTCTCCAATTATTTCAAATTGATCTTCATTATGGTATTTAAGAAAAGTTATAGGAACCCCCATTATTCCAGTGTAATTCATTGGTATTTCAGCTACTTTTGAAACATTAATTGCATCGTAGTTGTCATACTTAGGGTGTTTTTTTGGACAATAAAAAGATGTAAGTATTAAATCTTTATGTTTTCTTTCGTTATCTAGGTTAGTTAGCCACATTGCGTTTCCTAAACTTCTCCATTTTTGTCCATTATCATCAATCCAAAAACGTGTTTTTCTGGGAGGAGTGTCATTGGGAACTTTAAAGGACATATCACCGAATCGATACCCAATCCATGCTTTTCCTTTTTTTATCAAAGGAAACACATTTTTATAAGTTATAGCATTTTGATTTCCAATTAATAAATATTTTTTGTTGTATTTCACTAGTAGCGAGAACAATATTGTGAATTTTGAAAAAGGTGGATTAGTGACTACAATATCTGATTCTTTTAAATATTTAATACATTCTTCACTTCGAAAATCACCGTCACCATTTAATTTTTTTACATTTCCCTTTTCATTTAAATAACTTAAGACTTCTTCATCTCTTATTGGTTCCTCAAAATCAGCAGAAATGTTTTTAACAATTAAAACATAAGCAGACTTATTGTTTGCTTTAATATTATTATTGTCAAATATGTTAAGGTTCTCAACTAAACGAGAGCCTTTATATGAAGTACAAATCAATTTTTTTAATTTCAAAATATTGAAATATTTCAAAAAATATTTTGCAAAAGCAGATTCATAAGGGTCATCACAGTTACAGAAAACTACTTTTCCTTCAAAATGTTTAGCATAATGACTTACTTCTTCTTTTACTGTTTTATAGTCAGTATACCATTCATCAGTATTATGTGAGTGCTTTGCTTTATTTAAAATTGAATTACCCAACATAACTTTTACTATGTTTCACATTATTTATAATTTTCACAAATATACACCCTATTTTTAGTATTTGACCTAACTTAAGACGATTATGAGGTCGTTTTAATGAGTTAAAATCGGCGTTAGCTAATTTCGTTTTTTTTAATTAAAAAGTCAATAGTAAAAACAACTATTTTTAGATGTTTTTTTAAGACAAAAGATGTTTTTTTCACTTTTAATTAGTTGATTTCATCAAAATTAGTGAGCTTAAACGTTTTTAACACCTGTTTTTAAAGGGAAAAATGAACTTAAAAAATATTTATATTTTTTTTTGACTTTTGTTATTTGTATTAAAAAAAAAATTACTTTTGATTAACTTATTTAAGTAAAATGTTTAGTTTTTCTTATTTCGGATATAGCTCTCAATCGGAGAATGATAGTTACATAGCATTTTGGAAATGCAACGAAAAAATTAAGGTATCTCCATTTTCAATTCTTCAAGAATTGCAGCTTTTCTCAAAGTTGCATGTTGTTTACTTGCAAATATTACAGTGATAATTTCCTTTTTTATTAAGGTTACAATTTCTATTCTAAAACAGTTGTTTTTAGTTCAGACAGATTTATCATGCAATTAATTTAAAAAACAAAAGTGAACACAAAATACATAGATTTAATTGAGCAAACGTTCGATTTCCCACAAGAAGAATTCAAGACAGAAAATAATAAATTATTTTGGCATGGAATTAATTTAATGGAATTAACCGCCAAATATGGTGCACCATTAAAATTTACATACCTGCCAAAAATTTCAGAAAACATCAATAAGGCAAAAGGTTGGTTTCAAAATAGCATAGAAAAACATGACTATAAAGGAAAATACTTTTACTGTTATTGTACTAAAAGCTCACATTTTAAACACGTTTTAAATGAAGCTTTAAAAAATGATATTCATATAGAAACATCTTCTGCATTTGACATAGATATTATCAACAAACTTAAAAAAGAAGGTAAAATAAAAGACACAACCTATGTAATTTGTAATGGTTTTAAAAGAGAACAATACATAAAAAATATTGGTAATTTAATTAATTCAGGTCATCAAAACTGTATTCCTATCATTGATAATTATGAAGAGTTAAATCTTTTATTAGATGAAACTGAAAAGAAACTAAATGTTGGTATTAGAATAGCTTCAGAAGAAGAACCAAAATTTGAGTTTTATACATCTAGATTGGGTATTGGTTACAAAAACATCGTTTCTTTTTACGAACGTGAAATTGCTACAAACAAACAAGTAGATTTAAAAATGCTCCATTTTTTTATCAATACAGGTATAAAAGATAATGCCTATTATTGGAACGAATTAATGAAATGTTTAAATGTATACATCAACCTTAAAAAGGTGTGTCCTACTTTAGATAGTTTAAATATTGGAGGTGGTTTTCCTATTAAAAATTCTTTGGTTTTTGACTTTGATTATGAATATATGATTGATGAAATTATCAATCAAATTAATGAAACTTGTAAAGAAGCAGGAGTAGAAGTACCAAATATTTTTACAGAATTTGGAAGCTTTACCGTAGGCGAATCTGGCGCAGCAATTTATGAAGTTTTATATCAGAAAAAACAAAATGATAGAGAACGTTGGAATATGATAAACTCATCTTTTATAACAACATTACCAGATTCTTGGGCCATTAATAAACGGTTTATAATGTTGCCAATTAACAAATGGAACAAACCTTATGAGCGTGTTCTATTAGGCGGTTTAACTTGTGATAGCGATGATTATTACAACTCTGAACAACACATTAACGCTATTTATTTACCGGTTTATGAAAAAGAAAATCCGTTATATATTGGTTTTTTTAACACAGGTGCATATCAAGAATCAATTGGCGGTTTTGGTGGGTTACAGCATTGCTTAATACCACATCCAAAACATTTAATACTTGATAGAGATGAAGAAGGAAACATTACCACAAGAATATTTAAAGAACAACAAAAAAGCAGCGAATTACTATCTATATTAGGCTATGGAGAAGAAGTTCAAAAAGAAAACGAATCAAAAAAAATAGCGAAACAAGAAGTGCAATAACACTCATTAAAAACAACATGAATACAAATAAAACTTATGCAGGAATTTCACAAGAGTTTGGAAACCTGTCAACATCAAAAATAGTAGTTATTCCCGTTCCTTATGATGGAACAAGTACTTGGCAAAAAGGTGCAGACAAAGGCCCTCAAGCATTTTTAGAAGCTTCAGAAAATATGGAATTATATGACATAGAAACAGATTCTGAAGTATATAAAGAAGGTGTTTATTTGGCAGACGCAATTACAGAAAATTCGTCACCAGAAGCAATGGTAGATGAAGTTCATCAAATAACAAAAAAGTACATCAACAGAAATAAATTTGTAACAGTTTTTGGTGGAGAACATTCTGTTTCTATTGGAACCATTAGAGCTTTTAATGAGTGCTTTAGTAGTTTAACAGTATTGCATATAGATGCGCATGCAGATTTAAGAAAAGAATACGAAGGTTCTAAATGCAACCATGCGTGTGCTGTGTATGAAGCAAATCAAAATACAAATTTAATACAAGTAGGTATTAGAAGTATGGATATTTCTGAAAAAAGAGTAATGAATCCAGACAAAGTATTTTTTGCACATGATATGGCTGTCAATGAAGATTGGATAGATGATGTTGTAGATCAATTAACTGAAAATGTTTTTATTACCTTTGATTTAGATGCCTTAGATCCATCAATAATGCCTTCTACAGGAACACCAGAACCTGGAGGTTTGTTGTATTATGAAACATTAGCGTTTTTAAAAGAAGTTTTTGAGCAAAAAAATGTTGTCGGTTTTGATATGGTAGAATTATGCCCAAATGCAACTGAAAAGTCATCAGATTTTTTAGCAGCAAAATTATTTTACAAAATGTTAAGTTACAAGTTTGCTTCAAATGATACTACGTATGACAATGGAGATGATGACAATAAATCAAATCCGTTTAATAAGTTATCAAAGTTTAAAGATGATAATGATGATTATTAATCTGATATAATGATTAAAAATATTGAAAATATAGAGCTTCACTATTTAACTTTAACTGATTATAAACAGTTTAAAGAAGCAATGATTCAGGCATATTCTAGTATGCCAGGATCTTATTGGAGTGAAGATCAAATTAAGTCTTTAATAGGTAAATTTCCAGAAGGACAAGTTGTTATAAAAATAAATGGTGATTTGGCAGGTTGTGCGCTTTCTATTAAATTAGATTATGATAGTTTTGATGATCAACATACTTATGAAGACATTACCGGTAATTATACTTTTGACACTCATGATGATCAAGGTGATGTATTATACGGAATAGATGTTTTTATAAAAAAAGAATACAGAGGTTTACGTTTAGGTAGAAGATTGTATGATTATAGAAAAGAACTAGCAGAAAAACTGAATTTAAGAGGCATTGCCTTCGGAGGTAGAATTCCGAATTATCATAAATATGCAGCAACTTTATCACCAAAAGAATATATAAACTGTGTAAAACGTAAAGAAATTCATGATCCGGTTTTAAATTTTCAAATTTCTAATGATTTTCATCCATCTAAAATTTTGAAAGGATATTTAGAAGGTGATAAAAATTCTGGTGAATTTGCTGTTTTGTTAGAATGGGATAATATTTATTATGAAAAGAAGTCTAAAAAAGCTGCAAGTAAGAAAAAAGTAGTTCGTTTAGGATTAATTCAATGGCAAATGCGTTTGTATAAAAATTTGGAAGAATTAATGCAACAGGCAGAATATTTTGTAGATGCAGTTGCTGCTTATCGTTCAGATTTTGCGTTGTTTCCAGAGTTTTTTAATGCACCTTTAATGGCAGACAATAATCACTTGCCAGAATCGCAAGCTATTAGAGAATTGGCAAAATACACACCAAAGATTGTTGAAAAATTTTCTGAATTAGCAATTACCTACAACATTAATATTATTACTGGTAGTATGCCAGAAATTAAAGATGACTTGTTGTACAACGCGGGTTATATCTGTAAAAGAGACGGTTCTACAGAACGATATGAAAAATTACATGTAACACCAGATGAAGCAAAAGTTTGGGGAATGCAAGGCGGAAATGAGTTAAAAACCTTTGATACTGATTGCGGTAAAATTGGCGTATTAATTTGTTACGATTCAGAATTTCCAGAATTAAGTAGACTTTTAGCAGAAGAAGGCATGGATATTTTATTTGTTCCTTTTTTAACTGATACTCAAAACGGATATTCTAGAGTTAGGTATTGTGCGCAAGCAAGAGCCATAGAAAATGAATGTTATGTGGCCATTGCTGGTAGTGTTGGTAATTTACCAAAAGTAAATAATATGGATATACAATATGCACAATCTATGGTATTTACTCCTTGCGACTTTTCTTTTCCCGCAAACGGAATAAAAGCAGAGGCAACCACCAACACAGAAATGATTTTAATTGCCGATGTAGATTTGGATTTATTAAAAGATTTGAATAAGTTTGGTAGCGTACGTAATTTAAAAGATAGAAGAAAAGACATATTTGAAGTTAGAAAACTTCCAAAAAAATAAAAAAGTATTACGATAAGTTGGTGTTAAATAACTAATTATAATGATTAACATCTCGATACAAAATTTCTGAAAAAGAAATTTCACTCGATGTGACAGTCATAATTTTAATACGAATAACTATGATGTCAGTTCGAGTGATTTTTCTATTTTGAAAAATCGTATCGAGAACATTAAAAAAAAATAAAAAAATAAAATGAGCAAACCAATTACAAATTTTATAGAAAAATACTTTTTACACTTTAATGCAGCAGCTTTGGTAGATGCAGCAAAAGGGTATGAAGCACAATTAAATAAAGGATCTAAAATGTTAGTTTCCTTAGCCGGAGCAATGAGCACGGCAGAATTAGGAAAGATTTTTGCTGAAATGATTCGCAAAGATAAAGTACAAATTATCTCTTGTACAGGTGCAAATTTAGAAGAAGATGTTATGAATTTAGTAGCACATTCTCACTACAAACGTGTACCAAATTACAGAGATTTAACGCCACAAGATGAGTGGGATTTATTAGAAAAAGGCCTAAACCGAGTTACAGATACTTGCATACCAGAAGAAGAAGCTTTTAGAAGAATTCAAGAACATATTGTAAAAATTTGGAAAGAAGCAGAAGCAAACGGAGAACGTTTTTTACCACATGAATACATGTACAAATTGTTGTTGTCTGGTGTTTTAGAACAATACTATGAAATAGACATTAAAGATTCTTGGATGTATGCGGCAGCAGAAAAAAACTTGCCTATTATTTGTCCGGGTTGGGAAGATTCTACCATGGGAAATATTTTTGCTTCTTATGTTTTAAAAGGAGAATTAAAAGCAAGCACCGTAAAATCTGGAATTGAATACATGACTTTTCTTGCAGATTGGTATACAAATAATTCAGAAAACGGAATTGGATTCTTTCAAATAGGAGGAGGAATTGCTGGAGATTTCCCTATTTGTGTAGTGCCAATGTTGTACCAAGATATGGAAAAACCAGAAACACCTTTCTGGAGTTATTTCTGTCAGATTTCAGATTCAACTACAAGTTATGGTTCGTATTCTGGTGCAGTACCTAACGAAAAAATTACTTGGGGTAAATTAGATATTGATACACCAAAGTTTATTATAGAAAGTGATGCAACCATTGTTGCTCCATTAATTTTTGCATATTTATTAGAAATGTAGCATCGTAGATGCTTTTAATATAAAAGTTGAATATTAATTTTAAAGTATAGTGTTATTCCGTAACGAGTCTTTATTGACGCTTGAGGAATCTCATATTAATTGAATAAATTATTATAAAATGAAACGAGTAATTGTAGAATACGCCAAATTAACCACCGATATATTAGATATGTTGGTAGAAAAATATCCTGACGGTTATGATTATGAGGATATTATCTCCTTTAAAAATGCAAAAGGAGAAACCATAAAAGCTGTAGAAGTTAAAACTGAAGATACAGTTTATCTAGTAAAAATTAGTTCTAAACTAGAGCAAACTATGGAAGATTATGCAGAAGATGAAGACTCTTTTGATGAAGATGATGATTTAAACGTAGAAGATCTTGATGATGATGATGATGAGAAATAACTCATTTTAGAACGCTTATAAAAAAATAGCTTGGAATTTTTCCAAGCTATTTTTTTTGTATTAAAGTATTTCTAAGAAGCCTTTTTGGTTGTGGAATGTTTTATAAAACATATAAATTCAATCTGTTTTTTTTCGATATTTAGTAAAGAAAATTAAAAAAGGTGGTTTTAAAATACCTTTTTTTTTATTAGATAGAAGTCCGTTTACAAGGCGTTTTTTATGGAAGTATTTAAGAAATAGCGCTTTAAAAACTACATGTTTTTAACATAATTTCTATTTAAAAGAAACTTAAATTTTAGTATTTTTATAGCTATTATTCAAAACAAAATAACATGAAGAAAATATTCCTTACAATTCTAGTAATAATGATTTCATTTCCGTCAGCAATGGCAAATGAAGGCATGTGGTTTCTAATGCATATAGACCGTTTAAACCATAGAGATATGCAAAAAATGGGCTTACAATTAACTTCTGAAGAAATTTACAGCATTAATAATAAAAGTTTAAAAGATGCTATTGTACAATTTAATGGAGGTTGTACAGCAAGTATTATATCAGAAAACGGATTGGTGTTAACAAATCATCATTGTGGTTACAGTGCTATTGCAGAATTATCAACAGCAGAACAAAATCATTTAAAAAATGGATATTGGGCAAGTTCTTTAGAAGAAGAAATGAAACCAGAAAGTTTATACGTTCGTTTTTTTGTTAGAATGGACGATGTTTCTAAACGTATTTTATCACTTGTAAATGATCAAATGAGTGAAAAAGAACGTGAAGCAACCATAAACAAAGAAATTGCTAAAATAGAACAAGAAAATAATGAAGGAGGAAAATACACAGTTTCTGTACGTCCTTTTTATCAAGGAAATGAGTATTATTACTTTGTTTATGAAGATTATAAAGATGTTAGATTAGTGGGAACACCTCCAGAAAATGTTGGTAAATATGGTGGAGATACAGACAATTGGGAATGGCCAAGACATACTGGAGATTTTTCTTTATTCAGAATTTATGCAGATGAAAACGGAGAGCCAGCAGAATATTCAAAAGCAAATGTGCCTTTAAAAGCAAAATACCATTTACCTGTTAATATTGCTGGGGTAGAAGAAAATGATTTTGCCATGATTTTAGGATATCCTGGTAGAACAAACCGTTGGATGCCAGCACAAGGTGTAGAACAAAATGTAAAATATGCATATCCTGCTTGGGTTGAAGGCTCTAAATTAAGTATGGATGTGATGAAAAAATACATGAATGAAAGTGATGAAGTAAATTTAATGTATGCGTCTTCCTATGCTGGTATTGCTAACTATTGGAAAAATAGAGGCGGAATGATTACAGCGCTAACCGAACATAAAACAGTAGAAAAGAAAAGCAAAACGGAAGCCAAGTTTGAAAAGTGGGCAAAAAAGAAAAAAAATAAAGATACCTACGGAAATGTTATAGAAAACATTAATAATTATTATCAATTAACAAACGAAAAAACGAAACAAACCAATTATCTATTAGGAATGTTACGTTCTAGTAAATTTGCTATTTTACCGTACAGACTTGGCGCTGCATTAAAACAATATACAGGTGCTAATGAGGCAGAACGTAAAAATATGTTGCCAAGATTACAAGCGGTAGTAGAAAGTTCTTATAAAGATTTTCACTTACCATTAGAAGAGGAAGTTTTAGCCAAACAATTGGGTTTATTGGCATCAAAATCTAATTATCCTTTACCAGAACTGGTAGCTAAAATAGGAAAAGAAAGCAACAATGATTTTTCTGCATATACAAAAGCTATTTTTAAACTGAGTATGTTTACTTCAAAAGAAGGAGTAGAAGCTTATTTACAATATCCAGATGAGGCTATCTTAAACAGCGATCCTTTACTTCAATTATCTTCACAATTATTAGATAAATATAGAGAGAGTCCGGAAAGTTTAGTACAACCAGAAAACGATTTTCAAGCGTCTTTTAGGTTGTTAGTTCAAGGTTTGCGTGAGTCTGGTTTAAGTAAAATAGAATATCCTGATGCAAATTCTACCTTAAGATTATCTTACGGAAAAGTGAGAGCGTTACCTGCAGATAAAAGAAACGATGCTAATGAAAATAACTACACTACTTTTCAAGGTATGATTAAAAAGTACAAGCCAAATGATAGTGAGTTTGATCTAGATCAAAGCATGTTAGATATCTACGAAAAGAAAGATTATGGGCGTTATGCAAATAAACGTGGTCAATTACCAGTAAATTTTTTAACAGATAATGATATTACTGGTGGTAACTCTGGTTCTCCTGTAATTAATGGAAAAGGTGAGTTAATTGGTTTGGCTTTTGATGGTAATATTGAAGCAATGGCCGGAGATGTAATCTTTGATTCAAAATTACAACGTACCATAAATGTTGATATTAGATATGTACTTTGGTTGATAGACAAATATTCTAAAGCAAAACATATTGTAGATGAATTGACTATTATTACCAAATAAAAATTAAATAAATTACTTTATTTACAATTCACAAAAAAAGCGGTCTGAAATTCAGATCGCTTTTTTTTACGTTACTTATTTAAATAGAAAAATATATTTATTAATTGTTGATAGCGTTTGTTTCTACTAAAAATATTTTTATCAAGAATAAATTTATAAAGTACTGAAGAAGTTTTTTAATAGAAAGAAAACATCAATCTAAAGATTATTTTGATAAATTCTTAATTTTATAAAGTAAACCTCCATAAAAAGTAGAAAGATTAGACTTTATTTGGGTTTTCATTTTAATTCTTGATAAGTATAATTTTGTTTTAGAATCCATTTTTCTAAGGTAAGATTTTCGCACCCATAATTGATCTCCAGCAATATGATTTACTTTATTTAATTGACATACAAAACCACGATTACTTAGAAAATTTTCAATATCTTTTTTCAAAGCTTGGTCTTTATATAAAGAAATTTTTTCTACCTCTAGCCAAATACTTTTTATGTTTTTCAACATATTTTTTCCACCTTGTAAAACCATTAATTCCGCTCCTTGAACATCCATGTGAATAAAATCGATGGAAGTTACCTTTTTAGTTTCGCAAAAATTATCTAAAGTGGTTGTTTTTATAGTAATTGTTTCTTTAAATTTTAACCAAGGATGAATTTCCTTTGTTTTATCAGGTTTATATAAAGAAGAACTTTTATTACCAAAATCAGATGAATTATCATCAGGTTTTTCTTTATTTGGAGGATGACCAGAAGAGAGATAAAAAGTAGCTTCACCAATTTCAAAAGAGAGTCCTAACTGAAAAGGGTATAGCGTTTTTAAATTGTGTTTCTCTTTATTTTTTAGTACTTTTTCAAAGTTTTTAGGAACTGGTTCAAAAGTAAAAATTTCGGCATTAGAGAAAATGGATAAATAGCGCACGCTACTTAATCCTTCGCAAGCGCCAATATCAAAGAATGTTAGTTTTTCATTTGTATTAAAAAGCTTGGTAACCACTTTTTCATGTAAAGATAATTTTGTCATAAACTAAATCGTTAATAAGGATCATTTAGCAGGTAATATAGTACCAATACATTCACCAAAACCTATTCTTATTTTATCATTTTTACAATGAGCACGCATAATTACGGTATCGTTATCATTGATAAATTTACGTTCTGTACCATCTTTTAATGTAATAGGATTTTTACCTTTCCAAGTTAATTCTAACATAGAACCATAACTATCTTTTGTTGGTCCAGAAATGGTACCAGACCCCATTAAATCTCCAGCTTCTACAGGACAACCGTTTACAGTATGATGTGCCAATTGTTGAGACATGGTCCAATACATGTACTTAAAGTTAGAGTTGGCAACTATGGTTTCTACGCCGTTTTCTGGTTTAATTCCTACTTGTAAATGAATATCATAACTTCCTTTTCTTTTTTGCTTTAAATAGGGTAGCGGCTCATAAACTTGTTTCGGATTCTCTACTCTAAAAGGTTCTAAAGCATCTAATGTTACTATCCAAGGAGAAATGGTAGAGGCAAAGTTTTTTCCTAAAAACGGACCTAAAGGCACGTATTCCCAAGCTTGAATGTCTCTAGCAGACCAATCGTTAAATTGTACCAATCCAAAAATATATTCTTCAGTTTCTTCTATAGGTATTCTTTCGCCTAAAACATTTGCATCTGTAGTAATAAACGCCATTTCTAGTTCAAAATCTAATAATTTAGTTGGCCCAAATCCTGGTGTGTTACTTCCCTCAGCAGGTTTCATTTGTCCGTAAGGTCTTCTAATTTTTGTTCCAGAAGGCACAATAGAAGAACTTCTACCATGATAACCTATAGGTACATGTAACCAATTTGGCAGCAATGCATTTTCTGGATCTCTAAATAACGAACCTACATTTGTAGCGTGCTCTTTACTTGCGTAGAAATCTGTATAATCTCCTACAGCAACAGGCAATAACATTTCTACTTCATCCATTCTAAAGATAATTTTATCTTTATGATTGGCATTGTCACGCAATTTTCCGTTGGTAACATCAAAAACTTCTGCAATTCTATTTCTAACCAAACGCCAAGTTTTTCTACCATCGGCAATAAAATCGTTTAAATTATCTTGTAGAAAAATATCATCTGTTAACGGTATGCCTTCAAAATAACCTAATTGATGAAATGCACCTAAGTCAATGGCAAAATCTCCAATTCTACTACCTATGGTAATAATATCATCTCTGGTGATAAAAACACCAAACGGAATATTCTGAATTGGGAAGTCTGAATCTTTATGTACTTTAAGCCAAGATTTTCTTTTTGGATTATTTGCTGATATGATCATTATACGATGGATTTATTTTTCCTCAAACCTAAACATTTTTTTTTCGTTTAAAAAATAAATTCACAACATAAAATGTATTTTTAACAGTACTTTACTCTTAAAAATAAAATAATCTACTAAAAAACATAAAATATCATTAAAAATTTATTTTTTACGAATCTGTTTTTTGCTATTTTTGCAATTCTTTAAAAACAACTAAAATAATGCAACTAGACAATCAAATTTTCGACTTAATAGAGGAGGAAAAAGAAAGACAATTAAATGGTTTAGAGTTAATTGCTTCAGAAAACTTTGTAAGTGATCAAGTAATGAGAGCTCAAGGTTCTATTTTAACAAATAAATATGCTGAAGGATATCCTGGTAAAAGATATTATGGAGGTTGTGAAGTAGTAGATGTTATTGAGCAAATTGCCATAGACAGAGCTAAAGAATTGTTTGGCGCAGAATATGTAAATGTTCAGCCACATTCTGGTTCTCAAGCAAATACAGCAGTTTATGCAGCTTGTTTAAAACCAGGCGATACCGTTTTAGGTTTCGATTTATCACATGGTGGGCATTTAACTCATGGTTCTCCTGTTAACTTTTCTGGAAAATTATACAACCCTGTTTTTTATGGAGTTGTTAAAGAAACAGGAATTATAGATTACAATCATTTAGCTGCACAAGCAAAAGAGCACAAACCAAAATTAATTATTGCTGGTGCTTCTGCGTATTCAAGAGATATCGATTTTAAGAAATTTAGAGAAGTTGCAGATAGCGTAGGTGCTATTTTAATGGCAGATATTTCTCATCCTGCTGGTTTAATTGCCAAAGGAATTTTAAATGATCCAATTCCTCATTGTCATATTGTTACAACTACAACTCACAAAACATTGCGTGGGCCAAGAGGTGGTATGATTATGATTGGTAAAGATTTCGACAATCCTTTTGGTGAAACTTTAAAAAGTGGAAAACCTAAAAAGATGTCTACTTTAATTAATTCTTCTGTTTTTCCTGGAAATCAAGGTGGACCTTTAGAGCATGTTATTGCTGCTAAAGCGGTTGCTTTTGGTGAAGCTTTAACAGATGAGTTTTTAGAATATCAATTACAAGTAAAAGCAAATGCTGCAGAAATGGCAAAAGAATTTGTTGCAAAAGGATATGATATTATCTCTGGCGGAACAGACAACCACTGTATGTTAATAGATTTACGTAATAAAGATATTTCTGGTAAAGATGCAGAAATTGCACTTGGTAAAGCAGATATTACTGTTAACAAAAACATGGTTCCTTTTGATGATAAAAGTCCGTTTGTAACTTCAGGAATCCGTATTGGAACTGCTGCAATTACTACTCGTGGTTTAGAAGAACAAGATATGAAAGCTGTTGTTAACTTTATTGATGAAGCAATACAAAATGCGGATAATGAAGAAGCGTTACACGCCATTGGCGAACGTGTTTCTCATATGATGAGTGCAAGAAGATTATTTGTAATGTAACCAACTAATGGTTTTAAGTTTCTTACTCTAAATGAGTAGAATATATATAATAATAAAGCATCAAGTTCATTCTTGATGCTTTTTTCTTTTAATTTTTGTTTGTAAATTTGAATCTAATTAGTTTTAGATTATGATAAAAAAAATAACCTTTTTAATTGTATTGGTCTCTAATTTATGTTGGTCTCAACTACAATTTACAGAGATAGCAACAGGTTCTAATTTAGACTTTTCTTTTGGAGCAGGTGTTTATGGTGGTGGCGTTTCTTTTGCTGATTATAATAATGATGGTTGGGATGATTTAAGCATTGCAACAGAATCTGGTAAAGCAGTACGTTTTTTTAAAAATAATGCTGGCACATTTGTAGAAGATTCTAGTTTTATTGTGAATACGGGTAATGTAGAAACCAAACAAATTATTTGGGTAGATTTTGATAATGATGGCGATAAAGATTTGTTTTTAACAAGTAGAGAAGGAATTATAAAGTTATTTAGAAATAATGGAAATTTATCTTTTCAAGATATTTCTGTACAAGCAGGATTAACTTCTTTTGCATCTGCAACTTGGGGAGCTTCTTTTGGCGATTTTAATAATGATGGTTTTTTAGATATTTTTCTTGCTTTTTTAAAAACAGGAGACACGCAACCTAATGCGTTGTTAAAAAATAACGGAAACGGTACTTTTACCAATGTTAGTGCAAGTGCTGGAATTAATCAAATAAATGATCCCACCTTTTGTTCGGCCTTTTTTGATTATAATAATGATGGTTGGCAAGATATTTTTGTAACCAATCATAAATACGATCAAAGTTATTTGTATAAAAATAATGGCGATGAAACTTTTACAGATGTAAGCATACCAACAGGTGCAAATATTTCTGCAGACGGAATGTCATCTACCATAGGAGATTACAACAATGATGGCTGGTTTGATATTTATGTTACCAATTCGCCCATTGGAAATGTTCATTTAAAAAATAACGGAAATGATACTTTTTCTAGAGTAGAAGATCAAATGAATACCAAATTTTCTAACGTTTCTTGGGGAGCTGTTTTTTTAGATGCAGATAATGATTCTTTTTTAGATTTATATGTAAGCGGACAAGAAGATGGCACAGATAACAAATTACCTTCTGCTTTCTATAAAAACAACAACAATCAAAACTTTTCAATTCCTGCTAATATTGGGTTTGAAAACGATAAAAGAAGAAGCTTTTCGAATGCAATTGGTGATGTTAATAATGATGGATTTCCAGAAATTTTTGTTGTAAATGAGCTTCATAGTAATTTTCTTTGGAAAAATGAAACCATAAACACGAACAACTGGTTAAAAGTAAAATTGGTAGGTGTTGCTAGTAATAAAGACGGAATTGGGAATAGAATAGAGGTTTTTGCAAATGGAAAATCTCAATTTAGATACACGCTTTGCGGAGAAGGGTATTTAGGTCAAAACTCTAGTTATGAGTTTTTTGGTTTGGCAAATGCTGCTTCTATAGATTATATAAAAGTAACCTGGAATACAACAGGTATTGTAGAAACCATAAACAATGTAGGCATAAACAATGCTATAACTATTGAAGAAGGAAATGGTGTTTTAAACACCAAATCATTTGAAAATACTACAATTAATGTATTTCCAAATCCGAGTGTAAATGGTGTTTTTACACTTTCTCTTCCAGAAAATAATAACTTTAAAACAATAGTTGTTTTTGATGCTTCTGGTAGAAAAATTCTTTCGAAATCTACAACGGAAATCACCTCAGAAATAAATTTATCTAGCTTTTCTATGGGTGTTTATTTTGTTAAAATACAGTCTATTACGCAATCTCAAACTTTAAAAATTATCAAAAAATAATATTTTTGTTTGATTAATTTCTCTTCTTGTGTGCCTAATTTCTTAGTGATATTTATCATTTTTATTGTGTAGTTAATTTCCGAACTTCGTAATGATAAATACCATTATTATGGGATCGCAATCTGTTACAGCAATTAAAACACAAAAAGATCGTAAAGATTTTGTGCGTCATTTACTCAATGATATAGAGGCTTTTGAGTATATGATTGAAAACAACTTGTTTGAAACCGGAATTAAACGGGTAGGAGCAGAACAAGAATTATGTATTGTAGATAAAGATTTTAGACCTTCTGCAAATGCTCTAGAAATTCTAGATAAAATTAATGATCCGCATTATACCACAGAGTTAGCTTTATTCAATTTAGAAATTAATTTAGATCCGTTAGAATTAAAAAACACCTGTTTTTCTGACATGGAAAAAGAATTAACGGCGTTTTTAGAAAAAGGGTACAAAGCGGCAGAAGAAACAAATAACAATAAATTTATCCTTACAGGCATTCTTCCAACTTTAAGAATAAAAGACTTAGATTTTAAAAATGTTACTCCTTTAAAACGGTATAAAACAATCAATAAAATTATCAAGAAAATTAGGGGAGATGATTTTAAAATTCATATTCAAGGTGTAGATGAACTTATATTAAAACATAAATCTATTTTATTTGAAGCTTGTAACACCAGTTTTCAAGTGCACTTACAAATTAGTCCAGAAGAGGCAATAGATAAATATAATTGGTCACAAGCAATTTCCGGACCTTTATTATCAATAATGACAAATTCTCCTCTCTTATTAGGAAAAGAATTGTGGAGCGAAACAAGAATAGCTCTTTTTCAACAAAGTATAGATTTACGCAACGTTACTCATTTTTCTAGAGAACAAAAACCCAGAGTTTCCTTTGGCAACAGTTGGGTTAAAGATTCCATTTTAGAATTGTTTACAGATGATATTTCTAGATATCCGCCAATAGTTTCTTCAAATTTTGAAGAAAACTCTTTAAAAGCGGTTAAAAAAGGAATTATGCCAAAATTAAAGGCATTAAATCTGCATAATGGAACTTTGTACAAATGGAATAGGTTGTGTTATGGTGTGCATGAAAATAGTGCACATATTCGTATAGAAAACAGGTACATTCCCTCAGGACCAAGTGTTAAAGATGAAATTGCCAATGCACTTTTATGGGTTGGTGTTATGCAAGGAATGCCAAAACAGTATGAGAAAATTTGGAGAAAAATGCCTTTTTATGATGCTCGAGGAAATTTTATAAATGCAGCAAGATCTGGTATAAACACCTATTTTAATTGGTTTGGAAAAGGCATTTCTGCAAAAAAGTTACTAGAGAACATTTTACTACCAATGGCAAAAGAAGGCTTGTTAAAATCTGAAATTGATGAAGCAGAAATTGATTATTATTTAGGCATTATTCAAAAAAGAATTGATACAAGTACAACAGGTAGCAAATGGCTTATTAGAAACAAACGAATATTAAGAAATGATGTTTCTAACTATGAAGCCAATGTTATTTTAACAGAACATATTTATAAAAATCAAATTTCTAATAAAACCGTATCCGACTGGGATTCTATAGATTTTTATGATTCTAAAAGTGATAATAAATACGACAAAGTTTACAAAATAATGTCTACCAGTCTTTTTGTTGTACATGAAAATGATTTGGTGGCTTTGGCTCAAAAAATAATGAGTTGGAAACAAATTAATCATATTCCAGTGGTAAATAAACACAATAAAATAGTTGGAATTATTGAAAAAAATGATTTTAAAGAACTTGATTTTTCATCAAAAAAAGTAAAGAATATGGTGGCCAAAAGTATCATGAACACCAATTTTGATAGCGCGCATCCAGAAGCATCTTATAAAAAAGCAAAGGAGCTAATTTTAAACACAAAAAACACCTGTGTAGTAGTTATATCTGAAGATAAATTAGTTGGTCTTTTCACTAAAAGTGATTTAGAGAAAATCGAAAAAATAAAAACAAATCATGGAAAATCTGATAGAAATTGAATCCTTTCATAAAAAAAATATTGTTCAAAGAGTTATTGGTCATGTAAAAGGTGCTAAAAAATCTCCAACAATTATTGCTTTTGGCGGTATTCATGGTAATGAACCTGCCGGAATTAATGCCTTGCAACAAGTTTTTAAAAGGATAAAAGATGAAAATATTAGTCTGATTGGTAATTTCTATGGAATTTCTGGAAATATCAATGCTATTTCTGAAAATATTCGTTTTAAAAATGTTGATTTAAACAGAATTTGGACCAAAGAAGAAATTCTAAAATTGCCTTTAAATAAAGAACTTTACGAAGAATCTAAAGAGCAATATGAAATTTATATCATTATAAAGGATATTTTAAAGAAAGAAAAAGGACCCTTTTATTTTTTAGATTTACATACTACCTCTTCAGTAACTGAACCTTTTATCACCATTAGCGATTCTTTAAATAATAGAAATTTTTCTTCTCATTTTACCATTCCTACTATTTTAGGAATCGAAGAATATTTAGACGGACCTTTATTAACTTATATTAATGAATTTGGCCATATTTCTGTAGGTTTTGAAGCCGGACAACATGAAAGTGCTGTGTCTGTAGATAATTGTATTGCCTTTTTATGGTTGGCATTGGTAGCTTCTAAATGTGTAAAAAAGGAGGAAATAAAAAATTACGATTTCTATAAAAATTCATTAACCTTATTTAGTGAAGATCAAGATTTTTATAAGATTGATTTCAAATATTCCATCAAACCATTTGAAGTTTTTAAAATGGTAAAAGGTTATAAAAATTTTAGAGAAATTGTAAAACATGAATTGTTAGCCCATAGTAATGGTAATGAAATTCAGTCTCATATTAAAGGTAAAATTTTTATGCCTTTATATCAAAAAAAAGGAGATGATGGTTTTTTTATTATTTCAAGAATTTCTAAATTTTGGTTAAAAACATCTAGAATAGCAAGAAAACTTCGTTTTCATAATTTTCTAAAACTTTTACCAGGAGTTTCTTCGGATAAAAATAACTCCTATACATTAATTGTAAACCCAAAAACGGCACAGTTTTTAGCCACGGATATCTTTCATTTATTTGGATATAGAAAAAAGATACTAAAAAATGATAAATTATACTTTATAAAAAGAGATCGGAAAATTAGTGAGTTTATCTAATCTTCTAAACTTGCTCTTTTAATAATATTTTCAGGAATAGATTTTTTGGCTTTAGCTCCCATTTTCTTTAGCTTTTCTACGCTATTTATTAAGTTTCCTCTACCGTCAAAAAGTTTGTTCATGGCATTAGAATATTCTTTTTTACTATCATCTATACGTTTACCAATTCCAACTAAATCACCTAAAAGGTTTTGAAATTTATCATACAAAGCACCAGCTTGTCTTGCAATTTCAATGGCATTTCTTTGTTGTTTTTCATTATTCCACATAGAATCTATTGTTCTTAAGGTTGCCAAAAGGGTAGAAGGCGTAACAATAACAATATTTTTTTCAAAAGCCTTGTTGTATAAATGGTTATCGGTATTTATGGCAACGGCAAAAGCGGGTTCTATGGGTATAAAAAGTAAGACAAAATCTGGCGATTCAATTTTATACAAATCTTCATATTTTTTTTCACTTAATTGGGCTACATGTCTGCTTAAAGAGGCAACGTGGTCTTTTAAAAATTGAGCTTTTAAAACTTCATCATCTTCATTTACAAATTGCTCATAAGCGGTTAAGGAAACTTTAGAATCTACAATCATTTTCTTGTTATCTGGTAAATGAATTACCACATCTGGCAATACTCGTTTGCCTTCATCATTGTTAAAGCTTTGCTGCACAAAGTATTCTCTATCTTTCTCTAAACCAGACTTTTCTAAAACTCTTTCTAATACTAATTCGCCCCAGTTTCCTTGCATTTTATTATCGCCTTTTAATGCTTTTGTTAGGTTGATAGTTTCCTTACTCATTTGCAAATTCATCTCTTTTAAACCTATAATTTGCTGACGTAAAGCGGCGTGATAATCGATACTTTCTTTGTGTGTTTTATCCACTTTATCTTCAAAAACTTTTATTTTTTCTTGCAGCGGATTTAAAATTAATTTTAGGTTTTCTTTGTTTTGTTGGGTGAATTTATTCGATTTTTCTTCCAAAATTTTATTGGCAAGGATTTCAAAATCGTTGGTAAATTTCTTCTGTAATTCTGCTACTTCAATTTTATGTTCATCCAACTTTAGTTGTAAAGTATTAATTTCAGCGTCTTGCCGTGTATTTATAGTAAGTAAACGTTCTTTTTCTTGCTGATTGTTTTTAACCTCCATTTGCAACTCTATATAATTATTGTCTACAATTTCTTTAGATTGCGCAATTAAAGAAGCACGTTCTTCTAAAGTAGCTTTTTCTTTGCCTGAAGATAATTTGGTGAGTAATGTTCCTATAAAAAAGCCAATTAAAGCAAAAAGTAGTGCAATTATTAAGTAAATAATCAATTCGTTCATTTTGTTAATTTAAGTTCTTAAATTTATTACATTATATTGCAAAACAAAACCTTTAAAGAAGGATTTTGTTAACATATAAATATTTAGATGAAAACAATTGCCAGATTTATATTTTTTACACTTTTAGGATGGAAAATAGAAAATATTTTTCCTTCAACACCTAAAAAATATGTTGTTATTGCTGCGCCACATACAAGTTGGGTAGATTTTCCTGTAGCTATTTTAACAAGAATGAGTTTAGGAACTATGATTCATTTTATAGGTAAAAATTCGTTGTTTAAATCGCCTTTTGGTTTTATGTTTAGAGCACTAGGAGGAACACCTGTAGATAGAACTAAAAGTAATAATTTGGTAGATGCCGTTATTGATGTTTTTAATGCTAAGGAAGAGTTTAGACTGGCTTTATCTCCAGAAGGAACAAGAAAAAAAGTAGAAAAATGGAAAACCGGCTTTTATTATATTGCCAAAGGAGCCAATGTGCCAATTGTTATGGCAACTTTAGATTTTGAAAATAAGAAAGTTAAAATTTCTGAACCTTATTACACAACGGATAATAAAGAGAAAGATTTTGAGTTTTTTCGCAGCTTTTTTAAAGATGTCAAAGGAAAACATCCAGAATTGTCTTAACAAGGGGTTTAGAAACCCCTTGGAAAAATGGTTTGTTGCGTTTTTTAAGCTAGAACTAACCATAAATTATATATGGAATTATCCTTAGTTATTTTATTTTGTAAGTTGATAATTGTTTACAAGAACAGAAGCAGATATGTGTAAAATACGTTCTAATTCTCGTATCATTTCAACAGTCAATTTTTTCTTTTTGTTCAAAACTTCAGAAACTCTACTTTTTCCTCCGATTACACCAACCAAATCTTTTTGTTTAAGGTTCATTTCTTCCATCCTGATTTTAATGGCCTCAATTGGGTCTGGTGATTCAATTGGATAATATTTGTTTTCAAAATTTTCAATTAATAAAGATAAAATTTCAGCTTCGTCTCCTTTTTTTGAATTTGGAGAAGCATCAAAAATTAACTCAAGCCTTTCGAGAGCTTTATCGTAGTCTTTTTCTGTTTTGATAGGTTTAATTTCCATAATTCAGTATTTTATATTGTGTCAGCATCAATTTTATCATATTCAGCGTGAGTGCCAACAAACCGAATAAATGCCCATTGTCTGATATAGTTAAATTTTACGATAAGTCTATATGAATTTCCTTTTATATTAAAAACAACCCTACTGTCTTTTAAAATACTAGCATTGATGTACCTTTCTTTTACTTCATTTGGAGAATTCCAATTTGAGTTTTTTGCAGTTTCATACCAGGTTTTTAAATATTGTTCTGAGTCTGAGTGCTTTTCCCAGAATTCTCTTAAAGTTCTTTTTGCTATTATTCGTTTCACATTTTATTATCAATTGCAAATATAAACAAAAGTTCTCAAAAAAAGAACTTTTTATTGATTTTGCCATTATAGGGTAACTTGCAAATATTAATTATTTTTTTGCTACTTTTTTTGCAATACCTACAATTACTTCTGTTGCTTTTATCATAGATTCAACAGGAATGTATTCAAATCTTCCATGAAAATTATGTCCACCAGCAAAAATATTAGGACAGGGCAAACCTTTAAATGAAAGTTGAGAGCCATCTGTACCACCACGTATGGGTTTAATCAAAGGAGTAATGCCAATTTCTTTCATAACTTCTTCTACAATATCTACAATATGCATTACAGGAACAATTTTTTCTTTCATGTTAAAATACTGATTTTTAATTTCAACATGAATCAAATCTTGTTCTAAACGTTCATTAAAATCGAAGGCAATTTTTTGTAGTAAATACTTCCTTTTTTCAAACAAATCTAAATCATGATCTCTTATAATGTACTCTAAAACAGTTTCTTCTACATTTCCTTTTATGTCATGCAAATGGAAAAAACCTTCATAGTCTGTCGTTTTTTCTGGTACTTCTTTTTGTGGTAGTGCATTTATAAACTCAGAAGCAATAAGCATAGAATTTATCATTTTACCTTTTGCATAACCAGGATGTACAATTTTTCCGGTGATGCTTACTTTGGCACTTGCGGCATTAAAATTTTCGTATTCTAATTCGCCAATTTGACTTCCATCCATGGTGTACGCCCAATCTGCGCCAAATTTTTTCACATCAAATAAATGAGCACCTTTACCAACTTCTTCATCTGGCGTAAAGCAAATTCGTATGTTTCCGTGTTTAATTTCTGGATGGTTTATTAAATATTCCATTGCGGTTACAATTTCGGTAACACCAGCTTTATCATCAGCGCCCAACAAAGTTGTTCCGTCAGTGGTAATAATGGTTTGTCCTTTGTATTGTAGTAAATCATCAAAATAGTCTGGAGACAAAACAATGTTTTTTTCTTCGTTTAAAACAATGGTATTTCCTTGGTAGTTTTCTACAATTTGCGGGTTCACATTTTTACCTGTAAAATCTGGGCTTGTATCAATATGTGCTACAAAACCAATGGTTGCTACTTCATAATCTAAATTGCTTGGCAAGGTTGCCATGATGTAGCAATTTTCATCCAACTCTACATCTTTTAATCCAATTGTTTTTAAATCTTCTACCAAAACCTTGGCTAAATTCCATTGTTTTTCTGTACTGGGAAAAGCAGGATTGTTTGGGTCAGATTCAGTATCTATTGTAACGTATTTTACAAAACGGTCTGTAATATGTTTTTTATCAATCATTTTTAGTCGATTATTTTTATTTTATCTATAAGTGTAAACGCATTGCAAAGTCTTTGATTCACTAAAGAATCTCCATAAACTTCAACTTTTGCCAATATAAAATTTTCTTCATTTATTTTTATAAATGCCTTGCAAACTTGATAGGTGAACTTTCCTTTTAAACCTTTTGAAAGGGTATAAAAAGCAGGTTTTTTTAACAATTTTGTTTCTTTAGTTTTTGTTTGAATTAATTTTTTAGACAAACTTTCTTGTTCTTCTTTTAGTTTAAAAGTAGTATCAAAAATACTCTTTTTATTGATAAAAGTAATGTCTAAAAGCATGGTTTCTGTGAGTTGTTTTGTAGTATCTGCTGTAAATATTGAAGATTGAACAGCATCATAATACAATTGAGTTTTCCATGTTTTGGGAAATTGTACAGAAAACAACTTTTTTACATCAACAATCTCTTCTAAATTAGGAAATGCAGCTGTTTTGCAATTAAAATCTTTACTAATTTCTGATTTGTTATTACACGATAAAAATAGGAGTGAAGCTGCAATAATTACTTGATAAATCTTCATAGGTTATTTTAATACTAGTTTACCAATTTTATTATTTCCACCAAGCCAAGCAGACGATTTATCTACAAACTGAATGGTATAATATGCTTCTTTAGAAACATCTTTCCAAGTTATTCCTGCATCCTTAGAATATGAAACCCCTGTTTTGCCAACAGCAAAAATTTCTTGTCCGTTGGTGTTTGGTACATATTGTACGCAACTTTTATAAGAAGGATTTTTTCCATCAGCAACTATAGACCACGTAATACCGCCATCTATTGTAACAGCTTTATTCGCTTTATTTTCAGTTGGTTTAGAGTAATCTCCGCCAATTATAATTCCGTTATTCTTATCGGCAAAATCTATAGAATAAATACCTTGTGGGCCGTTTCCTTGAATAATAGGCGTGTTATGTATTTGCCACGTTTCCCCATAATCCTCAGATTTTAAAATACGTGCTTTTTTTCCTCCGGTAGCAATCCAAACAGTACTTCCTAACGTTTTAATATTGGTATTGCTTGCTGCAAAAAAAGCTTCGCCTTCCTCAAAATTCGGAAGTTTAGAACAATCAATTTTATGCCAAGAATTACCCGCGTCATTTGATACTATAATAGAGGCGCAGTTTTCTGTTGGATCTCCTACGGCAATTCCGTGTTTTTTATCATCAAAAAAAGCAATGGCATCATAAAATACTTTTTCATGGTTTTCTGTGTATACAAGTTGTGTGCTATCTTTAGAAATTTTATACAATAAAGCAGGGTTTTGAATAGAAAGCACAAATTTGTTAGCGTTGTTTATGGCTAAACTTCTAAAATGTGGTACTATAGAATCTTTAAAAATGATAAATTCTGTTGTCCAAGATTTACCGTTGTCATCTGTAAAACCAACATCGCCCATTGAGCCTGCATAGTACATAGATGTATTATTGATAGCTTGTATAGCCCTTATGCTTGTGCTGTCCATTTTAATTTCTTTGATGGAAATAGCTTCTATATTTCTAGGTTTATATTCTGATTTACAGGAAGTATATAAAAGTAAAGCGAAAATAAATACAGTAATTCTTTTCATTTTTATATTTTTATAAAAACTTTGGTTATGTTAACGACTAAAGTAAACAAATCATTTTAAGATGACTAAAAAAGCATTGGTAATTTCTGGAGGAGGAAGTAAAGGAGCATTTGCAGGAGGAGTTGCGCAATATTTAATGAAAAAGGAAGGCAAAGATTATGATTTGTATATTGGTACTTCTACCGGAAGCTTAATGGTTTCTCATTTGGCTTTGGGGATGTTAGATTCTTTAAAAGAACTTTATACCAACGTAAGCCAAGAATCTATTTTTAGTAACAATCCTTTTAAAATAAGGAAAGTGGCTGGCGAGAAAGTGATTAGCATTAATCACTTAAATACTTTCTGGAACTTTTTAAACGGAAGAAAAACCTTTGGAGAGAGCAAAAATCTACGTTCTTTAATTAAGAATAAAATTACAAAAGAAATGTATGAGGCCATTAGAAGCAACCAAAAAGAAGTGGTTGTTACGGTTTCTAATTTAACGGCAAATCAAATTGAATACAAATCTATAAATGATTGTTCTTATGATGATTTTTGTGATTGGATCTGGGGTTCTTGTAATTATGTACCTTTTATGAGTTTGTTAGAGAAAAATTCTTGTCAGTATGCAGATGGTGGTTTTGGTTCATTAGTGCCAATAAGAGAGGCAATTTTAAGAGGGGCAACAGAAATTGACGCCATTATATTAGAAACGGAAGTTACTCAATTTAATAGATTGCCTTCAAAAAATCCGTTTTCATTGCTTTTTGATGTGTTTGATTTTATGCTTACACATGTTGAAAGACACAATATTACAATTGGTAAGTTGGCAGCAAACAATAAAAATGTACAGTTAAATTTATATTATACACCTACGGTTTTAACCACTAATTCGCTGGTTTTTGATCAGAAATTAATGAGAAGTTGGTGGAAATCTGGATACAAATACGCAAAAACCAAAAGAGAAGAATTAATGAGTGAATTTAGACCAGATGTTTTAACGGACAAAGAAATTGAAGATGGTGTTGTTGATGTAGAAGAATTAAATATCTAACGCGTTCATCAACATAAAAGGTAAAGTTGAATGTTTAAGGTCGATTTATCCTCTTGAGTATAATAAATAACCACCGCCAATAATTAATAAAGGAGCAGCTATAGATAATAAGATAATTGTCCATCGATATAAACCCCAAAAAGAAATAATTTTTCTATCATCAGTTTTTTTAGAATACACAATATGTACAACATCACCAACCCTATAAGAAGCAGGTTTAGAACTAACATTGCTTTTAAAAGTGATGGTGTTGTTTAATTTGTCTTTGTATTCAAAAACAGGTGTGTATGTATAACCGTCATCGCTACTTTTTCTAATTAAGTCTATTACTTTTCCTTTTGTTTTAACGCCTTCTAAAATTAAATATTTAGATTTATTATACTCTTTTAAAGCAAAATAGATGAATACTAAGGAAATTACAAAGAATCCTCCGTACAAATAGTCTATTGTTTTCATTTTACAAAAGTTTGACTTTACTATTTTTATTTTAAATCTACATACATATTATTACTAGTTGGCATTGCAAGTTTAGAATTAAATACTTCTTTAAAATCTAAGCTATTTGCTCTATTATAAGGTTTTGCACCAGAAAGAATATAAGTAATTGTAGTTTCTAATAAAGGGTCTGAAAGCTCGCCTAAAACGCCCAAATTTCCATAATTTTCCTTTTGTTCTATTCCTGGTAAGGTTGTTCCTGGTGTAAAACCTTCTGGTTTGTTTTGTCCGTCTTTATTAGTAATTTCTAACACCAAAGGTTGCAGTGCATAACTGTGATTTGGATTTAAATCATTTCCATTTCTTTTTAAATTTTCAGAGTCGTACAAAGTAATAGAACCTACTTGTTTACCCACTGTTGTAACACCTACTAACCTTACATCAATATAAGAACTTAAAGCGTTTATAACCAATTCAGAAGCAGATGCAGAACTGCCAGAAACTATAAAATAAACCTTAGACAATCCTAAACTATTTATAGTTTCTTTAATAGCTCCGTTATTTATTTGATTTGTAAAATTGTTAATTAAATCGCTAGGTTCTGAATTCTTAATTACTTTTTCATTCCAATCTAATTTTGAATACAATTGTCCGTTAAATTGTCCTGTAACCATAGAACCCAAATAAGTTGCTGTTCTTACAGATCCTCCGCCATTATAGCGTAAATCTATAATTAACTCATCTACTTTTGGCGAATTAAAAAGATTAAAAACAGCATTTAATTGATCGTCATAAGAACTTGCAAATTGATTGTACATTAAATAACCTATTCGTTTTTTTCCAGCAGTTATTACTTTAGAAACGGCAATAGGATTTTCTTGCAATTCTGTTTTTACTAATGAAACAGAAGTGTTATTAGCGGTTGGATTACCATCGTTATATGCTGCAAAACCCAATGAATACGTATTACTATCGCCAAATAACAAACTTAAATAATTAGATTCTGTTAACAACGTACCGTTTACGGAATTAAAAAGCATGCCCCTTTTAAGTCCTTTGGCAGCGGCATCAGAATTCGGAATTACATAACGTACATAGCCGTAAATATTGTCTGGATTGTTTTGATAACGAACCAAGCCAAATTCCATACCGTTACTTGTTGAAATTCCTTGAAAAGCATTTTCTAGTGCAATATAATCATCTACAATCCAAGAAAAACGATCTGCTGGTGTGTATAAAACACTTTCAAAAACATTTTTGGGTGAAGAAAAAGTTCTAAAATGCGTGTACAATTCATCATAGGTTTTAAATCTGTCATCTGCCAAATCTGGTACATCTTGTTGCCATAAATAATAGGCATTCATTCCTTTCCAAATAAAATAATTGATATCATCATCAGTTGTAGGTTCAATGCTGTTAACGTTGTCTTCTGAAGAACACGCACTTCCGAAAACGAGCAGCAAAGCTAAAAAACTGAATTGCAAAATTTTTGTCATATTAATTGGTATTTGGTAAATGTTGATTGATAAAAACACCGTTGTCTATCTCTCTTTGTGCTGCAACAGTATTGCAAACATATTCAAAATTATCTTGGTCACAAGTTGAATTGCCTATGTTTCCTGATGAAATATAATTTAAAACACGATCTAAAAGAGGATCTGATCTTTCCCCTAAAACACCTAAATTTAAAATGTCTTCATTAGCACACAAATCAATATTTGGCGAAAAACCATTTGCATAAGTTTCGTCGGAATTATTTAAAAAAGTTAACACAATAGGTTGTAGCGCCACTGTATGACTCATGTTTCTATTGGCAAAATTATAATCTTCCGAATTGTAAAGTGTTATTGAACCTGTATTGTTTCCTATAGTTTGATTGCCTATTATATGCACATTTATATATGGTTTTAAACTATTCATTAATAATTCTATTGCAGAAGATCCTGAAAAATTATTTCCGTTTAAAATAAAATAAACATCAGTTAATTGTACGCTGTTAATTTCTGTTGAAATATTTAACCTTGTTGGAAATTTGGTAACTATAGAGTCTGGTTGATTTGCCAAAAACCAAGATTGTGCTTTAGTATTCCATTCTTCTTTTATAGCTATTTCATCTATAAAATCACCATTAATCATACTTGCAATTTGCGTAATGTTTTTCGCAAAACCACCACTACCAATGTTGTAGCGAAAGTCTATTATTAATTTATTAACAGATTGATTTTTAATATTTAAGAATGCGTTATTTAAATCAGTAATATAATCACCTGAAAAATTATTATTATACATTAAATACCCTACATTGTCTGTTGCCACAGGAATTACTTTCTCTAAAAAAATGGGTAAAACGTCGTAGCTTTCTTTTTTTAAAGTAACTGATTTTCCATTGGGCGTAACGGTAATTCCATCAAAATTAACCATGCCTAAAGTATAGTCTGAAGTATTGTTTAATAACAAGTTTTCGTAATTTGTAACGGTAAGTTGTGTACCATTTACGGTGTTAAAAAATTCACCTCTTGTAAGGTTTTTTAGTTCTGCATCAGAATTTGGCAATACATAATATACAAAAGCAACAATGTTTTCTGTGCTTCCTGGTTCTAAAATTGCACCAAACTCAAAACCATTTACTTGATTTATAGGGGCTTCATCAAAAATAATATTGTAATCTTCTAGAATGTTGCTTTTTGTGTCGCCAGCTAATAATAAGTTGGCAAATAAATCAGATTCTGTTTCAAAGGTATTTAAATAGGTGTTTATTTCTTGATCGGAATTAAAGCGTCTGTCCGACAAATCTTCAATTTGATCTTGATGTAAATAATAGGCGTTTAGGCCTTTCCAAACAAAATCTCGCAAGACCAAATCATCAGGAACTTCATATTCTTTGGTACAATTAAAGAAAAGAGCTAGCATAAAGAGCAATGAAACTGTTTTAAAAGTGTTTTTCATCAAAAGAAATTAAAAGTTTACCGTTAAATCCAAATCAACATGTATATTCATTTGGTATAAAACAAACGCAATTTAAACATATTTAGTATTATTTTTAATGATTGATGTAACAAAATATATGATCTCTCGTCGTAATGATGTAAACCCACTAAAAAGAAAAGGTTTAATTAGAGGTTTACACAATTAATCAACCAAAACAAATGAACCAATCAGACTTTTTAAAAGTTGTTTTACCATTTAAGGATAAGGTATTTAGGTTAGCAAAAAGACTTTTAGTTTCTACGGAAGAAGCAGAAGATGCAACCCAAGAACTTTTTTTTAAGTTATGGAAGAATAAAACAAAAATAGCTGATTACAAAAATGTTGAAGCGTTTGCAATGACCATGACAAAAAATTATTGTTATGATAGATTAAAAAGTAAACAAGCAAGTAATTTAACTTTAGTACACAGCAATTATAAGGAAAATGAAACACCTTTAGACAAACAAGTAGAACATCAAGACAGTGTAAACCAAGTGCATAAATTGATAGAAGACTTACCAGAACAACAAAAAATTATTATTCAATTAAGAGATATTGAACAATATAATTTTGATGAAATCTGTAAAATGGTAGATATGAAACCCACCGCAGTGCGGGTTGCATTATCAAGAGCAAGAAAAACAATACGAGAAGCATTAATTAAAAAACACAACTATGGAGTTAGCTAACATAGAAAAATTAATAGAAAAATACTTAAACGCAGAAACTACTTTGCAAGAAGAAACAACCCTAAAAAACTACTTTACAGGAGGGAATGTGGCACAACACTTGCAAGAATATGAATATATGTTTAGTTATTTTAAAGCAGGTAAAGATGAAACTTACACCAAAACCATCAAATTAGAACCTAAGAAATCTAAAAAAAGAAATTTGAAATGGTTGTCTGTAGCAGCATCAGTAGTCCTTTTGTTTAGTGTGTTTATTGGCAAGAACCAATACAAAAGATACCAAGCAGAAAAACAATTTAATCAAGTTAGCGATGCTTTAAAATTGTTATCTACAAACCTTCAGAAAGGAGAAGTTGCAGTCGCTAATTTGTATGTGTATGAAGATACCGTAAATAAAATATTAAAATAAATTTAAGTAAACAAGTAAAACCAAGTAAACACAGAAATTATGAAAAAAATAGCAATATTAATAGCGTTACTAATTGTACCAATTGTAACCAGCGCACAATCATTTTTTGATAAATTAGAAGATATGAATGGGGTAGATGTGGTAGTTGTTACCAAAGATGCTTTTGATTTAATATCAAAATTTAAAAGTGTAAAAATAGATGACAATGAAGGGATGAAAGTCTTTGAAATGATTCAAGATTTAAAAGAATTTAAATTATTCTCTACAAAAGATGCAAGCATAGCAGATAAAATGGATGTGATGACACAAACTGCCATCAAATCGCAAAACTTAACTCAGTTAATGCGCGTAAAAAGTGATGACTCTAGAGTTAAAATTTACGTAAAATCTACAAAAAACAAAGATTATGTAAGTGAGGTGTTAATGTTTATTAAAGGAGTAAGTAAGCAAACAGGCAATCAATCTGAAGCTGTAATTGTTTCTTTAACAGGTAACATTGATATTAATAAAATGTCTGATTTAGCAGATACTTTTACCAAAGGAAAAAAGTAAATAAACCAAGATTTTAAAGTCGGGTTTTAAAAACTCGACTTTATTTTTATCAATTTAAAATGCAAACCATGAAAAAATTAACCACCCTATTTTCTCTTATATTTCTAGTACTTTTTGCTAGCTCTTGTAAGAATGAAAAATCGTTGCAAAGTTATTTAGTAGAAAGCCAAGAAAAAGCAGGATTTATTAATTTAGATATTCCTACAAGTTTTTTACAGTTAAAATCAAATAATGTTTCTGATGAAGTACAAGAAACATTAAACAGTATTAGAAAAGTAAATGTACTTGCTTTGCCAATTAAAGGAAATGAAGCGGCTTATGAAGTTGAAATAGCCAAATTAAAAAGTATTTTTAAAGACAATAAAGAGTATAAAACATTAATGTCTATGAAAGCCAAAGGGATGAGTGTAAAATTGTTTTACACCGGTAATACAGAATCTATAGACGAAGTAATTGCCTTTGGTTATGGTAAAGAAGCTGGAGTTGGAATAGCTAGATTGCTAGGAGACAACATGAATCCTGCTAAAATTATTGAAATGATGAACAGCGTTAAATTTGACGGAGACAGCGTAAACTTAGAACAATTGAGTGCAATTTTTAAATGAAAATAAACGATAACTTTTAAGTATTAAAAAGCCATGATTTCAATTGAAATTTTGGCTTTTTACATGTTGATACGTATACAAAACACAGTGGTATAAAGTGTTTTAAATGAACTTAAAATGGTTATTGCCGACTGCTACTGTAAACGATACAACTTCAACGTCTTTTTAACTGCTAATTAACAACTTCACTATTTTTATTTCTTATTTTTGCTTTTTTAAGAAAATGATGTTTATGAAAATTCAAAAAAGCCTGTTGTTTTTATTTTTAATGCTAACTTTTGTTGGTTTTTCTCAAAGTACAACAACGTACAGAGCAGAAAAAGATAAGGTTCACAATTTAATACACACCAAATTAAAAGTCGATTTTAATTTTAAAGAAAAACAATTAAACGGAGAAGCTTGGATTACGGCAAAACCTCATTTTTATACAACTAATAAAATTGAATTGGATGCAAAAGCAATGCTTATTCATAAAGTTTCTTTTGAAGAAAAAACCTTAAGTTACAATTATGATGGTACTAAGTTGTTGATAGATTTACCAAAAGAATACACTAGAAATCAAGAGTTTACTATTTACGTTAAATATACTGCACGCCCAGAAAAAGTAAAACAAAAAGGATCTGCTGCTATTACAGATGCCAAAGGATTGTATTTTATAAATGCCGATGGTTTAGATAAAAAGAAACCTACTCAAATCTGGACACAAGGAGAAACGGAAGCGAATAGTTGTTGGTTTCCTACCATAGATAGTCCAAATCAGAAAACATCACAAGAACTTTATATTACAGTACCCAATAAGTTTGTTACCCTTTCTAACGGAGAACTTGTTTCTCAAACAAAAAACGGAACCAATAGAACAGATTATTGGAAAATGGATCAAAAACATGCGCCATATTTGTTTTTTATGGGCGTTGGAGAATTTGAAATAATTAAAGACAATTACAAAAATATTCCGGTTGATTATTACGTAGAAAAAGAATATGCGCCATACGCAAAAGATATTTTCGGAAAAACACCTGCAATGATGGCATTCTTTTCTACTATTTTAGGTGTAGAATATCCATGGAATAAATACAGTCAGATTGTGGGTAGAGATTATGTTTCTGGCGCAATGGAGAACACCACAGCTGTAATTCATGGAGAACAAGCTTACCAAAAACCAGGACAATTAATTGATGATAATGTGCAAGAAAATACAATTGCACATGAGTTGTTTCATCATTGGTTTGGAGATTTAGTTACTACAGAAAGTTGGTCTAACTTAACTTTAAATGAATCTTTTGCTAATTATAGCGAATATTTATGGAGAGAACATGCATACGGAAAATTAGATGCAGACATGCATTTGTTTGAAGATACAAAGATGTATTTAGATGGTCAGGATTTTGACAAACATTTGGTGCGTTTTAATTATGACGACAAGGAAGATATGTTCGATTTGGTGAGTTATAATAAAGGTGGCGCAATTTTACACATGTTGCGTAACTATTTAGGTGATGAAGCTTTTTTTGAAGGATTAAAAAACTATTTGACAGCATTTAAATACCAAGCAGCAGAAGCTCATCAACTAAGATTAACACTTGAAAAAGTAACAGGAAAAGATTTGAATTGGTTTTTTAATCAATGGTATTTTGGCAGCGGACACCCAAAAATTGAGGTTTCTTATGATTATAACACCATTCAAAATACGGTTACAGTTAACTTGATTCAGTTGCAAAGAAATCCTTTTAAATTTCCGTTTGCTATCGATATTTTTGAAAAAGGAAAAAGAACGCGTCACAATGTTTTTGTTGAAGGTAAAGATGCTTCTTTTACATTTCCATATACAAAACAACCCACCCTAATTCAAGTAAATGCAGATGGTGTTTTATTGTGTGAAATTACTGAAAATAAAGTACTAAGCGATTATATTTTTCAGCTTAAAAATGCCGAAAATTTTGCACACAGAAGAGAAGCTTTGCTAGAAGTTGCTCAAAAACAAGAAGAAAAAGACGCTTTTAATGCGATAGAGGAAGCGTTGGAAGATGCTTCGTATAAAATTAGAATATTAGCTTTAGAAAACATCGATTTAATTAATAAGTTTTCTAAAAAGTCTGCCATTAAAAAAATTACGCAAATGGCAAATAATGATTCGAAAACGTTGGTGCAGGCTGCCGCGATAGAAACATTAGGAAAATTAACAGATCCTGAATTAAAATCATTTTTTGCGAAAGCATTAGAGAGTACATCTTATGCCGTTTTAGGGAATGGTTTGGTGGCAATGTATTATGTTGATAAACCGTTGGCTATAGCAAAATCTAAAGAATTACCAGATGAAGTGCGTAAGATTTTAGCAACACCTTTAACGCGTATTTTTATTGAAGAAAAAGATGTAAATGAGTTGCCTTTTATAGCAAAAAGTGTGTTGTCTGGTATGTTTTTAAATGGTGATGATACCACAAAGGTACTGTATCAAAAGGCGTTTAAGCAAATTTCTGAAAGTGATAATTCTGAAGCAATTCAAAACATTGTAGATGATATGGTGGTAAAAGGAGGTCAGTTTAAATCTTTTAATTTTGATAAAGTGGTTATTAATTTAATGAGAACCATGATTCAAGAACAAGAGAAAAAAAATACAGCTACAAGTATTAAAAATACAGAAATAATAAAAGAAGCCATGGCTAAATTATTGTAGTTTTATTATGTAAAAAATCATTATTATTTATCATATTAAAATAGTGAATCACTAATAAAAAGAGGTTTTATACATGTTTTTAGCATGCATAAAACCTCTTACTATTTATAAAAGTATTTGTTGCAATTATTATTTAGGTATTGTAAAGTAGAACGTGGTTCCTTTATCAATTTCACTTTCAACCCAAACCTCTCCGTTATAAAAACGAATTACTTTTTTTACAATAGAAAGCCCAATTCCAGATTTAGCATCACTTTCATCTACACTTTGAAATAGTTCAAATATTTTTTTGAAATATTTTTCCTCAATTCCTTTTCCATTGTCTCTGATGTAGAATTCCCAAAACACCCCTTTTTCTGTGACACCAATTTCTATTTTCCCTTTTTCATCAACAATACTTTTTATCGCATTTTGAACTAAATTTTGAAAAACTTGTAGAATTCTATGTTTATTCCCTTTTATAGTTGGTAGGTTTTTATCAACAATAATTTCTATAGACTTTGGCACCACCATTAATTTTACAAGTTCGTTTACCAAATGAAATGTATTAATATCATATTCTGCCATTTCATTGTTGTCTATGCTAGAATATTTTAAAATCCCCGTAATTAGAGATTCCATTTTTTCTAGATTTTCTAGAATTAATTGAGAATACATTTTACTTTCATCTGTTAACTTATTTTCTACATCTCTTTCAATCCAATTAGTTAAGGTATAAATACTTTGTAACGGTGTTTTTAAATCGTGAGAAACAATATGAGCATAGCTATTTAACTCAGTGTTTTTAAGTTCTAGGTTTTTTAAAAGCTCTTCTCGTGCTTTGTTTGCTTTTAAAATATCGTCTGATTGTTTTTCTATTTGTTTTACCAAATTAATAGATTCGTTAATTTCTGATGTATTTTCTATGGAGTCAATATTTAAAATATTAGTTATGTAATTAAGACTTATAATTACTTTTTTAAGATTTTTACTTTCTTTTTGTGCGTCTATTCTTTCAGTAATATCTGTAACAGCACCTATTACATTGATAATTTCATTGTCTTTATTTAATAAAACGGAAACATTTAAATCTCCCCAAATTACAGTTTTGTCTTTTCTGATATAGCGTTTTTCTATATTATAAGAATCAATTTCTCTTTTTATGAGTTTGTCAAATTTTTGAAGATCTGTATTCAAATCGGCCGGATGCGTAAATTCAGCAAAAGTCATTTTTTTTAGCTCATTTTCTGAATATCCTAAAATATCTTGAAGTTTTTTATTGGTGAATTCTGGTGTTCCTTTTAAATCTATTAAAGTAATTCCAATACCTGCATTGTTAAAAATGGAATAAAATTTTCTTTCTGTAAGTTTTAACTCTTCTAGCTTAATAGTTAGTGTTTTTTGAAGTTTATTTTTTAACCCCTCTAATTCGTTATTTGTATTTTTTAATTCTTTATATTGTATACGTAATCGATTGTTGTAATACTGCAATCCTATTAATACAAGTAAAATTAATAAAAGTATAATTATACTAGAGACGCTTTCATAAACGGTATAAATAAACTGAGATTCCTTTACTTTTTGTAAATCAATTTTATGAATAAGAATAAGAGATCTACTGCCTTTAAAGTGATTGTTTTTTGTGCTATTACCGTCTATTGTTATTTTTTTATAGACATAAAGATTGTCATTATAAATGTCACTTCCAGAATTATTTTGTTGCATTTTACTCCACATTCTTTTATGTGTATTGTAAAAAGCTAAACTGTCTGAATTTTTAGTAATATGACTAAAGCTTTTATGTTCATCATTAGAAATTAAGGGATAACCTTCGGAAGTACTTAGTCCAAAACTAGCATATTTAAGATTGTTTTGCACAGATAATTTTTGAAACAAGTTGTGTATAAAATAATTGATCACAATAACTCCATTCCATTTACCTGTTGGTGTATATACCTTTTTAGCAACTCTAAGTACCGGATTATAAGGAATTTCAATTTTTCCATATTCCATATTCAAATCAATATTAGAAAAATAGATGTTGTCTTTTTCTAGCTTTTTGGCATTTTGAAAATAATATCGCTTGCTTTTATCTTGAAGTTTATCAAACTCTTTAATTTTTACAGAATGAATACTATCAAAATCAACACGTATAATTTCATGCCCTAAAGTGTCTATAAAACGTACTTGGTCATAGGTTGATTGTAATTCGGATAAATGAAGAAAAAAACTTGATAATTTATTTTTATTAGGTTGAGTGCCTTCCTTAAAATCTTTGTTAAATTGCCATTGAATAATATCTATATCTGCTGCTAGATATTTGTACATATCATTAATAACTATTTCTTTTGCATTCAAATCATTTGCAGCACCATTTTTAATAATTTCCAATTGATTTTCAGTAATTATTTTGTAATAATTATGAATAAGTAAATAACTAATTACAGCCAAAGGAATAAAAAAAAGGAAGAGCTTTTTAATATTTATAAATTTCATTCTTAGTATTTTAAGGAAATATAAAATTTAGTTTTATAAAATCAAAATCTATTGTAAGGCCTATTGATTCAGGTAAATTACTAAAACATTCAATTTTTTTAAATTTAGAGTAAAAGAATTACATACTAAAGTATTTCTTAGAATTTGTTATTTTTTGATTTTTTTTAAGGAGTGTTTTTGTAGAAAATCAGAAGGATTTGTATGGGAAATAGATGGAAAAGTTGTTGTAACTTATCGTTTTAAAAAAATTCAATATGATAAAATAGTACAATTACTTTACTTCTCATCGTTTTATTTCCGAGCTTAAAACCAAGAAAAAGGGGAAAAGATTCCCCCTAAAAGAAGTTGTAATTCCAGAACATTGGTACAAAATGTTCGTAAAAATTGTGTAGTTTTATAAAAAGTAATCTCAGGAATTGTTTTTCTAAAAGATTACCTTATTTAAAAGGTTATGAGAGCTTTTTTAAGGCTGCTATGATTTCTTCTGGTTCAGAACGTATTCTGTAATCTATATTAACATAGTTCCACAAAACAACACCATTTTGCCCTACAATAAATGTAGCGGGAATAGGCAATATGCTTCCATCTCCATTATTTATTTTATCTAAATCTAAACCTCTATCTTCACGCATGTGTGCTACTAAAAACTCAGGCACTTTCCATGCAACTCCATATTGCGTCGCAATTTTTGCATCTTGATCTGACAATACCGTAAAATCCATTTCGCTAATTTCACTTTTGGTTAATGAGCCGACTGGTACTTGCGGACTAATAGCAACAAGGGAAGTGCCCAATGCATGAATTTCGCTTAATCTAGCTTGTAATGCCCTTAATTGTAAGTTGCAATACGGACACCAATCGCCACGATAAAAGGTAATTACAAGTGTCCCTTTTTTTAATAAGGTATCTAATGATATTATTTCTCCGTTAGCGTTTGGTAACCTAAAATTGGTGGCTTTTTGTCCAACTTTAAGTGCATTTTTTCCCTCTTCAAAAGCTTTTGCGTTTTCAATAACAGCATCAACACCTTTCATAAATTCAGGTTTTGCATTTCGTCCTGCTGCTACTTTAGCTTCTGTTTGTTCTCTTAAAGTTTTCATTATCTTATGTGGTTTTTTCTGATATTTCAAATGTAAATATTTATAATGCCGCTATATGTGAAATTAATACTAAAACTTAAAAATTGAGCTTTTTAAATGTTGAACGGCATTGTTTTTTGAAAACTTTATTCAGATTTGTGTACAATATTAAAAACTTGTGGCCTAAAAACCCAAAAGTGAAATTATTGGCTACGCATCATTTTCACGACATGGAAAAAAATGCAGATGTTCCTTTTGAATATGAAAATTATACGACTTTTTTAAATAAAGTGATAATTTCTTAGTTATTCAAAATTAACTTTCAGTTCAATTTCAGGTTCCATAAAATAGGTAAAAACAACAGCACTTTGATGAAAAGGTTTTTTTAATAAAAATTGATGAGCAACCGTTAAAGAAGATTCGTTTCTGGTTAACCAAATATCTTTGTAAATATGAATAGTAGTATCAATAATAAAAGCATCATAAAGGTTCATATTTAATGTTGAAAAATTAATTTTTAACTCATGTAATTGTGCAGGAATATGTTCTGAATTACTATGTAGTAGTATTGCTTCACGCGCATTTAAAATACATCCAAGCTGGTGGTTTTTTTGATTTATTTCGTCTTTATTATTTGAGATAAAAGACATATTTAAGAGTACATTTTCCGGAATTACAATAATATCCTCATTAAATTGAGGAAGCAAATTAATTAAAATAGGAACATAACATTCTCTATACAATAACGCATCTAACGTTTCGCTAATAAGGATGTCAAATTTTTTAGCCTCAGGCACATTAAATGTAATTGCATCTGCTGTATAAAATTCATTAATATAATTAGACATTTCAAGAGAAATGAGTAATTTTTTGGCAGATATCACAGAATTTTTATTTATTTCTAACAAGGTAAACTGTACTTCTTTTGCTTTAAAATAAGGGGCTACCAAAGTTAATAGCGTTGCATAAGGACCACAACCAGCATAAAAAATTTGAATTGTTTTATGGGGTTGTTTTTTCTGTTTCTCTAAAATAGCAGAAACAATTGCTTTTAAAAATTTAATAGTTCTTTTGTAGTCTATTAAACATTGCGCAGCAAAATTTAAACCTAATGCTTTTCCTTTTGCAGCGGGAATTGCTGCCATGTTTTCTATAGAAAAATCAAAACCTGTAATAGAAGTAATTTCTTGAAAATATGCATGAATTTTATTCAGACTTTTTTCAGCCTCTAAGTCGCTAATGGAATTGCTTAAAACTTCAGAAATTAAGTTTTTAATTTCGCTTACTACTTTATTTTCAATCATTTTTTATCATCCATTTATTAATACAATGCTATTGCTAGCTAATTTAAGGTTTTCAGTTGAAAAAAGAAACAAGTAGAAATACCTTATTTAAATGAACGGAATAGATTTTTAAAAAAGCAAATACAATTTTAACTACAGTTCCCTTATCAGATAGTATCTTTGCCCTTTATTTAATTATATGCCAATAAATACACTTTTAATAACACCACCTTTTACGCAATTAAATACGGCGTATCCTGCAACTGCATACATCAAAGGTTTTTTAGATGCTAAAGAAGTGCCAACTACGCAAATAGATTTAAGTATTGAGTTGTTTACGGCAGTGTTTACAAAAGAATTTATAGATGCTATTTTTAAACAAGCAAAAATGCTTGGCAATAAAGAGTTTTCTTTGGTTTGGCAACAAAAGGAAGACTATATTAATAAAGTAGATTCTGTAATGAATTATTTACGTGTGCAAGAAGTTACAGCCGCGTATCAAATTGTACATAAAGATTATTTACCACACGGACACAGGCGCATAAAATTAGACAAAGATTTAAGTACCGAATTTGGAAAATTAGGAATTTTAGACAAAGCAAAACACATTGCTACGCTGTTTGTAGAAGAATTGGGCGATTTTATAAACGCCAATGTAGATGAGTTTTTCTCGTTTACGCGTTATGCAGAACAAATAGGTAGAGCAGCTTCTAGTTTTGATGAATTATACGAATGTTTGCAATTTGAAACTACATTAATAGAAGATGAATTGCTGTATTTGTTAAACGAGCAATTACAACAAAATTCGTATGATTTAATTTGTTTTACAATCCCTTTTCCCGGTAATTTATTTTCCGCTTTGCGATGTGCTCAGTTTATAAAACAAGAATATCCTGCTATAAAAATAGGTTTTGGAGGCGGTTATTGTAATACTGAATTAAGACGATTATCAGATCCTAGAATTTTTGATTTTATAGATTTTATCACCTTAGACGATGGTGAAGGACCGTTGTTAAGAATTACCGAATTTTTAGAGGGAAAAATAGGCGAGGAGCAGCTAGAAAGAACTTATATCTGTAAAAAAAATACCGTTATTTATCAGGATAAATTACCAAACACCATTTTTCATCATAAAAATTTACCTGCGCCAAGTTATGTTGGTTTGCCAACAGCAAAATATTTGTCTTTTTTAGATGTGATGAATCCGATGCACAGAATGTGGTCTGATGGTAAGTGGAATAAACTCACCATTTCTCATGGTTGTTATTGGAAAAAATGTAGTTTTTGTGATGTAAATTTAGATTATATCAGCAATTATCAAAATACTACCGCAGATGATTTGGTAGATAAAATTGAAAAAATAATTTCAGAAACCGGAATTACAGGTTTTCATTTTGTAGATGAAGCTGCTCCTCCAAAAATGCTAAGAGCGTTGGCTAATAAGTTAATAGAACGCAAAGTATACATCACTTGGTGGACCAACATTCGTTTCGAGAAAACATTTAATGCAGAATTGTGTACGTTATTATCTAAATCGGGTTGTATTGCAGTTACTGGCGGATTGGAGGTTGCTTCAGATAGGTTGTTGGTAAAGATGAAAAAAGGTGTAGATATTGGTCAGGTTGCCAGAGTTACCAAGGCTTTTGCTGATGAAAACATTATGGTACACGCCTATTTAATGTTTGGTTTTCCTACGGAAACAGCCCAAGAAACTATTGATTCTTTAGAAGTTGTACGTCAATTGTTTTACAATAATTGCATTCAATCTGCATTTTGGCATCAGTTTGCGTGTACAAGTCATAGTCCGGTTGGTAAAAATCCCGCTGAATTTGAGATTAACATTATTGGTCCAGAATTTAAAGGTTTTGCAGAAAACGATTTGTATCATGAAGATCCAACAGGAGCAGAACATCACTTGTATAGCGTTGGTTTAAATAGCGCCTTAAACAACTACTTAAATCACAAAGGATTTGAAATTCCGTTACACGAATATTTCGATTTTAAAGTGCCTAAAATTACTGTTAAAAGTACAATGATAGAAAAATGCTTGAAAGAGTAAAAGATTTCTTTTTTTAGAAGCTATTTGCAACTTAGAATTTATCTTGATAACACCTTTAACTTTTTACTTCTGTTCTCGATACAAATTGGATCATTTTTCTCAAATTCACTAGCACTGACACTAAAAAGTACACCGTTTCAATCTGAGGTAATTTTGTTTGCAAATTGTAGTATTTCTATTGCCAATTTGAGCGCAGGCGAGAACTATGTTTTACTGAAAACAACTTCCACTGTCATTTCGACGAAAGGAGAAATCTCATAACAAAAAAAAATTATAACGGCATAACCTTATCCGATTTCTCTCACTGATTAAAAAGACCTTTTCTTTTTCTAAATACAGATTACTTCATTCGTACCTCATTCGTAATGACAAAATTATATGCGTTATTTTGTATACGTAACTTTGCAAAATAACATACAGAAAATTTCTAACTTAACTCGAATCAAAAATAATTGTCATTATTAGTTTATGAGGCAATCTTTAGAAGCTATTTCAAGAAGTTTCATTGCAATAGATGCATATAACTTTGCAGATTATTTCTATTATTTTTGAAATTCTGGAAATAAAAAAAAACGCTCAGGGAAACCTGAGCGTTTAAGAAAAAGCATCTCTTCTTTATCTAATAATTAATTTCTTGGTAAATGATTTATTGTTTTCACGTATGGTTACAAAATATATTCCTTTGGATAAATCTCTTACTGAAACTTGAATTTTTTGTTCACCAAAGTTGAAATCTTTAGAAGCGATTTTTTTTACTTCTTTACCGAATATATTGTACATCACTATATCGGCTTGTGCAGGTTCTTCTAGATTAAATCTTAAGGTGAAATTATTTTCAGCAGGGTTTGGATACACAGTAAAAGCTTTAAAAACACTTTCCTGTTTAATTGAAAGTGCTGCAGTTAAGGGTTCTATTGCTGCATTTAAAATATCTCTTTGACCAACGATTGGATCACTATTTGCAACAAAACCAATAACCGAAATATTGCTTTCATCAAAACTTTCCGGAATTGTATAGGTAAAAGTTTCTGAATAAGAACTTCCAGGAACAACGTTTGCAGGAATTACACCTGCATTACCATAAGGTCCAGGTTCGTTAGCACGTAGTACAAATCTATGGCTGTACCCCACAATTGGATCTCCAGCTCCTTGATATGGATGTCCTGCGGTGTCATTGTAATAATTTGCTTGATTATATTCTTGACCTCCAGTAACATTATCTTCAGTAATTTGCATCACAAAACGCAAATCACCTGAAACATAATCTACAAAATTACCTGTTATAGTAGCAGTTATTGTGCGTGTTGCCGAGTTGTAACTATTAGAAACTTCTATTTCTACAGGGGTGTATCTTGCCATTTCAGAAGTTACGTTTGAAGACCATGAAGTACGACTTTGATCTTCATTCGGTTCACCTGTAAAAACTTTTCTATTAATCATTCCTCCTGGGTAAGAACCACCGCTGAATTCTGTTGTAATTCCATCTGCGTATTCCATAACATCAGAAGAGTGAATAGAAATAGGAATTAGGTTATCTGGATATTGGTCTAGAATTGTACTCACAACTTCCGCTCCATCTGGACAAAAACCGCACCATGTACCTGTAAATTGTTCTAAAACTACATTCACTTTTGTAGCACTTCTTGTTAGGTAGTTAGATGCATTTCCATTTAAGGTAAAATTATTTAAAGAACCATTGTTTGTATCTAACTCGTCTTGTAAGGTAGTTACTCCTGTATTGTCTAAACCTCCTTGCCCGTGGTCAAATTTATAATTATGTATAAGGTTTGTTTGAGGAAGAAATAATTCTTTATTCATATTAGCGCTAATTTCTGGTGCTGTTCTAATAGTATTCCATATTCTTAAATCATCAATACTTCCATCAAAGAATTGTGTTTCATTTGTTTTTGTTCCTATTGTCATTGCATTATTATTACCTGTAGTTGAAGTGCTAGCTCCTGCACTTAAAGGTGCCAAAACTCCATTAATATAAATTTGAATTTCTTCCGTTGAGTGGTTCCATGTTATGGCAACATGAGCCCATTTATTAAGTTCTAAAGAATCAGTTGTTATTTCTCCTGAAACATTACTTACATACCCTAAAATTTCGCCATTATTTCCAAAAGAAATTGAGACAAAGTTATTCGCATCTAACTGTGCAAATAAAATGCGTGAAAATTGAAATGTTTCTGGAAAAACCCAAGCCTCTATGGTAATGTCATTATTTGGGATGTCTGAAAATATAGCGGGAAGCGCAGTTGAAACATAATCATTAGTTCCATCAAAGTTTAGGTAGTTAGAATTAGTTATAGACTCATCAACTGTAATCCAATTAGAAGAAGTGCCTGTTAAGGCAAAATTGATTAACGAACCGTTATTTGTATTTAAGTTATCGTTTAAAGTGGTAATACCAGTATTGTCTAAACCTCCTTGTCCTTGATTAAATTTATAATTATTTATAAGATTTGTTTTAGAACCTGAAATTGAAATATTCATATTAGCATTAATTTCAGGAGCTGTTCTAATAGCATTCCATATTCTTAAATCATCAATACTTCCGTCAAAGTATTGAGTTTCATTAGTTTTTGCTCCTATTGTCATTGCATTATCATTACCTGTAGTTGAAGTGCTAGTTCCTGCACCTAAAGGTGCCAAAACTCCATTAATATAAATTTGAATTTCTTCCGTTGAGTGGTTCCATGTTATGGCAACATGAGACCATTTATTAAGTTCTAAAGAATCGGTTGTTATTTCTCCTGAAACATTACTTACATACCCTAAAATTTCGCCATTATTTCCAAAAGAAATTGAGACAAAGTTATTCGCATCTAACTGTGCAAATAATATGCGTGAAAATTGAAATGTTTCTGGAAAAACCCAAGCCTCTATGGTAATGTCATTATTTGGGATGTCTGAAAAAACAGAGGGTAATGAGGTTGAAACATAATCATTAGTTCCATCAAAGTTAAGAGCGTTATAATTTTGTGAATGTAAGCAGTGAAAACTTGCCAAGTAGATTAGTAAAATAATGTAATTTTTTTTCATAATAATTAGATTTAAGTATTTGGTTATTAGTAGTATATAAAGTTATTAATTTTTTTTTAAAAAAACAACAAGGAAAAACCCCTTAATTTATTAAAATAAGATATTCATGAGCTTTGTTAAAAGGCGTAAAAAGCTGTAAATCAGTATTTAGGTTTTTTAATTTTTGCAAAGTAGCAATTGAATTGATTGCAATTTCTATTTCTTAAGAAAGCAATAATTGATAAAAAAGTTTTTGTTGAAGTTCATAATTGAACTTCAATTTTTTAAATTAAACAGCTTTCATCTTTTAGTTCTTAATGTTTACTGTTTTATTCAAAATATGACCTTATAAATATAATTTTTAGGCTATTTATCTATCAAAAAACATCAGCATAAAATAGTGTACTATTTATGCTGATGAAATTTTATTTTATCATTCGTAGTAATTGCTTTTATTTTATTAAAACCTAGGGATTTTTTAAATTCTTATTTTCTTTTTTAAGATTCCTGATTCTGTTGCAACCTGAACAATATAAATACCACTGTTAAGATTTGGCAATGCTATATCATTAACACCTTGTCCTTCAAACGAAGTGTTTACCACTTGTTTACCAATAATATCGAATATACGAACATTTGAAAATCCATTTTGAACCCCAACAATTCGTAAATTATTTTTATCCAAAGTATAAACACTAAGGTTTTTTAGAATAAACTCATTTGTATTTAAAGTACCATTACTTGTGTGTAAATAAAAGCGTCCAATTCCATTTAATTCACTAGAAAGTGTGGTGGCAAAACCAGAAGTTGCATCTATTTTTGTAAATGAATTTTCAACTTTATCTTCTAAATAGATATTCATTCCATTAGGTAGATTTATGGCAGAAGCAGTAATTGTGATTTCCGAGCCTGCAGCTGCTTTTATTCCAATAGGAATAATCATGTTTTCATAATTGGCAGTTGGTAAGGATTGTATTCCTAAGTTTTTTCCTGTACCATTGGCAACGGCATGTGTATAGATTTCAAAAGAGTTAGCAGCCCCATTAAAAATTGAACTATCATAACCAGAATCAAATGCTGTTGTTGTTCCTTCGATATAGAAAATATCTGTATCTCTAGTTAAAGTTCCGTCTGTTAGTGTTAATTTAATTTCAGGCCTCGTAATTTCAGTTTTTTGAAAAGTATCTGTGTTTACATGTTTTTGCATAGCTTCCGTAAAAGAAAACGTATTAGATCCATTAGATTTTACAAAGAAACTTTGAGCTGGCGCAATATGAAACGAAGGAGAAGCATGATTAAATTGGTCATAAGTATTGGTTGCTTGATCCCATATCCATATTGTAGCCTCTGTTAAAAAGTCATTATCTGTATCATTTACTTTTAAGATATTAATAGCATCTGAGGCATTGTTTGCTGCTAAATAAGACGGATAAGGATTTCCTATCAAATTATAAGCATTCAAATTAGATGTGATGCCAACACCTACGCCTGCATCATTTACATCTAGTGTTCCTGTAAAAGAAATATCTCCTATAGCTTGCATTTTTACAGTATACCCTGTTCCTGAATTAAATAAATCTGAAGTATCATTTGTGCCAATGCCATCTACTTGACCTAATGTATAATAACTCCAGCTTTGGGCAACAGAATTATCATAAGGAGCAATGGCAACTTTTCTAGCTTCACCAACGCCAGAACCTATGACTGGAGATTCATTTGTATAAAAATCTACAATAGTTTGTCCAATAACAGGCGAAGATACCATGTACCAATTGGTAGTTGGTATATTTCTGTTATAAATAATGTTTCCAGAAAAAGTAGATTGTGCAATTAAAGAGCTACTAGAATTCATAGTAACTGAATTTACAGTAACTGCAGTACTAGCGGTTGGGTAGTTTGTTAATCCGCTAGGAATTATAACGTTTGTTGTTGCGGCAGGAACTCCATCACTCCAGTTAGTAGTTGTATCCCAATTGGTATCAGTAACTCCTGTCCAACTAGTAGAAATTGGTGTTCCTGTTATGGCGATATTGTCTATAAAAGTAGCATTGTCTCCGATGCCATATTTATGTGAACCTTCAAAACCAATGGTTATAACTGAACCAGCATACGCTGTTAAATTAACACTTTTTGTACTCCAAGTTTCAGTGCCATCAGACTGATAAATAGCAACTTCTGTTCCGTTTATGGTAATTCTAAAATTGGAATAGTTGCTATTATATTTGTGTAATTGTTTTAAGTCGAAACCAAGCGATAATGTTGAAAAATTAGTAGCATCTACACATAATGAAACCTCAGATTTAAAATAAGGATTCACTAGGTTTTTAAAAGCAGTTGTGCTACTTGGTATATAAAAATAAGGAGAAGATGTAGTTGGTCCAACGCCAAAACCATAAAAAGCCAATCCGTTAGTGCTTCCATTACCTGCAGCGGCATTTAATGCTACATAGTTTTTCATGGTAGAAGTTTTTTTAAACCTCCCTAAATCACTTGCGCCATTTTCAAAATCTTCTAAATAAGGGATAGAAACCGCACCTACTGCAATTTCATAATTTTTAGTTTCAACATCTGTACCACCAACATTATTAGCGGAAAGACTAACGCTATAGCTACCAGGTGTTGTATAAGTGTGAGTTGGGGTTTGGGTTGTTGCTGTGTTGCCATCTCCAAAATCCCATGACCAAGAAGTAGCATTGCCTGTTGTTAAATTAGAAAACTCAACATCTAAACTATTTGTACAATTATTAAGATCTGGAAAACTACGAAAATTAGTTTCAAGAGTAGAAGTAGGGCAGTTTAAATAAGATCTGTCATTGTCTATAGATGCTAACATTCTTGCATATTGCTCATCTGTAAAAACAACTCTACAGCCTTTAGCAGAGTAGGACATAATATTACTAACAGGAGGTGTGTATGTTTGGCCATTTCCGTCTGTATTGGTGCCTGTATAAACGCAGTTATAAATATCTACTTTACCACTTAGACTTGGGTCTGCCGGTGTGTCGCAAACAACATCTCCTTTAGAAGAGCAATTAGACCCATCTACCAATTCTGCTCCTAAATAAGTTTCATGTGTATGATACGCATTAAAATAATGTCCAACTTCATGTGCAAATGTACTTCCATTCATAGCGCAAATTTCTGGTAAAATTGCAAAATCTAAACCACCAGGAAATTGAGCATGCCCACAAATAGAAGTACCAGAACTTGTAACTGAATTTGCAATATAAATATTTAAAACATTCGCCACCCCATGTGCTGTGTGTAGTGCTGTCATTTCTGATTTATCATAATCATAATAATTATCATCATCTATATAGTTTATAGTACTACATTGATAAAGATAAATACCTCCTTCAGAATAATAATTATTAGCTACTTCTAAGGCAATTTCTAAATCAGCTACGGAAATACCTCCAGTACCTGCTGTGGTTCTAATAATATGCAATTGAATAGGTACAAATCTAATGTTAGATGTTAATTTTGAAGCACTTTTTCTAAAATTAGCAACTTCATTTATGTAAGTCTGTCTTTGGTTTTTCCAATTTAGGTTTGATTTGTTTTGATACTCAGAATTTGAGTCTACCGATAAAACGGTACCACAAGGATGTTCGGCAGGATTCGTATTTTCTACTTGACCAAAACTAAGGGTAATACTGAAGTAGAAAATAATTGTGTAAATAAGTTTAAAATAAGTAGTGTTTTTCATAGCGCACTTTTTTTTAGTTTTCTTTATGGTTATATTAATTGGTTGTTTAATTCTATTAACTACGGATTATACGTGTAATTAAGGACAGGAAATCTATTTCTTTTGCAATAAAATTTATCGCCAGAATTTGCATTTATTTAAAATACATTGCACTAATATAATTTATTTTGAAATAAAAAGCTGTACTTTACTGCGTTTATTAAAAAAAATAGCATACAAATCATAATCAATTTTCTATAATTTTAGTGGCAATTTGTGAAATTTCATCAATAATTTTTAGTTGTTTAATTTGTCTTTTAAAATTCTTTTTAGGTGATAAAAATCATAATTTATAAATTATATAATTAAGTACTTTGCGTAATAATTTAATCTTTAAAAAGCATAAGAATGTTACAAAACAGAAGAATTTATTTACCACCTTTAAGTCTTATTGGACCTGGTGCATTAGATGATTTAGGAGAAGAGTTAAAAAGCTTACATTTTAAAAAAGCCCTATTTGTTACAGATAAAATTTTAGTAAAATTAGGGGTTGCTCAAAAGGTACTTGATGTTATAAAATCATCAAACTTAGAAGTTGTTGTTTTTGACGATGTGCACCCAAATCCAACTGTAAAAAATGTTGATGATGGTTTGTCTCTTTTGAAAGAACATTCTTGCGATTTTATTTTAACTCTAGGAGGAGGTTCTCCTCAAGATTGTGGAAAAGCTATTGGAATATTAGCTACAAACGGAGGAGAAATTGGAGATTATGAAGGTATTCACTTATCTAAACATAAATCTTTACCTTTAATAGCTATTAATACTACGGCAGGTACAGCGAGTGAAGTAACTATTAATTACGTTATTACCGATGAAAAACGCCATATAAAAATGGTAATGGTAGATAAAAACTGTTTGGTTTCTATTGCTGTAAACGATCCAATATTGATGTTAGGTAAGCCTGCGTCTTTAACGGCTGCTACAGGTATGGATGCTTTAACGCACGCTGTTGAAACTTATGTAACAAAAGGTGCTTTTGGTTGGTCTGATGCATTGGCATTGGAAGCGATTAAATTGATTTCACAAAGTTTAGAAATTGCTGTTGTTGATGGTAAAAACCTAGAAGCAAGAAGTAAAATGGCTTGGGGACAGTTTATTGCGGGTCAAGCGTTTTCTAATGCAGGTTTAGGTTTTGTGCATTCTATGGCGCATCAATTAGGAGGAATGTATGATATGCCTCATGGTGTTGCAAATGCTATTTTGTTACCACACGTAGAAAAATTTAATATTCCGGCATGTGCTCATAAATTAAAAAAAGTAGCAAGAGCTATGGGCGTTGGTGTTTTAGAAATGAGTGATACTCAAGGTGCTAATGCAGCTATTGAAGCCATTAAAGCATTGTCAAAATCTGTAGGAATTCCTTCTGGTTTAAGCGAGTTTAATGTAAAAGAAGAGGATTTTGAAGAAATGGCAAAAAATGCCTTAGCTGATGTTTGTACTGGCGGAAATCCAAGAGAAGTTACTTTAGAAGATACAATAGCTCTTTATAAAGCAGCTATGTAAAATTATAAATTTGTATAATAATAAGATACACTTGTTTGTATTACAAAATGCCACTTTATTTTTATAATGTGGCATTTTATGTATGTACTATCTAAAAGAATAAACTATAATGCAGCAAGCAGATGATGTCTCTGCACTTAGATTTTTATTAATTGCAAGGCTTTTATGTAAAACTTCAAAATCTATTTTTATACCTTTATTTTAATCTATTATAAGATGTTTACACTTTCTAATTTTTGAAGGTTTTGTTTCAGTATTTTAAATTTAGAAGAATTTGCAGCTACCTTATTTAATTCTAAAAGATGCCATTGAATAAAAACGTCATAATTAATCTTTAATTTATGAGACATTGTTTTCTTTATACCTTTCCATGATGAATGATCATGTTGAGAAGGAATTTCAAAATCATAATGTACTTGCAACATTTTATTTTTACAATTAGGACAGGTAATATTTAGTTTTTTAAATGCTGCATTCACGTATTTTACAATATCTTTCTTTTCTTCAGAAATATAATAGTCTTGCATTAAATTAGATAAATCGGTATTTTTTGAAAACTTCATATCTTCATCAGAAGCACGTTTAAATCCTTTTTGACATTTTAAACAAATATAATGTCTTTTATAATTTTTTTTCGATAACCATTCAAAGCCCATAGATGTGTACTTTTAAATTTATTCATTATTTTTTATACTCATCAAAAGTTCCATCGTCATAAAAAACTACAATACGTTGTATTTTTTTTCCATTTGAACTAGAACTGTCATTAAATAAAGATGGAGCAGAAGCAAGGTGAGTTTCTTCACTTTTAGGAAAACTTCCTTTGCCATTTAACAACCAATACATATCTACATCTTTAAATTCTGAGGTCACCTTAAGAATAAAATCTAAACTTGGTTTATTTCTTCCAGAGAGAATATGAGAAATGCTAGAGCGCTGAACTCCTATTTTATCAGCAAACATAGAGGCTGATAATTGATGAAAATCCATCACTTTTTTTAAACGTGTTGTAAATTCTAAAATGTTTACCATTGTAATGTTCTTGCTTTATACAAATGTAAATAATCTAAATGAAGCAACAAAGAACTTGTTTGTGAAATAAATATTTGCCAATAACTATGTTAAAGTATCACTTTATGTAAATTACATATATCGTTGAAATATAATTAGTTGTTTTATATTAATAAGATAAAACTATAATGAATTAGCTATCTGTGCTTAGTCATATTTGATGGATGCATCACGGTTTACAAAAGTAACAAACAACGGTTGTTTTAAAGTTTACATTTGTAACATGGTCGTAAATTACAATTGTAACTTTTTTACATGATTACAATTGTAAACAAATTTAGTTACTGAAATACTTTATTTTACAGGTTTAAATCTTCTTTAAAAAACTACCATTTTCTTTCTTATATAAAATTTGAAATACAAAATTTCATAAAATCATTACTACTACATTATGGTAGTTGGCTTTCAAAAATTCTTTATTTTTGAAAAAAATACTTTACTTAATTATGAACACCTTATCAACTACTTTTTTAGAAGAAATCTATACTGATCAAAAAGAATATTCTTTACAAGGAAAATGGATAACATATAATGACATTGAAAAACTATTTTCTAAATACGAATCTAAATTTGTAGTTACTCAAATAGGAACATCCGAAGAAGACAGACCAATATTGCAATTAAAAATTGGTACTGGTTCAAAGAAAATATTAGTGTGGTCTCAAATGCATGGAAATGAAAGTACAGGTACAAAAGCCATGTTTGATCTTTTAAACTGTTTTAATGAATCCTCAGAAAATACATTTACTCAAATATTAAAAGAATGTACGTTGGTTTTTATACCCATGTTAAATCCTGATGGAGCAAAAGCATACACAAGAGTAAATGCAAATAACATAGACTTAAATAGAGATGCTGTAAATAAAGTTGCCAAAGAAAGCAAATTATTACGCAGTATTTTAGAAGACTTTAACCCTCAATTTTGCTTTAATTTACATGATCAAAGAACTATTTTTGGCGTAGAAGGAACCAAAAACCCTGCAACAATTTCCTTTTTAGCACCTTCTGAAGAAATTACAAGAGCACTTACCAAAGGCAGAATTGCAACAATGAACGTTATTGTTAGCATGAATGCGATGTTGCAAAATATAATTCCGAATTTTGTAGGTAGATATACAGACGAGTTTTACCCAACAGCTACCGGAGATAACTTTCAAAAACTGGGTTATAATACCATTTTAATAGAATCAGGTCATTATCCTAATGATTATGAAAGAGAAGAATCTCGTAGATATACATTTTATGCTATGCTGCAAGGAATTCATCATATTGCAAATTCATTCATCTTTAAAAACTATAAAGAATACTTTGAGATTCCTAATAATGATAAAATTTTCTATGACGTAATTCACAGATATTCAGACTCCAAAAAGGATATTGCATATCAATATGAAGACAAGATTGTAGAAGGTAGATTTGTTTCAAAATTAAACAAAGTTGATGAAAATAGTTTAAATTTAAAGATTGGACACTCCGAAATCGTTTTCGAGGATAATATTAATTAAGTATTTGTTAGTTTTTTACTTGTTTAATTAAATTTAATTCATAAATTTGCATAGTAAATTGAATAATACGTAAAATATGAAAAAATTTATTTTAGATGAAATCGATCATCAAATTTTAGATATCTTAATTGAAAATGCAAGAACCCCCTTTACAGATATTGCAAAACAGTTATTAGTTTCTGCGGGAACTATTCATGTTCGTGTAAAAAAAATGGAGGATGAAGGTATTATTCAAGGTTCTACCTTAACTTTAAATTACGAAAAGATGGGCTATTCTTTTATAGCACACGTGGGTGTGTTTTTAGAAAAAACATCGATGACACAAAATGTAATTGAAGATTTAAGAAAAATATCTAACGTTACCGTAGCTTATGTAACTGCAGGAAAATACAATATTTTCTGTAAAGTAAGAGCAAAAGGAACCAATGACGCTAAAGATATTATCTATAGAATAGATGATATTCCTGGTGTAAACAGAACGGAAACTATGATTGCTCTTGAAGAAAGCATCAATGATAAAAAGAGAATGATGCATGCAATTTTTCAAGACTTGTAGTAGCACTTTGGTTAAAAATTTAAAAAAATCCTTATCAGTAAAATGATAAGGATTTTTTTTATGGAATGTATATCTTTATTCCTATGTTTGTTTATATAATTATGAAATCTTTAATTTATGTCTGCTAAAATTGATTTTATTAAAAATTCTATTCAAAACAAAACACTCTTAAAACTCTACAAAGAGATGTTAAAACCTCGTTTAATTGAGGAAAAAATGCTGATTCTTTTACGTCAAGGAAAAATCTCTAAATGGTTTTCTGGTATTGGTCAAGAAGCCATTTCGGTGGGCGTTACCCATGCGTTAGAAAAAGACGAATATATTTTACCAATGCACAGAAATTTAGGTGTTTTTACAACTAGAGATATTCCTTTGCACAGACTATTTTCTCAGTGGCAAGGTAAAATGAATGGCTTTACAAAAGGTAGAGATAGAAGTTTTCATTTTGGTACCCAAGCCTATAATATAGTGGGAATGATTTCTCATTTAGGACCACAATTAGGAGTTGCAGACGGAATAGCATTGGCCAATTTGTTAAAGAAAAACAATAAAATTTGTGCTGTTTTTACAGGAGAAGGCGCCACAAGTGAAGGTGATTTTCATGAAGCTTTAAACGTAGCGGCTGTTTGGAGTTTACCCGTTTTATTTTGTGTAGAAAATAATGGCTACGGATTATCTACACCCACCAAAGAGCAATTTTTGTGCAAGAATATTGCAGATAAAGGAATTGGTTACGGAATGGAAAGCCATATAATTGATGGAAATAACATTCTTGAAGTTTACACAAAAGTGGATGAAATAGCCAAAAGTGTAAGAAAAAATCCAAGACCTATTTTACTTGAATTTAAAACATTTAGAATGCGTGGTCATGAAGAAGCAAGTGGTACTAAATATGTTCCGCAAGCGGATTTAGATTTTTGGGGAGCAAAAGATCCCTTAGAAAATTATCAAGAATTTTTAATAAAAGAAAAAATTCTAACGGAAAAACTCGAAGTTTCTTTAAAAGAAGAAATACTACACGAAATTAATGAACATTTACAGATTGCTTTTCAAGAACAAAAAGTAACGCCAAATTTAGAATCTGAGCTGAATGATATGTATAAAAATCATCAATTTACAGCTATTAAACCATCAAAAGAGACTAAAAATATACGTTTTGTTGATGCTATTTCAGAAGGATTGTATCAATCTATGGAAAAATATCCAGATTTAGTAATCATGGGACAAGATGTTGCAGATTATGGTGGTGTTTTTAAAATAACCGATGGTTTTGTTTCAAAATTTGGAAAAGAACGCGTTCGAAATACACCAATTTGCGAATCTGCTATTGTATCTGCAAGTTATGGTTTGTCTGTAAATGGCGTAAAATCTGTGGTGGAAATGCAATTTGCAGATTTTGTATCATCAGGTTTTAATCCGATTGTAAATTTATTAGCAAAATCTCATTATCGCTGGCAACAAAACGCAGATGTTGTTATAAGAATGCCTTGCGGAGCAGGAATAGGAGCAGGACCTTTTCATAGTCAAACAAATGAAGCTTGGTTTACAAAAACACCCGGTTTAAAAGTTGTGTATCCTGCATTTCCTCAAGATGCAAAAGGATTGCTTATTGAAGCAATTAACGACCCAAATCCTGTGCTATTTTTTGAGCACAAAGCCTTGTATAGAACTGTATATAATGATGTTTCAGAAAATTATTATACCACAGAAATTGGCAAAGCTGCATTGTTAAAAGAAGGTACGCAAATTACACTAATTAGTTACGGCGCTGGTATTCATTGGGTTTTAGAAGTCTTAGAAAAACATGCTACGATTTCTGCGGATGTAATAGATTTAAGAACATTACAACCTTTAGATGTTGAAACAATTTATGCATCTATCAAAAAAACAGGGAAAGGAATTATAGTACAAGAAGATTCTGCTTTTGGCGGAATTGCAAGTGATATTTCTGCATTAATTACAGAAAATTGCTTCGAATTTTTAGATGGCCCTATAAAAAGAGTCGCTAGTTTAGAAACACCTATTCCTTTTGATAAGGAGTTAGAAAATCAATATTTGGGAAAAAATAGGTTAGAAAAAACTCTTTTAGAATTGTTAGCGTATTAAAAATGGTATTCCGAAGGAAACTTAGAATTATGGAATTTTTAAAGTATAAATTCTAAAAAAAACTATTTAGAAGCATCGCTTAAAAGTTTAACATTTTTGTATTTGCCTTAGTATTAAAAAACTATTATTTTTAGAAATTAAAATATCAATGATGAATAACAAACAAATAATTTTTAAAAATCGTCCACAAGGAATTCCAGATAAAAATACTTGGCAATTAGAAGACCACCCAATTCCAGAACTAGAGGAAGGAGAAATTTTAATTCAACAACATTATGTTTCATTAGATCCTGCAATGCGTGGTTGGCTAAATGATACCAAATCATACATTCCGCCGGTTGCAATAGATAGTGTAATGCGTGCAGGTTCTATAGGTAAAGTTGTTAAAAATAACGGCAATCCTAATTTTCAAATAGGAGATTGTATTTCTGGTTGGGGAGGTGTACAACAATATATAGTTTCCGATGGAGAAGGCTGTTTTAAAGTGGATGAAAAGGTAGCATCGATGCCCACTTTTTTAGGCACATTAGGTATGCCAGGAATGACCGCTTATTTTGGTATTATAGAAGTTGCAAAAATTAAAGAAGGAGATATTGTTTTGGTTTCTGGCGCTGCAGGTGCTGTTGGAAGTATTGTTGGGCAAATTGCTAAAATTAAAGGCTGTAGAGTAATTGGAATTACTGGTGGAAAAGAAAAATGCGATTATATTGTTAATGAATTAGGTTTTGACGCTGCTATAGATTACAAATCTGAAAATATATACACTGCTTTAAAAGAAAAATGCCCAAAAGGAATTGATGTTTATTTTGACAATGTTGGTGGTGTTATTTTAGATGCGGCATTAAGTAAATTAAGAATGCATGCAACTGTAGTACTTTGTGGTGCAATTTCGCAATACAACAACAAGAAAAAAATTAATGGTCCTAGTAATTATTTATCACTTTTAGTAACCCGCTCTACCATGAAAGGCATGGTAGTTATAGATTACGCTAAAGATTTTGGCAAAGCAGCAAAACAAATGGGAACTTGGTTGCAAGAAGGAAAACTAAAGTCTAGAGAAGATATTTATAATGGAATTGAAAATTTTCAGGATACTTACAATAGATTGTTTTCTGGGGATAAAAAAGGAAAATTAATTTTAAAAGTGATAGAAGAATAGTGGAATTAGAACATTTTTTTCAATGTCCACATTGTTGGTCAGAAATATCTATGATTCTAGACGCAAGCGTACATCAACAAACATATATAGAAGATTGCGAAGTTTGCTGCAATCCCATAGAAATTACGCCAAATTTTGAAAATGGAGAATTGATTGGTTTTAATTCAAATTCTATTGAACAATAATTTTTGTTTTTATTAGAAGCTAATTCCTGCTTTCCGTTATATCTTTTTTCTTCTGTTCTCGATACAAATTTGCAAAAAAGCAAATTCACTCGAACTGCCAGAAAAAAGGATGCCACTTCAATCAGGGCTAGACTTGTTTGCCAACTTTTATCCTTTATTGAAGTTCTATGCTTTATTAATTACTGTGAAATAATATCTACCTACAAAAGAGGATTTTTCCAAGAAAACTTCTTATACAAAGCTATCCAATCTGTGGGAAAAGGAGCAATTAGACACAATTTGGCTGAAGTAAAAGGATGTGAAAATTCTAATTTTCCAGCATGTAAAAACATGTTTTTCCATCCAAATTTTTCTTCAAACATCATGTTGTGGTTTTTATCTCCATATTTTGGGTCACCAATTAATGGATGACTTATTTTATTAGCATGTACACGTAATTGATGCATTCTTCCTGTTTTTGGCATTAATTCTACCAAACTATAACGAGAAGAATCATAAGGTTTCACAGGAATTTCAAGAGTAACTTTTTCTAGAGTATGTAAATATGTTAAGGCTTCTTTATGCACATTTGCATCACGTCCTTTTACCGGCGAATCTATTGTTTTCTCAGTAGGAGCGTGGCCTCTAACAATACCAAAATATGTTTTCTGAATTTCGTTATTTGTAAATAATTCTTGAAATTTTGATACAAATTGAGTCTCTTTAGCCAACAAAATAATGCCTGATGTTTTTCTATCTAAACGATGAATAGGATAAAATTTACCTCCAATTTGTTCATCTAATAATTGCAAAAGAGATTTTTCATCAGATACATTTCTAGAATGATACGCATGATGAACCACAACATTATTTGGTTTTGAAACACAAATAATATATTCATCTTGATAAATAACATTGATTTCCATAAAGAATTATAATAATTTTTTAAGTTGGTATTCTAATTCTGTAATGGTAATTTTTTCTTTAATAATACCTCCGTTACCATCAATTAAAACCATATAAGGAATTGAACGAATGCCATACATGGAAGATATTCTGCCATAATCATCAAAAACATGATTCCAGCTTAACATATTGTCTTGCTCAATTCCATTTTTCCAATCTTCAGTATTTTTATCTTCAGAGACCGTTAAAATTGTAAAACCTTTGTTTTTGTATTTATTATACAATTCTCTAACTCTAGGAGTTACCATTCTACAAGGTCCACACCAACTTGCCCAAAAATCTACTAAAATTACTTTTTTTCCTTTTATAACAGACTGTAAAGAAACTACTTCGCCCTGTAAGCCATCGCCAGTAAACATAATAGCCGGTTTTCTATATATCTTTTTAGCCGCTTTTACTCTTTTTTCATCTGCCAATTTTTGGTCATAAATTGTTTGTAATTTTCTTATTTCTTCAGTTAAAACAGTATGTAAAACACTAGATTCTATAATTTTAGAATTGCTTTTAATCATTTTTAATTCCTCTAAACTAAAATTGAAATTGGTAGCTAATAGGGTAGAAGACAACAAATTATTTGCGTTGTCTATGACATAATCGGTATTTATTTTTTTAAGTGTTTTGTTTATTCCTTTAATAGATTTTTTTAAATCTTTTTTTGAAATTTTATCAACCATAAAAGAATCTAACAACATTAATTTTTGTGCATTTAATTCTATTTTTAAAGCGTTAAATACCTGTTGTTTTGAGTTTAAATCACCACCAATAATTGTAGTATTTTTATCATTTATAAAAACGGTAAACTTGCCATTTTCTATAATAACAGGATGTTTTTTAATTGCGTTTTGTAGTTGTAAATGATATGCTGAAGCCGATTTTACAAAACCTTTAAATTGAAAAATATGATCAACTACTTTAGAAGAGTCTATTTTTTCGTTTTTCTCATTCATTAGATAAACAAGAGATGAATTACTAGTTGTTGGCAACGTACCATCAATAGTATACCCTGTAGGTGTTTTTTCTGTTTTATCAACTGAATTACAAGAAGTTAATAGAAAAAAAACACAACTTGTTAGGACTATTAATGTGCGCATAAAAATATATTTAATTTTGATATCCTCTAATAATTGCACAAAATACTAATATTTCTACAGTTTTTATATTTAATTTTTAGACTTTTGATAAAATAAAGACGATTTTTTTTTTCGAGAATAAAATTGAATGTAGAATTGATTGTTTAAGGATGCTTCTTTTAATTTTTCCTTACTTTAAGTAAAACAATTAAGAGTAATGAAATAGCACCACAAACAAAAAAACCGATAAATAAAGGCAAAGGAGTATTGGTAATATAGCTACCTATAAAAGTTGCAATAGGCACTGCCATCATGGTAGAAACAAAACCATTAATTGCCGCACCAACACCGGCAATATGCCCAATAGGTTCCATGGCTAATGCTCTTGTATTTCCGAATAGGAAGCCAATAGAAAAAAATTGAAAACCAAAAAATAGTAATAAAATATAAATATTAGGGTTTGCTTCACCGGAATAAAGTACAATGTACAAAAGTGAAACTACAGTAAACATTACAGTAAATAAGGAAACCAATTTAAGCATCCCTAATTTTACAACCAATTTACCGTTTAAAAAAGTAGCCAATCCTATGCTTATGGCTAAACAGGCAAAAATAAAAGGAAATTCTTCTTCTAAATGGTATTGTGTTACAAAAATATGTTGACTAGCACTTAAATACACCATAAAAGAACCAGTTATAAAACCAGAAAATATGGTGAAAATTACAGCGTATTTATACTTTACAAATTCTTTAAGTCCATCCACAAAAAGAGCAAACCTAAACTTCTTTCTTTTTTCTATTGCCAACGTTTCTGGTTGTCTTTTCCAAACCCAAAGTATGATAAAAACCCCTATAATTAACTGACTATAAAATATAGATTTCCAGCCATAAGCATCTAATAATAATTTACCCAAAGCAGGGGCAACAACAGGTATTAAGATAAAAATAACGGTGATAAAAGACATCACCCTTGCCATATAATTACCGCTAAATCGATCTCTTACCATTGCAATACTAATGGTTCTTGGGGCAGACAAACCAACTCCTTGTAATAGTCTACCAACAATCATCATTTCTAAATTTGTTGCAAAAAGACAAATAAAACTGGCTAAAACAAACACCGTAAAACCTATATAAATTATAGGTTTTCTTCCAAAACTATCAGATAAAGGGCCAGAAACAAGTTGTCCAAAACCAATACCTAAAAAAATCATGGTTATAAATAACTGATTGTTTTTTGGATCTACAATGTGTATGGTTTTGCTAATATCTGAAATTGCCGGTAGTAATGCATCAATAGCAAAAGCCACTAAAGACATTAAAGAAGCCATTACAATAATAAATTCTGATTCTGATTTTTGCCTTATTTTCACGCGGCAAAAGTAGTTTTATTTAACCTTTAAGAAGGGATAAAACTCTTAAAATAAACAAAAAAAAGGTTGCTGATAGGCAACCTTTACACATTAAAAATATGATTCAAATTATTCAGTTCCTATTTGTTCTATTAAATTATCATTTCCGATTCCTTTTGGGTTCCTTCCCCATTTATTTGAACCATTTTTACTATCCATACATGTAAGAATTAACAACCAAAAATTTCCTATATACGGTATTAGGCATAATAAACACCACATTCCGCTTTTACCAATATCATGTAAACGTCTTACTGTTACAGCAAAATATGGAATTATTGTTGCTAAAACATAGAGAACAAGAGTACCAAGAACAATCATGCTTACGTCTTCATCAGAATAAAAACCAGCGCCAGAAAAGCCTAATAAAAAACCAAAGAAAAATAGTAATATAGAATGAAACAGGGTAAACATCCAAAACTCTTTACGTCTTGCTCTACCCTTAAAATCTGTATACTGCCTCCAAACCTTTACATACCAATTCATTCTATTGTTTTTATTCTTTTCCTATTTCAGAAACCTCTAAACCTGCTTTTTCAAACTCAATATCTAAACCACCTGTTTTCTTTAATATAAAATTAAGAAGTAAAGCACCTAACCAGCCCGCTATAAAACCAATAAAAAAGTAAAGAATAGGTGCTAAAATAACCATAAAAAAACTACCACCAATAATACCAAATGCTTCATTTCCTCCCATTCCTAGTCCAAAAATAGTGCTAAATAAAAACACAATGCTTAACATTATAAATGAAAACAATGCCATTATAGCGCCAGAAATAACATCATATTTAATGGCATCAATTTTTTTTAATTTTAATTTTAAATTATTCATACTAATTTTTTGCAAGTTAAATAGTTCTCAAATATATAGAAATTTAAAAAAGTCCTCTTGTTTTTAGTTCTAAATATTTGTTGATAGTGTCTCCTGTTAAGTTTTCTGGTTTTGTAAGCACAGATTGTATGCCATATTTTTTTAATTCATTTACAATACGTTTTTTTTCATACATAAATTTTTCAGCAATAATAGTATCATATACATCTTGTATATTCTTAGTCTGAAGGTTTTTTAAGGTATCTAAGGCGGTGTTTTCAAAGAAAACTACCAAAACCAAATGGTTTTTTGCCAAGGCGCGTAAGTAGGAGAGTTGTCTATTTAAACCATCCATGGTTTCAAAATTAGTATAGAGAATGAGTAAACTTCTATGGGTAATTTTTCTTTTTACAACAGTGTACAAAGTACTAAAATCAGATTCTGAGAAATCAGTTTTTATGTTGTACAATGCTTCTGAAATTAAATTCATTTGTGCATTTCTTCTTTCTGCAACTACCCAATCTTCTAGTTTGGTAGAAAATGATAACATACCTGCCTTGTCTTGTTTTCTTAACACTACATTGCTAATTGCCAAGGTTGCATTTACGGCATAATCTAACAAGGTTAATCCGTTAAAGTGCATTTGCATTGCTCTGCCTTTATCTATAATGGAATAAACAGGTTGAGATTTTTCTTCTACATATTGGTTAATCATCAACTGGTTTCTTTTTGCAGTTGCTTTCCAATTTAGGGTTCTAATATCATCGCCAGAAACATATTCTTTTATTTGTTCAAACTCTAAAGAATGACCAATTCTGCGTATTTTTTTTGTTCCGTAAGAAACAGCACTATTTGTAAATGCTTTAAAATCAAACTCTCGTAATTTTAAAAAAGAAGGATAACATTTTAGAACTGTTTCATCTGCCAAAACATATTTTCTAGTCACCAATTGCAAAGGGGAATTTGTATAAATATTTACATTTCCAAAATTATAAATACCTCTTTCTGTTGGTTTTAAATTGTACTGTATTTTTTTTTCTTCTTTAGATTTTATGCTTGTAGTAAAAGTAAAATTATGTTTTTGAAATTGAAATGGTAATTCTTCTATAATAGACAAGAAAACCGTAAAACCATACTTGTTTTTTATGATTACAGCAATCGTATTTTGATCGCCATTAGACAATCTCTCTGGTAAAAACCGTTCTAAAACTATTGCCTTTTCTGATTTGTATAACAAAAAACCATCAATAAAAACCAAAATTGTGATCACCAAAAACAAAATTTTGGAAACCTCAAAAATAAAGGGAGTAAAAAATCCTACCACAAATAAAAGCGCTATAATGGCTAGTATGTAGAAAAACCTATTGTTTAGAAATAAAGTGTTGTATAAATGTTTCAAAAAATGTGTAATTGTATTTTGCTATCTTTTTGTGTCTTGTAATTAAATATGTTTACCTCGGAATCTCTACAGATTCTATAATTTGTGTTATAATTTGTGTACTTGTTAAACCTTCCATTTCTCTTTCTGGCGTTACTATTACACGGTGTTTTAAAACAGGAATGGTAGCCCTTTTAATATCTTCTGGGGTTACAAAATCTCTACCCTCTATGGCTGCAAATGCTTTGGATGCACCTAAAATAGCAATACTTGCTCTTGGTGATGCACCTAAATATAAAAACGAATTTGTGCGCGTATTTACCACAATATTGGCAATGTATTTTAACAAGGTTTCTTCTATACTAACTTTTTTGATAAGTGCTCTAAATGCTACAATTTCTTTGCCTGAAATTACGGTTTCAATTTTACCAATTTTGGTGGCATTTTCTAAGGATTGTTCACGTCTTATTATTTCAAATTCTTCTTCGCTATTTGGATATTCTATGTTTATTTTGAATAAAAAACGGTCTAATTGTGCCTCTGGCAAACGATAAGTTCCTTCTTGTTCAATAGGGTTTTGGGTTGCTAAAACAATAAATGGTGCGTCCATTTTATAGGTGTTTCCGTCTATAGTAACTTGCTGTTCTTCCATCACCTCAAATAAAGCTGCTTGTGTTTTTGCAGGCGCTCTATTTATTTCATCAATTAAAATCATAGAAGAGAAAATTGGGCCTTTTTTAAACTCAAATTCTGAAGTTTGTAAATTATATACAGAAGTTCCTAAAATATCCGAAGGCATTAAATCTGGTGTAAATTGAATTCTACTAAAACCTACATCAATGGTTTTAGACAACAATTTTGCCGTAATGGTTTTTGCCACGCCAGGAACACCTTCTATTAATACATGTCCTTTTGCTAAAAGCGCTACTATTAACAAATCCATCATGTCTGTCTGGCCTACAATTACTTTTTGCAATTGCTGTTTTATTTTAAAAACACTTTCTTGTAATTCAGACAAATCAATTCTACTTTCAAAAGCCACTTTTTGAGTAGTTTCATCTGTACTAGAAGGTGTTTCTATTTTATTTTCTGCTGATGGGTTGTTCTGTTGTTCTTCCATAATCTATTTTTTGAAAAAATTTTCTATCATTTTATGCAATACCATTAGTTCTTCTTCCGAACAATCTAATTTTTTATCTAAGGTAATAATTGTATGAATTAAATACTTGGTTTTTTGAAGTTCATTGCCAGATTTAGCAGCTAATTTTTCAATAAAACTCTTGTTTAATTTTGAGGTGTCAATTAAATATTTTGATCTTACTTTTTCTAAAAAGTAGGTAATTTTTTTCTGTGCTATATTTTTATGATCTTCTTCTTTTAAATATAAATTGGCAATGGTTTGTGTAAATGCAACAGTAGAATTTACTAAAGGTTTTATCATCGGAATTGGGCGTTGTTTTCTTCTTGCATTGAACAACATAAAAAGTAAGGAACCAAAAAGTGTCACAAATAAAAACCAACTTAAAGATTGGTGTTGTAAGAAAAATTTAAAAATAGATTCTTTCCTATCTTTATTTTCAGAAGCATATTTACTTGTTTTTATCTGAGTATCCCATAAAATAGTTTCAGAAGGCAAATAAGAAAGTACATTTTCAGCATAAGCTTCCTTATCTTTCAAGAGATTATAATTGGTAAAAACAACCGGATTGCAATGCAAATAAATAGCACCTTTACCACGATAAATTTTTATAAAATTGGGCACTTTTTCGCCATCAATTACAGTAGTTCCTAATACAATAGTGTTGTTTTCATTATACTGTAAAAAATAGTGTCTTCTACTATTTCTATCGAAATGAAAAGGTTGATTTCTAAAAGCAGAATTCTCTAAATAATACTCACCTCTTAATTTTCGTAAATCTTGAACGGTAAACGCACTTTTATCTAAATTATTGGTGGTAAATTCTAAGTTTTCTTTTAAAGAATCACTAAAATAATTCAGCGATAAAAAGATGGTATTTCCTTCTTTTACATGCTCTAATAAGCTGTTAACTCCGTTTTCAGTTAGCTTTATAGCACTGTTTTTTATACAGATATACGTACTCCGATTTTTATTTGCATCTAAAGAATCTATAAAAAAATCATACACATTTTCTTTTAAAGTAATTACTTTTTTATTCTCAAAAAGGTACTGTATTTCATTGTAGATTATGTAGGTGCCAAAAGGACTTTTCTCTTTTTCCTTAAAATTTTCTTCCCAGTTGGTTTTGTTACAAGCAAATAATTGCAATAAAACCAAAAGGATAACACTTTTCTTTATGTAGTTAAAACCCATCAAAATTGTGAATTTATAAAAGATTTGTATTCCTTTTCTAAGTTATCAAATATGTTTTTATCAATAGAAAATTGACCATACCAAACATAAGAATAGGCATAAGAAAGGTATGAAAATTGTTTTTTAATATTCAAATTTTCAATTTCTAAAAGATATTCTGTATTTGTTTTTTCTTTGTGGTAATCAATGAATTTATTTGTTGATAACTGTCTTAAAACCAGCAAATAATAATACCTCACAGCCAATCTATATTCATTGTTTTGTATGGCTTTTTTAAGCAAAGAATCAAGGTCTATTTCATGGATATCTTCCTCTTCATAAAATAGTTTTTGATTGCTTTTTTTTCCTTTCGATTTAAAATTCCAAAAACCAATTTCAGAACCCAAAAATGTTTTAAGAATGATAAAAATAATAATTGCGCCTAACAAATATGGGAAAATATATTTCATAAAATAGCCCAATCCGTTAAAAAAAGCCAACGTGGTAGGAGAGGGGGCGTCATTTTCTTTTTCTGCTTCCTTTTCTTCGGTATAAGTAAAGTCCCTACCAGAATATTTTTCTTTTAAATTCTCTTGAAACTCTTTTTTTGAAACATAGTTGATGTCTTTTTTATAAACGGTGGTGTCTATAAATTTCTCCACAAGTAACGTATCTACAAGCTGTTCTTGAGAAAAACCAACCAAACTAGGCAGCAATAGCGCCATAAAAAGTAGCTTTTTTATCATTATCTGAGACCGTGTTTTTTAGCTACATAAAATGGCAAAACCAAATAATAATAACTGATGGAAACTAGGCTAAATATAATAATAGCAAAACAAAAAATGGTGGGCATAATATTAGAAAAACGCGTAATATAGCCTTCTAAAAATGCTGCAATAATAGTAAACGGAATGGTGCTAATAAAAATATAAAAAGCATTTTTAACGCCAATTTTAAAAGATTCTATCCGTTTTAGCGTTCCCGGAAATAAAATACTTGCGCCAATAATATATCCGGCGGCGGCTTCTATAATCATTCCAAAAATTTCGTAGGTTCCATGAATCCAGATTCCTTTAATACTATCAAAAAAACTATTGTTTTGATAAAAAAATGCTTGAAAAACAGCCACCATAATTCCATTGTAAACAATGTAAAAAACGGTGCCAATACCCACAAACAATCCAGATAAAAACATGTTTAATCCAACACGTTGGTTATTGTCATAAATTCCTATAAAAGTTCCCCAATTGCTACCTCCTTTATAAATTGCCATAGCATCGCCACTTTCTATATTTTCTAAGGTTTTATTTACATAATTATTTCCTAAAACCTGTCTTGCAAAAGTAGCATCATTAAAAGTAGAGAGGATTCCTATAAAAAAGAAGCAAAAGAAAATAATAAAAGAAAGGTAAATGTATTTTCTATATTGATAGGAGAGAAGTGGCACTTTATCAAAAAAGAAATATAAAAACACATTTTTATCTCTTCTTTTTGAGTGATACACCTTGTCGAAACTAGTTTTAGCCAACTTATTTAAATACAAAGTTACCTTACTTTTTGGGTAATAAGTTTGTGCATATACCAAATCATTCATGATTTTTATATGTAGGTTGGCTATGTCATCTGGACTATTTTTCTTTTTATTTGAATTTATATGTTCAAATTCAAGCCATTTTTCTTTATTTTGCTTTATAAAAGCGACCTCTCTCATTAAGAGCGAATTTAACTATTGCATGAAAACACTCCAAATAAAAACGGCACAAAATGTAAACATAAATTTTGCCTTGGCAAATGTAGGGCAACGCCTTTTGGCCTTTGGTATAGATAATCTTATAAAATTTGCATATCTGTATTTTGTAATACATCTATTAAATTTTAAATTAATAGACACAAACCTAGAAGGAGATCCTTGGACCTTAAGAGCCTTAGACGTTTTACTATTTTTACCCATCACATTTTATTCTTTATATTCAGAATTACTTATGGATGGACAAACTGTTGGGAAAAAATTACTAAAAATTAAAGTGATAAATATTGATGGATTTAAACCCGCAACTACAGATTTTATTATGCGCTGGTTTTTAAGAATTGTAGATTTTAATCTCTTTATGTTAATCTTTGTGTATGTTGCTTCTATGGGTTTAAACAACGAATATGAATGGTTAATTATTATCTTTTTTTTTGGAAAAAGTGTTGGTTTTTTGTTGATATTATTCACCAAAAACCAACAGCGTTTTGGAGATATTATTGCAAATACAGTGGTTATTTATACAAAAGATGATGTACAATTTACGGAAACAATTCTAGAGGAAATTTCTAATAAATATGTGCCAACGTACGCTAATGTGATTAAATTATCTGATAATGATGCCAGAATTATTAAGGAAACCTTTAAAATGGCTGCCAAACATCAAGATGTTGAAACCTTGGTAAAATTACGAGCTAAAATTATAGAAGTTACAGGCATACAAAGCAAAGAAAAGAGTGACACTAAATTTATAGATACTGTATTAAAAGATTATAATTTCTATACTCAAAATATGTAATCTTCAATTAAAACCTAACAAAAATCATATTTTAATAATTTTAAAGTTTTTAAATTTATAGGGCTAACGTATAAATAAAGCTTTATGAAAATATATGATGATAAACACATTAAAAACGTTGTGTTTGTAGGTGCACATAATAGTGGTAAAACCACTTTGGCAGAAACCATGCAATTTGAGGCAGGCATACTCAACAGAAGAGGAAGCATAGAAAATAAAAACACCGTTTCAGATTATCATGAAATAGAGCATGAAAGGCAAACTTCTGTATTTGCAACACCTTTACATACCGAATGGAGAAATTATAAGATCAATATTATTGATACTCCTGGCTTAGATGATTATATAGGCGAAATTATTTCTTCCATTAGAGTTTCCGACACCATAACTATGGTGATCAACGCAAAGTATGGCGTAGAAATTGGCACAGAAATTATTTGGAATTATATTGATAAATACCACAAACCAACGCTTTTTGTAGTAAACCAAATAGACCAAAATTTGGCTGATTTTGAAGCAAGCTATAAAAGCATCAAAAAATTAGTGGGCAACAGTGCTATTAAAATTCAATATCCTTTAAAAGTAGCTGGTAGCCAATGCATTATTGATGTTTTAAAAATGAAAATGTATAAATTTGGCAAAGAAGGAGGAAAGCCAGAAAAATTAGAGATTCCAGAAAATCAACAAGCAATTGCCAATCAGCTGCACAACGAATTGGTAGAAAAAGCAGCTGAAAATGATGAAGATTTGATGGAACTTTTCTTTGAAAAAGGCACTTTAAATGAAGATGAAATGAGAGCAGGAATTAAAGCAGGAATGTTAAATCATGATGTTTTTCCTGTTTTTTGCGTTTCTGCCATTAATGATATGGGAACAGGTAGATTAATGGGTTTTATAGACAATGTTGCACCAGCAGCTGCAGATTTAAAACCAGAACAAAGTGTTGAAGGAAATGAAATAAAACGAGACAAAGATGCAGCGCCTGTTTTGTTTGTTTTTAAAACAATTTATCAACCTAATTTAGGGCAAATTAACTTTTTTAAAGTAAAAGCCGGTGAAGTACACCTAAATGACAAATTGATCAATAGTAGCAATGGAGAAACAGAAACTATCAATCAATTATTTATTATGGATGGTAAAAATAAAGAAGCCGTTCAAAAATTATCTACAGGAGATATTGGTGCTACCACCAAATTAAAGTTTACTGAAACCAATGATACTTTAGCAACCGAAGAAGGTTTTACAATAAAACCAATTCAATATCCAGATGCTAGAGTTACCAAAGCTGTTTTTGCAGAAAACGTAAAAGATGAAGAAAAACTAAGTGATTCTTTAAAACGTTTGCAAAGTCAAGACCCAACTATTGTGATCAGTTATTCTAATGAAACCAAAGAAACTTTACTCAGTTGTCAAGGTGAATTGCATTTGGCAACCATTACCTGGATTTTAGAGAATATGTATGGCATAAAAGCCGAATTTAAAAGACCTAAAATTCAATATAGAGAAACCATACAGCGTTCTGCTACAGCAAATTACCGACATAAAAAACAATCTGGAGGATCTGGACAATTTGCTCAAGTTCACATTAAAATAGAACCTTGGCAAGAAGAAATGCCAGAACCAGAAGGCTTTAATATTAGAGGTAAAGAAGTGCTAACATTACCTTGGGGAGGAAAATTAGTTTTCTATAATTGTATTGTGGGTGGCGCTATAGACACGCGGTATTTACCGGCTGTTGTCAAGGGAATTTTAGAAGTAATGGAAGCTGGTCCGTTAACAAATTCCTTTGCTAGGGATGTACGAGTATTGTTGTATGATGGAAAAATGCATGCTGTAGATTCGAATGATATTTCTTTTAAAATAGCTGCAGCACACGCTTTTAAAGAAGCCTTTTTAAAAGCAAATCCTAGGTTGTTAGAACCTACAAAAGAAATCTATGTAAAAGTACCCGAGCAAATGGTGGGCAATGTTATGACCGAATTGCAATCTAGAAGATCTATGATATTGGGCATTGAAACTCAAGACAATTATCAGATTTTAAAATGCATAACACCAGCAGCAGAATTGTTTGGTTTTTCTTCTGCATTGCGTTCTATTACACAAGGAAAAGCAACGTTTAGTTCCCAATTTTCATCCTATCAAACAGTACCGGCGAATGTTCAAAAAGAATTAATAGCACAAAAAGTATAATTTAAATAGACAAGAATATGCAAACTCAAGTATCACATTTAAGCGATTTAAAATTTAATTTAGAAACCTGGAGAAGAGAATTGCGTTTTCATTTTAATGAAATGGATACGTTTGAAGAAAAACTAGAAGAAATAGCGGCTAGGGAATACAATAAAAGTGCTTCAATTTCTATAGAGCAATTTCAAAATAGAATATTAATTGAAAAAGATGCCATTTCTAAATTAAAACATAGATGTAAAAGTAAAATGGCAAATCTGAATAAAGTGCATGATTACGGAAATGGTTTTGAAACAAAATTCCAAAGCGATCATAGACCTTTAATGGAAGATATGAGAACTTATATTAAAATGCATTACGAATTAAAAGAAGAAATGATGACGTTTTTCTTAAATTGGTTGGAATAAGTGCTTCTATAGAATACTGATAGAATACTGAATGCTAAAAACCACATGCAATAGAAGTGTGTGGTTTTTCTTGTTCTTAAAAACTCTATTTAACATAATATAAATTATAGTACAAATGTATTTCATAAATTAGATAGCTATAATTCTATATTATGTAAAATATCCCAGAATGTTTAGTTCTTCGTAAGAAACGTTTGTACTTCGGTCATTAAACTAATAAGCGGTTTGCTTCGCAGCGTTTATAAAACATTTGTATCTATAATTAGCCGTTATGTAAAATAGCCGCTACCAATCGCTCGATTGTTTTATAAAATCAAATTGCTCTGGCAATTTATTTTACACACAATTATCCAACGCTTGCCAACTCCAAAATAAAAGCTAACCTTTTTGCTCTAATTAAAAATCGCGTATTCGATAAAATGTACGTAATAAAAAATTTTAGACGATTCTCGTAAGCTTGCCACAAGAGTATAAAATTTAAGAAAAATAAATTTCTATACACTTGTTATATTTAGAACTTCAATTAATCTTCCTTTTAATGTTTCATTATCTTTTGTCTTGAAACAAAAGAAACAAAAATTCAAGGCTGCATATAATTTTGGAAACAATTAACAGCTCATTCGCTATATTTTAGGAAACCTTGTAACTGGTTAACATTCCTTTGAAATCCCTTTATAATTGAAACTCTTAAATATCTGTATTACTAAACCCCTAAAATATGGATGCTCTTTTCTCCTATTGTTTTGACCAAAATTTTATGAGGCCAACAAACCCTTTAATAAATGCAAAAAACCACCATAAAGGTGGCTTTTTGTTATTTTAAAGAACCGTTCTAGCCAAATCTACTAATGCCCCATTTAATTATATTCTAGTGGAGCATACAGGAATCGAACCCGTTTCTGTTCAGTCTTTTCATTCCTATGATCTATAGGAATAATATTGTTTTTAGTTTTAAAGCAGGCATTTAAGCCTGCCTTAAACTACTTCAATTATCTATCCAACATCTGAATAACCATCATCATATATGATTTCAATTATCTCATCATCTGTTAGGACTCTTAATCTGCCATTTAAATGGTCAGTTTTGTAATCAACTAATAATTTACCAAAATGGATTGTCCAATTAGTTAAAGATGCTTTAGACAGAGGATATTGAGACTTAACATCTCTTATTAGTATTTTACCATCTTTACCTGTAGGACTAACATCCTTTAGCATTTTGGTATCATTGCTAACAAATTGTCTTATTGCATATCTATAAAAACAGCTTACATTTTTTCCAGCTGAATTTTCTAATCTAACAATATTTTTAGGTATAAAAATTATTGGCTTACCAAAGTATTCAGGCAATTCAACTTTTTTAGTTACCCATTTTAAAGTGCTAATATCAAAAATGTCCTTCTGAACAAAGGCTTTCATAGGTATTTTATGAATTCTACATTGCTCTTGAGTAAACTCAATTAAAACAGATTTAATAATTTTAGTTGTTATGTCAGAAATTCGATCAGAACTAATATCTTCAAAAAACAATTCAATATCAGCAAAATGGCTTAAAACACCAGTTTTTACTGCTATATTATTGTAAATTGTGTCGGCTATTCTTTGTCTTAATTTATTTCCAACTGAATTTCCATAATCCTTACTAAATGCATAACCTAGTCTTGTTTCGTTAGGCTCACTTAATCCTGATAATAAGTAATCCGCACTACTAAAAGATTTTTGTTTTACGTTTTTTAGTAATTCACTCCAGAAAACTTCTAAATGCTTTTGCATTTTTTTTGCTAAAGGTGTTCCCAAGCTTTCAATCAACCTTGGATCTACAAACAATAAGTTGTCTGTATTTAATCTGATATCAACAAAGTCTAATTTTTGCTGTTGATATCCTAACTTATAATATTCTGATATATTCATATCTCTATATATATTTTAAAATTGTTATGTATTAACACTATTGCTAATACTTATTTTATAAAAGCAATTATTGCTTTTATTACGTTTCTCTATATTTTAAAATTTACTTTCTAGGATATGATATTTTTAATTTATATTTATTTTAACATTGTTATTAACAATTTATTTTTATATTTGCACACTGATAACGTCGAAAATTATCTTTTAAATAAACTTTTAAAACTTATAAATCACTAATAATAAAGGTCCTAAGCCTCGAAAATTAGACGTACTTATTTGTTTTAACTGCAACAAACAATAGCTGAGTTTAGCACAAAATTCGTGCCAAATGTCTTGTTTAAGACATTATGGCATTTTTTTATGCAGTTTCGTTAAATATTTACTGACAGAATCGTGCAAAATTCAATAAATGACAGACAAATAGCATTTTGGCATACTAAACCATTCCACACATATTATGCTTCCCTCCTACGTCGTCGCATAAAAAGTGTTTCATTAACATTGTAGAAGAAACTTTTAAGAATAAATTTTTTCAAGATACTGTGAACAACTTTCGCTTTTTACCAAAGCAAAGTAACATAATGCAGTACATTATAATACATTTATATAGTAGTTTTCTGTATAGCCGTATTTCACGGATATTTAACATAATTGTAGCTATAGTGCCTTTAGGTCTTCTATATCGTCAACAATTATGTTAAAAGAAATCGACTTTAGGTGATTCACGAATACCAAAGTCGTTTGTAAACAATACTTATATAATCTATTTTGTATAAATGGCATATTCGGTACAATGGTCAAATAAATTTCAAATACGCGATTCTCAGGCAGGTTTATTTTTTGTACAAAACCATGTTATTTTTAAAATAAGCTGTCTATATTTTAACAATGTCCATTTTTGTCAACTTTTTAGAAAAGTATATATTTTATGAAATTGAGTTTTTACGAGATTCACGAACTCCTTTAAAGTTTTTGCTAATAATTAAAATATATGAGTAAAAATAAAATGCAATGCACTGGTTCTATATGGTGGTTATAATTCACTTTTTTTTACAGTGTTAATTATATTATGTTAAATACAAAACCATTTAGAAAAATTTATAATCTATGATTATGCTATTTTAAAAACTTATCCAATGGATTAATTCTTAAAAATAATGTCTTGAAACACTATTTAGTGAAAGCTAAATACCTAAAACAAAAATTCAAGGCTGCATATAATTTTGGAAACAATTAACGGCATTCGCTATATTTTAGACTATTTGCTGTTAAGAAAATGTACAGTGTACATTTTTAGGCAAATACGATTTGAAGGATGATTTTACTAAAGAACTCCAAAACATCTTACGACTTCCCTATTGTATTTCATTCGAATCATCCACTGGATAATTCTCTTGAAATAGCCTATTGTTTTTACCAAAATTTTATGAGGCCAAGTTTAACATTGAGATTCTATTTTACATAATGTTATTAATTAAGTCCAAATCAAAATCAGTAAAACCACTCCATTGAGCGTTATTAATTGAATAATTACCTTCTCTTATATAATGTATATATTCTGAACTAACGGCTTTCTTAAAATCATCAAAGGAATCCAAATCACTATAATCATCAACTTGTAAAAAAATAGAACCAAAATTTTCAAAATACTCTTTTTCCTGACTATTTAGAATATCTAAACAGCACACATCCATATTAATATTTTGACAATTGCGAATCGTAATTGAATAATCACCTTCAATTGAATGAAATTCTGAAAGTAAGTCATGTATTTTATAGTCTTCTCCTCTTCCAAACTCCTTCTCTACTCCAATTAAAAATGGAATTGTCAGTCCAGAACCTACAGGTTCTTTAGTAACGCACCAATAATATAAAACTTTATACCAAATATAATCTTCCATTTAGTAATACTTTTAAGAGCTAATTATTTAAAATAATAACACTTTCCCTTAATTTATCGATATCTGGACTAAATCTAGTTTTTCTTTTGAGTATTTCGCGTAATACCCCAATTTCCTTTAATTTCCATCCAACCTTTGTTGCGATATCTGCTAATATTAAATCCACTGGTATGTGTTCATTTGCATAAGCTGAAGTAGAAACTACAAACCATAAACTTGCACCTTTATCTGCCTTTTGTTTTAAATCCATAAAAATCGCTTGCATATCCTCAAAATAAGCGGAAATCATATCCGGAATATTTTTATGCATTAATAAGTCTTTCTTATCTGATATTTTTTTAAAAACCTCATTAAAGTGAATACCAAAGTCATTTATTTTTGGCTTATTCCAATTCACTTGAACGTGTGATCTAACTGTTTTATATCTTAAGCTTCTAAGCTCTTCGCTCGAATTTATAAAACCACTTAAAAACAGTTCTGGTCTATATATATCAGTATAATCAAATGTGTTTAAATAAGGTGGCGACGTTATACATAGCTTAAATTTAAAATCAAGTTTCTTTACTAATTTTCTTGAATCGCCAGTTTTTATAATTGGCTTAGTCTCAACTTTATTCTCCAAATCTTGTTCTATGATATTTAAATTATCTTGTAATGATTCTAAAAATGAAGTTTTATCATAATTCAGATTTTCCCAATTATTCTTATATCTTAAACACTTTCCATCTTTTTTAGCATTGCTGTTTTTCATTATAGCAGAAACTAATGCAAGCTTCGCTAGTTTCGAACTTTTATTACTGTGTCCTAAGTTATTATATCCACCTGCAAAAGCTTGTAAAACATCTTTATTAAATAGCCATTTATTTTTACCTCTGTGATTATTTTCAGTAAATGTTGAATAGTTTTCTAAATGAGAGATTCCTCCTTTTTCAGAATTCATCATAATTAAATCTGAGACTTTTCTAAAGTTTTTTTCTGTGAAATTTGTAGCCTTAACTTGAGATAGGAAACTTGTAAATGGATTAACTTCAAAACCTAAAGAATTGATACCTCTCATCGCAGCTGTTAATGTAACAGTACCACTCCCATTAAAAGGGTCTAGTACAATATCATTTTCAGAAATATCACTTTCCTCTATAGCTTTATTAACAAGTGCAGGAGAAAAACCTTCTTTATAAAAATACCATCTGTGCCGAGCAAGACTTCTTGTATCTCCAGCGTTAGATGTACCTTTATTATTTAACTCAAAATCTTTGTTTAAATTTGAATTCATTAGTTACTTAAATTGGCATTTAAAAAGAATCTTTGTGGTTTAGCATAATCATCTCTTTGTTCCTCATATTTCGGGTTATATTCAATTTTTTTATCTTTATAAAAATCAACATCTTCAGTAGTTAATTCACTTATTGGGTTATCAATTTTTTTACGTCTAGCATCAAAAACAACTAAATATCCATTAGAAATCATATTTGGGTTTTGTTGTGCATATTCATCTAAGTAATCTACTAATTGCTTAGCCCCATCTAATGCTCTACTTTGACTATAACTAGTATTGCTAATAGATTTTCCAAGCCATTTGATTTCAATAAATGCTATATGCTTAGTAGAGTTCCAAAAAACTTTAATATCTACGGGATTCTTTTCATTTACATTTTGTTCTGGCATAACTTCTTTTAGGCCACGCAATCTATATTTCAAAAATTGACATAAAGAATCTCTCATTATTCCTTCTGAAGCACCTTTCGCTATTTTAATTTTGTAATCATCATGCCAAATGCCTTGTAGAATTTTACACGATGTATTCTTTGCAACGTTTGTTTTGTAAAACTCAAGTGATTCATCTAAACTTTTAAATGTATTTGGTGCAAAATAACTATCAATGCCATTAAGAGGTTCTAATAAATCTTTATCCGTTTTATTATGAAAATATTCAAATTCATCAATTTTCTCATAAATTATAGCAACATTTTTAATGGAATTAGTATCAATTACATCCTCAGAAAAGAAAATTTTACCAGATTCAGTAAATTCCAAAAAAATTGAAGGAGACGAAGAATCTGTTACCAATTCTAGGGATGAATTTAGTTCTTCTATATTTCCAACTAGTTTGTCATTAATCTTTATGTGTTTTTCTAGAGACGTAATAATCTTAATGTTTTTAAATTTTCTAACATCAATGACTTCATATACAGATTTAATTTTAGTGGCTAGAAATAATGCTCTATCTATTCCTTTGCTACCAAAATCTTTTTCGAGTTTAGCGACGAATAAGTTTATTATAACCTTATTGTAATCAATTTCCATTAGCCTATCTGATGATTTAAATTTCCTGAAAGCCAAGTGAAAGCTGGAATTAATAAAGACTCATACTCATTGTTTATTGCTGTTCTTAATTCTTCAAATTGTTCATATAATAAGTTTGTTGCAAAATCAGATTCTTCAAGTAGTAAGACACTTGTTTTTCTTTTTGCACTCGCAAGAACTGGTTCATTCAACAATGCTGTTCTTATAACTCCAAAAGGTGCTAATGTTATGCAATTTAATGAAGCGTCTAAATATCGTTTTCGATTTGAATAAATTGACAACTGATTTGACATTTTATCAATAAATTCATTACCAGCTGTATCAGTATTAAAGTACTTACCATTAAGGGAGTTTTGTTTTATCATATTTCTAGACGATAGTATCTCCATTGAATTATTCAATTCAATACTATATGGGTAACCTGAGCTGTTTTTTGAAAAGAAATAACCCCAATCGCTAGAATTATTTCCATCATATATTGACAACAGACATCCCAAATAGGATAAAATTTGAATTTCGTTTATCGAAAAATCATCTATTTTAGTCTCTAAATTTTGCCCGAGATAAAGCACGTCAAATAATGCAAAGTGTTTCATCTATTAATTTAAAATTTCTTCTATCCTTTGATAGGCTTTAATGATTTTTTCTTCCTCTTGATATTGAACTTCAGAAAGATGAGTCCATTCAGTCATCCTTTCTAACTGCATTTTAGATGACTTACACTTATTTGCGAGCTCAATTAATAATTGTGAAGTATTAATATTTGCTGTCATAATTAGATTAAAACCTAAACCGACAAAATCACCAAACATTTTACCAGCTCTACTTTCATAAGCGATGTCTAAAGAACCTTCTGGTGTATCAACTAGAAGTGTTGCTTCTTTACAAGAGTGCTCTATTAAAGCCATTCTTAATGCTATATCTATGAAATACCTTTGACTCTCTGATAATTGAAAAAAATCACTTCGTTCAGTATCTTCGATTATCAAAACTAATGTTGAACCTTTAGAACTATTTCTAAGTTTTAAATCAACTTCTAAACCCAAAAAATTATGAGCATACTTATTAAATAATGGGATAAACTCCTCTTCAGCTTTATTATAACCTTTGTTCAATTCTCTTTCAATTTTTTTGAATTCCTTTTCTAAACTAGCTTTTTCTACTCTTATTTCTTCAATTTCAGCTGTTTTATCACGAATCTGATTTTCATAAACTTTTAAAACTCCGGAATAATCGCTTTTTGCTAACTCTCTTAATGTATTGAGAATATCTCCATATTCTTTTTCTAGTTCAAATATTCGCTTTGAATTTTTTATAAGTTCATCATTCGCTATTTTAATTTCAGATTCAATTCTAACTTTAGTCGTTTGTTCTGCTTTAATTTTATCTTCTATTACAGAAATTGCTTTATCAAAAATCTTTAACTCTTCAAAACCTACGCCTTTATCAACTTCTTTTTTACAAAAGCCATCTTTTATTAAATCATAAAATATTTTGAAATTCTCGTCTGTTTTTTTGTTATCACAAATTTCTTTTTTTAACTCAAGAAGACTAGTAATTATTCTTGGATCGTTAAGGAAATTTTTATCATTGTTATCAGAAAACAAATTATCAAAAGTTGATTGATATTCTGCTTTCTTTTGAGAAAGCTCATATGACTTTTCTGCAATAATATGGTTGGCTTGCGATAGCTTATTTTTTGACTGAACTATATTTTTATCTAATTCAATATTTTCTAAATCTAGTTTCTCAAATTCTTCTTGAATTCCATCAGGTAGTTTTAAGTCTTGTCCATCAGCTATATTTGCTTTTAAATTCTCAACGTCTTTTACAAGCTTATTTTTGTGATATACATAATTACGAATATTAGAACCAAATCGCTTTATGTCTTTTCGTAGTTCATTTGCTTTTTTAGCTTGATTCGTGTCAACTCCAAAAAACAAGTATAGCGATGTTTCCATTAAATCATTATTCCAAAACAATAAATAATGATGTTCATCAAAACTTAAAACAAAATGTTGTAAAAAAACAAATTGATCAAAACTAGTAAGTTTAATATCTCCCGTAATATATTGACAATAAGAAGAGAAAAGTTCACTATTGGATAAACCTTTTGGAACAGTATCAACATCATCAATTTTTCTAGTGAATAACGTTAGTTCTTCACTTTCAAACAAAGGTCTTTGTATGTCATAAGTCACATTGTCAATTGAAAATGTTAAACGAATATTACTCACGTTTCTATCAATTTCATTTACTCTGCCATCAAAATATTTATTTGCAAATTTTTTATTTACGCTATAAAATTTAGATGTTGAAACTATAGAAGTGAATTCCTTAGATGGATCAATTACAATTCCTGTAAGTCCATAATTAATTAAATTTAAAAAAGTTGACTTACCTAAACCATTAGCACCAGCAAGGCAAAAAACTCCATCTATGATATCTAAATCTATATTACCTTCTTTTTCATAAAGGGAAAAATTGTTTATTGATATTGATTTTAATTTTGGGAATGAAAACATTCTGATTTTAAATGAGTTATAGTTATTGAATAATCGCTTGAAAAGATAGTATAAAAATCTTACTTGATAAAACATTAATTTGACTTTCTAGCCATTCCCCACATATTACGCTTCCCTCCTACGTTGTCGCATAAAAAGTGTTCCATTAACATTGTATAAGAAAAATTTCAGAAGAAAAAAATAAAGAAACTGTTATAACAACTTTCGCTTTTAACCAAAACAAAGCAACCTCTTAACAACTTCGAGACAGGCGTCACGCAGCACATTATAATACAAATGTATAGTACCCAAACAACTAATTATAAAATACTTTTAACTTAGTAATTAAACCATCAAGATCTATGTCTTTATTTGCAGGTATTATTAGTTCTTCGCTATGTTTTAAAGTTACATCTGTATAATAGAATGTAAAATTAATTCCATAGAATGGATCATTAATTATTTTCACTTTTGACAAACCTGAAAGCGGAAAATCCCAATTATGGAAATAACCATTAACATAAGCATATTTTACCCCGATTAAAACTTGTCCATCGCCTTTTGAATTTTTTATTTTGTAATAAAAAGGCATAGCAAATGCAAAAAATGATAAAAACACAATAAGACCAAGGAACACCATAAACATGGCAAATTTTCCCTCGTCTATGACTAAAATAAAAACACCAAAAACAACCATAGCTATGGCTACAATTGAAAAAAGAATAAACATGTTTTTGCCAACTTTTTGTTTATATAAATAATGGGCATATTCTTTTTTTTGATGAGCGCTTAATGTCCATTCTGCCAATAACTGTTCTCCATGTATTAAGTTTTGTAATTTATTTTCTCTACTTTTAAACATATATCCTGTAATTAATGACGCCATTAAAAAGAAAATAGAAATCATTACAACTGCAGGATGAATAGGTAAAATAGCTACATCGAGAAATGCTAGTAGAATAATGAGTATAAAAAAGGTAGCACTATACCTAGCCTTTTTAACAACGCTAGATTGATTGTTCTCTAGAGTTATCTTATGATTAATTTTATCAATTCTATTTTTTGCATCACTTGAAATTAGATTAGACTCTGGTTTCTTTGTGATTGATTTGGATACATTCTTACTTTTTGTATCCTCCATAATTTTTGCACCACAATGAATGCAAAATTTAGCACCATCGTTTAGTTTTTCACCGCAGTTTGTACATAATTTCATAATTCTATTTTTTAAATTATTGTAATTCGTTTTACTATTTATTCCCTTTAAATAGTAAAATTATATTTGAAGCAAACAAACCAATAAGTAACAAAGTAACAACCGAAAAGTATGCTAAGTCTTCTACTATTATTGCAATTAATAAAAGGAGTTGAAGTACTAAAACAATCTTAGTAAGTAAATTGTATGGTTTTTCTTTTTTTCTTCTAAAAAAAACAATTCCAAGAATTAATATTGAAAATATTAAAACACCCGTAACTTCTTCAGATTGAATCCCTAAAAGAAGTAATAAACCATTAAGAATTGCATAAATCCACGTCCATTTATTAAATTTATTAGTGTCCTCTATTTGTAATTCTGTTGCACTTGTAGTGGTCTTTTTCTTTGATTCAAATACTTCAGAAATTGGACTAGAACTTTTTGGAGTTTTTGGTGCAACTGTTTCTTTTAATTTAGATTTCACAGAATTAGTAGCTTCATTTTCTATGCTTTTTACCACACCTTTTTTCATCTTTCTTTTTGGTGGTGGTCTTCTTTTGTTTTTCTTTAAATCTTCTGTTATTGCTGTTCCGCAATTGGGACAGAACTTAGAATTATTTTTATTATCAGTTCCACAATTAGTACAGTATGCCATGATGTTATGTTTTTAGTTTAATTTATTACCACAATTAGAGCAAAATTTAGTCCCCGGAATAACAGATGATCCACAGTTTGAGCAGAAATTAATTTTTTTACGGGGTTCTTTTTGATCTATTGCTGTATTTGGTTTATCAGCTACATTCATAAAATTTGAAAGGAGATTTGGCAATTGTTCGCCATCAATATTAAATAAACTGTAATTTTTATTATTTTCATTTACTAAAACAAATAAACTATCTGCTTGAAATAGATATAACTTTGTGGCTATAGGTTCACTTTCAATAACAAAACCTCTGTCCCACCATGCTAAAGCATTCATAATGCCTACGAGCTCCTTACCAACAAAATAAACATCCTCTTTTTCTGATTGCTCTAAATACCCGGCTAAAGCCTTATTGACCAAAACTAGTATTGCCGTTTCAATTTCCTCTATTGTTGGAATTTTATGTTCCGATAATTTTTGCCAATGCCCCCACCAAGTATATTCTTCTTTCCTTTGACTACTGTTTTTAATTAATTGCAACAGTGAATCGGGTGTAAAAACAAACAATTCATCGGGTGTATAAGTACTATTAGGGATGGGATTTTTCTCTATAAATAGTTCTAATAATGAGACAATTATAAACCATTCGTCTTTTGATAAATTATTTAGTTGTGGTAATTTGTAGGCAAAAGATTTATAAGGCACATACTTTTCGGTAAGATTATCAACAAATTCTTTTTTTGTTTTAAATGTTTCAAACCGTATGGCATTGTATTTATTGAACTCAAATAAAGACACTTTATCTAAGGTTTGATTGTAATACAAATTATTTGAACTAAATACTCTTCTCCGAGCAATTTTTTTTAGTTGGTAAACCTTTGAAAAATTTTCTAACAGTCTCCAGTTCTCATCGTCTAATGAGTCTATATCAGGTATTTTTCTCCAACTGATGTCTTCATCATCAGCTAGTGTTGAGTTTGAAAATTCAGCGCCTAGCAGATTAAGAATGGCATTCTCCGATACTCCCTTTTTTTGAGCAAATTGTACAAATTCATGAGGTAAATACTCCATAATTATGACATTTTTTTAGTTTTGTGTAAATCCTTTTATCTTGTCAAAAAAACTTGGTTGTTCAACATTTCCTAAGTCCGTTATTTTATCTTTTAGATGATTTGCTACATCATCAATATCTTTGTAATTCAACTTATTTAATGCTTCTTTAAATTTTTTCATTTTTACAGGTGTTTGTTCCTTTGTTACCTTTGCTTTTTCAATCAAAGACATGGCTTTTTCTAATTTTTTCTCAATTTTCGGAACCTTGTATCCTTGTTTTTTATAACTTTTATATATTTTCTTTAATGAAGAAACTCCTTTTTTAGCTTGGGCAATTTTTTCAGGTCCTTTATTATTTAGCACCTTATTCAAAATCATATCTCCTTGACTTTTTGGAGATTTTAATGTGCTTTTGCCAGCATATACTTTTTTAATGTGTGAGTCTGAAATATACTCTCCTGTCTTTGGATCAATAAAATTCTTACCATAATCTCTACTGGCTTCATTATCATGTTGATTAGTAATTCGTTGCTGGTGATCTTCAAAATTTTTCTTAGCTGAAACATTTGAAGGTTTATCTGTTAGGTTACCGAATATATTTTCAGATTTAGATTTGATATCATCTAACTGTTTTCCTTTAAATTCTAACATAACATCTTTGCCGTTTTTAAGTCTTATACGCCGTCTTGGACATAAATCTCTATCTGTATTAACACCTGTTGGATCTACAGGCCCTGGAGTTCTAAAATCATCTAGTTGATAATCAGAAAGCTTTCCTCCAAATTTCTTTACCATTTCTTGTTTTAGTGCTCTATCATGTTGGTCATAAATTTTTTTTCGAGATCTCACAAAGGCACTTTTTTGCGCATCTGTTCCGTGCTCCTTAATAGTTCTAACCTTAGCAGGATCTTTCATGATTTTAGAAACCTCAGATTTGTCGAGATATTTCAACTTTAATTTTGGATCTGTATGCGTTTTTTTATCAAAATTATCTAAGAATTCCTTGTCTTCAGTAGCTATTTTCTTTGATTTCTTTGGGTCTGTTGTGTTCGGGTATGCTCCTTTGCCTTTCTGAAGATGATTGACTAGTTTGAGTCCTCCGCATTTATCGGGGTTGGCAATTATATATTTGCTTGTTTTATCGATAAACATAGCCAATGTAATTTGAGTTGCTGTTGCTTTTATGGCTTCGACCATAGACTCCGTTCTATACAGATTTATAGCAAACTGAATGCCTACAAATATTGCCCATGCAAGAGGTTTGTTTTTTACAGCCAAACCAATAGTCTCTGGAGTAATTAATTTTCCCTGAGTTACATCAAATAAAGTATATATAATTTTTTGATATTGCTGATCTTTGAATTTTTCAATGGTTCCTTCGTCATTTCTGTAATACACTATGGCATCATAAATAATTTCTTTGACAACAGATATGGGCACTAAAAGTAACATGCCTACTTTACCATACACACGAAAATAGACAATCATTAAAATACTTACACAAACATCACTTGCCATTTTTGCCCAATAGCGTACTTCTATACAAAGTGTGTACCACTCATCAAGGTTTTTATACCCAGCTTCACCTTGCAAAAGAATTAAATCTTGAGCTATTTCCCATACCCTATTTCTAAACTCAACCAAACCTTCAACATCTAAGAAAACCCCTTCTACTTCTAAGTTTCTAAGAAGTATTTCTCTAGTCTCACCATAAGGAATATGTTTGTTAATAATGAATTTACAATTCTCATAAGCTTCATTCCAAGTTGGTATAACTTTTCCAATATCTAGTGTTTTTAACTGAACAGTAAATTCAACTTGAAAATTTTCAGGATTTTTAGTTTCAAAAGGAATTGGAGCCGACACTTTGTACTTTAAATAAACCACACGGCCATCTGCAGGAATCTCATTTTCCGATTGGAAAATATAGGTATTACTTGTTTCTGAATGTCCCCATTCCTTCTCTGAAAATTCAGGTTTAAAAACGCCGTTAACATTTATAGCGATATCATCGGTTGTGGCTAATTCTAATTTAAGATTCTTTAATCCATCAATATCAACAATAATCTCATCTTTTTCTTTATGATATGTATAGAGTTCAAACACCAATTCATTTTTTACTTTACCATTTGCCAATACCTCTATTTGACTTTCAGAATTTACACCATTTTGAATAAACAATCCTTCCCTAGAAACCAGTACGTAAATATGTCTTTCTAATGCTTTTTCTTCTTTTTGTTGTGCAGAAATTACTAGTAGTTTTCGTATAAATTGCTCTCCTTCTTTTGGTAATAAAATAGGACCTGTTAAAGCTATTTTTACTTCTGAATCTTTAACATCTTGCAAATCAATAGTGCTAAGAGGCTTTTTATCAACCGTCTCGTAATCCTTCATATAAACAGCCTTAAATTTCCATGGTTTAGTACCATCGCAATCTTTTATATTGGCTTTAATGGTAATTTTAGACTGTTCTTTTGTAGCAAGAAAACTAACTTGTTCAAGATCCGTTTCTAATTTACAATCTATAAGATCTATTTTTAAATTGTTTTCTAGACGTATATTTTTCTCTTCTTCTTCATAATCTACATAAATACCTAAAGTAACCGATTTAGGAGGATGTGAAATATCATAATCTTCCGCAGGGTCAGAGGCGCCCACAAGAATAGCTGCCCAACCTTCATCAAAATACGGCCCTTCATCTAATAAATCTACCCATCGATCTTTTGAATTATCGAATTTTATTTTTTTCGTTAATTCTGGAATATCGTTATCCTCTTCATCCACTACTTGTGCAAAACATGTTAAGTTTTGGTCAATATTTGGACGCAGACTTCGTATGTTATCTGGAGCAGTTTCAATGATGAGGCGTTTTTGCATTCCGGCTGTTATCCGTACTCGTTTTTGATAGGTATGTCCGTCAACATTTGTTGCAACCGTAATATAGAATTGATTTTCTTTAGGCTTATCTTTTAATGTAATTTGACTGTTTAGTGTTCCAGCCGCACTAAAAGGCATCACCTTAAGTGCTTTTTCTGAACATTGAATTTTTATGGTAGCATTGGCGAGTGATTTTCCTTTTTCCGTAATTTTCCACACTTTTGCTGTTAAGTTTTTTGTTTCGTCTAGTTTTAGATAAAATGCTTCTGTATTTAACTGTAAGATATATTCTGCTACTTCCTTTTTTTCTTTCGGTTTCTTTTTGTTGCCTGTTGATGTGGCTTTCTTCTTTTTTTTAATTCTATTTCTGATAGCCAATAAGCCCGCTGCGGTAAGAGCTCCAATAACAATTGTTAATAAACCACTGTCATCATCATCATCATAGTCCTCGTCAATCTTGTTTGGATTGTTGTCTATCCAAGGAGAAGTTTTTTTATTTGAATTTTGGTTATTTTTTGTACTGCTAATCCAGCCAGGTGAGAGATAAACAAGGTCTTGTTCTTCTAAACGCGAAGCCGTTGCATTTTTATCGCCTTTTTTAACACCTTTCATCAGAACACCTTCAAATTTAAATGTACTCGTGTTATAATCAAACTTTAAAATAGCTGCATATTTAATATTTCTTTGTGGTGATGAATAGGTACAGCTATTAATTACAATAACATGATTTGCCACATCACCATTGTCTGACCAAGGAGTATGCATTTTTTGCCAATTCCCCACATTACAATAGCTATATGCTTTAGCTCTGTACTCATTATATGCACGATTTATTTCTGCATTTGTTGGCATACGAGACCAATTCTTTATCAATGCTATTCTTACATTCCCTTCAGATGCTCTTACTAAACTTTGTGAATATAAATTAGTTGAACCTACTATTAAAAAAAGAAATAATACTACGCAAAGCCTTTTCATACTCATGAATTTATTAAATCGACAAAAATTATTTAGTAGTGAAAAGCTGAATAAAAAATTTACAGAGAGTGCTTTTTCAATGGCACGTACTACTCCTCTTTTTTTCTTTTTGATAAAAGAGTTATATTTTAAAGTGGTAATATCTTGTTGATTAAATTTTCGCACACAAACTCCGTAAAAGAGAGCTCCTTTATTTAGTTTGTTTCCGCAATTAGAACAGATTATAGATTTCATAGTATTCCTTTTAAATAATTAAACACTACACTCTAGACAATATTTTTCATCTTCAATTGCAACATAATTGCAACCAAGTAATTATTTTATTCAATTTCTACTAGATTTATTTTTTCTCCGCTTTAGCGTAGCAATATTTTTCCTTTTTGGAATTTTTAGCGTCACATTTTAAGCAGAAAGTTTCTGTCATGACAATGAAATTTTTAAGAATTAATCTAAAAAATCAATTCTTGAATTGTAGTAAAAAAGTAATTACTTTAAGAATAATAAACAATGATAATTATCATTTTTGATTTAAAAAAAGAACAGATTAACCAAGTATATAAATAGAAACATTTCAGGTAAAAAAGTTCTATAACTTTTTATACTGATCAACACCCATAATTGCAGGAATTGTATATTATTTGGAAAATTTTGGAATTATTATGATGCTAAAAAGCTATCCGGATTTGAACATGAATATTGCAAACCTAACTAATATATTTTCAGTTATAAAAATCATTTTAACTAGTATATTTTTTAATGCATTGCTTGTAGTTTTAATAATACTAGGAATTAAAGTATTCAACAGAAAAACAAATGCTATCATCTTAAAAAATAATGCGTAATTTAGTGCTAAATCAAAAGTATTCTCTTTTGCCAACATTCGATTTTCCTTCGGATAATCATCATACACAAAACCGTAACTTTTGATACAAAAATGCGTTACCAATTTTATAGAGAAACTGAGTAAATAATGAATCAAGAAGTAGAAAAATATCTGAATAGCCTTAAAAAATGGAAAGAGGAAGTTACAAAACTTCGTGAAATTATTCTAGAAACTGGACTAAAAGAAACGTTTAAATGGATGCATCCGTGCTATAGAGACAACGGAAAAAACATTGTTTTAATTCACGAGTTTAAAGATTACTGTGCAATTCTTTTTCATAAAGGAGTTTTACTAAAAGACGTTGAGAATATTTTAACACAGCAAACCCAAAACGTACAATCTGCAAGACAAATACGATTTACAGACCACTCAGAAATATGTAAACTTGAACCCTTCATAAAGCAATATATTGATGAAGCCATCAGAATTGAAAAATCAGGGAAAAAAGTACCAAAGAAAAAAACTTCCGATTTCGAAATTCCCAAAGAGTTACAACAGATATTTGAGGAAAATAGTGATTTTAAAAAAGCATTTACCAATTTAACACCTGGAAGAAAAAGAGGTTATCTTTTGCATTTTGACAAACCAAAACAATCTAAAACGAAATTATCTAGAATAGAAAAAAATATAGAGAGAATTAAAGATGGATATGGTTTACATGATTGTACTTGCGGATTATCGAAACGAAAACCAAACTGCGATGGTTCTCACAAACAATTAATATTATAGAGTTAATCATTTTTAAATAAGCTTGTATAGTAATACCAAAACACTTTTAATTACCGCTATCTGTAAAAGTGATTTCGAACAATATTCTTTTAGATAATTCTTATTTTTCGTTGACGAAAAACAATTTTGAAAAGGTAAAAAGTGTATCTCTAGATACTTTAGATGGAAAACATTTATTAAGCTTTTCTAATAAAAACATCTTGGATAATAAGTGTAATCTGGGAAATTTATCTAATGGAATTTACTTGATAATTATAAACACTAACCAAGTAGTAATTTCAAAACATTTAATTAAAAATTAGAAGTCAATGAAGTGCATTTATGAGAATTTCATTACAGGCTTTTTTTCCGACTATTTATACATACTTTCCGATACAATACCTTTAGGATTATAGCAACAGTTTACTTGTTTAAAAACTTCATTTGCATACTATTTTCTAACTTTAGTATATTACAAACCCCCATTATTAATTTTATTCTTTAAAAATGATACAATTTCATCAGACGTATAGGCATTGGCAAAATTTTTACTTGAGAGTTTCCTATAAATAGTTAATGAATTTTCATCATTTACTTCAGTTTCTTTTAAATTAAAATCAAAAGATACTAAATCTTCAAATTGATATTTGTTCACTAATTTATTAGAACCTGTTGACTTATTTGAATAACCATTGTTGAAGTATTTGGGTGATTGGGTTACATAAAAAACATTATTAGTTTGATTTATTTCATTGCTATTTCCTTTATCAATATACAAAACCAGGTAATAACTACCAGTAACTTGGGGCATAAAATAGTCCCAAAACACATAAGGTTTTCCCAAAGACAGTTGACCTAATAAATCTCCTGGGGCAAGATTGTAGTTTAATAGAGAATAATTTGCATTTACATTTTGAAAACTATTTGACGGAATTGCTGTTGTAAACTCGCCTCTAAAAATTGTTCCATAATTATTGGCATTAAATGCATTTACCCATAAATAATAAATATTCCAATTACTTGATGCCAACATGGTTTGATTGCCTATGTTTTTTACATCAAAAAAAGCTCTTCGCGCATTGGTGTATGGAGAAATATTTGGATAAAGAGTGACATCAGAAGTTACTAAAGCAGTTAGGTCTGGACCACCAGAACTGGTAGTAGGCGGATTATTATTTGTATTATTATCATTAAAAGCTACAAACAAAGACCTTTGTCCATTTTGAATACAAAATTTATTGACTAGAAAATTATAATCTATCCATAAATAGCCATTATCACCCCAATAAGTACCCCATGAATTTACAATTCGAAATGCATTTCTTGAGTCGTCATAGCCTCCAATTACCATTGCATGTCCTCCCTCCTCACCTGTATAATTAAGATTATTAAGTACAGAATTACCTTTTAAATTTGTAAACTCGTAATTTACCATTGCTCCAATTACAACTGGTATTCCTTGGGCTAAATATTCTTTAATTTCATTAACAGAACCTTGAATTCTACGGAAATTCTTAATCCTATTTGATGAGGCCATAGCAGCACTTCCTGGTGAATTATAAAGGCATATTTCCTTATACGGAACATTTGCAAGAGTGTTTACTCCTCTAGATATTAATACATTAAATGCATCATCAAAGTAGGTTCCATTTTCACAAGATCTTAGAGATGCATCAATAGAGAAAAAAAGGTCGGTTGGAGAATATTGATTATTAAAAGACTGAATTTGGGAAGCTGTGAGATTTTTATCTACTGCATCAAGATATGTTTTATTATAATATCCTGTAGCCCAAGCAACACATGTTCCTAAATTTCCTTGATGACCAATTGGCGGAAATTTAGGTGTTAAGTCAATATTTGCAGGCAATGAACCTCCTGATTGATAGTTACTGTAATTTATTGCTACAGGAATAGTTTGTGTAAAATCTTCCTGATTATCCCAACCTGTTCCAAATAAGATAGTATTATTAGAGGGATTTTCATTCTCAACTTCTTCCGTCTCACAATCACAAGAGTAAAAAATAATAAGAAAGTTGAATAATATCAGTTTTAATGTTCTGAATTTCATTAAGTATATATTATAAATTAATAATTAAAAAACTAATAAAGAGTAATTAAAAAATGCTACCATTAGTATCGTTAATTGGGAGAATTAATTACTACATATAAAACAATTGTTATAAATATAACCTGTTGTGCATTATGATAAAATTCTGTCAATTCGAGTGAATTTTACGATTGAAATGAGTAAAATTTGTATCGAGAACCTGTCTGCCGACAGGCAGGTAAGAATTTTAGCATTAAAAAAGTTCTCGATACAATTTTTCGTTCCTCAAAATCACTCGAACTGACATTTTGTGATGAAATAAATTTATAATGCACAACAGGTTAAATATAAGTAAAATTTATCAATAACAACTCCAGATCCATTTCGCTTCTCTCCTATTCTTTCTACTATGCTCAAAATAAGCTTGTTGCCTAAAAAGTGTATTTCATCATGTCTTTTTTATTGTTTTTATAGGAATTCTTGAACCTCATAAATTCAGTATCATTACATTTTTTAAAAAGATTTTAGCCTAAAAAATAAAGATATTATAGAAGTTTAGAGTTTGCTTTAAGCAAAGCAACAAGCTTAAAAGCTACCTTCTAAAAATTTAGCAGTTTTTAATGATATTTACATTTAGTATAGTATTCAAATACAATTGTCTACAAGATAATTGCATATTGATGGTCTAAAATACGTTGGGTCACGTTCCTATTGTTTTTCTAAATTTTATTGGGATATCCCTAATAATTTAACCAAAAAGCAATATATTTATGGACTTATAACGAGTTGGCAAAAACTCGGGAAAAGCGCCGAAATAAAGATTGTTTTTATAATTTTACTTTTGGCAATTCCACTCTTTACA
>NZ_JBPOGL010000020.1:0-65296 GCF_051251875.1 Polaribacter sp.
AAAAAAATCGGAAATAACTTTCGGTAAAAATTGAAAAATTAACCTAAAAAAAGGTCAACCTATATCAGGATAATACAATAAAACCCTATGAAAAAACTAAAAAGATATTGCTTAAGTATTAGTATGTTAATAACAATATTTACATCTTGTAGTGATGATAATTCTACACCAGAAGTGTCTAATGAATTACCAATAATTGAAATTCTTACGCAAATTGATGTAACAGATATTATTATAGGATCAACACTAACAATAGAAACAAATATAACTGATAGCGATGGATTGATAACCGAGGCAAAATTATCAATTAATGATATTGAAATAGAAACTATTAATTCATTACCTTTTAATTTCACTTGGAATACACAATCAGAAACTGAGGGTGTATCTGTTGTTAAAATTGCTGCTTTTGATGACAAGGGCTCTTCAACTATTATAGAAAAACAAGTGATTTTAAGCGCTAATTTTACTTGTGGAAATGATTTTTTTGACACAAGAGATGGAAACATTTACAAAACTATTCAAATTGGAAATCAGTGTTGGATGGCTCAAAACTTGAATTATAAAACAACTGAAGGATGTTGGAATTATCTAAACAATGAAATAAATGGAGAAATTTACGGGAAATTATATAGTCGCGAAAATGCTTTGATTGTTAGCCCGGAAGGGTGGCATTTACCCACTGATGAGGAATGGAAAATATTAGAAGGAACTGTTGACAGTCAATTTACTGTAGGTGACGAGGAATGGAATGATTGGTCTTATAGAGGATTTGATGCGGGAAAAAATCTTAAATCTACAACTATGTGGATTGAAAATGGAAATGGAACAGATTCATTTGGTTTTAATGCACTCCCAGGAGGATTTAGAACAGGAAGTGCTACAAACGAAGATAACAATTTTGAGAATTTAGGGTTTAGTGCTCCATTCTGGACAAGCACAAGCGCTGGAAGTGATTTACTATGGAATAGAGAATTATTTTCATCAAAAAACACGGTTCATCGTTCATTTGAAAATAGTTGGGCATTTGCTATACGTTGTATAAAAAATTGAATATAGCAAGACTACACACAACACCGGTAACCGTTGCACAACCCATTAAAAAAATAAAAAAATTCTTTTTTAAGCCCTTTTTAAGGGCTTTTTAATTTTTAAGAACTGCCATTTTTCTAAATTTAAATTGGCTTATAACTATGAATATGGACTTTACATCGAGCTTTTTGTCCCTGAATACAGAAAATCTAAATGAAGTATTTCTTTTAAAAGTCTGTAAAAATTGTTCTTGGGAACACGCTCACTCAACTGGAAATTATTGAACAGCTTTTCTTGATAGTTTTTCTTGCCTTGCATTACTAAATATACAAAATTTCTGTATCTTTAACAAGACGTTGTGCAACAGGCACAACGTGTATAATTTATTGCTGGCTTTCCTATAAATAAATAAAAAGTGACATCTATATTTGATTTTTTTTTAGCTTGACTTTCTCATAAAAAAACAACTAACTAACTTCGTTTAACCACTGATAAAATGAATTAAAACTCACCTTATCATTTCGTTACCTAAAATACTTAGGAAACGTTATTTTAATTAACATTCTTAGTTGAAATCTTTATTTTTTTTCCACAGCTTTTTTTAGCTTGTTTGTGGGAATTTACTCTCTGACTTGTAAAAGTGGAATAATTTTTGTAACTTCTGAACTGTATAAACGTCATATAATAAAGTAACAATAAGCAGTATTATAAGTTTTATCTATAAAATATAAATAATAAATAAATAATAAGTTTCATTTAATACGTAACAAAATTTTTTTAAACCATACATTTGTCAGAGACTTTGTTATAAATAAAGTATAAACATTAGCAACTATGAATTATTCAACAACAATAAAAGCAAATTCAAATACTATAAAAGTATTGAATAAGATGGTTTCTGATAAAGAAGCTCATAGAAAATCTATTGTTGCTTCAATTAAAAGAAAATTGAAAAAATAGAAAATGTATAAATATAGTAGAAAACAGGGGTCTAATGACCCCTATTTTTATTTTGAAACAAAAAATAATTTAACCTACTATGTTGCATTTAGAAATATTTCACAAGATTTACATCCTTTAAACAACTTGTATTCATTAGACTTTGGAGAAATAGATAACAAGAAAGCTAAAGGTGATTCAAAAATATCCAGAACAATACTTGAAATAATTTTGAAATTTATTGAAAAAGACAATTCTAGGGTAATTCACTATCTATGTGATAATAGTGATTCTAAAAATCTAAACAGAAAAAGACTTTTTAGTCGGTGGTTCGCATTGAAAGAAACAGAGAACTGGATGAAATATGATTATGATTTTGACAGTATAGAATATAATATTTCATTTATTTATAATACTAAATTTTATAATACTGATAAAATGCAAGAGGAAATATTGCTTACATTAGATGTTTACGAAAGAGCAAAAGATGAAATTTAATTTTACTTCCTACGTCAGTAATTTTGCCCACACTTTTAAAAAAATAAAGGTTCAGTAACGTCAATGAACTTTTGAGAAAACTCCCGTATCTACATACTTACCCTTTTGTTAATCTTTTGGGCGTTACAATGTTGTGCTTGCTTACCCAAGTAAATATGCCTCTGTATACGATTTCTGCTTGGTTTATACTGAGCGTAATCGATGTTCAGTACCGAGTTTTGTAGTCGGTATTTGCTCTTTATTCAATCGCAAATAACCTTCAGATAAAACCTCGCGGTTTTCACCCTTGCGACTTACTAATGCTTCAAGACATTACTCCCGCGTATAAGGGACTTGCACCCAATAGATTAATTATTTACCTTTCGGTTTATAAAAGATGCCCATACTGGGCATTCACACAGTGTATAAAACATAGCTATTATAGGCTTTCTGAGAGGTTTTTACTTATTTACAAAGTACGCCAAATTTTTATTTTTGTATATTTAGAAAAAGAAAGTAAACATAAAAAATAAAAATTCGGCTTGTGCTAAATCCGAAAAATTAGCGACTATTTATACGCTACGTTTCATACAATAACCGTTTACAAATATTAAAAACTAAAAAAAATTGGGAGGAGAAGGAAGCATCCAAGGAATGAGAACTAGTTTGAGTAACAATAAAAAGTTACTCGGAAAAAAAAGTATGTTCAGACCTGAAAGAACTTTCTTGAGATTGAAAAATGAATATATTACATACGCAGGTGGTAAAATTGTATTAAAAAAAGCTACTAAATCACAATTAAAAGCTATTCGATTAAAAATTATAAAAGAAAGGAAGAAAAAATATTATGTAACAAGCATTATATTTCTTGTGCTGTTTTCTACAATCGGCTTATTAACTTACAACTCTTTTCATAATAATATAAATGTTGAAAAAGAAAAAATTGAAAAAATTCAATTGAGCGACAAAATTGAAAAAAGTCTTGTTTATATAACAAAAGGTGATGATTGGTTAAAAGAACGAAGTTGGCATAATGCAATTTTTGAATATCAAATAGCTAATAAAATTTTACCCAATGATTATGTGATAAACCATCGATTAGCCAATGCATTTAGCTTGAGGTGTGAAAATGAATTTAAAGATTGTAAGAAAGGAAAAAAACTAGTTGATAGATTGATAAAGCAATTCCCAGAAAAAACGGAGTTACTAGCACTAAAAGAACGGCTAAAATATGAATACTAATGAAAACATATTAGACAGTATTGTTACTTTTCTTAACAACATAAATATTAAGGTAGTTGAAAAAGAATTAAAAAACGATACCTTCTTACCCGGTTTAAGTCTTAAAAGAAATACCATTTTAATGGATAAAAAGAAGTTAAAATATCCTGGTGATTTATTACACGAATCTGGTCATATAGCAGTAACAGAAGAAAAACGTAGACCATTAATTGGTACAAGTGAAATGGATACAGATTAGCCAACTCCTGCTGATGAAATTGCCGCAATACTTTGGTCTTATGCTGCTTTATCTCATTTAAAATTAGATCCGAAAGTTGTCTTTCATCCTAATGGCTATAAAGGTTCTTCAGAATGGTTTATAGAACAATTTAGTAATAAAATTTATACAGGATTACCTCTTTTAAAATGGATGGGCTTCTGTAGTGATGATGAAAAATTTCCTATCATGAAAAAGTGGCTAAGATAAATTTACTAGATGATTAGACTAAAACGAAACAGCTGATCACATTTAAGAATACAATCTAAAAGCAAAAAAGGCAGTGAAATAAAATCACTACCTTTTTTTATGAATTCTGAAATGCTATTTTAAAGCATCACATTGTTTACTTTATTTTAGTATTCAAATACACCAAACTCACTTGTAATGGTCAACTTCTTAGTTTCTGACGCTTCTACTCTACCTACAATTTTTGCATCTACATTAAACGATTTAGAAATGTTTATGATGACTTCTGCAATTTCTGGAGATACATAAATTTCCATTCTATGTCCGCAGTTAAAAACTTGATACATTTCTTTCCAATCTGTTTTCGATTGTTCTTGTATCAATTTAAACAAAGGCGGAATTGGAAATAGATTGTCTTTTACAATGTGTAACTCATCCACAAAGTGTAATATTTTTGTTTGTGCACCACCAGAACAATGAATCATTCCATGTACCGTATCTGAGTTAAATTCTGATAAGATTTTTTTAATAATTGGCGCGTATGTTCTTGTTGGAGACAATACTAATTTACCAGCATCAATAGGAGAATTCTCTACTTTATCTGTCAATTTTATATTTCCAGAATACACCAAATCAGCAGGAACGGCAGCATCAAAACTTTCTGGGTATTTTTCTGCTAAATATGAATGAAAAACATCGTGTCTTGCAGATGTTAATCCATTAGACCCCATTCCTCCATTGTATTCAGTTTCATAAGTTGCTTGCCCAAAAGACTCTAAACCAACAATTACATCACCCGCTTTTATATTTGCATTATCTACAACATCTGTACGTTTCATTCTTGCAGTTACCGTAGAATCTACAATAATGGTACGCACTAAATCGCCAACATCTGCAGTTTCACCTCCGGTGGAATGAATGGTAACGCCAAATCCTTTTAAGTCTTCTATTAATTCTTCTGTTCCGTTTATAATTGCTGATAAAACTTCACCAGGAATCTTACTTTTATTTCTACCTATCGTAGAGGAAAGTAGTATGTTATCTGTTGCACCAACACACAAAAGATCATCAATATTCATTATTAAAGCATCTTGTGCAATGCCTTTCCAAACAGAAATATCACCTGTTTCTTTCCAATACATATATGCTAAAGAAGATTTTGTTCCTGCACCATCTGCGTGCATTATTAAACAATAATCTTCATCATTTGTTAAATAATCTGGTACAATTTTACAAAATGCCTTTGGAAACAAACCTTTGTCTATATTCTTAATTGCATTGTGTACATCTTCTTTAGATGCCGAAACGCCACGTTGTGCGTATCTTTTAGAAACTTCTTTACTCATGTTATTGTATTGTGAGTTGCAAATTTAGTCTTTTGATTAAAAAAAACGATAGAAACCTGTATGAATATTTAAAATTAAAGACATCAAGTGCCTCTAGGGAATGTTCATTCTTTTTGTTTACGCTAAAGAATAACATAAAAAAAACCGAATGAATATCATTCGGTTTTTAAAAAATTATAATCTATTTATTCCCAATCTGGCATTGTAGCATCAGAGAATAACAAATATCTAAGATCAACAGCAATTATATAATCTACATCTACCTTATAAATCGATTTTAAAGACAATCCGTCATTAGAAGTATTCACAAAAATAACCTGTGATTCATTAGGAGAAAACCTAGGATCTACATCTATAGTTCTTACCATATTTTCTATAGATAACTTATGTTTTCTCCGTCTGGCTACCAATAAAAAACAACTTTAATTAGATGAAAATCAGCAACTTACGTTTTATACTTGCCAGTTTTAATTATATACGTGTTGTTCTCATCACCATAAAGAAAACCAAGACTTGTAAAACCTATTATAACAAAAGTAATTTCCCTTTTTCTTAAAAAAGCTAATTGATTTACGCCATACGTACTTACCTAGTAAATAACAATTCTCTATATTTTGTTAATGGCCATAAATCATCATCAACCATTGTTTCTAGCTTATCACAATGGTATCGTATTTGCGTAAAAAAAGGTTTTACTTTACCACAATACATTTCGGCAGATTTAAATCCGGTTTTTAGATTGGCTTTTTTTCGTTCTTCAATCATTTTTAAAACCAACGCATTAATTTGGGTAATATGATTAGAGATAGTCATAATTAACTCTAGCTGTTCTTTTGCAATATTTTTGTAGTCTTCTCCAAAAATTTCTTTTAAATTTTTAGCATTTTCCAATAATGTATTTTGGTATTTTATTGCAGTAGGAATTACATTGTTCCTAGCAAGGTCTCCCAAAACCCTACTTTCTATTTGTACTCTTTTTGTGTATTCTTCCAATTCTATTTCATAACGAGCTTCTACTTCTATTTTACTCATTACCTCCATTTCTTCATAAAGGTCTATCGTTTTCTTGCAATTTTTTACTTTTAAAGCTTCCGGCGTAGTTTTAATATTACTTAAACCTCTCCTTTTAGCTTCTTTTTCCCAAGCTTCTCCATAACCATCACCATCAAAACGAATCTTTTTTGATGCTTTGATATATTCTCTTAAAACATTAAAAATAGCTTCGTCCTTTTTTAAATTTTCAGAATCTATTAATGCATCAACTTCTACTTTAAATTCTTTTAATTGTTTTGCTACAATAGTGTTTAAAACCGTCATAGGTGTTGCACAATTTGCCCAAGAACCTACAGCTCTAAACTCAAATTTGTTCCCAGTAAAAGCAAACGGAGAAGTTCTGTTTCTATCTGTATTATCTAATAAAATTGCAGGAATCTTACCGATAATATTTAATTTTAAATCGGTTTTTTCTTGTGGTGATAATTTACCAATCGTTACGTTTTCTAACTCGTCTAAAACTGCGGATAATTGTGTACCTATAAACACAGACACAATTGCCATTGGTGCTTCATTTGCGCCTAACCTGTACTCATTACTTGCAGATGCTACAGAGGCTCTTAGCAATTCTTCATTTTCATAAACGGCTTTTATAGTATTTACAAAAAAAGTTAAAAATTGCAGGTTTTTCATGGGGGTTTTTCCCGGACTTAACAAATTAATGCCAGAACTAGAAGACAAGGACCAGTTATTATGCTTACCAGAACCATTTATTCCTTCAAAAGGTTTTTCATGAAATAATACTTTAAGTTTATGTCTGCGAGAAACTTTTTCCATCACATCCATTAATAATGAGTTATGATCTACCGCTAAATTTGCTTCTTCAAAAATAGGCGCTAACTCAAACTGATTTGGGGCAACCTCATTATGTCTTGTTTTAACAGGTATACCTAACAACATACATTCTTGTTCTAAATCTTGCATAAAACTCATAGCTCTAGCAGGAATTGTTCCAAAATAATGATCGTCTAATTGTTGTCCTTTTGCAGAAGAATGCCCTAATAAAGTTCTACCGGTTAACAAAATATCTGGTCTAGACAAAGCAAGCGCATCATCAATTAAAAAATATTCTTGTTCCCAACCTAAGGTTGCAATTACCTTGTTTGCATTTTTATCAAAAAACTTACAAACCGCTGTTGCATGTGTATCTATGGCTTGCAAAGCTCTTAAAAGTGGTGTTTTATTATCTAAAGCTTCTCCAGTAAAGGCCACAAAAATAGTAGGAATACACAAGGTAGTTTCATAAATAAAAGCAGAAGATGTTGGGTCCCAGGCTGTATATCCTCTAGCTTCAAATGTATTTCTAATTCCTCCATTCGGAAAACTTGAGGCATCTGGCTCTTGTTGCACTAGTTGCTCTCCATCAAATTTTTCCATAGCCAAACTACCATTGATAGATTCAAAAAACGCATCGTGCTTTTCTGCAGTTGCACCTGTAAGTGGCTGAAACCAATGTGTATAATGAGTAGCTCCTTTAGACATTGCCCAATCTTTCATACTAACGGCAACTTGGTCTGCAATTTTGCGATCTATTTTGGTACCATGTTCAATGGCATTCATCACACTTTCATAGGCCGCTCTTGTAAGATACTGTTGCATAGCGTATTTGTTAAAGACATTTTTACCAAATAAAGATGATCTTTTTTCAGTTTGAATCACTTTTATAGGGTTCCTATTCAGTGTTTCTTGCAAAGCGTTGAATCTAATTGTTGACATAATCTTAGTTATTGCTATCTATTTTTAATTTAAAACAAATATACCCCAATCAAATTTAGGGATAAAATTATTTTTTAGCTATTTTAAATATTTAACCCCTTATTTTTTTGATATGTTACGATTTTTTTTGACTTTTGTAAAAGAAAAATCATTTAAACAATTATATAACATATTATGGCAAAAATTAAATTAGAATACATTTGGTTAGATGGATACTTTCCAACTCAAAACATGAGAAGTAAAACTAAAGTTGAAGAACACGATGACTTTAAAGGAACAGTTGAAGAATTAGGCCTTTGGTCTTTTGATGGATCTTCTACCAAACAAGCTTCTGGTGGAGCTTCTGACTGTATTTTAAAGCCAGTTGCTATTTATCCAGATCCTACAAGAAGAAATGGGTATTTAGTAATGACGGAAGTTATGAATGCTGATGGAACACCACATGCTTCTAACGCACGTGCAACTATTGAAGATGATGATAATGATTTCTGGTTCGGATTTGAACAAGAATATTTTATCATGAACACAAGCACAGGTTTACCTTTAGGATTTCCAAGAGGTGGTTACCCAGCTCCACAAGGACAATATTACTGTTCAGTAGGTGGATTATACACACATGGTCGTGATTTTGTTGAAGAGCATGCTGATTTATGTATTGATGCAGGTTTAAACTTTGAAGGAATTAACCAAGAGGTTGCTTCTGGACAATGGGAATACCAATTATTTGCAAAAGGAGCAAAGAAAGCAGGTGATGAAATTTGGGTATCTAGATATTTATTAGATCGTTTAACAGAAGGTAAAGGAATGTACATTGAGTACCACCCAAAACCATTAGGTGATACAGACTGGAATGGTTCTGGAATGCACGCTAACTTCTCTAACTCTATCTTAAGAACTTGTGGTTCTAAAGAAAAATATATTGAAATTTGTGAAGCTTTCCGTCCTGTAGTAAAAGAACATATTGAAATTTACGGTGAGTTTAACGACCAACGTTTAACTGGTAAGCATGAAACTGCTTCAATCAACGATTTCTCTTGGGGAGTTTCTGATAGAGGAGCTTCTATCCGTATTCCAATTATCGCTGTAGAAAAAGGATACAAAGGATGGTTAGAAGACCGTCGTCCTTCTTCAAACGCAGATCCATATAAAGTAGCTGCAAGAATTATTAAAACTGTAAAACCAGTTAAATAATCTTACTACTTTTAGTAAAACACAAACGCTAACATTCATTTGTTAGCGTTTTTTTATGCAAATACTAAATACCAAATTCACCCAACAGAACACATCACTATTATTTTAGTAGCTTACTATAAAAACAGAACGAGCCATTATTATACGTACAGAGCCAGAGACAAAGAAACTTTTTGCAAATACACATTCCTAAGAAATAATTAGAGAAATTGCTTAAAAGCAAGATAATAAACATTTAACGATAGCATACACAAAGTTATCTACACCAATTACGAGATGAAAGCCCACTATTATTAATAAACATCTTTATAAAAAAAGACTAGTTTTTTAAACAGTCTTTTTCCTTTTTAATAGCCTCAAATTAGTACAATTATCGTATTTTTGTTATATAAATTAAACATAAATTTTAAATATAATAGATATGAAAGTTACAGTAGTAGGAGCAGGAGCAGTAGGTGCTAGTTGTGCAGAATACATTGCAATTAAAGACTTCGCTTCTGAAGTTGTTATTTTAGACATTAAAGAAGGTTTTGCAGAAGGTAAAGCAATGGATTTAATGCAAACCGCCTCTTTAAACGGTTTTGATACAAAAATTACAGGAAGTACAAATGACTATGCTAAAACAGCTAATTCTAATGTTTGTGTAATTACTTCTGGGATTCCAAGAAAACCAGGAATGACACGTGAAGAATTAATTGGAATAAACGCAGGAATTGTAAAAACTGTTTCAGCAAATTTAATAGAACACTCTCCAAACACAATTATTATTGTGGTTTCTAACCCTATGGATACAATGACCTATTTAGTGCATAAAACCACAGGTTTACCAAAAAATAAAATTATTGGAATGGGTGGTGCTTTAGACTCGGCTCGTTTTAAATATAGATTAGCAGAAGCTTTAGGAGCGCCTATTTCTGATGTTGATGGTATGGTAATTGGTGGGCATTCTGATGTTGGTATGGTGCCTTTAACCCGTTTAGCTACTCGTAACTCTGTTCCTGTATCAGAATTTATTTCTGAAGAAAGATTAGAACAAGTTTTACAAGACACTAAAGTTGGTGGTGCAACCTTAACAGGTTTATTAGGTACTTCTGCTTGGTATGCTCCTGGAGCTGCTGTGAGCGCTTTAGTACAAGCTATTGCTTGTGACCAAAAGAAAATTTTCCCATGTTCTACTTTATTAGAAGGAGAATACGGTTTAAATGACTTATGTATTGGAGTTCCTGTTGTTTTGGGTAAAAACGGAATTGAAAGCATTGTAGAAATTAACTTAACTGACGCGGAAAAAGCGCATATGCAAAAATCTGCAGAAGGAGTTTCTAAAACTAACGGATTGTTAGAATTATAATATGTTTTTAGACATCGTCTAAAAAACAACACAAACTTAAAGCCTCAAAAATATTTTTTGAGGCTTTTTTATATCCACTTTTTATCAGAAGCAACTTTTAAAAACTACCAATACCTCAAACACACTTCTACATCCAAGTTGATTACAAACACGTAAAACATGTATATTTGCACCTAAAATTGCTCAAAAATTTGAATAGAGAAACACATACACTTTTAAAAAACGTATTTGGTTATGATAACTTTCGCCCTTTACAAGAAGAAATCATAAACCGAACAATAGATGGCAAAGACAGTTTTGTACTAATGCCAACTGGTGGCGGAAAATCAATTTGTTTTCAAATTCCTGCATTGGTTTTTGATGGAATTACACTTGTAGTCTCACCTCTTATTTCATTAATGAAAGACCAAGTACAAGCCTTAAAAGCTAACGGAATAAAAGCAGATTTCTTTAACAGTTCTATTTCTCCACAAGAAGAAAATGAAGTAATTACAAAAGCAATTAACGGAGAATTGCAATTGTTGTATTTATCACCTGAAAAATTAATATCGGTGAGCAATACGTGGTTAAAACAACTAAACATAAAATTAGTAGCTATAGATGAAGCGCATTGTGTAAGTATGTGGGGACATGATTTTAGGCCAGAATACACACAATTAAAAGTATTTAGAAATTCGTTGCCAAATGTACCTTTTATGGCATTAACAGCCACGGCTGATAAATCTGCTAGAAAAGATATTGAAGAACAATTGGGCTTAAAAAACTCTAAATTATTTATTTCCTCTTTTGATAGAAAAAATTTAAGCATCGATGTTAGAGGACAAGTACAAAAAAAGCAGAAGTTACAAGAAATTATCAATTTTATAAACCGTAGAAAAAACGAAAGCGGCATTATTTATTGCTTGAGCAGAAAAAACACAGAAGAAGTTGCCAATTATCTTAAAGAGAATGGACATTCTGTTGCGTTTTATCACGCAGGAATGAATCACGAAGAAAGAGAAAACACACAAAGTGATTTTATAAATGACGACACAAAAATAATTGTGGCTACCATTGCCTTTGGAATGGGAATTGACAAATCGAATGTGCGTTATGTAATTCATTATAATTTACCCAAAAATCTAGAAGGCTATTACCAAGAAATAGGAAGAGCAGGAAGAGACGGATTGCCGTCTGAAACCATACTTTACTACAACATGAGAGATTTTGTACTGTATAGTCAATTTGCAGACAATGGTGCAAATAGCAACATGCAAAAAGAAAAGCTACATAGAATGCTTCAGTTTACAGAAGCAAAATCGTGTAGACGAAAAATATTATTATCCTATTTTGGAGAACATCTTACTGAAAATTGTGGCAATTGTGACGTTTGCGAAAATCCTCCAAAAGATTTCGAAGGCACTATTTTATGCCAAAAAGCGCTTTCTGGAATTGCACGAATGAAGGAAAAAGACGGTATTACAATGCTGATAAATATGCTAAGGGGAAGTAATAATGCAGACATTCATTCAAAGCAATATTTCAACCTAAAAACGTATGGAATTGGAAAAGATGTTAGTTTTTTTGATTGGCGAGATTATATCATTCAAATGGCAAACCAAGGGTTGATAGAGATTATGTACAGCGAAAATTCTGCTTTAAAAATATCGCCTATTGGCTGGCAAGTTTTAAAAGGAGAAAAAACCATCCGATTAACAACCCCATTAAAAGCAAAAGATAAAAAGAAAACACAAAAAGCAATAAAATCTACTATAAGTAGCAACACAAACACCGACTTATTTACAGCACTAAAACAATTAAGATATACTATTTCTAAAGAAGAGAAGATGCCTGCTTACATTATTTTTAATGACAAAACATTAAAATTAATGGCAAGCGAACTCCCTACAACTGAAAATGAATTTTTAGCCATTTCTGGAGTTGGAATGAACAAAATGGAAAAGTATGGAGACGAATTTATGAACGTAATTCGTAAATTTAAAAACAGCGCGAAACCTAAAAAAATCACCACCACACAAAAAACATTTGATTTCTATAAAGAAGGGTTAAATCCTGCAGAAATTGCCGAAAAAAGAGATTTATCCATTACCACCATTTTCTCACATTTATCTCAATTATATTCCGAAGGGAAAAATATTGATTTAGAACAATATGTAACCAAAGAAACCATAGACAAAGTTCGTGTTGCTTTTAATGAATTTGACCGAAAACTGGAATTAAAACCCATTTACGAAAAACTAAATGAAGAAGTTACTTATTCAGAAATAAGAATAAGTATTACACTTATTTTAAAAAATGAATAGCTAAAAAACATATTTAAGACTTGTCAGGTCTAATCCTTTAAATTTCAACAAAAAACAACAATTCCATAAACAAACTAAAATTTCCCCTTTGGGGAAATAAAAGGGACTTTTTTTTTACGAAAGCCCAGAAATTACACCATCATTATCTATTTTCATATTTTCTGTAGCTGGTATAGCTGGCAACCCAGGCATGCGCATCATTTTACCCAAAATAGGGATTACAAATTGCGCCCCTGCTGCTATTTCAATTTCTCTAACTGTTACTGTAAAACCTTCTGGCCTGCCAACTAAAGACGCATCGTCTGAAAATGATTTTTGAGTTTTAGCCATGCAAATCGCAAAATTATTAAAACCCAATCTATCAATTCTTCTTAAATTTAATTGAGCCAATTTACTATATTCAACAGCTACCGCCCCGTACATTTCCTTAGCAATAATTTCAATTTTATCTTTAATGGGAGATTTCCAATCGTAAAGAGGTTTGTATTGACTGGCTTTATGTTCAACAACATGCACCACTGCTTTTGCCAACTCAATAGTACCCTCACCTCCTTTTGCCCAACCTTCAGACAATACAGCCACAACACCCAAACTAGCACATTTTTCAATCACAAAATTTACTTCTTCATTTGAATCAGAAGTAAATGAATTAATTGCCACTACTGGTTCAATTTGAAACTTTCTAATATTTTCTATGTGTTTTTCAAGATTTTTAAAACCATCTTTCACTTTTTCTAAATCTGGCGTACTGTATTCTGCTACTTTTGCACCTCCATGATGCCGTAAAGCTCTAATTGTTGCCACCAAAACCACACATTTAGGATTTAGTTTGGCAAATGTAGATTTGATGTTCAAGAATTTTTCTGCGCCTAAATCTGCGCCAAAACCCGCTTCTGTAACGGCGTAATTAGATAAAGACAGTCCCAATTTAGTAGCAATAATTGTATTTGTACCTTGTGCAATATTTGCAAAAGGTCCACCATGTATAATTGCAGCATTCTCTTCTAACGTTTGTACTAAATTTGGTTTTATGGCTTCTTTTAACAAAATAGCCATGGCGTTTTCCGCTTTCAAATCGCGTGCAAAAACAGGTTTGTTATCAAAAGTAAAACCAATAAAAATATCACCTAAACGTTGCTTTAAATTATCTAAATCAGAGGCCATGCATAAAATAGCCATCACCTCAGAAGCTGGTGTAATGTTAAATCCGTCTTGTCTAGGAATACCATTTGTCTTTCCACCTAAACCAATTGTTATATCGCGCAAAGCTCTATCATTCATATCAATGACACGTTTCCACAAAATAGTTCTAGGATCTATATTCAAATTATTTGTTTTACTTTGAATATTATTATCTATTAAAGCCGATAATAAATTGTTTGCTTTTTCAACAGCATTAAAATCACCCGTAAAATGTAAATTAATATCCTCCATTGGTACAACTTGAGAATATCCGCCACCAGCGGCACCACCTTTCATTCCAAAAACAGGTCCTAAACTAGGTTCTCTTAAAACCACAACTGCTTGCTTTCCAATTTTATTTAATCCTTCGGTTAAACCGATAGAAACTGTTGTTTTTCCCTCTCCTACCGGAGTTGGCGTTAAGGCAGTAACCAACACTAAATTGTTTTCGTTTACTTTTTCATCATCAATTAAAGATAGCGGTAATTTTGCTTTGTATTTACCGTACATTTCTAAATCCTCTTCATCAACATTTAATTTTTGAGCAATCTCTTTAATATGCAACAGTGTTTTTGCTTGCGCAATTTCAATATCTGATAAATGTGTCATATTTTCATTTTAAGGACTATTATTTTATCAATTTAAGCAAATAAATATACTGAATTTAAAAAATCCATACTATGATATTAATCTTGTATTAAAAAATTGAAAATTATGTTCTTTAGACAACAACTTTATAAAATGAAATAAGATTGTTTATTAGCGTACTAAAAATCAATCTTTTTTATATATTTGACGCATGAAAGCAAAATGGTACCTCTGTACTTTATTCTTACTATTTATTTGTTTTAGCGCATTTCAAGAAGAGGTAACCATCCCTAATCAAGAAATTGTACTTGAGTTTGTTGATACTAAAATCGACAAAAAAGATATTGAAAGTAGCATTGCTGAAGTACAAGAAAAACTACTAAAAATTGGTGTTGCAAATATTACCATCAACAAAACCCACAACGGTACTTTAAAAATTTCTTACTACAGTGCTTTTCATATTGATAATATAAAAGAAAAACTTGCACAAGATCATACCATCGTTTTAAATAAAAATTCTGATCCTAAAGAAAAAAACAACAGTTCTTCTAAGTACAATATTGACATTCATGAATTAACAAACGAAACTGATATTTCTAATGCTGATTTCCATTTTGTTATTGAAGTTAAATATAATTCTGACAAACTTACCACGTATAATTCTTTTGCTTTTATCAAAAAAACAGATCAAGTAAAAGCAAATACACTTTTTAAAACTACGTATAAAGTCAATAAAAACAATTACTTTATAAAAGATAGAACCGCTTACAATGAACCTGAAGTTAGAGCGGGTCCACAAAGCTTTCTACTTTAAAAAATGTAATCCTATACATTTTTATATTTCCGATTTAAATCCATGAGTACCAAACTTATGGAAACAAAAAAACAATCAACAAAAATAATTGTCAGGTTTTACGAGAAGCTATATATTTGCTCGTTTTTAAAAAATTTGAATAAAACATAAATAACAAAGATGCAAAACAAAGGTCTTATTAAAGTATTCGCAATCCTTTTCGGATTGGTGAGTTTATATCAATTATCATTTACATTTTTAGCCAACAAAGTAGAAGATGATGCAAAAGTATATGCAAAATCTAAAACCCCAGATAACAACGCTAGGCAAAGGGCAACTTTTGAAAGAAAGTTTTTAGACAGTGTTGCTAACAAAGAGATTATTGATTTAGGAGTAGCACAATACACTTATGATGATGTAAAAGACAAAGAGATGAATCTTGGTCTTGATTTAAAAGGTGGTATTAACGCAATTCTACAAGTTTCTGTAAAAGAAGTTTTAAAAAGTTTGGCTAACGATTCTAAAAATGTCGTTTTTAATCAAGCTTTAACTGCTGCAGATGAAGCTCAAAAAAATAGTAATGCTACATATTTAGACTTATTTTTTACCGAATTTGAGAAAATTGCAGGCGCTACTAAATTAAGTGATCCTTCTATTTTTGGAACAAAAGCATTAAGTGAAAAAATTAAGTTTGACGAGGCAAACGCTACCGTTAAAGAAACTTTACAAGAAGAAATTAATAGTTCTATTGGTACTGCTTTTGAAGTATTAAGAAGTAGAATTGATAAATTTGGTGTTACACAACCTAACATTCAAAGAATTGGAAATTCTGGAAGAATTCAAATTGAATTGCCAGGAGCAAAAGATATTGAGCGTGTTACAAAGTTAATTACTAGTAAAGCTGAATTACAGTTCTGGGAAGTGTATACAAACGCAGAAGTACAAAATTACTTTTTTGAAGCGAATGGTAAAGTTGCAGAAATCTTAAAAGATGATACTGTAGTACAAAAAGTAAAAGACTCTACAAAGACAGATGATATTGATGATTTATTAGGTGAAGAAAGTGATTCTACAAACGTTGCTCAGAAAAATTTATTTACGTATTTATTTCCTAATGTAGCGCAATCTCAACAACAAATGAGCTCTTTGGTTGCACAAGCTAGAGTTTTAGATACTGCCAAAGTAAATCAATTATTAAAAAACAAAGAAGTTAGAGCTTTATTACCAAACGAATTAAAATATGTTAAGTTTTTATGGGATTATAAATCTAATAAAGGCGCAGACGGTTCAGACCTAATTGGTTTGTACGCAATTAAAGGAAGTAGATCTGGAAAAGCAACTATTGAAGGTGATGTTATTTTAGATGCTGCTCAGGTTTTTGATCAATTAAACAAACCAGAAGTAAGCATGACCATGAATAGCTCTGGTACTAAACAATGGGCAAAAATGACCGCAGATAATGTTGGTGGTTTTGTTGCTGTAGTTTTAGATGACTATGTGTATACGGCACCTTCTGTTAACCAAGCAATTACTGGTGGTAGAACTTCTATTTCTGGTGGAACAATGACCGTTGCAGAAGCTGAAGATATTTCTACCGTATTAAAAGCAGGTAAATTACCTGCAGCTGCAAGAATTATTCAAGCAGAAGTGGTAGGACCATCTTTAGGGCAAGAATCTATTAATGCTTCTATTAGTTCTTTCGGATTAGCAATTATCTTAGTTTTACTTTGGATGATTTTATACTATGGTAAAGCAGGTTTGTATGCAGATATTGCTTTAGCAGTAAACATCTTATTCATCTTCGGAATTTTAGCCTCTTTCAACGCGGTGTTAACATTACCTGGTATTGCAGGTATTATCTTAACCATTGGTATGTCTGTAGATGCAAACGTTATTATTTTTGAAAGAATAAAAGAAAGTTTAGGATTTAAAAAAGGATTAAAACAATCTGTAGATGAAGGTTTCTCTATAAAAGGAGCATTGTCTGCAATTATTGATGCAAATATTACAACATTATTAACAGGTATTATTTTATATGTATTTGGTACAGGACCTATTAAAGGTTTTGCCTTAACATTAATGATTGGTATTGCAACATCATTATTTACAGCTGTTTTTATTACACGTTTATTAATTGACAGAGCTGTTAATAAAGGATCTAACTTAACATTTAACACATCTATTTCTAAAGGATGGTTTCAAAATATTAATATCGAATTCTTAAAGAAACGTAAAATTGCTTACATTATTTCTGGTGCAATTATTGTTGCAGGAATTGTTTCTATATTCTCTATCGGATTAAAACAAGGTGTAGATTTTAAAGGAGGACGTTCTTATGTTGTTCGTTTTGATCAAACCGTAAGCGCTACCGATGTTGCCGGAACTTTAAAAGATGCCTTTGGTACAGCGCCAGAAGTAAAAACTTATGGTTCTGATCATCAATTAAAAATTACAACCGTTTATAAAATTGATGAAGAAGGACAAGAAGTAGATGATCAAGTTCAAAACGCATTGTTTACAGGTTTAAAATCTTATTTAGGAGATACAACTTATGACAACTTTAAACCAGGTTTCGAAAAAGAAGGCGCGGGTGTAATGAGCTATATGAAAGTAGAACCTACCATTGCAGATGATATTAAAACATCAGCTTTATACGCAGTATTTGGATCTTTACTAGTTGTTTTCTTATATATTCTATTGCGTTTTAGAAAAATATCTTTCTCTATTGGAGCCGTAGTTGCCGTTTTTCATGATGTATTAATTGTATTGGGTGTATTCTCTATTTTATACAAATTTATGCCTTTTGATATGGAAATAGGACAATCATTTATAGCTGCAATCTTAACAGTTGTGGGGTATTCCTTGAATGATACCGTGGTTATTTTTGATAGAATTAGAGAGTTTACAGGAACACATCCTAACTGGAAATATAGCCAAGTAGTAGACAAAGCATTAAGTTCTACATTAGGTAGAACCATCAATACTTCTTTAACAACATTATTAGTAATGTTATCTATCTTCTTATTTGGAGGAGATTCTATTAAAGGATTTATGTTTGCCTTAATTATTGGTGTTGTAGTAGGTACATATTCATCATTATTTGTGGCAACGCCAGTAATGTTTGATACTTCTAAAAAAGAAGAAAAGAATAACTAAAGTGCTATTCTAAGATAAATTATAACCGTTTTCCTAGATACTGAAACACAATCAGAACACCATGGAAAACGGTTTTTTCTATCCTGCATGGTTTTAAAAACCGTGTAGGTATTTATAATTTAGACCTTTATATTTGCATAAAAAAGTTGTAACATTAATTGCAGCTTTAAATCATTAAATTAAACCTAAAAGAATTGGTTAAAAATGAGCTTATTAAAACTTCAAGATTTATACTTTAAACCTTATATTAACAAGGAAGAAATTGCGGTAATTATAAAATATTTAGCAAAACAGGTTAAAAAAGATTTACCAAAAGATGAAGTACCTATTTTTGTAGGTATTTTAAATGGATGTTTTTTATTCGCAGCAGATTTTATCAGAGAATTTAACGGAAACTGTGAAGTTTCATTTGTAAAATTAGCTTCATATAACGGAACATCATCAACAGAAAATGTAAAACAATTAGTGGGTATCAATGAAGATTTAACAGGTAGAACTGTTATTATTTTAGAAGACATTATTGATACAGGAAACACACTTCAAGAAATTTACAATATCTTTAGAGACAAAAACTTAAAACAACTAAAAGTTGCAACGTTATTTTTTAAACCAGATGTATTTAGAAAAGAACTACCAATAGATTATATCGGAAAAAGTATTGAAGATAAATTTATTGTTGGTTTCGGATTAGATTACAATGGTTTAGGAAGAAACTACCCAGCTATATATCAACTTTCAACAACACCAAAAATGAAAAACATTGTATTATTTGGCCCTCCTGGAGCAGGAAAAGGAACACAAGCAGAATTCTTAAAAGACATGTACAATCTAGTACATATATCTACCGGAGATGTATTTCGCTTTAATATTAAAAATCAAACCGAATTAGGTTTGTTAGCTAAAAAATACATGGATGAAGGAGATTTAGTACCGGATGAAGTTACCATAAATATGCTAAAAGCTGAAGTAGAAAAAAATGCCGATGCTAATGGATTTATTTTTGACGGTTTCCCAAGAACACAATCTCAGGCAGAAGCTTTAGATGCTTTTTTAGCCGAAAAAGGTGAACAAATAAACGGAATGGTTGCTTTAGAAGTTCCTGAAGACGCTTTGGTTGCTCGTTTATTAGAAAGAGGAAAAACAAGTGGTAGAACCGATGATACTGATGAAGGAAAAATCAGAAATCGTTTTAACGAATACAATACAAAAACAGCTGTTTTACAGCATTATTTTGAAGGTCAAAATAAATACTATGGCGTAAATGGTGTAGGATCTATTGAAGAAATTACACAACGTATTGCTACCGTATTTGATAAATTATAAAACGTGTAACTGTTTAAGCGTTTAATTGTGTAAACTTTTAAACACTATTCGCAGAGTAATTACACAATTAAACAATTACACGATTAAACAACAATAATGACTGAAGGAAATTTTGTCGATTACATAAAAATATACGCTTCCTCTGGAAAAGGTGGGCAAGGTTCTGTGCATTTACACAGAGAAAAGTACATTACCAAAGGTGGTCCTGATGGTGGAGATGGAGGTCGTGGAGGACACATTATTTTACGTGGCGATAAAAATATGTGGACATTATTTCACCTGAAATTCAAACGTCATTTTAGAGCAGAAGGCGGTGGCGCAGGTAGTGCAAGTAGAAGTTCTGGTGCAGATGCAGAAGATATTTACATCGATGTTCCATTAGGAACCATTATTAGAGATGCAGATACCGATGAAATTATTGTAGAAATTACGGAACATCAAAAAGAAGTAATTTTATTACAAGGTGGAAAAGGTGGACTTGGAAACTGGAATTTTAAATCTTCTACAAACCAAACACCAAGATACGCTCAACCAGGAATAGACGGTTTAGACGGCTGGTTTAGAATGGAATTAAAATTATTGGCTGATGTAGGTTTGGTTGGTTTTCCAAATGCAGGAAAATCTACATTATTATCAGTTTTAACTTCTGCAAAACCAAAAATTGCAGATTATGCGTTTACCACACTAAAACCTAATTTAGGAATTGTAGAACACAGAAATCATCAAACATTTGTAATTGCAGACATTCCTGGAATTATTGAAGGAGCTGCAGAAGGAAAAGGATTAGGACATCGTTTTTTGCGTCATATAGAACGTAATTCTGCCTTGTTATTCTTAATTCCTGCAGATTCCGATGATATTAACAAAGAATATGAAATTCTGTTAAACGAGCTTAAAAAACACAATCCAGAGTTGTTAGATAAAGACAGATTATTGGCAATTTCTAAAACAGATATGTTAGACGATGAATTACAAGCAGAAATAAAAGCGGAATTACCAGAAGGTGTAGAAGCTATATTTATTTCTTCTGTTGCTCAAAAAGGCTTACAAGAATTGAAAGACAAACTTTGGAAAATGTTGAATTAGGTAATTTAACGCTTCAAAAAAAAAGAAACTCAAACATTAATTTGTTTGAGTTTTTTTATGCTTAAAAAAGCGAAACAAATGATGACGTGCAGATTTGTCATTTCGATCGGAGAGAGAAATCTCATAACAGTGAGAACCCAAAACCTGACAAACTTTATGTGATTTCTCCCAAAAAGTCGAAATGACAAACTGTATGTTTTTTTTAAAAGCGAAACAAATGATGACGTGCAGTTTTGTCATTTCGATCGGAGAGAGAAATCTTATAACAGTGAGAACCGAATACCTGACAAACTTTATGTGATTTCTCCCAAAAAGTCGAAATGACAAACTGTATGTTTTTCTAAAAAAGCGAAACAAATGTTGACGGGCTGTTTTGTCATTTCGATCGGAGAGAGAAATCTCATAACAGTGAGAACCCAAAACCTGACAAACTTTATGTGATTTCTCCTAAAAAGTCGAAATGACAAACTGTATGTTTTTCTAAAAAAGCTAAACAAATGTTGACGGGCTGTTTTGTCATTTCGATCGGAGAGAGAAATCTTATAACAGAGAGAAGCCAATACCTACCAAACTTTATGTGATTTCTTCCAAAAAGTCGAAATGACAAACTGTATGTTTTTTTTTTTAAAGTGAAACAAATGATGACATGCAGTATTGTCATTTCCATCGGAGAGAGAAAATCTTATAACTGTAAGAACCCAAAACCTGACAAACTTTATGTGATTTCTCCAAAAAAGTCGAAATGACAAACTTTATGTTTTTAAAAAAAAGCGTATCAAATGATGGCGTGCACTTTTGTCATTTCGATCGGAGGGAGAAATCTTATAGCAGTGAGAAACCCATACCTGTCAAACTTTATGTGATTTCTCCTAAAAAGTCGAAATGACAAACTATATATTTTTTAAAAGCCAAACAAATGATGCCATGCAGATTTGTCATTTCGATCGGAGAGAGAAAATCTTATAACTGTAAGAACCCAAAACCTGACAAACTTTATGTGATTTCTCCTAAAAAGTCGAAATGACAAACTGTATGTTTTTTTTAAAAGCGAAATAAATGATGACGGGAACTTTTGTCTTTTCCATCGGAGAGAGAAATCTTATAACAGTAAGAACCCAAAACCTGACAAACTTTATGTGATTTCTCCTAAAAAGTCGAAATGACAAACTGTATGTTTTTCTAAAAAAGCGAAACAAATGTTGACGGGCAGTTTTGTCATTTCGATCGGAGAGAGAAATCTCATAACAGTGAGAACACAAAACCTGACAAACTTTATGTGATTTCTCCCAAAAAGTCGAAATGACAAACTGTGTGTTAAAAAAAAAGCGAAACAAATGATGACGGGAACTTTTGTCATTTCGATCGGAGAGAGAAATCTTATAACAGTGAGAACCCAAAACCTGCCAAACTTTATGTGATTTCTCCTAAAAAGTCGAAATGACAAACTTTGTAGTTTTTTTTAAAAAAGCGAAACAAATGATAACGTGCAGGTTTGTCATTTCCATCGGAGAGAGAAATCTTATAACAGTGAGAACACAAAACCTGACAAACTTTATGTGATTTCTCCCAAAAAGTCGAAATGACAAACTGTGTGTTTTTTTAAAATAACTGAAAACAACTAGTCTGTTAACTGAATTCTTATGGGTAATTTATATTTTGTAGTTACAGGAATACCTCTTTTAATTGCCGGATATACTTTTGGAATATTTAACAAACTAGCTTTTAACAAACTATCTAATTGAGGTAATTCAGTTTTTATTCTTTCAGAAGATTTAATAGTGTCTAATATAAAATTACCATTGGCATTAATAATTAAATCTACATAGATAATTTCATCAATAGAATCTTTTATTGTTAGTTGATGTTTCTGAAGCTCCTCTCCTATTTTTTTATGAATGGTTGCTCTAAAGCAAGCTGCTTTTTCTTCTTTATCAAGAATTGCATCACAAACATTAAAAGAAGGAAAAGTATCTACCGAAGAAAAATCTACAATAGTATCTAAAACGTCTATCTTCTTGTTTTTTGTAAATGAAAATTTATCACACGAAGTGATAAAAACCATCATTATAAATAAAGCTAAAAACCTTAAAAACATACTTTTAATTAAAGCGTGAATTTACAAAACTTTACCGACTTTTTATTCTAAACATGTAACACTTTAAAAATCGCTTATTTAAGCAAAAAAAGCTAGAGTCTGCACACTAGCTTTTTATAAATAACTACATAATATCAGTTAGAAGTTAGGTGTTTTACTCTACAAGTAAAGTAACTGGTAAGGAATATTTAACAATCAGTTTTTCTCCATGATGTTCCCCCGGTCCCATTTTTGGCAAGGTATTCATAACTCTAATCACTTCTTCTTTAATATCTGGGTGTGGAGCTCTTGCAGTTACATCTACAATATTTCCTTCTTTATCAATTTTAAAACCAATAAAAACTCTTTTTTTACCTGCTTCCAAACCTAATTGATTTGGTAAATCTGATTTAAAATTCCTTGTAAAATGTTTTTGAACTTCTTTAGAAAAACAAGCTTTATCTCCAGACTCACAACCCAGAAAAGTAGGTGCTTTGTCTATTTCCATAAAAGAAATTGAGCCATCAGAAGATTTTGGACTTGATATTTTTTTAGATAGATACTTAGTTAAACCTGAAGTAATTTTTAATTCTCTTTTTATAGCATTCAACGAATCTTTTAATGCTTCATTTTCGTTTTTAAGCAATGCAATTTCAGATTTTTTATCGGTAGATGTACACGAAGTATAAAATAACATACTCGCCAATACCGGAATCAATACCAAATATTTTAACTGATTCATTTTTTTAGATTGTGTTTTTTTCATCATAATAATTCTTTTTTTAAGTAAGGTTTTTTTATAAAATTGATTGACAAACGCTATGTTTTCAACTTGAAAAAAGTTGGATAGTAAATTATTGATATACATTTCTTTGCTTGCTGATTTTGCAGCCACTTCATCGGAAATGTATTCGTGTAATAAGGTGATTCTTTTCTGATAGAAATAAATCATTGGATTAAACCACATGACAATTTTTAAAAACTCGAAGAATAATAAATCCAAAGAATGTTTTTGTTTGCTGTGTACAAATTCGTGTGCAATAATTTGCTTTTGCTGAGAAACGGGAATTTCTTTTCCTAAAAAGATAAAGTTGAAAAATGAAAATGCTTTTGTTTGCTTAGGAAGTAAAACCAATGTGTAAAACTCCTTTTTTACAACTTCGTATGTTCTAATTAAGTTAATTATTTTAAATAATTTTAAACAAAATAAGATTGAAAAAAGCCCCACGCCTGTCCAAAATATAAGGTTTACATAATTTACCTCATTTATAGATTGATACATTGCTGTTTTTTCTATTACTTTTTCTGGTGATAAAACAATTTCTGGTAAATAAATAATAAACTCTTGAGAAACCGCTTTTTGAAACGTTGGTATTTTAATAAACGGTAAAATGAAAGACAACATTGGCGTACTTATTAAATACCATCTGTTTTTAGTAAAAAAGGTTTCTTTGCTTAAAAAGAAATCATAAACCGTCAAGAATAATACTTGAAATAATATGACTTGTAAAATGTAATTGATCATCGCTTTTTTTTATTTTTTTATTATCACACCGTCATTTCGAAATAAGTCTTTTTAGACGATTGAGAAATCACATGCAAACAGATAATTATGAGATTCCTCTTCATTAGCTGCGCTAGATACTTTCAATTAAAAAAGTATTTTAATTTCAGTAGCATTCGGAATGACAATTCGTTTCAATACTTTATTTTTAAAAACAATTGAGACTGCCAACTGCAACTGAAAACTGCCTACTCTTTCTTATTCACTTCCTTTAAAATGGATTCTAATTCCGCAACATCCATTTTATTTTCTTTTACAAAAAAGGACACCATACTTTTAAAAGATCCATCAAAATACCCGTCCATTAATTTGTGTAAACTTTGGTTACTATACGCCTCTTTTTCTATAATTGGAAAATAGATAAAACCTCTTCCTAAAGGTTTATGACCTACAAATTCTTTGGTTTCTAAAATCCTGATAATTGTAGAAACCGTATTGTAGGCAGGTTTAGGTTCTGGCAATTTGTCTATTACTTCTTTTACAGACGCTTCTTCTAAAGTCCATAAAACTTGCATTATCTGCTCTTCTGCTTTGGTTAATTGTTTGTTCATAATTTCAACTATCTTTTTAGTTCAATACCACAAATATAACTAATTAATTAGTTTGAACTAATTTTTTAGTTGATAATATTTGTAACAAAACTTTTATATAATCGTTATATTATTAGAAAACTGCGTTCATTATTGACTTTACATCAGTTTATTTATTAAAATTTATATGGATATATTTTTATTATTACTAGGCTTTCTTTTAGTTTTCCTAGGCATTATTGGTTCCTTTTTACCTATTTTACCAGGACCTTTAACAGGTTGGTTTGGACTTCTTTTTTTACATTTAACCAACGTAATTCCTATGAATTGGACCTTTTTAGGAATCACTTTGGCTATTGCAATCCTTATATGGATTCTAGATTATTTTATTCCTGCAATGGGAACAAAACGCTTTGGCGGTAGCAAATATGGAGTTTACGGAACCACCATTGGCCTACTAGTTGGCCTCTTCTCTCCTATTCCGTTTGGCATTTTAATTGGTGCTTTTTTTGGCGCATTGGTAGGAGAACTTTTATACGATAGTAAAGACACAAACCGTGCAATAAAAGCTTCGTTTGGTGCTTTTCTAGGATTTTTAACTTCGGCAACCATCAAGTTTTCTATTTCCGTAGTGTATGTTGTTTTATTCCTTATGAAGTTTTGGGAATATAAAAACGAATTCTTTTAAAGAAGCTTAGTACTTTAGATTTTCAAAAGATTTGCAAACAAGTTTAGCCCAGATTGAAGTGGCATCCTTTTTTCTGGCAGTTCGAGTGAATTTGCTTTTTTGCAAATTTGTATCGAGAACAGAAGAAAAAAGATATAACGGAAAGCTGGAAATAGCTTCAGAAATAAAAAACTGAGCGCTTAAATCACTTTCTTTTTTATATATTTAGGTGCCACAAAATCTAAAAATTAGGTGGCAAACTTAAAATGAAAAATATTGATAGTTTTAAGCATTTGCGTGGCGAATCGGTTTTTGTTGATGATATTATTACAAGACAAGATACGTTGTATGGTTTGTGTTTCGACTCTCCGGTTGCGCATGGAATTATTAAAAACGTAGACTATTTGCAAGCAGAAATGTTAGATGGCGTTGTAAAAATTTTTACGTATAAAGATATTTTAGGCGAAAACCAAATTGGTGGTATTATTCCTGATGAACCACTTTGGGCCGAAAATGAAGTCCATTTTTGTGGACAGCCCATAGCTTTTATTGTTGCTAAAAGTGAAGCAATTGCCAAAAAAGCACGCGCCTTAATAACCATTAACATAGAAAAATTGCCTGTAATTTCAACAGCAAAAGAAGCCAAAGAAAAAGGAAGTTTTATAAATGCGCCACGTACTTTTAATTTAGGAAATACCACAACTGCATTTAAAAATTGCGCTCACATTTTTGAAGGAGAAACCTTTACAAACGGACAAGAGCATTTGTATTTAGAAACCCAAGGTTGTTATGTGGTTCCGCAAGAAAATGGAAGTATAAAAATAACTTCTTCTACACAAGGACCCACGCAAGTTCAGAAAACTGCGGCAAAAGTTTTGGGAATTCCCATGCATAAAATTGAAGTAGATGTAATTCGTTTGGGTGGTGGTTTTGGTGGTAAAGAAGACCAAGCAACGCCTTGGGCGGTGATGGCAGCCGTTGCAGTGCAACACCTAAAAAAACCTGTAAAATTTATTTTAAATAGACATGATGATTTACGCATGACAGGCAAACGTCATCCCTATTCTTCTTCTTATAAAATAGGATTGACCAAAGATTTTAAAATAAAAGCTTTTGAAGCTGAGTTTTTACAAAATTCTGGCGCTGCAGCAGATTTATCTCCGGCAATTGCCGAAAGAACCTTGTTTCATGCCACCAATAGTTATTTTATACCTCATGTAAAAACAACCGTTTTTAGTTGTAAAACCAACTTACCTCCAAACACCGCATTTAGAGGTTTTGGCGGTCCGCAAGGAATGTTTGTAATAGAAAGTGCCATTGCAAAGGCGGCCAATGAACTTGGCGTTGCTAAACAAATAATTCAAGAAAATAATTTAATTTCAGAAAATGATGAATTTTCATACGGACAAATAGCCACAGAAGTACAAGCAAAAAAATCTTGGTTTAAAGCCAAGGAAAAATTTGAATTTGAAAAACTAGCAAAAGAAGTAGCAACTTTTAACACAGAAAATCAATTGTATAAAAAAGGAATTTCGCTCATGCCCATTGCATTCGGAATTTCATTTACCAACACGCCTATGAATCACGCAAGAGCATTAATTCATATTTATCAAGACGGAAGTGTTGGGGTTTCTACCGGCGCCGTAGAAATGGGGCAAAGTGTAAATACCAAAATGTTGCAAGTAGCACAAGATGTTTTAGGCATTTCTACAGATTTCATAAAATTAGAAACAACCAATACAACGCGTGTTGCAAATACATCGCCATCGGCGGCAAGTTCTACCGCAGATTTAAACGGAAAAGCAGTAGAAATGGCGTGTAATTCCTTGATAAAAAGGTTAAAAAAAGTTGCTGCAAAATTTCTTTCTGTGGATGAAAACAAAATAACAATGAAAGAAAATTTTGTTTTTGTGGATGCTAAAAAGTCGGATATTGATTGGAAAAAACTTATTACACAAGCCATGTTAGAAAGAGTGGCTTTGTCGGAAAATGCACATTATGCAACGCCTATCATTCACTTTGATAAAAGCAAAGAAAAAGGACATCCGTTTGCATATCATGTTTATGGAACCGCAATTACCACAGTAACGGTAGATTGTTTGCGAGGAAATTATGAAATAGATAGCGTAAAAATTGTACACGATTTTGGAAAATCTATGAATATAGGCATTGATATTGGCCAAGTTGAAGGAGCTTTAGCACAAGGAATTGGTTGGATGACTTTAGAAGAAATTGCCTATAATTCCGACGGAAAATTAGTATCAAACGCTTTATCTACGTACAAAGTTCCAGATATTTTCTCATCACCAAAAACCATAGAAACCATTCCGTTAGAAACGGATGGGCATGAATTGGCTGTTAAAAAATCTAAAGCTGTTGGAGAGCCTCCATTAATGTACGGCATTGGTGCTTTTTTTGCCATTCAGGCAGCTGTAAAAGCATTTAATTCTAATTATGGTTTAAAATTTAATGCACCGTTTACACCGGAAAAAGTATTGATGGGATTGTATGAAAATCCGTAATATGACTAAAAAAAAGGTTTATTACCTAAAAATAATTAAAATAAACAATGCCTTTCTGAGCTTGCAGAAGAAAAGTGTTACATATTAAAAAAAGTATTCGACAGGCTCAGACGGACAATCATTCAGGTAATTGTAACTAGGAAAAACTACCCTATGAATGAATAATAGTTTGTACATCTAGATTAATAATCATCATATCTTCAAAGATTTTAAAACCTTAGAAGCTGGTAAAATTTAAAATTTGAATTTCAGTAATTTACAATTTACAAAACAAAATATTTTAAAAGGCGCACTTATTTATAGCGCCGGAGATACAATTGCGGCTCTTTTATTACAAGAATTTTCTATCTATAGAGTATTAGGAATGATGTGCGTTGGTGCAACTGTGTATGCTTTTGAAATTCCTAATTATTTTTCTTGGATTGAACACAAAACAGCAAAACTATCAGGAATAAAAAAAACAATCTCTAAAACAAGTTTGGCTATTTTGTATTTTAATCCTCTTTGGATTTTTAGACACTTGGCTTTTATCAAATTATTTTCCGGAAATTATGAAGTGATAAATAGTAGTTTATTACAAATTGCATTGGTCTCTTTTTTAGTAAATATTCCTATCTCTTATATTGCAAATTATACGATTCAAAATAACATAAAACTCGATTGGCGATTTATAGCTAGTGCAATTTTCTCTGCAATTATGGCTATTTATTATGCGGCGAGTGAAACTCTATTTACATGATTATCTGGCAACATATCTTATCCAAACTAAAAGAAAACACAACCGTTTATTTGTTAGTTGTTGTTCAGAATACCGGAAGTTCTCCAGGTAGAAAAGGTTTTAAAATGCTAGTGAGCAAAGATGGTTTTATTTTTGGCTCTATTGGTGGTGGCGTTATGGAATTCTCTTTGGTAGAACAAGCAAAAAAGCTTTTACAGGAAGAAAACACACCTATTTTTATCAAAAAGCAAATTCACAAAGGACATGTAAAAAATGGGTCTGGAATGATCTGTTCTGGCGAACAAACTGTCGCTTTTTATCCTATGGTAAAAAGGCATATTTCTATGGTAAACAACGTTGTAAATTGTCTAGAAAATAATCTGAATGGAGTTTTACAACTCACGCCAACGTCTATTTCTTTTGCTGATAAAAAAATGGATTCTCAGTTTAATTATCAACTAAATTCTGAGAATGAATGGTATTTTAAAGAACAACTCAATTTTAAAGAAACCTTATACATTATTGGCGGCGGACATGTGAGTGTTGCCGTTTCTGAATTGCTGGTAAACCTAGGTTTTTATGTAATTATAATAGACAACAGAAAGAATCTTAACACTTTAGAAAACAATAATTTTCCTCATAAAAAACTGATTATCAACTATAAAGATATCCATAATTCTATTGATGAAGGTTTGAATACTTATGTGGTAATTATGACACATAAATACACAGAAGACAAACTAATATTAAGTAAATTATTAAAAAACAACTACAAATTTATGGGTGTTTTAGGCAGCAAAGCAAAGTTAGCAACTATGTGGAAGGTTTTGTTGGATGAAGGTTTTACTCCTCATGAATTAAATAAAATTCATGCACCCATAGGACTTTCTATAAAAAGTGAAACTCCGCTAGAAATTGCCGTTAGTATTGCAGCGCAAATTATTAAATGTAGAAATTCTGAAAAATAGTTTTCCTTTTATATTTGTGCAGCACTTTTAATAAATTCTAATGGCTGACGCATTATAAATCTCTACTTTTTTCTATTTATAATTTATTTACTAACTTTAGTGATTCATCAAACCTTGTAGCGAACACACAGCGAATTTTATTTTCATCAAAATGAAACAACTAATTCTATTGCTTTTTTTGTGTTTTTCAATTTTAGAGCTTTCTGCTCAAAACTCGCTTGACTCACTTTTAACTATTTGGAACAACAAAACTGTTTCAGATACCATAAGATCAAAAGCATTTACAGATTATATTTATACAAGTTCTTTTTATACAAATCCCGATAGTGCAATTATACAGGCTGCCAAATTATATAAGTTTACAGAAAATGCAAATTATAAAAAAGGAAGTGTGGATGCACTTAACTTATCTGGCTATACTTATTTTAGAATTGGCAAATACGCCAATGCTTTAGAGGCTTATAAAAAAGGGCTAAAACTTGCAGAAGATATTCAGTATAAAAAAGGAGCAGCCAATATATTACTAAGAACAGGTTACATCTACCATGATAATGGAGACATATTTAAAGCGTTAGATTATTATCAAAAAAGTTTAAAAATTTTTGAAAAAATTGAAGATAATAATGGAATGAGTGCTATTTATAATGAATATGGAAATATCTATTTATCGAAAATGGAATATGAAAATTCATTGAAATATTATCAAAAAGCAATTACCATTAATAACGAACTTAATAATCAAAAAGGCAACGCTTCCCTCTTCCTAAATATAGCGCAAGTATACTTACAACAAGATAATCTTACCAAGTCTCTTGATTATTTTGAGAAAGGTTTGCGTCTTTTTGAAAATACCAATGATAAATTAGGGATTGCTTCTGGTCTTGCCGGTATTGCTGATATTTATAACGCAAAAGACAATATTAATAAAGCTTTAGAATACTTTCAAAAAAGTTTAAAACTGAGTGAAGAAATAAATGATGTGCAAGGAATGGTAGGTACCATGTTTGGCATTGCCTATATTTATATTGATAAAGGTGAATACACAAAGGCTATAAATATTTGTAAAAAAAGTCTTGCACTCACCAAAGATTTGGGTGATATAAATGATCAAGAAGAATCTTGCTATTGCCTATATGAAGCCTTTAAAGCAAAAGGAAATACCAAAGAAGCAGTGGCTTATCTAGAAAAAGTAATGGTATTTAAAGACAGCATAAAAACGGAAGCATCTAGCAAAAAACTACAACAAATGGAGTTTTCTAAACTAGTACTTCAAGACAGTATTGCTACCGTAGAAAGAGAAAGACTGGTGTCTGCAGCACATGAAAAGGAAATGCAGCAAGAAGAAAAAACAAGAAATATTTTATTTGGCATTGCTATAATCATCTTAATTTTGGCAAGTGGTTTATATCTTCGTTTGCGTTTTGTACGAAAATCTAAAGCAATTCTTAAAATTGAAAAAGATAGATCAGAAAATCTTTTGCTAAATATTCTTCCTGCAGAAATTGCCCAAGAACTTAAAGATAAAGGCAAAGCCGATGCCCGTGATTTTGATAAGGCAAGCATTCTTTTTACAGACTTTAAAGGTTTTACCCAAGCAAGTGAAAAACTGAGTGCAAAAGAATTGGTGGCAGAGATAAATACTTGCTTCAAAGCCTTTGATATTATTATAACAAAATATGGTATAGAAAAAATAAAAACTATTGGAGATGCATATATGGCAGCAGGAGGTTTACCTGTGCCAACAGATGACTCCGTAAAGAAAACTGTTCTAGCCGCATTAGAAATGCAAGATTTTATTTGTAAACGTAAATTGGAATTAGACTCTATAGGAAAAACTTCTTTTGAAATGCGCGTAGGAATTTATACAGGACCTGTTGTTGCCGGAATTGTTGGTGTAAAAAAATTTCAATATGACATTTGGGGAAATACAGTAAACACAGCCAGTAGAATGGAAAGTTCAGGCGAAGTTGGTAAAGTAAATATCGGTCATGACACCTATGAGCTTTTAAAAAACGACCCAGATTTCACTTTTGTTAAACGTGGAAAAATTGAAGCAAAAGGAAAAGGAAAAATTGAAATGTGGTTTGTAAAATTAAAAGGGAATCAATTGTAAAAAAGGAATTTTAATAAGTCCTTAGTTGTCGTATAAAAATTAAATTATTCACGAGCAACATTACATCGATAAATTAAGAATATCTTGAGCAAAAAAGAAACTCCAAATAAAATAATCAGTTTATGCGTAAATGTCCCCCAACAATTTAGCTAAAACAGAAATTATAATAGATGGAGTTATTCTAATATTGCTCTATTCATTTACCTGTTTCACATCAATATTTTTATCCTTTTTAATCAATTGGCTTTGTAAATTGCAACCAAATTATTGTAAAAATCAGCAAACAAGTGAAAAAGTAGTCTCTATAAAAACAAAACCTTACAGATATCTGTAAGGTTTATAAATAAAACGTTTCTTTTGTTTATAATTGCTTTTTACACTTCGTTTTTAAAATGTAATTACTCCATACAAAATAAGCGTGATGGGTTCCGTAAGCTACTTAAAACGACAAGAGTTGCATGTAAAACAGTTCTATTAAAATTATGAAAAAAAATTACTAATTAAGTCTAAAACTACATTTGTTGATATTTTTTCTACTGTTATATACTACAGAGAAGGCAATATTCTATTTAAAATATTGACGTACACCATAACTTGCCAAAACACCTTCTCCTGTTGCTGCCGCTACTTGTGCGATAGCTCCTTCTCTACAATCTCCAGCGGCAAATATGCCTTTTACATTAGTTTCAGCCAATCCTGTTGTAGTAATAAAACCTTGTTTATTAAGCTGTATAAAATCCTTTATGCTATCTGTATTTGGAATAAGTCCAATAAATATAAACGCACCATCAGCATATAATTCTTGTGTCTCTCCAGATTTCACATCCTTTATCTTTAGTCCTTTGAAATTGCCTTTATCACTTTTAATAAACTCAACAGACTCTTTGTTCATATAGGTTTCTATATTTTTAATTGATGGCAGTTTTTCAATATAAGTCTGTGAAGCCGAAAATTCATTATTTCGATTTACAATAGTTACTTTTTTACAAAATTTAGCTAAAAACACGCCTTCTTCCAAAGCACTATTTCCGCCACCAATAACAATAATTTCCTTATCTCTATAAAATGCACCATCACAAGTTGCGCAAAAATGAATGCCAGCTCCAATTAAATCTTCTTCATTTGGAATTCCCAATTTTCGATAAGTGGACCCCAAAGCCAATACCACCGTTTTACTTTCATATTGCCCCATATTTGTGGTTACAGAAAAGGTGGTTCCTGTTTTTTGAATAGCATTTACTGAAACTCCTGTTTCAATTTTTGCTCCGTAGGTTTTAGCCTGTTCAGCCATTTTTTGTGTAAGTTCTGGTCCTGAAATAGTTGTAAAACCCGGATAGTTTTCAATTTTTTCAGTTAGAAAAGCATTACCGCCTACGTTTTTCTTTTCAAGAATCAATGAATTAAATCGATCTCTTTGAATATAAATAGATGCTGTTAATCCTGCAGCTCCTGCGCCCACAATAATACTATCATACACTCTTTTTTCAGTTTCATGACCAATTGATAAAACTTCTTTTAAAATAGCATTGTCTGGATTGGTATACGCAACATCATCTATGAAAATTGTTGGAATAATGCGTTTTCCTTTATTGGTTTCTTCAACCAATTTTGCCGCCCAATCATGTTTATCTACTTCAATAAATTGAAAATTAATATGGTTATCTTGTAAATATGCTTTTGCACGTTGACAATCTGGACACCAGTTTGCTCCATATAGCACTACTCTTCCATTTTTGTTAATTCCTAATGAATTCGCAAGTATGGCATTATCAGGATTTGTGTACGGTTTATCATTAATAATTATGGTAGGTATTATCCGTTTTCCTTTGTTTATTGCTTCAACCTTAGACGTTGCCTCTTTATCTAAATCAACATCAACAAAATTAAAATTAATATTGTTTTCTTTTAAATATGCTTTTGCTCTTTGGCAATCTGGACACCAATCGGCTCCAAAAAATTGTATGGTATTCATTTAGTTAGTTTTTACTATTATTTTAGTTTCTTGAATAATTTAAACGATTTCAAATTAGCGATTTTCTTTATTTATCAAGGTTATTTTTAATCCGATTAATGTGGAAAATATAAGGAATGACAAGTAACACATTGGTGTTCCGTTATCTAATTTTGGGCATTCTCCATTGCCCGTAAATTGCATGAAAGATGCAACAATGGCAATTGTTAATGCAAGTCCTGTAAAAACAAAATACAATCGATTCCATTTATTAAAAATATGTGCAATAAGTGGAATTAAAAAGCAAAAAAACACAATTACACAGGCGGGAATAATCCAAATTTTAGGACATCCATTTCCTGTTTGAATTTCATTCCACACCAAACCTAAAGTACCCCAAACACCTATGAGTAATAGCATTATTATAGCAATAGACAATCCTTTTTTTACAGTCATTTATTAAAAATAAATTAAGTTATTTTACAATTTCGTGTATGCTTTCTACTTAATTAGTTTTGACTTGAATGAGAAATAGAATCTTTAATTTGTTGTTTTTCTCTTTCAGATTTTATGTTTACAATTGTATTGATTTTAGGATTAATTACTTCGTCTGTTTCTCCGTTTAAATATTGTACCGTTACCTTTTTTACTTCGGTATCTTGTCCTAAACCAAAATGCAACAAAGCGGTTTGGTCACTTGCCAAACCTTCACCAGTTACTAACCACTCAGTTAATGTTTTTGTTGCAGTTGTAATAGTAACTTTAGCTCCTTGGTCTTTAGCTGCATCTTCTAAATCTATTTGAATAAAATTATTAACACCTCCTTTATTAATGTAGGCTAATGATGGTGTATCAATATTGGTCCAAATCATATCTAAATAACCATCTTTATTAAAATCACTCACCAAAGCCGTAATTCCAAAATGCGGATTTACAACGCCACTTTCCGTTTCGGTAGGTGCAAATGTGCCATCTTCTTTTTGTACCAAAAATCGACTTTTTAAACGAAATATTTTATTTGGAGCAAAATCTACATAATTTTCGGCTACCATTAAATCCTGAAGACCATCATTGTTCATGTCGGCAAATGTACAACCCCAAGAAAATTCATAATCGGCAATTTTAGTTTCGGCGGCAACATCGGTAAATTTAAAATGACCATCATTGCGTAATAAAATCCATTTTTCATTAAATTTTGAGGCATCTTTAACATCTCCTTTTGCCAACGTCCTTGGCAAAGTACTCCCCGTATTAGAGAACATAAAGTCTACCAATCCATCATTATTGTAATCGCCAACAGCAATTCCCATAGGATATGCAAATTTGTTGGTTGTTGGATTCTCTTTCATTGTAAACGTAAGATTTCCATTGTTTTTATACGTTCTTACTTCTCCCGTATCATGTGCTACAACTAAGTCTATATTGGTATCATTATCTATATCTACAAAAACAGCCATAAATGTATTATGTACATATTCAAGTCCTGCTTGTTTAGTAATGCTGGTAAAATTTTCTTGGCCATCATTTAATAATAATTCACTGGTAGCACCGTAAGTTTTATCTTCAAAAATGGTTTGACCTTCCATCAAATTCTTTTTTAGATATGTAGACATAAAAATATCTAAATCACCATCTTTGTCAATATCTGCAACAGTTAACCCTGCCGGGATAGATTTTTCATTTATTGGTGTATCAATAACTTTTTCGGTGAATTTACCATCAAAATTGTAGTAAATTCGAAGTCCATCTTCACGACTTAAAATCAAATCTGTAAATCCATTATTGTCAAAATCTACTGAAACTACACCCGTACTTGTGGTTAAAGTTCCTTTTTTAGGTAAATTAACTTCAGAAGAAATATTTACAAATTTGTTATCTCTAAATGCTAAAATAACATCTTCCTGATCCATTCCTCCTCCAAAAAATACTTCATCAACGTTATCATTATCAATATCTATTAACGCAGAAGGTGCAATTGGAAGCGATTTATCGCCATTATATTGATGGATAAAATCTAATTCTACTTGAGCAAATCTGGGTATTTTATCTTCACTTACAGTGGTATCATATTTATCTGAAACGGCATCATTCCAGAAAAAATAAATGACCACAGCAATAAGTGCTAGTAGTACAACTCCTATAATCTTAAAGATATTTTTAAAGATGCTTGTTACATTCTTTGTTTTTTTACTAGACATTGCTTTTGTTTTTAGTTCGTTTATTTAATTGATAAAGTGAAAGTGAAAAGAGTATAAAATGTGTTACATTCATTAATATTGGCAACATATATTTACCAATTGACGGTATAAGTTTCCCTAAGATTACTAATAATAAAAGAATGGCTATAGGGCTAAAAATGGCCATCCATTTTTTATAATAGGTTTTTCCTTTTAATATTGCTATAACAAAAACTATGGAAAGTAACGCTATAACAATACGTAGTGCTTTTACTAGAACCTCTAAATGATTGGTATAATTGTCTATAAGAATTTTATAATTCTCTACATTTAAAGCGTCTTTTAGATGAACAATATTCCCTATTGAAGCACGAGAACCAATCCAAATACCTCCTATTGCAAAAGATACAAAACCCAATCCTAAAACTATTCTAGCTAATGTTTCGTTACCAGATTTAAGCATTCTGTATATATGAATATAACCGGCAAAATAAAAAGGCAAACCAATAACGGAAAGAAAATGCCCTGTTGTTAAGTTTTTAAGTGATACATATTTGAAAAACTCATAATCTGTTGAGCTCTCTAAAATATGAGGAGAATAATGTAAATAGAATTCACCTACTCCTACTAATATTGCTCCTAAAAGACCTAGATAGCCTACATTTTTTGTGAGTTGCATATACTATAATTTATTAAAATTTGAAATTTGAAAAATTAATTTCTTTTGAGAAAAACTTAAAATCAACATGAAAAAATTCTTTAAAAAAATTAACATCAGACTGTTTTATTTTTAGATACGTCTATTTTATTTATGAACAAAATACTCAATAAAGCAATTGGTAACGCCAATACTAACCAACCACTTATACCACAAACTAATTCAAAAACAAGCTGTTTTATAGTATTAAAAAACGAGGATTCAAAAGCATTTTTAATTTCTAAAACTGTTAAAAGCGTGTGTTTTGCATTAAAAATAGTCTCTCCCAGATGAATAAATGGCATAAAAAGCAGAAACTGTAAAGGGGTTGCTACATAACTAACCACAATCATAATTGGTAAGTTAAGCTTCAATTTAACAGCTAAAAAAGTTAGAAGAATTGTAGTGACGCCAAATATTGGGAACACAGTAACCAATAAACTAACAATGATGGCTTTTGCAATTTGAGTTCCACTGATACCTTGTCTAAAAGGTTGTTTAATTTTTTGCCATAAGGTCTGAAAAGTAAGTTGCATTTATAAACTATAAATTATTTTGTGAATAGACGTACCAATGTTAAAATCCTGACAATCTGTACTCTTTTTTTTAATTTACTTGTTATTGTGGATCTACTTAAAGTATTTCTATTTTGATGAAACGACAGGTAAAATGAACATCAAAATGTATTAAAAATTGTCATTTCTAAAAATCATTTAAAATAAAATCAAAACTTTTATATTACATAAAATTGTTTAATTGGGTTTCCCAACTATACTCCTTAAATAAGAGTTTATAATTTGTAAAATCTCGATTTAAAACATCTTTCAACACCTTTTTTATTTTGAAGTAACCACCAAAATCACCACAGTACCAATACAGTAATTTTGATGTAGATACGGTTTTATTTTTCTCATCAATAGTGGTTTCAGAAACAAGAAATGATTCCGTGACAAAGTTTAATTCTTCATCCAATTTTTCTGGAGTATAAAAAGCTATGGGCGGACAGCTTTTGGCACCACAATTTAGAGCAAAATGAATGCGATAATCAATTGTTTGAACTGCTAAATCTTTAATTAATGTTGATACAAAAGGATATGATAGATAACCAAAACCAGGCTTCCATCAAAACCTTCTTAAAATACCATGTTCAATATCATCTAGACTAAATTTATTTTGAGCAATTTCTATAAATTTCTCTGTGAAAATAGTTTTCCGTTTCGTTTTTCCAGAATTAAACAATAACTGAAAATACGCATTGTATATATTGATCCAAAATGCCTTTTTGGCTGTATCGTTATTCAATTGATGCTGTAATTCTTTTAAAGATAAAAATCTTAATTGGTGTTCTACTAAGGTTGTATCTTTCTTTAATTTTACAGTAAGCAATAATGAGCTTGAAAGCGCTGCTAAAGATATTTGGCTTTTCATACTTGTAGTAATCATAATTAATTGGGAATACGAATAGGTGTAATAATTAAAGTTGAATTTTATTTTTTGATAATTTTTCTAATTGCACTAATTTTAGATTCCACATTTTTGACACCTTTTTTAGGATGGTATTTTTCATAAAAGTACCAACTGTAGAAAAAGTGATAGAAATATTTAGAACAATTGTGGTAGTATTTTGGTCTATTTTATGAAGCTTAATTAAGTATGAAAAGGCATCTGTAAACAGCATTTCTTTGGTTCTTTCGCCATACGTTAAATCGTCGGAAGAAGGTTCGGTAATGGTTTCAAACTTCATGTTTCCAAAATTTAAAACGCAATTATGTTCTGTGCCAATTCTGTTTATTTTGCTGGTATCAAATTCAATTCTCTTCACTTCTTTGTCCCAAAGATGCCTATATTTAAGTTCGCTTATATACGTGAAAACATCTTGAATATTGGCATTAAATGTTTTCTCTATTGTTAAAATAGGTGTCGCTATATTTCCTTCTAATAAAGGGTTTAACGCTGTACTATTAACTTTTACTTTTTCTAGGTTTTTATAGAAATAATCGAGACTTTTTAAATCGTATATTTCTGTATCCTTATTCCAACCTTTATCAATGGTTCCCGTATATAATTCATAAACAGCTTTTGTAAACAACATATACTCATTTGAAGAAATACTATTTTTTAGCAACCTATGAATTTTTATCACTTCCCTTCCATAAGGTTTCACAATTTGTTTCACTTTAATAAAATTCAAATCACCATAATGCACCAAAAATTTAAGCTTTAAATTTGTGGTTGTTCGGCAAGAACCGCAATTGCAGATTCTCATGGTATCATAACTTTGCGTGTGTTTATGAAAAGCTTCATGCATCAACTTTATTTGCTGATGTAACGCCTCATAACTCGGAATATTTGTAACATACATAAACAACGCATCACCTTCAATTTCAACCAATTTTAAATCTATGGTATTATTATCAAGTAAAATTTCAAGCAATTCTGAAATAATATGAATACTATGCTCTACTTCTGTGTGATTTACAAAATCTGTAAACCCACTAATGTCTGGCATAAAATAAAGTGCTTTGTCCATCATGTATTTTTTTAGAATCTAATTTCTGGATATAATTCTTCATAAGTTACCATTTTATTAGGACCAGTACGATATAAAATATGTTTTCTCTGAATCTCATCACCATGACTCAATCCTGCGGCAGCAATCATTTCAGAATAACTATCTACGGTTCTTTTATGAAAATTGGCTACACGAACATATTTGTCATTAACGTCTAAACCTTTCATTAAACTTTTATCCTGAGTTGCTACCCCCACCGGACAAGTATTAGAGTTACACTGCAACGCTTGAATACAACCAATTGCCATCATCATAGCACGCGCGCTATTTACTGTATCGGCACCTAAAGCTATTAATCGAATCATGTGAAATGCCGAAAAAACGCGACCGGAAGCAATAACTCTAATATTGTCTTTGAAGTCATATTTGATTAGGCTATCTACTACAAAAGATAAACCTTCACGCAGCGGTAACCCTATTGAGTTTGTAAACTCAACGGGTGCTGCTCCTGTACCTCCTTCACCTCCATCAACCGTAATAAAATCAGGTAAAATTTGTGTTTTTTTCATGGCTTCACAAACTTCAATAAACTCTTCTTTACTCCCTACACAAAGTTTAAATCCAACAGGTTTTCCTCCTGAAAGTTCTCGCAATTGCTGCACAAAATGCAACAAACCTTCTGCATTCTTAAAAGCGGTATGATATGTTGGTGAAAGTATTTCTGTATGAGGTTCTACATCTCTAATTTTAGCAATTTCTTCAGTATTTTTTGATGCTGGCAAAATACCTCCATGACCCGGTTTTGCACCTTGTGAAAGTTTGATTTCAATCATTTTTACATGGTTACTTATAGCCTTTTTCTCAAAAGTATCTGGACAGAAATTTCCATCTTTTGTTCGGCAACCAAAATATCCAGTTCCTATTTGCCAAATTAAATCGCCACCACCTTCTATATGGTATGGACTTATACCTCCTTCTCCGGTATTATGCGCAAAACCACCTAATTTAGCACCTTTGCTCAAGGCTAAAACAGCATTTTTACTTAAGGATCCGAAACTCATCGCAGATATATTTAAGATGCTTGCATTATAAGGTTTTTTACAGTCTTTTCCTCCGAATAAAACTTTTGGATTTTGTTCTACCTCATCATGATGCTTTGGATACATGGAATGCGCCATACATTCATAACCAACACGATAAACATCTGATTTAGTTCCAAAAGGCGTGGTATCGTTTGTATTTTTAGCTCGAGAATAAATGAGCGAACGAAACATGCGGTTTATAGGTGTACCTTCCGTCTCGGTTTCAACAAAATATTGTTGAATTTCTGGTCGAAAAGATTCTAAAAGATATCGCAACCTTCCTATTACCGGAAAATTATTTTTTATGGCATGTTTTTTTTGAGTAATATCATAGATACCGATGATTAACAGTGGCAAAAAGACAATGAAACTCCATAAAACGGGTTTCCAAAATAGAGAAGTTATCCCAATGGTAAGTATAATAAATGTTGCTAATGCGATGAAAATTTCTCTTGGTTTCATGTTTATTTTTGTGTTTTTTAAATATTATTGTTTGCCAATTAAAGCCTTGTTGTATTCCTTTCCTTTACTATTTTATTTTGATGAATAAACATTTTTACTATTTGAATGCTTGTCAATATCAAAAACAACAAAGCGAAAGCCGGATTGAGATACTGTGTAATTTCTATATTATTTTCAACCAAAATATAATGTCCCGTATATGCAAAAAGCAACATACCTAATCCTGTACCAATCAAGGCGCCAATAATAAATATATAATTAGCTTTTTTAGTTGTTTTAAGCGAATTTGTACGGAAAATATAAATGTAAATACCAGACCAATAAGGCCATTGAATAGCATTTAAACCATTTAAAACCACCCCTAATAGAAAGGGGTATTTTGCAAATTGTAATTGTGATACACTAAAACTCTCATTATTATTAATATTACTCATAAAATACAAAGCAATACTCAAAAAAAATAAGATTGTAAAAACATCAATTGCTAGTAATAGTTTTTTTTGGTTTACCAACCAGTTGGCAGCAAAACTCACTATTTTAAGTACAAAAAACTCAATAGCAATAATTCCAAAAATAAAGGACACAATAGCCACATGACCTTGCTCAACTAAAATTTGTAAACCAATCACATTTAAATAACCTAAAGGCAAAGAACCAACAAGGCTAATTACAAATGCCAATAGAAAAGGGTTGTTCTTAAAACTATATTTATCTATCCACTTCATAGTTATGATATGGATTTTAGATAATTGGTTAAGCGTTTATTATCTACAACCAATTGTCTGGATTGTTTTATATTTAAATACGAATACCCTTTTTGGTGATTGTAAGTGCTAATCTTATATAAAATATCATAGTGTCTTATAATCTCTTTCCAAGCAAAAAAGATGGAATGTTTAGGATCATAAATATGAGTAGGCTCACTTCCTGCTCCATTAAGTTCAATGATAGAAAAGTTTTTTCCTTGTTCTATATCTTTCCAAGATTGAAACATTATATCTAAGCGTCCAAAATAAAAATCTGGAATTTGTAAACAAATGTTATTGATTGTTTGCAGAAGTTTTTCATTAACTCTATGGCTAACATCAGTAAACTTACTGCCTCTTACATGGTTTCCGAAAGGCACCAAATTAAGTTGTGCGTTTATGGGCAGAACATCGTTTAGTTTGTTGCCATATTTTTTCTTCAGAGTTGCTAATTGCAAAGCAAATCTTGGATTTTGTTCTATAAGTTCATGAACTGTATTTTTGCCATTTCCCGTAACTATTAAAAACTCCTTATTCACAATTCCTGAAATAACTCCTTGCTTCTGGTTCGGAATTCGGTAATAAAACACGCCTATTTCTAATGGATAATTGATACATTTTTGCACTAAAAAATCATAATTTGTTTTTAGTAAATATGCATCTAATGATTTCCAAGAATTAATTTTTTCCACTCTTAAACCTTGCAAGCCTATATCTGGTTTTATTATGAACGGAAAATTAATAGTAGTGCTTTCTAACGCCTTCTTTATAGTACCCAATGTTTCATGAGCTTTAAAAAACAGCGTGTCTGGATAATATTGATTAGGAATTAAATCATAAATTTCCTTTTTACTCTCAAGTGCAAAACCACCATTTATTATTTTAGGATTACTGGCATTAAAAAAACCTAATGACCGTGCTTTGATGCTTAAAAATATCCAATAGAAAAATATTGGAAAATAAATCACATTTGTATTCCAATATTCCCAATTTAAGATTTTATGTACGGTATTTTTTAAAGTTCTCAAAGTAGTTTTTTAATGATTATTTTTCTCACACTTCATTTTTCTAAATATATAATTGCATCAGTGGTAGCGTAAAACCTACTGAACACTTTGTTTTCTATGCCTTATGGTTGCTGGTGCTAACCCAAAAGTGTCATCTATAAAATGTAAACATTTCAGTTCTAATAAACCAACTTTAATCAACGCTTGATGATGAATACTATGCTCTAAACAATAGGCCAATTCTCTTAAAAAGGACGTTTCAATTTTAATTTGATTTCCTTCTATTTCGCAAAAATTACCTTCCAAAATCAGTTGTATATCCGTGTGATTTTCTTTTAATATTGAACAAATTTCATCAATGGTTTGAATGGCAAAATTTGTATCTGTTTCCGCTAATAAATTTCGTTCTCTATGATCATAGTTGACAGCCTTAGTTTCAAAACCATTAAAAACACTTTGATAGATTACAAGAATATGTCTTACATGTTGCCCAATAGTTGCACCAAATAATGTTGTAGATTGAAATGTAAATTGATCATTTGTTACTTGAAGCAATACATTTTTTATCTCATTTAAATTCTCTTTACAATAGGTTTGCATTGAACATTTTTTAAATAGGTATTTTTTAATATTTGTAACTATATAAATAAAAAACAATCTTAATTATTAGATCAAGATTGTTTTTCACCTGATGTATACTTTAAATTAGTATTCAGCTTCTACTGTAACCTCTACTGTTTTTGCAATGTTCGTTGACGGTTTTCCCTTTTTAAATGCAACTTCATAATCTGCCAAAGTGATATTAAACTTAGAATTAAGGCTCACTTTACCATCTTTTACCATAACTGTTGCTTTTTCAGTTACAGGTTTGGTAACTCCATTTATAGTTAAATCTCCTTTTACATTTGCTTGGTACGTTCCATCTTTAGTAAAATTAACTGCTTCAAGATTCGCTATTTTACCAATTAATTTAGCTTTTGGATTTGCTTTGGTATTTAAAAATTTCTTGCTATTAAAATGCTTTTGCATCAATGCTTTTTCAAATTCAAAACTTTGCATTGGTACAGAAAAAACAATATCTCCAGAAGAAGGATCAATAGTACCTACAGAAGCATAGTTATTAGCTTCTATGTCTTCTACTGGTGTTGTAGAAAAGAATTTAAAATGTGTTTTTGTGCTCATTTGCTTTTGAGCAGAAACTGTTATTGAAATAGTTATTAATGCGATTAGGGTTAAGAATGTGCTTTTCATTTTATTAAAATTTAAATTAATTATTATTTGTTTATTTATTTATTTATTTATTTGGACACGATGTCACATTTATCTATGATTACATTTTCGTACATTTCTAAATCAGGATCGTATGCTGCACCAGAACGTATCACACCTTTTATGGTAATCTCATCGCCGATTTTCACATTGGTGGTATGAGCGTTGGTTTCTTTAGTGAAAGTTGCACTAACACCAGCATTATCTTTGGCATTTTTAAGTAATATTACTTTTTGATTCTTAAAATCTTCAGAGATATTGGCAACGGTTCCTTTGATTTCTAAAACTTTAGAAACCCCCTCTTCGTCTAGATATTTGTCATTTGCAACTTTAGCGTCTGTAAGATATTCATTAACAATAGCGCTTGCGCTATAACTAAAATCTGTTTGGGTAGCTTGCACATCTCTTGCTGGCGCGTTAAACATATAGAACACTATTCCTAGTGCAATTATGATTCCTGTAGTTACCGTTAATAAAATTTTCTTTTTGATTGTCATAATAAAGGTTATTTTAAATTTAGTTTAACTGAATGAATAGACTTTAACTTCATTAGTTCCTGACAATTAAATTTAAAAAAAACTAAAATAAAATTATATTTACCTGATTTTAAGTACATTAATTTGTGCTTAAAATTGCTATTGAGAAAAAAGGGAGGTTTATTCCTGTGATTTCAAATAAGAAATGGTATTGGTGAGAATAAGCTATTGATGGCCACAAAAAAAGCACCACAATCTCTTGTGATGCTTTTATTTTTAAGGTTACTAACCAACTATTTATTTAAGACTTTTTGATTTTCTCAATAATTTTTCGCTTTCTTTCTTCAGACGAATCTGCATTGCTTTTAGATGCATTACGAAAGAATTTAGAGACTGCTTTATCTAAAAATTTAGATTGACGCTCATAAGAAGAACATGTTTTACACATAGACGTATGAAAATACAATTGCATTCTCTCTTTAATTGATAATGAAGTAATACATTTTTTATCAATTAATTCGGTTGTTTTTTTACATGAATTCACCATTTTACCCAGTATTCTTTTAAATAACATTTTTTATATTTTTTAAAACAAACTAAACCCATTTGAGTTCCAAGCATTTTTTTAAAACCAGTTTAGCTCTATGAACGATCTGCCAATAATTGGACACCGTAATATTTAAATCCTGACAAATTTCTGCGGCTTTTTTATCTGTTAGATATTTTGAGGAGATTGCAAAATTCCATTTTTCAGGCAAATCATCCATACAATGTTTCAATACATTATTAAATTCTGGATTATCCAACAACTCTTCATCTTGGTTCCATAAAGGGTTTGTAGTAGTGCTTTTCCAATTTTCTGATGCATCAAAAAACCCTTCAGAAATCTCATGTCCTTTATCTTCCGACAGACTAACCGTTTTTTTGCTTGTTTTGGCGCTTAATCTATAATAATCAATAATTTTATTATTCAAAATTGAAAACAACCAGCTTTTAGGTTGGCTGTTCCGTTTAAATGAATCTATTTTGTTGTAAGCAGCTAGAAAGGTATCCTGCACCAAATCTTCAGCAGTTTCCTTTGAAGAGGTTTTATAAAAAGCCCAAGAAAAAAGAGTATCACTGTATTCGTTTACCCAATTTTCAATCGTTATTTTAGAATCTACTTTGATAGTATCCATGAATATTTATTCCATTTTAGAAACTCAAATATACTATTTAAGAAATTAATAAATGAACTGTATAAGCTGTTGTAAAGATTTAAATATAATAATGATACTAGACAAAAAAGTACTTAATTTTTAAAGTACTTCACATTTTATTGTTTTGATCTATTTTTGTCTTGACCACGAAGAATAGCTGAATTAAAAACAAAAAAAAGAGTAATCATTGCTGATTACTCTTGCTTTGTAGCGGGAACTGGACTCGAACCAGTGACCTTCGGGTTATGAGTTCACGTAAATCATTGACTTACTGAATTTTAACCTTTTTATTATTTAAATCGTGTTCTAAAACGTGTTCAGCTTAGTTCAGATTATTATTGTATTATTCTTGTTGCAATTTAGTGATTTTTCTTAAATAATTTCAATAATTTAAAAAGTAATTGAAAATCATTTAATTATCTATAATTAAGAATAAAGTTGCAGCATAAATTAATTTGGATATATTTAAATAAAAAAATGGGAAGTATTATTTCTGCAGAATGTGAAAATTGTGGTTTTAAAAAAGAATTTAATTTTGGAGGAAATATGATGAATTTCGCAATTAATAATCCTGTGCCAGCAATCCACAAAAAATCTGGTATATTTAGAAATGTGAATTATTTTAGAACCCAAAAACAAGCAAACTATTTGTATTACTTCGAAGACATTTTGAAAGGTAAAAATGAAGAAGGGTTTACTTTCCAAAACTATAGTTTTCGTTTAAATGAAAAAGATAATTATTGTCCTGAATGTAAAAATTATTCTTTTGACTTTATTTTAATAGCACTTACAGACTAATTTAATTTAAAAACCATGGTTGTTTTTTTGCATATCACCAATTGTTAAGGTTTTTATTTTACCACCAGTTTGCTTTAAAATAACTTTTCTAAAAATGGAACTAATTTTTGCATTCCTACCATGTTTAATTAAAAATTTCAATTTTGATATTTTACTCCAAAACAAATTGGCTTCTCTATATTTATCTTGAAAAATTAACCGTAGTAAACATATTTAAAACTTAGCCCCCCTATTCTTAAGTTGAATATAGTAGACTTATTTTCTAAGCCAGCCTAACAATAAATCATTCTCAATTTCCCATATTCCATTTTTGTGAATCAACTTAAAAGTTGTTCTAGACATTCTACCTACATTTTGTTGAACAATCTCAACCTCATTGTCACTAACTTTAGATACAATTGCAACATGACCGTATTTATTAAAAGTATGGCCATCCATTATTACTAGATCATTTACTTTTGGTTGAGATTTGCTTTTATTAGAATATTGTGTGAGATTTCTTGCTGTATTTTTTTGCCCATCTTTTAAACCATGATTATAAAAGTTTTTTGCATGCCCAAAGGTATTTGGCATCTTGTGTTTTAAATGATCATAATAATACCTTTTTACGAACTCTACACATTGCCATTCTAAACCGTAATTATAACCATCAGAAGCCTTATGTCTAGTATTTTTACCTTGATGTAGATAAACAGGTATTTTATTAAAGGTATCTATAATTTCATTTCCTTTTTTATCATACACTCTATCTGAATTACAATTTATAAAGCAAGCGCTTAATATCAATAGAAAAACAATATTTTTCATAACTAAGAAATTTAATCAATAATACATTCTAAAAAAACAGGTAAATGATCAGATAACATTCTGGCAGTTTTTAAATTATCACATGATTTAACAAAATCCAAATGATTTGAATTAACAATCTGTACCTCTGCTGAATTATAGTATATATTATCAATAGAATGGTTTAAATAAACATCTTTCTTACATTTCATTTTTAAGGTAGTTTTTTTATTTTTAACAGCGCTTTTAAAGCCTAAGTTATATAGATCATTCCACACCTTATGACGTTCGTTTAAATTAAAATCTCCAACAATAAAAATATTATTTGTATTTAACCTTTTTGGGTAATCTTTGAAAAATTTAATTTCTTCTTCTGGATGATCATTGTGTTTTCTTGAATGAAAGTTGACCACATAAAACGGAGTTTCTCCTTTTCTTAGTTTAAACATGCCCATATATGGTTCTCTAAAACACTTATCCTCTAATTCTTTATCTAAATATGCCTTTTTTAGTAAACTAACTTTTGAAGTTTTCCACAGAAAAGCATATCGTTCTGACATGTATACAGATTGACTTTTTGTAGGATTACTAATTTGATAATCCCATTTACTCCCCATTCTATTTAATTCGTCGACAATTTTAGCCACTGATTGAGCTCCTGCAGGGTCTTTTGCCACGACTTCTTGAATAGCTACAAGATCAAAATTTTTAAGAATTTTAGCAATTTCAATAATTTCTTCTGCATTCTTAGTTCTACCTAAATCTTGGACATTCCAAGTTATTAAAGAAAAAATTTGTTTTCTTGTAGAATCATTAGAAGAATTCTCTTTTACCTCTACTCCTATTGATTGTGTTATTGCTTTAATATTGTTTTCGTATTGTTTCGAGCTTTTTGATTGACAACTAAATATTGAAAAAAAAACAACTATATAACTATATTTCAATAATCTAAATCCCATTTAAAATCTCTGTATTATTCGTAAAACGATTATGCTCACTTCCTTTAAACCAATCTAAACTAACCCAATAAGAACCATTCATTGATCGATAATCAAAACCGTTTAGATAACGACTCTTCAAATCACTTTTATTAATTTCAAATTCTGCAAATGCATGACCTGAATCTCCATCAAACCCACCAACTACTCTCGAATTTAACCCTATCTGTCTAGCAAAAGAAGCTAATAAAATTGCATAATCATCACAATCACCAGAATACTTTCCTTGGTATTTTAATGAAATTGTTGCCTCGGCAGACCTCCAAGTATCATGACCTGTGGCAGGATCAAATATATAATGCCATTCCTTTTGTACATGTTTTTTCATTTTAGAAATTTGATCTAACTGAGAACTAGTTGCACCTAACTTTATCGTTAATTCTCTAACTTCTTTTAACACCAACCCTTCTACCTGTATTAAGTTACCTTCTACCTCAGGAATTTTATTCTTAACCAACTCCTTATTAATTACTTTTTTTTCTTTTGGAGTTACAACATCTTCAATTTCAATAATTTTGGGAGCTATATCTTTTATAATTGTATTTGGTTCTGGGATTGTATTTTTTTTACGTCCCTCCTTTTTTGCCATTGCAATAATTTGTGCTCTCCCCGACCTAGAACAACTTGTACAAGACGATGTTAAAACTAGTAGTAACACCACAATAACACTTACAATTAATAATTTAAAATTCATTCTTTCTAATTAAATAACTTGTCAAAAAAACTCTCACTTACTTCCTCTTCTTGTGCATCTTTTAAAGGTACTTCTTTCTTATGCAAGAACTTACCTACCTTAGAGGTTACTTGAATTGTAAAGCGTCTATTATTGTTCTCATTAAGTTCATCTCTTGATTGACTAAAATAACCACTACCAGCAATGATAACTTCACATTGGCTTCCTAAACCTCTAAAATCGGCTCCTTCTTTCTTCCAATAATTGTATAAGGATAGTGCACGCTGATAGCTTAACTTATAACCTAAATTAGGACCTTCTTGCCAATTGTTATTATACCTTTGAGTACTTCCTTCTATTATTAACAAATAGTCTATTGTTTTACTTGTATCAATTATACTTTCAATTTTATCATATAAGTTTTTTCCTGCTTTAGATATTTCATTTCTTTTATTTATTGGAATGTCATTTAAATTTGAACTATTAGGTCGAAATCTGGCATCAATATTTAATTTATACCTTTTGTTTTCTTTGTCAAATTGATAGTAGGTTGTATCTAAACTTTCAATAGCCTTTTGAACATTTTTAATTTCCGCTAATTGTTGTGCTTGCACCTCTAAAATACCCTGCTTAGATTGTAAAAAAGTAAATGATACTATGTATAAGACCAACATAACAAAGAATAGACTCGTCATTAAATCGGCATAGCTAACCCAAAAAAAGCCTGATTTTTTCATTTTCTATTTTTTTTTGACTGGTTTTCTGTTTTTGGAATTATTTGAATTGAAAACCTTTTATTGTTACCCTCTTCCTTATCTCTACACAAACCATTAAATCCACTTCCACAAATCATAACTTCAACATTGTATTTTCTAAAATCAATAGACCTTTTTTGCCACAGATTATATACAGCTAAAGCTCTTTCATAACTTTTTTTATATCCCCATAAATCATTAATATTAATACTCTTATCTAACTCATTAGCCATATTACCTTCAATTACTAATAAATAAGATTGATCAGGATTAGAATTTTGCATATTTTTTAGAAAGTTTTCTAAAACTTCACCCGCCCTAACAGTTACCTCAATAAATTCATTCTTAATAATAGTCTGTTTAGATTCAAAAATCTGTTTCCCTATTAAATCTCTAGCTACAAATTTTTTACATTGATCTAGGTAAACAAAATAAGGGCTATCTTCTAAAGGTTTAAATTGCTCTTCAATTTTTAACAACCTATTTAAACGTTGAATTTCAATATTTAACTGTTTTTCTTTATTTTGTAATGAGCTAATTAATGTTGAATTGTTTCTAAACAAGTCTTTATTCTCCACAATAATACGTTCATTTTCTTTCATTTTAAATTGGAGAAAACTAATAGTAACAACAAAAAGCACTAACATTATAAAAAACAAACTTGTCATTAAATCTGCATACCCGACCCAAAAGAAATTAGATTTTTTCATTAATTGATAAAATCTAAATACCTTAATAAGCTAAACACACCAAAAATTATTATAACGACGTAAGTACCAATCTGTAATCCTGGTAATAACTTTTCTAAAGTTGATTTTCTCTTTTTCTCTTCTTTAATCTGAGGTATAGAAATTGGACTATTATTACTAGGAATTTGATTACCACCTTTTAATGCTGAAATTATATCCTGGCTATTTCTATTAAAAATACTAGCTAAATTTGTTTCTAAACTCTCCAAACGAGAATTTATACTATCCAATTTATCTAGTTGATCTAATTTGTTTAATTTTTCAAACCTTGGTGTGCTATTTTCGAACGCTTCTTCTGTTCTTAATATTTGCGCCTCCATTGCTTCTGTAAATTTATCAATAGATTGAGTAAATGCTGTTGAAAGTTTTGAGTCAAAGCTTGCAATTGCTCCATTAAACGAGTTAAACTGCTCTTCTGCTAATCTACCGAGTTCACTTACAGCTTTTGACATTCTAGAGTCTGCATTAACAACAGCCTCATTTACAGCATCTCCATACCTAGAAAATGATTGGATATGAGAATTAAAAAATGTAGTTGCAGCATTACTTTCTTCAATATTATTCTTAACACCTTCTAGAACAGCATTAATATTTTCTGTAGTTGAAACAAACTTTTGTAATTGATTTACAAGATCAGAAGTTCCTTCCATGGAACTATTTAACTTGTTGTAATAATTTGCAAAATTTGAAAAAGACTCCATCATACCATCAAGCTTAGTAAATATTTGAACATTGGCTGATGTGATTTTAGAAACATCTAACTTTCTAATATCCTGAATTAATTGTTGTTCTCTTTCAACAGTATTAGAAGTCGTACGAACAATATTGTCTAAATGAGAAATTGAACCTGACGTACTTCTTGCAAAAACATCCAATTTATCAGACAAAATAGCAACCTCAGGCATTTTACCTGTTGCCATTTTGGGCATTAATTCGGATTGCAACTTTGATAAAAACTCACTCTTTTCTTGGTCTGCCTCAACCTGAGCATCTTTATAAATCTTTATAGAAAATATAGTTGTAATTATTAACCCTATTACACTTGCAGACATTGCCCACTTAACTCCATTAATAAGAGGTTGGATCGCATTTAAAGCATCACTATTAGCATCAAAATTAACAGAAAAAAGACCGATAATGATTCCTAACATGGTAGCAGCTAAACCCAAGTAAAGGGGAGCTGGTATTCTATTTTCTATTTCATTTTGTGATGTTTCAGCATGCTTGTCTATAATATCTTTTATTAAATGAAAATCTATAGTCGCTCCTTTATTTTTAATCAAATACACATTTATATATTTCACTATTGTAGTCAATATACGACTCTTATTATTATATTCTAGGTAGGTTATATTTATAACACCTGCTTCTCCTTCATATGTTAAAATATCATAAACCTCTCCAGATTTAAAAACTCCTTTTGAAATTTTTTTTTGAGTAATAACAGGTAGATCCTCAAAATCGAAAATTGCTTTATAAGCTTTTATCTTAGAATATAAATCTCTAGCAATTATAACCTGAAAAATTACAATACAGACTATTATGAGCACTTCAAATGATTGGTACATATTTTTAAATAAATTTAATTCTAATTTTAGATTTCACTACCCAATCGTCTCCTTCTAACACAACTTCTCCTTCGGCTATTACTTTAATTTCTCTTGCTGATGAACTGTATGCATTTTCATAATTACAAACAGGTTCTAAAAAGGTATTTGGAGAATTTAAAGCTCTAGAAAGGTCTGCTGTCTCTATTAAACTGATTGCTCCTTGATTTGTATTTACATCAATTTCAGCTACATATAATGAGAAAGACACTTGACTTTCGCTTACATCTTCGGTTGCAAATCTATCGGTATCAAATGGTGAAGGAAAGTATATTAATTTTGTTAAAGTCTGTTGTCTTTTAGTAACATTTAAATTTCTAGTTAAAGACTTTTTATCCTCAACAGGCTTCTCATTACGGTTAATTTCTAAGTTATTTTTAGTTACATTTAAATCATTTAATAATTCCTGATTTTGTTTTTCTAATGATTGAATTCTACTGTTTAATAATTCAATATTTGCGTTAAATTTAGACTCCGTATTATGATCGACTTGTACTCCTTTAATCCTTTTCTTATCTTCCTTTTCTAAAACTTCTAACTTTTTAAAAACTTTTTTCAATTTAATAATTAAAAAAAGTATTAATAAAAGTGATATCACCAACACTAAATAAACAATTGTGTTTAGTAAACTTGATTTTTCTTTATTCGTATTGGTTATTGTAGGTGATTTTTCATCATAGATAACTTCTTCTACTTTTAGAATTTCTTTTTCCTTTTCAATAGTATTAGGTAAGAACGAAGTGTATTGGGCTTTAATTTCTTTAATAGCTTCTCTTCGTTTATTTTCACTTGCTTTAGCAGGAACAAAATATATCTTATCAAAACTATTCGCAGTCGAACTACTATCCACAAGTTCTTTCTTATAATTTTCAAACACATTCCCTCTGGTCTTCTTCCAACCTTTTAACAAAAGACTACTCACTTTGTCTAAATCTACGTTTTCTAAATATGAATCATAGTCTTCTTTTAACTTCGTATAAGTTTCTAATTCTTGATTTTTTTTAGCTCTTTTTGCAGGCCACCCTTTTAAATCTTCCATATATGCAATGGTTAATTTAACCACTGCCCATTTATTTACTTTTTGAAAAGAACTAATACTATCTTGTTTTGTTTGTCCATAATAATTATTACAAACAAACAAAAAGATCACCACAAACAAACCTCCAATTTTTCTCATATCATCGATTCATTATTCGTTACTAATTTCATTCGCTAATTCATTTAATTTCCCTATAAGGGGGAAAAAGAATAAGGTTTCACCCAATGGGTCTTCTTCAGTTGAATCTAATTTTAAATTCTCAATACCTTGCATCTCATAATCTAAAAGATCTAATGATTTTATCTTATTAAATTTCTCTACTGATTTATTAGAAATATCAAACCTGTCTCTAAAATTAAGTTCTATCATTAATTTATTAAAAAGTTTATAAAAATCTTCAACATTATTGACAACACCCTGCTGGTAATTTGTAGATAAATCCTTATATTTTATGGTTGATTCTGACATAGTACTCAACTTCTGAACAACAGTTTCCTTACTTCCTACGCTTACCTCTATCAATTCTATATGATTTAGATTATCTATTTTACCATCCATATAAAAACCTCCTTTACAAGTCACTTCTTTAGGGTTATCACTTCCTTTAACAATAATATTTGTATCATTCTCTTGATAAACATTATTAAATATAGCTTCAAAAAGACTTTTTAATGAGCTATATTTTTTTGTGTCTTGATCTAAGATTTGGATTGTTTTTGACCCTGTACCACTAAAAACAATATTCCTAGGAGTATCAAATCCTTTTGATTTCATTAGTTCTGCTATATGATAGATAATTGATGAATAAAACAATAAAAAGATGATTTTAAAATCACTATCTCCTGCCAATTTTTCAGAAAAATTTAGGTTATTTAATTTTTTATCTTTTATGTTTTTGTTTTCATCTAAAGAAAAGAAAAAGTTAATTAAATCTTGTGACGTTTGATTTTCATTAAATAATTTTTCTAAGATTTCTAATTCTGCCTTTAAATTATTCTGAATTAAAATTTCTTTAAATTCAGAATAATATTTATTCACAAAGCCATTACTACTAATATTCCCATTAAATCCATCTCCAAAAATGGAATTTCCTGCAAATCTAAATGAAGAAATTAATTTAGGCTCTCCATCTGCATATATCATAATGTCCGTAGTTCCACCTCCAATATCTATCGAAACAGATGGTTTTGCCATGGCTTTAAGCCCTTCTTTTGCTTTGTAATAATAAAAAGGAGCTACACTTTCTGGATAATCAATCAAGTTGTTTTCATCTATACTACTCCCAAAAACTTTTTTAAAATTCTTTTTCCATATTGTTCTTAACGTTCCTAAATGAGACGAAGACATACTTACAGGGTAAAACCAAGTAACTTTTGTATTACTTATATTTCCATTATTACTTAACACTTTACCTTTACATAACAATAATAGCTCCTCAATATAATGAGTTAACCTTGCATTATTATCTGTTTTACTATTTGCCCATTTTAAATCTGTAAAAGCCTTTAAGTATTTTCTAATAGCCACTTTTTCATAATCAAAAGCAGCATTGGCATCTGCAAAAACAAACGTGGGTTTACTATAATTTACATCCTTATTCTGAACTAAACAGGTTCTAAAAGGTGAATTTCTCAATTCATCTTCACCAAAATACTTACTTATTACTTCTTGTTTTAAATGCGACTCCCCATCTAAAATTGTTCTTATTGCTTCACTCCTTTTAGGTATATCATTAGGCATTAAAAAAGCTATCTGCATGTCTTTTTCAGAAATATCAAATGCTTTTTCATTCCCTTGTCCTTCAATTTTATATTCAATATGAGAATTTGTTGTTCCAAAGTCAATAGAAAATTCATAATCATCTCCACCATTTCCATTATAGCTTGACCAGGTTGGTATTAAATAATTCTCATAGTCTCCATATTTAATAGAAACTATATCAAAACGGTCTTCTACAATAGTTTGTGTAGTTATGTATGGAGTTTCTGACCTTTGCTTTTGATGTACAGAAATACTTGCATTCTTTTGTTTAGAATTAAACACTTTTAAACTTATGGATTTCCCATTTTCAGGTAATACATCGGCTAATCCTAAAGCATACGTTATATCTACTTCTTCACTAAAAACAAATGGGTAAATAGAAAAAGCAAATGATTTCTCTACAATACTCCCTTTTTTGGGATTATTGCTAGTTGTTGGATTATATATCTTTGAATATTGAATAAATCCCTTTTTAATTGGAATACTTAATTTTATCTCTACACTGTCGCCTGCTCTTGCATTTAGTTCAATCATATTTTTATTTAAAATATCATCAACACTGAAATAGTCAAAAAACCTTTTTGTAAGGGGTAATAAATATTTATTTTCTCCAACAGTGAAAAATTTATCCTTATCTATTTCATATGGCAACTTAATAATTGAAGTTGTTAAAAAATCATTCATTGTTAAATAAGGATACAAATCTCCTTGTTCTGGCAATGTTCTTTTTGACAAAGATCTAGAATCTTCAACAGGTACAATTGTTGTAGGATTCCAAGTATCTAAAGTATATTTATAGCTTGAACTTAAAGGATCTACTGGAAGTACCAAAGGATTAAAACCTTCATTTGTTTTTGATGTTGCAATTGTGAAATCACTATTATCTTGAATTTTAATTGGATCTAATACATATTGTTTTAACAATAGACCTCTAACAACTTCTATAGGTTGTCCTGCTTTTCCATTAAAAGTTACATTTGGTAAAGATTCTAAATACTGATTAGAATTAATAGTCATTAACTCATTGTAAAAAGTCTGATCTATATTATAAATTTTCTCAAAAGATTTTATTAAATAGCTATTAAATTCAGGAAAATTAGAGTTAAAGTTAGCGGTTTTAGACAATGCGTATAAATACTTTACATATTCTTTATCCCTTTTATATAAAGGATGTAAAGCATCATCTAACATGATATCATTTCCAAATTTAATATCAATCTCCTTTGAATTCGGAGCTGCAAAAAATAAAGTGCGTGGAGATGTCCCTCCAATAATTTTATGTTTGTATTTTAAAATATAAATTTTATCAAAATCATTAAAATTATACTGTAGACTGTCTTGTTTTAAAAATAAGTCAAGTGTATTTCCTAAATGCCTCTGCTGTTCATTCCCGTTTAACAGTTTGTTTAAACTTGTTACTTTATCCCAAGCAACAAATTCTAAATCATCTTTGTATTTATCATAATTAAAAATAATTTGACCTATATCTAAAGCATCAGAAATTAATTTATGATTGTCAGAAGCTACGGCTTTCCCCATTTTTTCAACACCGTCTAAATGACCACTATTACCAATAATGTTAAATGCTGTTCTTACTAAATCAATTCTTGCAAATGGGCTTGGAATGGAAGTAGGTAACTTTTTCCCATCTCCTCCATCTGTATCTATACTATCTATTAATACTGCATTAATTGGAGTTGATGAAAACCAATCATTAGTTAAAGCACCTTGATTATGTATTCTAAAAACTTTCTTTCCCATCTTTTATTAATTTAAAATGTTATTAAGTTGTTCCGTTAAAATCTTATCAAATACTTTAATAAAACGTTCTTCTTCGGTAATGTTATTAAGTTTTCCTTCGCTCACTATTTTATGAGCCCTTTTAATTAAAAAGTCTCCTTTAGCTTTATTTTTTGAAAAAAGTGAACTTCCTCGAGAAACTTCGTTTCCAATTATAAAATCTAATAAAGAATCATGATTTTGGTTTTCATGAAAAGGAGTAAAAGAAATCTCATTTGTTCCCATTTCGTCCATCCATTTTTTAAAATAATTTAAAAACGGAATGAATTCTATTTTATAAAAATCTGAATTGTAAAAATCTTTCTCAACTCCACTTTCACCATTATACTTTCCTGGTGATTTTAATAATTCAGCCATAGATTTTTCAATAAACTTGTCAAACAAGTACATTTTAGACAACGGTACCTTTAATTTATCCTTGGTATCCTGCCCTAAACTGTCAAATTTCAATTTTGTACTACCATCTTCTACCCCAAATTCTTTTATAGTTACTTGGTTACTTTGGGTAATAACTGGTATGCTTTTTACAAAATCTATAATTGCTAATGCTCCTGCTAATTCAACAAAATGTGCATCGTTTTTCTGATCTGCTTTCCCTTCGGCATATTTCATGTTATTATTAGCTTTATCACCTATGTGATAAAAAGAATTCAACATATCTTTGTTATTAAAAATAGCATGCTCATAATAACTTAACGCCGCTTTTGCTTTTCCAAAAAATGTTGTAGAATCAATCTCTTTTTCGTCATTATTCCCATCAGATACTTTAAAATATGGTAAATATGAAATAGCTCCAATGGTTGATTTACTAATTATGTCTGAATTATGTCTACTTGGGTCATTAATTCTTAAATTTTTCAATAACAAAGGAAATCCAGAAGCTCCAGTTCCTCCAAAAATTGAACTAATAATAAAAATTGCATCGCCTTGATTAAATGAATTTGAAAACTCGTTATACTCATTTGAATCTACAATTTTATTTAGAACAACACTTCCTATGTTAGGGTTTCCTTTGAAGCCCACAGTCATATCCGCTTTAATATTTTGTTCACTAAATAGTAAGTCTATCAATGCTTTATTTTCATCATCTAATCCGTTATAATCTATAGATTGCCCAAATTCTTGACCACTACCATCTATACCAAACTTGAAGTTGTTACTTAAATTAGGACTATTTTCATTTGTAAGCTGAACAAGTGTCTTTATTTTAGTTCCAAACAATTCATTTTCACTCCCCACTTTACTTACAATATTTTGATATTTTGTTAAGATATCTGCAGTTCTATTTAAATCTCCATTTGCTGTATCTGGATCTATTATAATTGGCACTACAATATCAAAATCATTCTCTAATTTTACACCAGAAGCGAATAACATGGTTAGCGCCTTTATTACTCTAGAACCAGTTCCTCCAATTCCAAAAACATATAATTTCTTTGCCATAATTTAAAAAGGATTGTAACTATTATTAGTACTTATTAATCTGAATGGAATTATTGATAAAACAATTGATAATACAAGCGAATAGATCAATGTTATTACACTCATTTGAAAAATAAAATAATCCGCACTTGGCTCCCCATTTTCACCAGTATAATTTCCAATGTATTGAATAATCTCAAAGTTATTATAAAGTATAATTGATGTTCCTATATATGAGATTATCATTACGAATAGTAAGGATAAAAACCATTTTAACTTAGAACTACTAACTGGATCCCAAAACTTATAAAAAACAGTCAATGTAAGGATAGGGACTATGATTAACACCCACCCTAGTTTACCATAATCTTGATTATTAAACACCATACCCGATAACTCTTGATAGGTATTCCAATCAAACAATCGGTCATAAAGAGTTGCTACAATTTCATTCATAATTTTATTAAGGTTTAATATTAATTTTTAGTTCAAAAAAATTGTTTCTATTGTTTACTTTTTTATAGGCTTTTGAAATACCATTCATTAATCGATCAAAAGCAAATGTGGTAGAACTGTCATCTTTTATTTCACAGTCATTCTCAGAGCCAGTTTTGGAAATCCATGAAGGAAAATTCATCTCCAAGTTCACCTTAAGATCTCCATATAAATCTGACTTAGCTTTTACTACTAGGACATGAGTGTAATTCATATTTCCTTTTTTATTAAGGTCTTGAATCCATTTATAGGTCTGACTATTTTTTGATAAATCTTCAACAGTTTTTATTTCATCGACCTTATACCCTGTATTATTTTCAATAGAATAATTTATAGGGTTTATTAAATAGTTACTTGGAATAGAAAGAGTCGAATAATCTACTGCAACACCAAATTGCAAATACCTGTTTTTTAGAAGCAAACCACTTTTTGTAAATTTCTCAGCACCTTCAATTTCTTTTACATTATATAATTTACTAGATCTCTTTACGATATATTCCCCTTGTTTCTCTTCTCCTTTTGTAAGTACTGAATAATTTATTTTTAAATCTTTTGTAATTAAAAATCTAGCTTGCTCATCAAAACCTTCTAAATCCTCAATAACTACAATTTCATTAAGAGCTTTATCTATAACTTTTTTGTTTCCGAATAATAGTATATAATAAGGTCTTACTTGATCTATCTGTGTCCCTCCCTTTTTCTTACAACTTTCTGAATAATATCTTCCTTTAAAATTCGATGTCATTTTTAGAACCACGGTTTCAAGTTCATTCTGTTTCAGGGCTTTTTTAAAGGCATCCTCAATATCAATCTCAACCAAAGAAATATTACCATCTTTCATAGAGTAAATTCCATCTGTAATAACAATACTTAAGTTATTGCCTTTAGCTTTTTTTATTGCATTGGTAAAAATAAATTTATGATCTGAATTCCCTATCCCTGAAGTTGCAATCTTTTTATCAGCAATTTTCTTTTTAAGATTGGTTTGAGTGTATTCTTTTGTATTTACAAAGTAAGTAGAAAGGCTATCTTGGTCTACATTTAACAATATCCTTCTAACTGTTTGCTGAAAATTATCTCCATTTAGATAACCATTCATACTCAAAGAATTCTCAAAATAGAAATTTACTTTGTTGATTTTGCTAATTTTATGTGGCTGTACAACAATCTCCTTCACTGGAGTTTTTTTATTAATTGGAGGTCTATCTGATTTACAACAAAACAATAAAAGACTGAACAATAAAAGACTGAACAATAAAAAGATTGATGTTTTAAACACTTTTTTTAGCATAGGATAATAGATTACAATTACAAAAAATTCTTATGTAAACAATTAATTATATTAATTTGATTAATTAGGTAATATGTAGAAGATGAAATAGCAATTTTCATTTAATCCTACCAAATATAACAAAATATCTAACTTTTAATAATAAGAATCAAAATTAAATTAATAAAAACTAATTTTATTACGGTTTTCCGTAATAATCAATAAGAGTTGGTTAACCTTTTTTTAAGTAATTTATTTACCATAATCTAAACGTAGTAAACATTTGTCTGCTTAACCTTAATCATTTACTTCATTAAAAGCTTTTTTAACCTATAACAACTTAATTCTTAATCACAAAACTAATAACTTCAACACCTTCTCACCTAAAACCTCATCCAGTTCTCCATCCTCTAAAACAGAAACAAAGCCCATTTTACATTGATGCTCTATTGGTAAATGATTTTCTTCTTCATCTATAGCATAATCATCTGTTAAGTACGATTTAAAACTATTTTCTCGGGGATCTCCAGGATACAATAACAATGCTTTTTCTGCATCCCAAAAACGACAATACGCATACATTTGACGTAAATCACTCACTGAAGCTGTACTGTTTTTGGGTCTTTTCCATTTTGTGTCGATTATAAATTTTTGAGAACCTTTACGCAACACAACATCGGGTCTTAAACTATTACCTCCCCAAAAAGATTTAGATTCTTGTCCTGATACTTTTATATCAGTTCCTATACAAGCCTTCTGTAACTGCTTTAAAACATAAGTTTCCCATAATTCATTCATATCAAACAATAGAGACAACATCTTTTCTTTTCCACTTGAAATATCGGGCGAATAATTTAAAATAATTAACCTCGCTAACTCTAATGCATTCGCATATCCTACAGATTTTCTATTTAACCGAACTTCATTCAGTTGTTTTTCGGTAATAGTTTTTTGATCTACTTCTGGAAAATTTAACTGCACTCTGTTTGCTAAATCCTGCAATCTCGTTCCGTTTGTAAACTGAGTAACAATAATTAATGCTTTTTGTAATACTTGATGTAAAAAGTGATTACTATCGTACACTTGATGCGTAGTATAAAAGCGTTCTTTATGGACTATATTTTTTCGAATATGTCCTGCAAATTCTAATTTACCTTTTAATGCTTTTGTATTTTGTGTTTGCTTTCTATAGTTTTTAATCAAACCTTTTCTAACCAAACTTTCTACTTCTAATAAGTACAGTTCAAAATAAACTTCTAGTAAATTAAGGTGCTGTCTTTTAACATGTGCTGCTCCAGAAGATTCCGCTTTAAGCTTTCCGCATGCTTGTAACATTTTTAATAAAACACCTTTCCATTTAGTATCTGAATCCTCTTTATCTGCTTTTGGGTGAATCTCAATAGTTAAACCATCTACCTGAATTACACCAACATACTGATTAAATTTGATCCCTTTTGCAATAGGTTCAAAATAATTACCATCATGATATTCATTCAGTTTTAATAGCGCATCTAAATGTACTTGCCTAAAACCTTTCTCACCAACATACAAACGTTGGTGTTCAAAAACCGATATTGTCTTATTTCTTATCAATTATTCCGCTTGCTTTTTTCCTAACAATGATAGAACTGCATCAATTACATTATCTTCATTTACTTGCTTTAGAAGGTATGAAGGCGCTTTAAAATCATTTGAGTTTTCATACGAGAAATCAGCAAAATTGATATCATCATTTTTTTTCTTTTCTACGAACCCTTTCCCTAACACCAATCCTATTTTACCATAATCACCATAAAAATACTCTTGCAATAAAGGCACTATTTTAGTAGTAAAAGCTTTGGCTAGTTTTTCTTCTGAATTTACATTAAAAAAGTACGAATGACCAATGGCATGATCTCTATCTATTAATAATTCTATACGTTCATTTATCTTTTTTAAAACTTCAGATAGCTTAATCTCATTTACTTTTTCGTTTTCTATAACTGTATGATCTGGCATCATTTCTTTAAACTCAAAACGACGTCTTAATGCAGTGTCTAATGCCTCTACAGACCTATCTGCTGTGTTCATGGTACCATAAATATCCAAGTTAGAAGGCACACTAAATTCTTTTTTAGAATATGGTAACTTTATGCTCATTTCATTTTTAGCACCACTTCGTTTATCGGTTTCAATAAGCGTTATTAACTCACCAAAAATAGCAGAAACATTTCCTCTATTTATTTCATCAATAAAAATAGCATATCTATTTAAAGGATCATTTTTTGCTTTTGTACACAATTTTTTAAAAACACCATCTTCAATCTTATATCCTAAATCTTTAGTTTCTTCTTCTGTTTCAGGAAAAACAGGTTTGATTCCTTCTATAAAATCTTCATAAGCGAAAGATTGGTGAAATGTTACGAAATCGTAATTTTTTATAACTGTTTCATTATTGCTCTTAAAGTTATTAACCTCATCTATTATATCATATACTTCAGGAATTTGCTCTTTTGTTTCTTCTTCAAGTAACTGCCACATTTTATCATTATTCTTATCAAAAATTAACGGATTTTGACGTTGTTTATATGCTACATTTTCTGAAGAAGTTATCGTGTGCATTTGTAATGTTCCCCATATGGTAGCTCTCACATTTTTAGATTCTGATAACGATGCTTTCGTTTTTACCCATCTATTCTCTAAAATCTCATTTACTTTTGACGTTCCATTTTCAATAAGTGCAATTGCGATTACTTGCCACCAAGTTAAATTCATTATTTTATTTTCAAAAAACTTTTCTTTGGTAATAGCATTTTTCCTAAGCGTATATGTATCAAACAATTGATCTTTTAAATAATACGTTTTCCCTGTTCCTGGAGGACCGTATAGAATTTGATTTGTTGGTAGTTTCATGTTTTTTTCTTCGTTAGCTTCTACTTGAAAGACGTAATTTTGAAATACAATATCATTGGATCTAGAATAACCAGATTTAGTTGTTTTATCCAAAACTGATTCTACAGCCTCTAAAACGCTTTGCTTTTCTTTTTCACCAACCACAAGGCTATCTAAATAATTGTAAAAGGTTTGGGGAGACTTACCTGCAAATTTTTCATTATTATTTGATAATTTATCGGTAGAAATCAATCCAAAATTCTGTTTGTTTATAGAACTGTAAACATTTACACAGTATTTTTGACCAACAATAAAGTTTAATTTATAGCCTCTAACACTAAAAACAATCCTTGGATCGTTTGGCTTTAAGTTAAATGTTTTAATTAATGATCTTACAAAAGAAATAAACTCCTCAAAAATCGATGGATCTAGTTTTGATTTTACTTTTTCAAATGAATTTTTAGAGTTAAACAAACTCTTTATTTCCTCATATTGATCTTTTCTTGATCTAAAATTGGTACCTTGATTACCTGCCTTAAAATCATAAAAACAGGGATTCCCTTTTATGTCTTCATCGGATATTGGACTATCTGCATAGTAATCTGTAATTTTAATTTTCACACGATCTGTTGCCGAAGCATCCGATTTATCGGTATAATACCATTGTTCATGTGGTTCTTCTTCAAAAACACTTACTTCAGAAGTAACCTCAGCAAGTGCATAACACCCTGCGTTTTTTCCTGTTTGCCAAATAATAACTTTATCACCAATAGCTATTTTATCTTTATGTGCTGCTACTTTCCAACTTTTTAGGTGTGCTGCTTTTAAGGCATTAGTAATGTTGTAAATATCAGGATTCCCTTGAAAGATCCAGTAATTAGGTTCTTTATCCGTAAACTGATATTTTTCAAATCTAGTTTTAAGTTTTTCTTGCATACTTTCAAATTCCTCTAACGAAATTCTATGCGCTTCAAATTCAGGGTTTTTCTGTCTCTCTATTTCAATATGTTTGTTTACTAATGGGATAAATTTTAACAAGTCTTCATCAATGTCTTGTAGCATATCCTTAAGATCTGTATATTTTTCTTTTTTGGGTTTTGATCTTATTGTATTAGTTTTATTAGTTAAATCACTGATATAAGAGGTGCCTATATTTTCTTTAATAGGTGTAATTAAGGATTTAATTACGTTTAATACAGAGCTATTTTGATTGTCTTGAGGAGTATTTGTTTGTGTCAGTTTTAAATCATAACCATACGTTTGATAATCTGAGGAAAATTTAAAAACTAAGTTTATACAATCTCCAGAAGAACCAGCATATCCGCCAACAGGTATGTTCCAGAATGTAAGTGCAAAATATCGTGATTTCTCTGTCCCTACAAAATAATCTAACCTAGTATCTTTTGACGATTTTTGCCTCAATGAAAACGTAAAACTAGGATCAACTTCATGCTTTTGAATGAGCCAATCATAAACTTGCTTTTCGTAATCTTTATAGATAATCATAATTGTACTTTTCTTTTTTTTAATCTAAATTATTTCTTACTTCACAATCAACCCTTCATTCCAAAGTGCTAAAACAACATCCATTTGAGAATTAGATCTTTTGTCTCCTAAATTTAATTCTGCCCAAAGTTCTTTTGGAGTATAGGTTTTATTATCTGCCCATTTTAATATTTCAATAGCTTGCAAGGCATATTCTTTATTTTTAATAGATTTTGTATAGGTTCCTTTTGGAATTCCTTTTACCAAACCTGCTTCACACAAACCTAAAAAAGTACCTTTCGGACACCCTTTTTCTTGTGAACTTTTTGTCTCAAAAATCTCTTTTGCAGCTCTAATGTAAATTTCTGTTATAGAATAAGAGCTTTTATAATTTTGTACAGCCTTTATAGCTGTTTGTCCGTATTTGTTCATAGTATTTTTTTTAACTCACTATTTTTTATTAATTACCTATCTACACTAGCCATTCGCTTCATAGTATCAAAAAGAGCTGTTCTAAAAGTATCATCTTTAGCGTACAATCTATATAAATCTAATTCTTGTTTACGTTGCTTGGACATCACATCATCCATTATCTTTTGAAATGCTATGTTCTTGTTTTGTTCATCGAAATTGTTTAAATATTTAGACTCAAAATCTGGGTGGGCTTGTATCGATTTTGTTAAACTAATAAACTTTACACGTTGGTCATCTGGTGTGGCTTCCCAACCTTGAAACCAACGTTCATTAAAACTATTGATAATTAAATCTAAAGGATCTTGTTCTTCACCACCACCATAAGCACCTCTAGGTGTTGGATTTTGTGGATCTACTGC
>NZ_JBPOGL010000021.1:0-63134 GCF_051251875.1 Polaribacter sp.
ACACGTAAATCATCTGCAGTAAAAACTGAATCTAACAGACCTTTAAAATCTTTATCAGATTCATTAAAAGGTAAACAAGGACGTTTCCGTCAGAATTTATTAGGAAAACGTGTTGATTATTCTGCACGTTCTGTTATTGTTGTTGGACCAGAAATGAAATTATCTGAATGTGGTATTCCAAAAGATATGGCCGCAGAACTTTACAAACCTTTTGTAATTAGAAAACTAATTGAAAGAGGAATTGTAAAAACAGTAAAATCTGCAAAGAAAATAATAGATAGAAAAGAACCAGTTGTTTGGGATATTTTAGAAAATGTAATTAAAGGACATCCTATTTTATTAAACAGGGCTCCTACTTTACACAGACTTGGTATACAAGCTTTTCAACCAAAATTAATTGAAGGTAAAGCAATACAGTTACACCCATTAGTGTGTACTGCATTTAATGCCGATTTTGATGGAGATCAAATGGCGGTTCACTTACCATTAGGACCAGAAGCTATTTTAGAAGCACAATTATTAATGTTAGCTTCTCATAATATCTTAAACCCTGCAAATGGTGCACCAGTTACTGTACCTTCTCAGGATATGGTACTTGGTTTATATTATATGACTAAAGAAAGAATCTCTACTCCAGAAGTACCAATTAAAGGAGAAGGATTAACTTTTTACTCTCCAGAAGAAGTTACTATTGCTTTTAACGAAGAAAAGGTAGATTTAAATGCCGGAATTAAAGTTAGAACGTATGATGTTGATGAAAACGGTGAACAAGTAAGAAAAATTATAAAAACTACTGTTGGTAGAGTTTTATTTAATGAAGTTGTTCCTGCGAAAGCTGGTTATATTAATGAAGTTTTAACTAAGAAAAACTTAAGAGGAATTATTGGTGGTATTATTAAAGCTACTGATATTCCTACAACAGGAGATTTCTTAGATGAAATAAAAAACATGGGATATAAATTTGCCTTCCAAGGTGGTTTATCTTTCAGTTTAGGAGATATTATTATTCCTGATGAAAAAGCTTCTATGATTGCGAAGGCAAACAAAGAAGTAGATGGAATTGTTGCCAATTATAACATGGGTCTTTTAACTCAAAAAGAACGTTATAATAAAGTAATTGATGTTTGGGGTTCTACTAATAATAGATTAACTGAATTGTCAATGAAAAATTTACGAGAAGACCAACAAGGGTTTAACTCGGTATACATGATGCTTGATTCTGGTGCAAGGGGTTCTAAAGAACAAATTCGTCAGTTAACAGGTATGCGTGGATTAATGGCAAAACCTAAAAAATCTACCGCTGGTGGTGGAGAAATTATTGAGAATCCTATTCTTTCTAACTTTAAGGAAGGATTATCTATTCTTGAATACTTTATCTCTACGCACGGTGCGCGTAAAGGACTTGCAGATACGGCTTTAAAAACGGCAGATGCTGGTTACTTAACTCGTAGATTGGTAGATGTTTCACAAGATGTTATTATTAACGAAGAAGATTGTGGTACATTAAGAGGTTTAGAAGTTACTCCATTAAAGAAAAATGATGAGATTGTAGAATCTTTATCAGATAGAATAGATGGTAGAGTTTCTTTACAAGATGTATATCATCCTTTAACCGATGAATTATTGTTAGAAATTAATCAACCAATTACTGGTTTATTAGCCTCTAAAGTAGAAGCATCTGGTATTGATTCTGTAGAAGTAAGATCTGCATTAACATGTGAATCTACAAAAGGAATTTGTGCTAAATGTTACGGTCAAAGTTTATCAACGTTAAGTAAAGTACAAATTGGTGAAGCAGTTGGTGTTATTGCAGCACAATCTATTGGAGAACCTGGTACACAGTTAACATTACGTACATTCCACGTTGGTGGGGTTGCGGGTAATATTTCTGAAGATAACAAATTAACTGCAAAGTTTGAAGGTAAAGTTGTTATTGAAGATTTACGTACTGTTTTTGGAAAAGACAATGATGATAATGAAGTAGAAATTGTAATTTCAAGAACTGCGGAAATTAAAATTATAGACAAGAAAACTGGAATTACTCAGAGTACAAATATTATTCCTTATGGTTCTTATATCTTCGATAAAGATAGAAAATCAATCAAAAAAGGAGATGTAATTTGTCAATGGGATCCATTTAATGGTGTTATTGTTTCTGAGTTTGGAGGTAAAGTTAAGTTTGATAATTTAGAACAGGGTATTAATTATTCTGTAGATGTTGATGAGCAAACTGGTTTCCAAGAAAAAATAATTACAGATTCTAAAAACAAGAAAATAATTGCTTCATTAATTATTGAAGATAAAGAAGGTAATGCTTTACGTTCTTACAGTTTACCAGTGGGTGCACACTTAATGGTAAGTGATGGAGATAAAGTTGAGTCTGGACATACACTTGTTAAGATACCTAGAAAATCTGGTAAAGCAGGAGATATTACTGGAGGTTTACCTCGTGTAACAGAATTATTTGAAGCACGTAATCCTTCTAACCCTTCTGTGGTTTCAGAAATTGATGGTGTAGTTTCTTTCGGTAAAATTAAGCGTGGTAATAGAGAAATTATTGTAGAATCTAAAACTGGAGATATTAGTAAGTATTTAGTAAAACTTTCTAACCAAATTTTAGTTCAAGAGAATGACTTTATTAAAGCTGGTATGCCGTTATCTGATGGGGCAACAACTCCTTCAGATATTTTAAGAATTAAAGGACCTTCTGCAGTACAGCAATATTTAGTAAATGAAATACAAGAAGTATATCGTTTACAAGGTGTGAAAATTAACGATAAACATTTCGAGGTAGTTGTACGTCAAATGATGCGTAAAGTTAGAATTATAGATTCTGGTGATACATTATTCTTAGAAAATCAATTAATTCATAAAATTGATTTTATTCAAGACAATGACGCAATTTACGGAATGAAAGTTGTTGAAGATGCTGGAGATTCTGAAAACTTAAAAGCTGGGCAAATTATTTCTGCGCGTCAATTAAGAGATGAAAATTCTTTATTAAGAAGAAATGACAAAAACTTAGTAGAAGCAAGAGATGCAAAACCTGCAACAGCAGAACAAGTTTTACAAGGTATTACAAGAGCTTCTTTACAAACAAAATCATTTATTTCTGCGGCTTCTTTCCAAGAAACCACCAAAGTATTAAATGAGGCGGCTGTAAATGGTAAGATAGATACATTAGAAGGCTTAAAAGAAAATGTAATTGTTGGTAAGAGAATTCCAGCAGGTACAGGTATGAGAGCTTATGACAACTTAATTGTAGGTCCTAAAGAGGAAATAGAAAAAAGTTTCTAATATAAATAACGTGTAAACGTTTAAGTATTTAAAAGTTGAATTGTTTAGGGTAACGTATTTACACTATTCAATTCAACTTTTTTTTTGTAACTTTTCACAATAATTAGGTTACACAATTCAACAATTATATAGACAAACTATGGAAGAAAATCAAAACAAAGAAGGACAAATAAATATTGAATTAGATCAAGAAATAGCTGAAGGAACGTATTCTAATTTAGCAATTATTAATCATTCAATGTCAGAATTTATTGTAGATTTTATTAATATTATGCCAGGTGTACCAAAGGCAAAAGTAAAATCTAGAATTATTTTAACACCACAACACGCAAAAAGATTAACAAAAGCATTGGCAGATAATGTGAGAAAGTTTGAAGAGCAACATGGTGAAATAAAAGATTATGAACAGCCTCCAATTCCTATGAATTTTGGACCAACAGGTCAAGCATAAAATGAGTAAAGTGAAACGAAAGTTTCACTTTTTTTTTGAAGTTTTATGACTTCCAATTGTTTTTTTAGCTGTAGTTATAGAAAATTATTATCAAATTTAAAAGGCATAAAACCTGCCAATTTTATTTAAAATTAGTGATTTTATAAAATTTAATGCATATTTGCAGTTCAAATTAGTAAAATAAATTAAATATTTCACCTATGAATATATATCAACAACATAAAAACGGGCGCATATTGCGACTATTTAAGTATATATTCTAGAGAATATCTTTCATAAAATAGTAAAAACGTCCAAAAAATCATTTTTGGACGTTTTTTTTATTGATTTTTCTAAAGAGTATTAAATGCCAAAGCAATGTATGCCTGTTAAATACATATCACAACATCAATGAGTTAGTTATGTGCACTGTTTCTGAATAAATTCGGACAGGAAATCTATTGGTTGAATTTGAGTTAACTTATTGATTTCTAGTTAAATATATTTTAATTTTATTTGTGTATATCAAAAAGTTGTTACATCTTTGCAACGGCAATTTAATACAGAACTTGTCAAATTAACAATAATAATAATCGCTGAGAAAAGATCAGCATAAACACGAAGTACAATGTTCAATTATCTACATCATAAAAACATACAAGGAGAACTAGGTTCTTTTTATTGTTTACTTCGCGACTTTCACATACATAAATAGCAAACACTATCTATATGAAAAGTCCGAAGTTATTAATTTCGGACTTTTTTTATGGCTATTTTTCTTTAATTAATTTCCGAATGATTGTCATGCCTGGGAAGACATGAAACTAAAAAAAAAGGAATCAACCGAAAGTTGAGTTTCTAAAAATAAAACATCTCAAAATTAAAATCATGGGAAATAAATTAAAAGGAAAAGACCTTATAAAATTAGGCTTTCCTAAGAATAATAGTATCAATATAGCATTAGGGCAAATAAACAGATACAGAAAAAGAGAGAAAAAAGAACGCATTTTAGAAGAAGCAAAAGAGGTGTTAAAACACCCAGAAAAGTTTGAAGGAAATGCTATTTGGGGAAAAGTTGCAGAAGGTTTGGTGAAACCAGTAGCAGTTAAAATGCATCAATTAAGAAATACAAGAGTTCCTTTTTCTATTTATGGAGAAAATGAAATAGATGAGCAAGCAAAATTTCAATTGTATGATGCTTTAAAATTGCCAATTGCTGTGCAAGGTGCGTTAATGCCAGATGCACATTATGGTTATGGTTTACCAATTGGTGGTGTTTTAGCTACGGAAAATGCGGTAATTCCTTATGGAGTTGGTGTAGATATTGGCTGTAGAATGTGTTTAACTGTATATGCAATTCCGGTTTCTTTTTTAAAAGGAAAAGTGCATCAATTAGAAAATATTTTAAAGAATCACACAAAATTCGGAATGCGAGAAACGCATGTTAAAAAACAAGATCATGAGATTTTTTATAGAGATGAATTTACAGAAATTCCGCTTATAAAACGTTTAAAAGATAAAGCGTTTAAACAATTAGGAACTTCTGGAGGAGGAAATCATTTTGTAGAATTTGGTTCTGTTTCAATTACAGAAGAGCATCTAGAATTTGGCATAAAAATTGGAGAATATATAGGAGTTTTATCGCACAGCGGATCACGAGGTTTGGGAGCAAATATTGCTAAACATTATACATATTTGGCAACAAAACAATGTCCGTTACCAAAAAATGTACAGCATTTAGCCTGGTTAGATATGAGTACGCATGACGGACAAGAATATTGGATGGCTATGAATTTAGCGGGTGATTATGCCCAAGCATGTCATGATAATATTCACGATAGAATTGCCAAAGAATTAGGAGCAAAACCAATTGTAAAAATAGAGAATCATCATAATTTTGCTTGGAAAGAAACTGTAAATGGTAAAGAATGTATTGTGCATAGAAAAGGAGCAACTCCCGCCCAAAAAGGGGCGTTGGGTATTATTCCTGGCTCTATGACAGCACCAGGTTTTATTGTGCGCGGTTTAGGAAATTTAGATAGTTTACAGTCGGCTTCACATGGTGCTGGTAGAAAACATTCACGTAAAAAGTGTAAAGAAAAATTTACAAAAAGTGATGTAAGTGATCAACTTAAAATGAATAATGTAACCTTAATTGGTGGTGGAATAGATGAGGCACCAATGGCTTATAAAAACATAAAAAAGGTGATGGCAAATCAGCAAGAATTGGTAGAAGTATTGGGCACATTTACGCCTAAAATTGTAAGAATGGCTACGTAGTTTTTGGGGTTTTTAAGGGCTTTATACACTATCTTTTTGAAAAAAAAACAAAAGGAATGGAGTCTGACTAGAGCGAAATTGAAAAATTGTAATCTCTTAGGTTAGTGATTAAGATAATTAGCCAAGCAAAAAGTAGTTAGAAAATTTAATAAAAAAATGACACAAAAAATAATACAAATATCAGCAGGAAAAGGACCCATAGAATGTACTTTTGCAGTGGCTAAGGTGTTAAAGATATTTCTAAAAGAATTGAGTAATAATACTATAAAGTATACAATTCTACATAAAGAGAATGGAGTAGAAAATGGCACTGTGCAATCTGTAAGTATACAAGTAACAGGTAAAGATCTTGCTGGTTTTTTAGCAAATTGGTTGGGTACAATTCAGTGGATAGGAAACTCAACATTTAGAAAAAATTACAAACGTAAAAATTGGTTTATTGGTTGTTTTGAAGTAGCTGTTGTAGCATCATTAGAATTGAAAGAGCATGAAATTGAATTTCAAGCAATACGAAGTTCTGGAGCAGGAGGGCAGCATGTAAATAAAGTAAGTTCTGCAATAAGAGCAAAGCATGTAAAAAGTGGCATGCAAGTGTTGGTAATGGATAGTAGATCTCAACATCAAAATAAAAAAATTGCTATTGAAAGATTACAAGAAAAAGTTGTAAATTATAATGTTGAAAAAACGAAGCTTCAATTAAAAAGTATTTGGGATAATCATCAGCAATTAGAAAGAGGAAATCCTATTAAAGTTTTTACAGGATCGGATTTTAAACAAATGAAAAAAGAAAAATCATTTAAGCAAAAAAGAAATCGGCTTAAAAAAGATTTAATAAAACAATTAGAATTATAAAATATTGTTTCTTTGAACGCAGTTAAAAGGTTTTATTTACTTTTAACTGGGTTTTAAGAAGCCAAGAGAATTTAAAAGAGAAACAAAATGGGAACATTAGTTAATAATTACATATTTAAAGCATTAGAAAGTTATCCGTATGATTTAGAGGAAGTAATGGAAGCTTTAGACTACGCATTGTCTTATGATGATAAAAATACAATGGCATTGACTTTAATGGGGAGAGTTTATGCAGAAAAATTGTATAAATATGAAGAAGCAATTATTTTTTTTAAACAAGCATTAGCAGAAAATATTAAAGCTTTTGAAGTATATACACCGTATATAAACACCCTTTTATGGAATGAAGATTACAAAGAAGCTGAAGAGTTTATAGATTTTGGTTTAACTGTAAAAGGATCTGATAAGGCACTTTTGTATTTAAAAAAAGGCATTTTATATGAGCAATTAAAAGAGTATAAAAAAGCATTGGGCTATATAAAACTAGCCAAAGAACATACTTTTAATGCTGAATTTATGACAGACATAAATGCAGATAAGGATAGAATTAAAGGAAAAATGCCCAAGAAAAAGAAAGTAAAAGTGGTAAAAAAGGATAAAAAAGTGAAAGAAAATAAAAATGCCTAATTCCAGGTAATTCTTTACAAGTAACAAAAACAAACCTATTATTAATTTAATAGGTTTGTTTGTAATTAAAAAGATATTTAAAGTTCTATCATTTTAAATGTTTTAATAGAAGATTCGCAAACAGAGCAATTGTAAGAATCTTCTAATTCTTCAAAAGGTGTTCCTGGTTTTATATTTGCTTTTTCATCACCAAAAACATCGCTATAAACGGTTAAGCAATCAGCACATTGATAGGCTGTTGTTTTTACTATTTTTTGTTTGTTTTTTTCTGAATTATCCTCGTCTATAGATTCATTTCCAAATTCTTCAAAATATTTTTTACTCAATTCCATTAATAATCCAGAAAGCTCAATTTTATCCACATCTTGTGCATATACTTTGTATTTTTGAGTATTCGGATTAAAGTTTTCGCAGTACAAAACATTATACGTGTCTCTTACTTTAAAGTCTTTTACAATGGTAGGAGAGCTATTTTTTTCTACAACAATAGAAGTAAAGTAAATATTTTTATCTTCATTATTAGCAATTGTAAAGGTTAAACCATACGTACTAATATCATTCTGATCAAAATTTTGAACTATAAATTTTTTCAAAGACAATGCGGCGTCATCATTTACAGGCAAATGCCAGTTTAATTCTAAAAGCGAATGACGTATATTAATACCAGATTTTCCTAGCAACTTTTCTAACATTAGTTTACTAGCTTTCGGAATCCCTTTTACTATAAAAGATTTCCAAGGGGTAATACAGATTTTACCTACTCTATTATCTAAACAGAAATCGCAAAAATCTCTTAAAAATGATAAATAATACCTGTTATTTCTCCAATACAATCCTAACCAATATTGATTCATTTCCATTTTATTCATTCCTTCATAATAAGGAAAAGGTTTAAAATCAACTTTTAATGGCGTTTCAATAGTTCTATTATTGGTTTCAATTTGATTATTTATCAGCATAAATAATTCTTCTACATCATCTGCATCTGTATAAATTTCTTCGATTAGTTTGGCTACTTTAGAGATGTCCCAACTATAGATAAGCACAGGATAATAAATAGCTTTTTCCCAGTGAGGTAACTTTAAATTTAAATACCAATAATCTTCATGTTGCGAGGCAATAAAATTTAATTGTCCACTAAAAAGCGGTACTAATTGTTGTTTAGGATCGGTAATATTTATTTTTAATTTTGGTTGATGTTTAAAACTTTCAATAATATATAAATAGGTTACACCACTAAGCCAAGAAGTGTTTAAAAAAATATCTGCAGAAACGTAAGAACAAACAATATTACTGTATTCAGTATCAGAAATCATGCTTGTACTCAATTTAGGAAATTGACTTTCAATTTCTTTATTTGAGGTGTGTTTTGGAAATATAATATCTTGTCTAGAACCAAAATGTAAAGCATCTAAACCTAGAGATTCTGCATAGTCTATAATTTGTTTTAATTCACTTGGCGATAAAATACCACCTTTTATAAAAACTCTTTTTAAATCTTCCATAATTATACTTTAGCTAAACTCATTTTTAAAATATCTTTTACTTCAGGTTTGCAACTTCCACAGCCTAAACCAGCACCTGTAAGTTTACATAATTCATTAAAATCAGAACATCCTTTTTCTATTTCTTCTTGTAGATTTCCTTCGCCAATTTGGCTACAGGTACACACTAATTTACCCTTAACAGGAACGGCAGATTTGTTAGATCTTAATATCACTTCCCGTTTATCTGCAAGTTCAATTTCATCTTCTATTAAGGTTTTAAATTCGGCAAACTCATTTTTATCGCCCATTAAAACAGCACCAACTAATCTATCATCTTTGATTATACATTTTTTGTAATAACGTTTGTTAACATCTGTAAAAATAATTTCTTCAAATGAAGGATCATTTTTAGGAGCACTTACAACGCCAATACTACATAAGTCTAAGTTTTCAAACTTTAATATGTTCATAAGAACAGAGCCTGCATATATGCTGCTTAAATCTCCCAAAATATAATCTACAGCAATGGCTGCTTGCTGTTCTGCAGCAGAAGTAATACCATAAAGAGCATTGTTGAATTCAGCAATTTCTCCCAAAGCAAAAATAGAAGGATCGCTAGTTTCTAAATGCTGATTTACAATAACACCTCTTCTAGTTTCTAGTTTAGATTGTTTTGCAAGTTCTATATTTGGTCTTGTACCAATGGCATAAACAATGGCATTGCTATAAATAATTTTACCAGTTTTTAATGTTATTTCTAAACCATTTTTTTCTTCATTGTCAAAAACGGTATTTACTTCATTGTCAAAATAGGTTTGTATACCTCTGTCTTGTACATCTTCTGCCAAAAGACGACTTGCAATAGAATCTAACTGGCGTTCCATTAATCTTGAAGCTCTTTGTATAATGGTAATTTGGATGTTTTTCTTAGACAGAGTTGCTGCTAATTCTAAGCCAAGTAAACCACCACCAACAATAACAACATGTTGTTCTTCTTCTGGTAATCCGGTGTTATCTAGATGGTTTTTTAATCTATCTGCATCTATTTTACTTCTTAAAGTAAATCTACCAGGTAGCTCTAATTGTGCGTTATTTGGCACAAAAGCTCTACTACCAGTTGCCATAATTAATGTATCATAACTATGTTCTTGGTTGTTGTTGTCTGTAATTATTTTCTGTTCTTTATTGATGTTTTTAATAGAAACGCCGGATAGTAACTGTACATTTAATTTGTCTACTTCTCCTTTTTTTAACTTTTCTAATTCTTCCCAAGAAAGCTCATCACTTACATACTCAGGTAATAAAACTCTGTTATAAAAAGGATTTGGTTCTTTAGAAAAAACAACCAACTCATCTTGTTCATTTTTTTCTCTATAGTTTTGTACAAATCTATAAGCGGCTGCACCAGCGCCAATAATACATATTTTTTGAACGTCTTTTTTGTACTTTACAACTTGTACAGCACTAAATTTAAAATCTGGTTCTTTTGATATTGGATCAACTAAATTATTGGTTAAATTATTTGCTCTACCAAAGTCATTGCCTAAAACTTTACCCCAATGCATTGGCATAAAAACAACTCCTTTTCTAATATCGAAACCAAATTTAATTTTTACTCTTACTTCACCTCTTGGGTTATTTATAATGGCAACATCACCTTCTTTTAAATTTCTCTCAAAAGCATCTACACCATTCATTTCTAAAAAAGGAGATGGAATGTGGGTATCTAATCTATTTACTTTACCGGTTCTTGTTCTTGTGTGCCATTGATCTCTAATTCGTCCGGTAGTTAGCACTAAAGGGAAATCTTCTGATGTTTTTTCAGATTGATTTTCTGTTTGCTTTGGAACGTTAAAATGTGCTTTTTTATCATCCGTTAAAAATTGATTATCCGTAAACAATCTAGCAGTTCCTTTATGATTTTTGTGTGGTACTGGCCATTGAAAACTACCTTCGTTTTTTAGTCTATCATAAGAAAGACCAGAAATATCTATTGGAGTTCCTTTGGTAAGGATGCAATGTTCATCAAAAATTTCGCTGGCATTTTCATAATCAAAACCTTTGAAATTCATTTTTTGAGCAAATCTGGTAAAGATTTCTGCATCTGGTAATGCTTCTCCTGGAGGTTCAATTCCTTTCTCTAAATAACTAATTCTTCTTTCGGAATTGGTCATGGTTCCTTCTTTCTCTAACCAACCTGCAGCAGGTAATAATAAATCTGCATATTTAGTTGTTTCTGATTTATGAGAAATATCTTGTACAACTACAAAATTTGCTTTTTTTAATGCCTTTTCTACCATAAGAGAATCTGGCAAACTCACCACCGGATTTGTACAAACCACCCAAATAGCTTTTAAAGTTCCGGCATTTAAAGCATCAAACATTTCTGTTGCTGTAAGACCTGGTTTTTCTGAAATTTCTTCACCTCCCCAAAAATCTGAAACTTCTTTTCTATGAACAGGGTCTGCTAAGTTTTTATGAGCAGCTAATAAATTTGCCATTCCGCCAACTTCTCTACCACCCATTGCGTTTGGTTGTCCTGTTAACGAAAAAGGACCTGCGCCAGGCTTCCCTATTTGACCAGTTAATAAAGATAAGTTAATTAAAGAAGTGTTTTTATCAACACCAATTACACTTTGGTTTAAACCCATGGTCCACATGCTAATAAAGCCCATAGACTGACCAATATATTGTGCTGCTTTTTTTATTTCATTTACAGTTATACCACATATTTTAGCCGCGGTTACAAGAGATGTTTTTAAAACATGTTCTTTTAATTTTTCGTAATCTGATGTATGATTTTTAATAAATTTTTTATCTACTTTATTCTTTTCAATTAAGCGTTTTGCAATGGCATCATATAAGACTACATCTGTACCCGGAATTATTTGTAAGTGTAAATCTGCAATGGCACAAGTTTGTGTTTTTCTAGGATCTACAACTACAATTTTTACATTCGGGTTTTCTTCTTTGTGTTTTTCTAATCGTCTAAATAAAATAGGATGACACCAAGCAGGATTTGCTCCGGCAATTAAAAAACAATCTGCCAATTCTATATCTTCATAAGCAATTGGCACTGCGTCATCTCCCACAGATTTTTTATAACCAACAACCGCAGAACTCATACAAAGACGAGAGTTTGTGTCTATATTATTGGTACCAATAAAACCTTTTGTTAATTTATTTATAATGTAATACTCTTCTGTTAAACATTGTCCGGAAACATAAAAACCAACACTATTTGGTCCGTGTTTTTTTATGATAGATTTAAATACTGCAGCTGCTCTATCTAATGCAGAATCCCAAGTTACATCTTGCATTGGGTGATTTCTACTCCATCGCATTTGAGGTTTTAGAATTCTATCATCGGTGTTTTGCACCACGTAATTAAGATTCATCCCTTTAGAACATAACATACCGTTATTTACTGGGTAATCTTTATCTCCTTCAACTTCTATTTTTCCTTTTGAGTCTTTATTTACAATGATGCCGCAACCAACACCACAATAAGAACAAATAGTTTTATAAGATTTAATTGCTGACATATTTTTCTTTGATATTTTATATCATCAAAAATACAATATTACGTATTAATACGTAGTTTTTATTCCTTAAAAATTAAATACTTTTTTTATGAAATTGATATTAAATCTTGTTTTTATTGATAAAAATGAGGTTGGGTTTATTCTAAATTATATTTAGAAGCCTTTGCAGAAAGTTCCATAAGGTTTTTAACGTTCATTTTTTTCATCATATTAAAACGATGCGTTTCTATGGTACGCTTACTGTTTTTTAAGATTTCAGAAATTTCAGAATTTGTTTTTCCTGATAAAATAAGTGGTAGTATTTGTTTTTCCTTTTTTGTTAATCCAAATTGTTTTGGTTCGCTTTTTTCCTTTACTTCTTGGTTTTGACTAGTAGAGTTTTGCAAAAAATTAGATACAATGACATTAGAGATGTCTCCACTAAAATATTTACCACCATTATACACTGTATTTATGGCTTTTATAAATTCTTTTTTATCGGTATCTTTTAACAAATAACCGCTGGCTCCTGCTTTTATTGATTTTAAAATATACTCTTCAGAATCATGCATAGATAAAACAATTGCTTTTGTTTTAGTTGGCGTTTTATTTAATAAAGCTACAGCTTCTATACCGTTCATTTCTGGCATTCTAACATCTATAATTAAAAGATCTGGTTCTTTTTCTGTAACCAATTCAAGAGCTTCAATTCCATTTGAGCCTTCTCCAATAATTTCTATGTTTTTTTCTTCTTCTAGTAAGTATTTTATGCCATCTCTTACAATGGCATGATCATCAGCTAATACAATTTTTATAGACATAAGAATTCGTAATTTTTATGATTTTAATTGTGCAAATTTACATAATTAAAAATAATAAAACCCAGGAAGTCTCCTTCCCAGGTTTTATCGTTCAATTAAAAAAAAAGAGTTCTATTTTTTTGAAGTATTTAAAAATTTAGGACTTATTGTAAGTTGTACCCATGCCCAGTTTTGAGTATTGGCAGCTGCAGTTTTTGTAATTCCTTTTAGTTCATACATTCCGTCATTTGCAAACATGTGCGAATACCCTATTTGTAATTTACCAGCTTTAGTGGGTTTAGTGAACATTATGTCTAATTCTGTACCTAAACTTTTTTCTCCGCTTGCTAATTCTTGCTCACCAGAAAAGTTTAATACTTTTATAAGTAAACTTGCTTTGTTTTTGAATTTTAAAAGAGCACTTGCATGTACATCAAATAAACCAATTGAATTTGCGTGATTTCCTACGTAGAAATAATCCATAAATCCATTAAATTTATGATTTGTACCAAATAATGGAAAAAATGCTCCGGTTTCTCCGGCATTTGCATCGTTACCACTTATTGATTCTGCACCTAATCCTAAAACTACTTTGTTAGAGGCTTTAAAGGTTGCATCTAAACTTGCTAAATAAGCTCCTTTTACATCAACATCTCCTTGTCTTTTTCCGGTTTGTAAAAATAGATTTCCTGCAAGTCCTAATTTTCCTACTGTGTAGCCTAAGTTGGTACCTATAGTTTGTAAGTTGCTAAGACCATCTTGCAAACCTGCTCCATCAAATTCTTGAAAACCATTATTTAAAAGTAGTAAACTACCTGAAAAAGATTTCCAATTGTTTTTTAAATAGATGTATTGCATTGTTTTATAAGAGAAGAAACCTGTTGTACTGTATTCATTTCCTATTGATGAGAAACCGCCTAGGTTTGCTTTGTCTTGATTGAAAGCCAAACCAAAATCTAATATAAATTTATCTTTTTTGTATTTTAAAAGAGCAGCGTCATGATTACGTGCTTGTTGTGCCCAACCAACTGATCCAAAAATACGTTGATCATCATAAGCAAGTAGTTGTCTACCAATTTTTGTAGACCAATTTGCACCTAAATTAATATCTGCCCAAGCTTCAAATACTGAAAAAGAATTGTTAGCATCTTGCGGAAGTAATTGTCTATTTTCTCCCCAAACTAAAACATCTTGTAAACTTACATAGAAGTTGTATCCTTCTGTTTGATAGCCAAAATTTAATCTGGTTCTTGTAGAAATTCCAAATCCTGGTTCTACATCATCAGCAATAATAGAGCTATAACCATTTCTATATTCTGCTCTTGGTCTTAATTCTCCGTCTATTGTAAATTGCGAGAAACAATTTAAAGAAGTTAATATTGTTAAGGTTAAAAGTGTAAATTTAATTTTCATATTGTTTGTTTAATGTTCTTTAAAGTAAAAGCTCGTTTTTATTATTTTAGATTTTATTTCTGTTATAATAAAAAGTAGCTTTTACCTAGTTTTATGTTTTATTAGAATTACTTATTTGTCTAGAGATAATTCTAATGAATTCTTTAATTCTTCTAAACTTTCTTCTTCTTCTTGTGTTGAAAACTTAATAGTTAATGCAGTTGCAGAGGTTATGATTATAATAATTCCTATTAATAAATAACCGTTAGAAACCGCTAAAGAAGAAGCGGCAGATTGTGCTGTTTCTATAACTTCAATGCTGCTTCCTTCATTTGCTGCAATAGCAACTTTTTCTGCCACGGCAGATTTAGATTTTAATAACATTGCAGCTAAAAATGCACCAACATTACCACCAGCTCCTACAATACCAGAGATAGAACCAATTGCTTTTTTGTTGATAAAAGGTACAACAGAGAAGGTTGCGCCTTCTGCCATTTGTACAGATAAGCTAAATAAAATTAAGAATATAATGGCAACTGGTAAAATAGTAATACTAGAGAATGTTGTAAGCATAATACCTTCTATGGCTAAGATAATTGCTAAAAATAATACACGACCTTGTAAACCTTTTAGTTTTCCGAATTTATCACCAAAGAAACCACCAAGTGTTCTTGCAAAAATATTCATTAAAGCAAATGATAGAACAATGTTACCGGCAGTAATACGTGTTAATTGAAAAGTGTTTTGTAAGTAATCATCCATGGTTCCGTATACGGTAAGTTCAATACCAAAACTGGCTGCGTATACAAAAAATAGTATCCATACTCTGTAATCTTTTAATACTTCTAAAAACCCAATTTGGTCTTTTTTAGTTGTTGGCAACTCACCAATTTCTTTTAATTCTTTAAAGTTTCCATTAGGGGTGTCTTTTGTAAAAAAGTAATACACAATACCCATTAAAAAACAGATAACACCAGCAATAATCATAGAATATCTCCATGCATTTGCTTCGTCTGCTAAACCAAAACTAATAACTGCGGCAGCAATAATTGGCATACCAAGTCTGTTTGCTCCACCACCTAAATTACCCCAACCTGCTGAAGTTGCGTTTGCTGTACCTACAATATTAGGTGCAAACATAATAGAGGTGTGTACTTGAGTAATTACAAATGAGGCTCCTATAAACCCTATAAATAATCTACAGATTAAAAATTGTAAAGGAGTTTGTACAAAACCTATAAGTATTACAGGTATGGCACCTAACATAAGTAACCATGTATAACATAGTCTAGGACCATATTTATCACATAACTTACCAATAATTAGTCGGGCAAATACGGTTCCGGTAACTGCTAAAATAATAGAGTTCCATTTTTGATCTGGTGTTAATCCTAAATCTCTAACAACGTCTGGCATAAAAGGTACTATTCCGAACCATGCAAAAAAGCATAGAAAGAATGCAATAGATGTTATCCAGAATGTCTTAATAGACACGTTACTGAAATTAAATAAGGATAATTTTGTGGCTTTTTGAATTTTTAAATTGCTCATATCTTTTAGTTTTATATCGGCAAAATTAGATTTTTACGTATATATACGCAATTAAAATACGTAAAAAATACGTATTTATGATCATTTTTACGTATATCTTAAAATGAATCAACTAAATAATGATTATCATAAAAAATTAAATATTTTATTTGCATTTTGATATTTGAGTCTAAATAGGCTACCTAGGTTATTTGTTGAATAAGTACGCAATGTCTATAGTGATGCTTGATGTATTCTGTTTTAAGTAGATTTTATTGGAATGTTGTTTTCGTATTTTATCCCTAACTTTTTTATTTATTTTATGATTTAATAGGGTAGATAATTTTTTTTTCATAAAAATACGTATCAGATGTAATGTTTTTTAAAAATACTAGTCATTATTACGTATTTATACTTAATTTTGTATCTGTAAACGATAAATTATTACGTATGAAAACAGTTATTGTTGTAGGGAATGGAATGGTAGGATACAAATTTTGTGAAAAATTTGCCGCTCAATATAAAGGTGAAGATTTTAAAATTATTGTATTTGGTGAAGAGCCAAGACCTGCGTATGATAGAGTTCATTTAAGTGAGTTTTTTGAAAATCAAGATGCAAAAGCTTTAGAGCTTGCCCCTGCAGAGTGGTATCAAGAAAACGGAATTGATTTAATTGTTGATGAAAGGATTTCTGAAATTCATAGAAAATCTAAAACAGTTACAACAGCAAAAGAAAGAGAGTTTTCTTACGATTACTTAGTTTTAGCTACAGGTTCATCGGCTTTTGTTCCGCCAATTAAGGGTGTGGAAAAAGAAGGGGTTTTTGTATATAGAACTATTGAAGATTTAGAAGGAATGTTGGGCTACGCTGCAAAACTAAAAGCGAAAAATCCAAATGCGAGAGCGGCGGTTTTAGGTGGAGGTTTGTTAGGTTTAGAAGCTGGTAAAGCTGTTATGGATATGGGTTTAGAACCACATATTGTAGAGTTTGCTCCTAAATTAATGCCAAGACAATTAGATTCTAGAAGTAGTAATGTATTACAATTAAAGTTAGAGTCTATCGGTTTAAATATACATTTAAGTAAAGCAACCAATCAGATTTTAGGAAACGGTGCTATTGTTGGTTTAGAATTTGGAGAAGATGATGTTTTAGATGTAGAAATGTTAGTGGTTTCTGCCGGAATTAGACCAAGAGATGAACTCGGTAAAACCTGTGGTTTAGAAATGGGAGTTCGTGGCGGAATTGTAGTTGATAATAAAATGCAAACTTCTGACCCAAACATTTTTGCAATTGGAGAAGTTGCTTTGTACAATCAAATGATTTTTGGGTTGGTAGCACCTGGTTATGATATGGCCGGAGTTGCTGTAAATCAAATCTTAGGGAATACCGAAGAATTAATGCCAGCAGAAATAGATATGTCTACCAAATTAAAATTAATAGGGGTAGATGTAGCAAGTTTTGGAGAACCTTTTATGCCAGCATCAAAAGGACATTCAGTAATTTTTGAAAATAAAACAAAACATTTATACAAAAGAATTAATGTTAGTTTAGATGGTAAAAGTCTATTAGGAGGAATTTTAGTAGGAGATGCATCAGATTATAATATGTTGCATCAAGTATATTTAAATGGAATGCCAATTCCTGAAGATCCTGCACAATTAATATTACCAGCAACAGAAGGCGGTGCTTTTGGTAGTGCTTTAGATTTACCAGATAATGCACAAATTTGTTCTTGTGAGAATGTAAGTAAAGGTCAGATTTGTGGTGCTATAAAGGATGGTTCTTGTGAAGATTTAGCTGAGGTTATTTCATCAACAAAAGCAAGTACAAGTTGTGGTGGTTGTAAACCAATGGTTACAGATTTAGTAAATGAAACATTAAAATCTCTAGGTAAAACGGTTAAGAATGTGCTTTGTGAGCATTTTGAATACAGTCGTCAAGAATTATACGCAATTATAAAAGCTAAAAAACTAACTTCTTTTAATGAAATTCTAGATACTTGCGGATCTGGGCATGGTTGTGAGACTTGTAAGCCTGCAGTGTCTTCTATTTTGGCCAGTTTGTATAATGTAACGCCAAATAAAGAAGATGTTACTCAAGATACCAATGATAAATTCTTAGCAAACATTCAGCGTAATGGTACGTATTCTGTAGTACCAAGAATTGCTGGTGGAGAAATTACTCCAGAAGATTTAATTGTTTTAGGTAAAATAGGATCTAAATATAATTTATATACAAAAATTACAGGTGGTGCAAGGATTGATTTCTTTGGAGCAGAATTAAATGATTTGCCTGCAATTTGGAAAGAATTAATAGCTGCTGGTTTTGAAAGCGGACATGCGTATGGAAAATCTCTAAGAACAGTAAAGAGTTGTGTTGGTTCTACATGGTGCCGTTATGGTTTAGATGAAAGTATTTCTTTTGCTATAGAATTAGAAAATAGGTATAAAGGTTTGCGTTCTCCTCATAAATTAAAAGGTGGTGTTTCTGGTTGTATTAGAGAATGTGCAGAAGCTAGAGGTAAAGATTTTGGTGTTATTGCTGTTGAAGGTGGTTGGAATCTTTATGTTGGTGGAAATGGTGGAGCAACACCTAAACATGCGCAATTATTGGCAGAAAAAATAGATAATGAAACGGTTATAAAATATTTAGATCGTTACTTAATTTATTACATACAAACTGCTGCTCCTTTAATGCGTACCGCTGCTTGGTTAGACAAGTTAGAAGGAGGTATAGAGCAATTGAAAAAAATTGTTATTGAAGACAGTTTAAATATTGTTGATGATTTAGAAAAAGAAATGCAATTTTTAGTTGAAGCTTACGAGTGTGAGTGGAAACAAGCCATAGAGAATGATGAAACTAAAAAGCGTTTTCAACATTTTGTGAATTCAGATGATAGAGATGATAATTTAGTATTTGTTCCATTACGTGATCAAAAAATGCCAGAACTCTGGAAAGATTAATCAAAATACATCTCGATACAATTTTGTAAAAAAAGCAAAATGACTTGATGTGACAGTATCGAAAACGAATACAAAGAGTTGTCAGTTCAAGTGAAATTTCTTTTTTAAAAATTTTGTATCGAGAACATATCAAATAGAAATTTAAAATTAATTAGGTATTATACATATAATTATGGACACATTACTTTTAAAATATAAAACAGTAAAAGAAGACGAAGTAAAAGTTTGGTTTAAAGCAGCTTCTGTAAATGCATTTCCAAAAGATGGAGGAGCATGTGTAAAATATAAAGATTTGCAAATTGCTGTTTTTAATTTTTCTAGATTAAATAAATGGTATGCTTGCCAGAATTTATCGCCAGAAAAACAAGAAATGGTATTGTCTAGAGGCATGTTAGGAGACCATAAAGGGATTCCTAAAATAGCATGTCCGTTGCATAAAAAAACGTTTTCATTAGAAACTGGCGAAAATTTAAATGCAGATTTAGCACCTATTGCTATCTATCCTGTAAAGATTGAAGCAGAAAATGTGTATATTGGCTTTTCTGAATAAAGCTATATATGAAACCAACAAGATTTGAAACTGCAATTGCAATCATAGATAAAAAAAATGCCGAAGACCCAAATACCTACCAAGTTTCTGGGTTAGAATATCCTAAAGAGTTATTATATTCTCAAAGGATGACAAGAAAGTTGCTTCAGTTTAATCCTAATGCATCTAAAGCACTACAAATTTCGGTAAGGGCACAACATATTTGTCGTTGGAAAATAGCAAGAAAAGAATATACTATGGATAAAGTTGGTTATTTAAAATGGCGCGAGACCTTAAAAAAAATGCATGCAGATATTACTGGAGATATCTTACAACAAGTAGGTTTTGATGATCAGTTTGTAGACAGGGTTCAAAAAATTATCTTAAAAAAACTCATTAAGAAAAACGAAGAAGCACAAGCGTTAGAAGATACAACTTGTTTGGTTTTTCTAGATTATTATTTCGAAGAATTTGCAGCGAAACATACGGATGAAAAAATCATAGATATCTTACAAAAAACCTGGAAAAAAATGTCTGATGCTGGGCATGAAGCAGCCTTGAAATTAAAATTTTCAGAAAAATCGACACAATTAATTTCAAAAGCATTAGCTTAATATTTGTGCATATATTTTGTGAATAAAGCCTTAAAAAACATAGTTTTAGATACTAAAATTTTCCAAAAACTGAGAAGATTGTATCTATTTGCTTTTTTGGCAATAGCATTAACTATTATTATTTCTCAAGTATTAATTCAGCATCATATAAGTACGCAAATAAATGATTCTAGAATTATAAATATTGCGGGGCGTCAGCGCATGTTGAGTCAGAAATTAACAAAAGAAATTTTACTTTTAAAAGACGCAGACAATCCTTCAGAAAGACAGAAAAAGCTAGCAGCAATTAAAAGTACTTATTTGCTTTGGGTAGAATATCATGAACGGCTAGAAAACGGAAATGAGATTTTAGAGTTGCCAGAAGAGAACACCAAAGAAATTGCAAAAATGTATCAAGAATTAGATGCATTTTTCAAACCGATTGAAGAGGTTGTTCGAAATCTACTATTAAGTTTAGAAAAAAATCCGCAGTTTTCTATTGAAGAATTAACAGAAGGTTTAGAAATTATTTTAGACAATGAAGACGATTTTTTGTCTAAAATGGATGAAATTGTTTTTAAATATGATGATATAAGTTCATCTAAAGTTAAAAAGTTAAGACTCTTAGAAACTATATTATTAAGCGTATCGTTATTAATTCTTGCTTTCGAAATTATCTTTTTATTTATACCTATTTCATTAAAAATAAGAGATACTATTCATAGTTTATTACGTTCTAAGCAAGATGTTATGGAAAAAGCATCAGAATTAGAAGAAATGTATATTTCTAAAGAAGAATCTTTACAGGAATTACAAGAATTAAATTATGTTATAGATAATGCGGCGTTATTTGTAAGTGTTAATTCTGATGGATTGGCCTTGTACATGAGTAAAAAATTTAGAAACCTTTTGGGCTTTTCAACGGCACATGTTAAGGGCGCTGTAGAAGAACTAATTACAAAAGATTCTGGACAACAAATTTATTTAAAAGAGCTTATTAGAAATAGAAGAAGTATTTGGGAGGGTGAGATAGAAATTATTACTCAAAGAGATGAGAATGCTTGGTTAGAGATGTCTATACTGCCTTTAAAAAATATAAATCTAAAGCAGAAAACTCTTATTTTATGTTCAGATATTACCAAAAAGAAACAAAATGAAGAGAAGTTTGAAAAACTATCTAAAGATAAATACAATGAACAAATAGCCACTCAAAAACTAATATCTAGTAAAATTATAGAAGCCCAAGAAGAGGAAAGAAAAAGAGTTGCAAAAGATATTCATGATGGCATAGGGCAAATGTTAACTGCCTTAAAATTTAGTGTAGAATCTATTAATATAGATAATTTAGAAGCATCAGAAAAAAAGATAGAGAATTTAAAAATTCTTTCTAAACAAATTATTCATGGTGTTAGAAGGGCAACTTTTAATTTAACCCCACCAGAATTAACAGATCATGGAATTGGGTCTGCATTACAAACACTTACAACACAATTGTCTAAACTAACGGGTAAAAATATTTTGTTTGAAAATAAAACAAATTTTAATGTCAGATTAGATTCTTTGGTGGAAACAAACTTGTATAGAATTACACAAGAAGCTGTAAACAATGCTATTAAATATGCCGAATCTAATTATATTTTAATATCAGTAAATAGTAGTGAAGAATTATTAAGTATTACTGTGCAAGATGATGGTTTGGGGTTTGAAATGGATAAAATAAAAGAAAAAAAGTCTGGAGAAGGCATGGGACTTTTGTTTATGAATGAGCGTATTAATTATATAAACGGACGACTTTTTATCAATTCTGAAAAAAACAAAGGAACAAGAATAGTAATTAACCTTCCTTTATAATACATGTAATTGAATACAGTGAAACAATTTGTTTAACTGAAAAATTAATGATATTAAAGTCTAAATTTTTAAGATAAATTAAAAGATTCTTTTAAATTTGATATTTCTATTTTAAATGTAAGAAAATCATTTTTACAAACAGGAAAATCAAGTGTTCTATTTTTATCATACTTTAAAAATATCAACTCAAAATACACTTGACACCCAAAATTATTTTCATTACAAAATCATAGAGAAGTTCGTAATAATAGTAGTTAAAAATGAATACAAGAGTTTTATTTAAAAAAGGATATTTTCTTGATAAAATTATTAGATTTTAAAATTAGATATGGAAAACTTAGATAATAAACTATTTAGAATTGAAGGAAAAGTTCAAAATTACGATTGGGGTGGAAAAAGCTTTATTCCTAATTTAATTTCTGAAAGTGCAGATGCTAATACTACTTATGCAGAATACTGGTTAGGAGCTCATTTAAAAGCGCCATCAAATGTAATTACTAATAAAGGCAGTGTTTCTTTAGATATATTTCTAAATGAAAACCCAATTGCAAACTTAGGAGAAGAAGTAGCAAATACCTTTGGTAAAATTCCTTATTTATTTAAGGTTTTAGATGTTCATAAAATGCTTTCAATACAAGTGCATCCAAGTATTTCTGCAGCTAAAATAGGCTATAAAAAAGAAAATGAACTAGGAATTCCGTTAACGGCAAGCAATAGAAATTTTAAAGACGAAAATCACAAGCCAGAAATAATGGTTGCTTTAACAGATTTTTGGTTGTTGCATGGTTTTTTAGGGAGTGAAAAATTGGTAAAAAATTTAAAAGAAACAGTTGAGTTAAGTTTTTTATTAAATACTTTTTTAGAAGATGGTTATTTAGGTCTATATAAAAAAGTAATGGAATATACTCAAGAGGAGGTAAATGCTATTCTTAGGCCTTTGGTAAAAAGAATTCTTCCAAAATTTAGGAATCATGAATTAGATAAATCTTCACCAGCATATTGGGCGGCTAAATCTTTAGATAATAAAGATTCAGAAGATATAGACAAAGGAATTTTTTCTATCTACTTTTTTAATATTTTAAATTTATCTAGAGGCGAAGCTATTTTTCAAGATGCAGGTGTACCTCATGCGTATTTAGAAGGTGTAAATATGGAGTTAATGGCAAATTCAGATAATGTTTTAAGAGCAGGATTAACTAGTAAACATATAGATGTTAAAGATCTTATTAAGAATACAAAATTTGAAGAAACCATCCCTAATATTTTAAACGGAATTAAAAATAAAGCGAACGGTGAGGTTGTTTATAAAACCAAAGCAAGAGATTTTGAATTGAGTAAAATAGAGTTGGTAAATACTGTAGAATATAGTGCTATTTCTAATTCTGTAGAAATATTAATGGCTTTAAAAGGAAACGGGACTGTTTCACAAAATAATGAGTCTATAACTTTAAATAAAGGAGAATCTGTTTTGATAAAAGCAAATACAGCTTATCAAATTAATACAATTTCAGAGGTAGAAATTTATAAAGCAAGTGTGCCTAAATAAATTAATTTAAAATTGTTTTAGAGTTTTTTACTCTAAAACAATTTTCTGTTCCCAAAAAATTTGGATTTCCAAGTTCCTCAGACCAAAAACCTTCTAAAATATCTTTGTTTAAACATTTATATACCACAACTCCTTTATACAGTTTATCTTCAAAACCGGTATAATTAAAGTTGATGACAAGAATATTGTTTTTAAAAAAACCTACTCCAAATTGCTCTTGAGACTCGCTAATATTCCATTTGGCAATAATTCTATGGTATTCATCTAAAGATAAAGTAAGCTCTCCTTTATAAGAGTTTTCATCAGAATCTTGGTTGCTACCAATAATAGAAAATGTACCTACTAGATCTTGAATTGTCATATAATTAAAATAATAATATTTGCAAATATATATGAATATGGTGGCTTTGCTTAACTTTACAGAAGTTCTCTTTAAAAGTAAGAATAAAACAACTTTTAACACAACATGTTTTTCTTTTTATGTTGCTATTGATATGTAAATCTAGTATAAAAATTGTATTAAAATAATACCTAAAACAATAGTTTAGGATAAAGGTTTTTAACAGTATATAAAAAATGTTTTACACTTTATATAAGTAATCTAGTTTATCAAGATTATTGATTTACTGTATAAATACTTAATAATTAAAACAGGTATAAATACCTATTAAAATAGCTTCAAAAATAGCATTAAAATAGTTAATTTTTTAATAACTTTATAGAAGTCAAGAGATTGATAAATGAGACACTTGAAATAATGATAAAATAGGTATTTCTATTTTTGCAATTAAAATTCTGCAATTAGGGCTCAAATCCATACTAGTAATCTCATTATTCTTGATTTTTAAGTAAAAATAAAAGGTTTTTTATCAACATAAAAAACCCTTTTTGTTTCAATAAAAAAATTTGCTTTTCCCCTTTTCAACTTAAGTAACAAAATTTCAAAATTAAAAGAGGATTCTCTCACAATTAGGGATAATCCTATATTAAAAGAGGGTTTTACCTTATTGATTTTTAGATTTATAGAGTAGTTTTAATTTTCAAAATATACACAACTAACCAAACACTGTTTATATGATTTTTGAAGTCTTACAAGTTATAAAAGAAGAGATAAATAGCTATTTAGTTACAAATCTTGTGATTCTTGAAAATATTGCAAATATTGATCAAGACGGAGATACTGAAACTAATGGAGTTGTGTTAACATTATTAAATACACAAGAAGAAGCTACTCTTAAAAATGTATCCAATCATACTATTAATGGTACCGATGTTTCTTATAAAAATCCTAAAATAAATCTAAATTTATATTTATTGTTTAGTGCTAATAATTCAGCCTATAAAGAATCCTTAAAAAGTTTATCTAAAGTAATAGAATTTTTTCAAGGCAAAAGAGTGTTTACACAAGCAAATACAAATTTTAAGCGCGAAGGTGATATGTTAAATATTAAAAACTTCAGGTTTATAGTTGATTTATACACACCTTCATTTGAAGAACTCAATTTTATTTGGGGCACTTTAGGAGGAAAGCAATATCCATCAGCAATTTATAAAGTTTCCCTCATAGAAATAGAAAGAGAAACAATTCTTAAAAAAGGAGCGTTAATTACCGGTCTTGGTACAAACTTAAACAACAATTAAGATGTATTATAAATCATTATTCAATATTAACATTCACCACGGATACTTCCTAGACAAAGGGAATGAGAAATTTTTGCCCATTGATGTTGGAGATGATGAGATGACAGAAGAGGATAAAAAATTAGCCTTAAGTGTCTATAGTTTATCAGATTATTTAACAATTAAGCCAACTAGTGCTACACAAAAAATATGTAAGAATTATAAAGTAATTTTTAAGAAAAGCACAAGTGGATTTAGAGTTTTGGTCAATACAAAAGAGAACAAACCAATTATCCCTTTTGAAGATCACATCACGTTTACGTTTGCTTTACAGTTTACAGACGCCTATTTTCAGAATTACACAAACATGTCTAGTCTCTCAGAAAATGAGATGTACTTATTTACCAATGTAGTTCCTGAGAATCAAGTTGATTTTGAGAATATTTTTGAGAATAATGGCGGTGCCATAAATGCTAAATTTTCTTTGGATGAAATTGCAACAAGAAATCTTATACAAGAGATTGCTGCAGAAGATGATTTTTTTCTACCTAGTACTCAATTTTCAATTTCAAATGCTATTCAATTAGTGAATGAAGACAAGGCATTAGAAAATAATCAACCAAAAAAAGATGAAAAAATAACAGAGATACTTCACAAAGCTATTCAACTACAAAAGCAGCAGCATATATTAGGTTATGTGAGACTCACTATTAAAGGAGATAATGTAGAAGAAAATTTACTTACTTATATAAACGATGAGCAATTTGTTGAAGAATCACATCCAGTTTTCACAATTAGTTTTATCAACCGTAAAACCAAATGGCGTTTTTTTAGTGCAATAGATGAAAAGATATTTATAACCAAAGAAGAAAAATGGTTGTCTAAAAACGGATTTACAGAAATTATAGGAAAACCTCCAGACCTTGAAACCCCTTCGGATTTAACACCAGAACCAGACAAAGATTACCAATTCCCTAATCCGACAATTGAGAGTATCACAAACCAGGATAATGTAGATTATTCTGAAATATTCATATAAAACTAAATACTAAAATTATGACAGCTTACAAAACACCTGGGGTTTATGTAGAGGAAATTGTGAAATTTCCGCCTTCTGTAGCTCAAGTAGAAACAGCAATTCCTGCCTTTATAGGGTACACGGAAAAAGCAGAAAAAAAGAACGGAGATGACTTAACGCTAGTACCAACGAGAATAACATCTCTATTAGAGTACGAAACCTATTTTGGTTCAGCATTAAAAGAAGATTCTATTGCAGTAACTATTGCAGATACCATTGTAGATGGTAATGTAGAGAGAAGTTACTTGGTAAATAAACCAAGTGCCGCAAAACCTTATTTAATGTTTTATTCTCTACAATTATACTTTGCAAATGGCGGAGGACCTTGTTATATTGTTTCCGTGGCAGATTACCTTACAGGCACCGTTGCCAAAACAAAGTTAAGTGATGGATTAACAAAAATTAGAAAAGAAGATGAGCCAACTTTGTTATTGTTTCCGGATGCTACAAACTTAGGCAATGTAGATGATTTTTATGGACTGTATAATGATGCTTTAACACAGTGTAACGAATTACAAGATCGTTTTACCATAATAGATACAGAAACTGATGATGCAGAAAACGAAACTCCGGTTGATGATTTAAGAAATAAAATTTCTAATGATAAAGATTTTATAAAATATGGGGCAGCTTATTATCCTTTTTTAGAAACCATTTTAGATTATCATTATGATGCTACTAAAGTAATTATTACCCATACAAAACAAGCAGATGCAGCTTTAGCTAGTTCTTTAACAACTGCACAAGGTGCAGCAACTGCTATTGGTACATTAGAAACTGATGCTGGAACTCTAATTACAGAATTAGGAACTATTAATACCGGCATTCAAGGAGGTGATGCAACCAATGCATTAGCAGAACAAGCTACGGCCGTAAATAAAACACAAGAAATTATAGATGCTTTGGCTGCAGTTATTGCAGGTGCTACACCAGCAGTAACGGCAGGAAATGATGCTGCAACAAGTGCTGAAGCAGCAGCTTTAAACACAGCCTTAACAGAAAATGCAGAAGATTTATTAACCTTAAAAACTACATTAGAAGCAAATCTTGCTAGTTTGGCTGGAGCAGCTAACGGAACTGCTGTGAAAACAGAAATGACTGCAACCGTAGCAACAGCAGCTACAACAGTTGCTACCATACAAACAATTGGTACTTTAATAGCAACAATAGTTACGGCTATTACTACCGCAATAACGGCAGCAACTACGCCTATATTAAATACAAAAACACTTGCAGAAGTAGCGTCTATAGACAATGCGGCTTACAATATTATTAAGTCTGAAATTAATGCAATGCCAATGGTATTACCACCATCTTCTGCAATGGCAGGAGTTTATGCACGTGTAGATGCTGGTAGAGGTGTTTGGAAAGCACCAGCCAATGTAAGTTTAAACTATGTGATTAAGCCTTCATTACAGATTTCTCATGAAGAACAAAGAGATTTAAATGTAGATACTGTAGCTGGAAAATCAATCAATGCAATTAGATCTTTTACAGGAAAAGGAGTATTGGTTTGGGGAGCAAGAACCTTGGCAGGAAATGACAACGAATGGCGTTATGTTTCTGTAAGACGTTTCTTTAATATGGCAGAAGAATCTATTAAAAAAGCTACAGAACAATTTGTTTTTGAACCAAATGATAAAAATACTTGGGTTCGTGTAAAAGCAATGATTAATAACTTTTTAACAGCGCAATGGAGAGCCGGAGCATTGGCAGGACCAACACCAGAAAAAGCTTTTTATGTAAATATTGGTTTAGGAGAAACCATGACAGCGCAAGATATTTTAGAAGGAAATATGATTGTAGAAATTGGAATGGCAGTTGTAAGACCAGCCGAATTTATCATCTTAAAATTCTCTCATAAAATGCAAGAAGCATAATCAATCAGTTTAATAAAATTTAAAAATCATATACGTTATGGCAACAATATATCCATTACCAAAGTTTAGCTTCAAAGTTACTTTTGGAGATGCCGAATTTAATTGTACAGAAGTCTCAGGATTAGATTTTGAGAATGAAAAAATAGAGTACAGAGCAGGCGCAGACAGCGAATTTCACAAATCAAAACAACCAGGAATGTTTAAATACGGAGACATTACTGTAAAACGAGGAACCTTTGTTAATAAAAGTAAAGAGTTTTATACGCAATGGGCAAAAACAGTTTATTTTCAAGAAGGAGAAGAGCAATATAGAGGCGATTTAACCATTAGTTTATTAGATGAAAAAAGAGAACCTGCGGTAACTTGGGTGGGCAGCAATGCATACATCACCAAAGTACAATCTACAGACCTAAAAGCAGATGGAAACGAGATAGCTATGGAAACAGCAGTTTTTGTAATTGAGAAATTAATATTACAATAATGGCAGATTATATTCCACCTGTAGGGTTTCATTTTAAAGTTGAATTTTTAGGAATTGAAACAAAAAAAAATGACCATCAATTTCAATCGGTTTCTGGTTTATCCATAGACTTAGAAACCGAGGAGATTGCGGAAGGTGGAGAAAATAGGTTTAAACATAAAATACCTGTAAGAACTAAGTTTCCGAATTTAGTTTTAAAACGAGGAATGCTCATAGATTCTGGTGTTATTACTTGGTGTAGAGAGGCATTAGAAGACTTTACATTTAAGCCCATAGATATTTCAGTAAGTTTATTAGTAAAAGATGGTGAAAGCAGTGCAACACCTATACAAACATGGAACATTGCACATGCATATCCGGTAAAATGGAGTGTAGGTGATTTTAATGCCGAAGAAAACAAGCTGGTTATAGAAACACTAGAAATAGCTTATAATTATTTTAAAATACTATAAGAAATGCCCATAGAAATTAAAGAAATGTACATTAAAATTAATGTTGATGAAGGTGCAAGTTCTGGAAATTCAACATCAGATAAAACAGCAACTAATAAAGGATCTGAAGCAATTATTAATGCTTGTATAGAAGGGGTTATGGAAATTCTTGAAAGACAAAAAGAACGATAAATAATAATGAACGAAGGAAAATTACAAAAACTGGTAATTCGTTGTTTTAAAGACGAAAAGTTTGAAACGGAGTTAAAAGATCTGAAATACACAGCGCTTTTAAATCCAGAGAAATACTCGCAGTCTTTTAAAACGGAATATAAAAAAGAGGAAGGAGCCGGAAGTAGTGCTGCTGCCCCAAAGTTTACACGTTCCTTGCCTTCAGATTTAGATTTAGAATTTCTTTTTGATAGAACAGGAGTACTCATTCATTATGGTGATGACCCAGAGGGAAGTAGTGATGATAAAGTGTACAAAGATCAAGGACAAGGTATTATAAAAGACCTAGAAGATTTTCAGAAAGCCGTATTTGACTATAATGGAGATGAACATAAACCTAATTATTTAATTATCAGTTGGGGCGCTTTATTATTCAAAGGAATCTTAACAGAACTAGCTATTGAATACAAGCTTTTTAAACCAGACGGTACACCAATAAGAGCCATTGCAAAAGTAAAGTTTATCTCTTCTATAGAAGCTGAAAAAAGAGCCGCAAAAGAGAATAATCAATCGCCAGATTTAACCCATTACAGAGTGGTAGAAGACGGAGATACTTTGCCTTTAATGACACATCGTATTTATGGAGATTCTAAGTATTATTTAGAAGTTGCAAAAGCCAACAATTTAATGAATTTTAGAAGTTTAAAAGCAGGACAAGAAATTTTTTTTCCACCAATTAAAAAGCAATCCTAAATGAACAATAGCGGCGTTATAAATACCTCAAAAAGTGCAGATCTAATTACTTTTAAAGTATTAATAGACGGACAAGAATTGTCTAAAATATATGGAGTAAAAAGTATTTCTGTACTAAAAGAAGTAAATAAAATTCCGATTGCAAAATTGGTTTTAATTGATGGTGAAGCCGCCAAAAGAGAATTTAATTTAAGCAATGAAGATTTTTTAATTCCCGGTAAGAAAATAGAAATTACTGCAGGGTATCATTCAGATGAAGAAACTATTTTTAAAGGCATTGTTATTAAACATACTATTAAAATTAGAGAAAACAGTACGCAACTAATCATAGAATGTAAAGATGAAGCCGTAAAAATGTCTATTGGTAGAAAAAGCAAATATTTCTACGAAAGTAAAGACAGTGATATTATTGAAGAATTAATTTCAAATCAAGGTTTATCAAAAGAGGTAGAAGCAACATCGCATGAGCATTTAGAACTCGTTCAATACAATGCAACCGATTGGGATTTTATGGTTTTAAGAGCCCAAGCCAACGGAAAATTGTGTTTTGTTGATGATGGAGAAATCACCGTTGCAAAGCCAAATATTGATCAACAAGAAATAGAAACCATTAGTTATGGAGCAACCTTATTAGAATTTGATGCAGAAATTGATGCGAGACATCAAGTAAAAAAAGTATCGTCTTATGCATGGAATCATTCCGATCAAGAATTGTTAGAAATTGAAGCAAAAAATCCTTCGGTTTCATTAAACGGAAATATTTCTGTAAGTGATTTAGAAGAAATTATTGGTTTAGAAAATCTAGAATTAAAACATGGTGGTGCTGTAACCGATGAAGAATTACAGGAATGGGCAGATGCAAAATGGTTATTTCAACAATTAGCAAAAGTCAGAGGAAGAGTCAAGTTTCAAGGAATTCCGGCTGTAAAACCAAATACCATTTTAAAATTAGAAGGTGTCGGAGATCGTTTTAATGGTAAGGTTTATGTTACTGGAGTTGTTCATGAAATATTCGATGGAAATTGGACAGTGAGTGCACAATTTGGTTTAAATCCAGAATGGTTTTCAGAAACAAATGCAATTAATGCGCAACCTGCTTCTGGATTATTACCAGCCATTAGTGGTTTGCAAATAGGCATTGTTTCTCAATTAGAAGAAGATCCGGATGGAGAAGATCGCATATTGGTTCAAATACCAATCATAGATAATAAAGAACAAGGAATTTGGTGTAGAGTAGCTTCTTTGGACGCAGGTGATAGCAGAGGTGCGTTTTTTAGACCAGAAATAGAAGATGAGGTTATTGTTGGTTTTATTAATGAAGACCCCAATGATGCCATTGTTTTAGGAATGTTGCATAGCAGTGCAAAACCAGCACCCATTACTGCCACTGATGATAATCATGAAAAAGGATTTATTACCAGAAGTGATATGAGAATTATGTTTGATGATGATAAAAAATCGATAAACATTTCTACACCAGCAGGAAAATTGATTTCGTTAGATGAAGATGCAGGAACCATCGTAATAGAAGATGACAACTCTAATGTGATTACCATAGATAGTAACGGAATAGTGATGGAAAGTGCGGGCAATATAGAGTTAAAGGCATCTGGAGATGTTAGTATAGAAGGTACAAATGTAAGTATAGCAGCAAGTGCAGAGTTTAAGGCAGAAGGTTCTGCAGGAGCAGAGGTTTCTACCAGTGCAATTGCAGTTTTAAAAGGTTCATTAGTTCAAATAAATTAAAAATGGGAGCACCAGCAGCAAGAATAACAGATATGCATGTTTGTCCGATGACAACAGGACCCGTGCCTCATGTAGGCGGACCTATATTACCTGCAGGAGAACCTACCGTTTTAATTGGCGGAATGCCAGCAGCAAGAGTAGGAGATATGGCAACGTGCGTTGGGCCACCAGATTCAATTGTTTTAGGATCTACTACAGTTTTAATTGGCGGAATGCCAGCAGCAAGAATGGGAGATTCCACAGCGCATGGCGGAACTATTGTAGCAGGAGAACCAACAGTCTTAATAGGTTAGAAAGTATGAAATACCTATTGAAATAAAAATTCGAGGAAAAAAAATAAACATAAAAAACATGAAAAATAAAGCATCTTTTTTAGGAACCGGTTGGGCATTTCCACCTGAGTTTGATGTTGAGCAGAAACAAGTAAAAATGATTTCTGATGAAGAAGACATTAAAAGCAGTTTACATGTTTTACTGACAACAAAATTAGGTGAACGCGTAATGTTACCCGATTTTGGATGTAATCTAGAAGAATTGTTGTTTGAAAGTTTAGACAGAACATTAATTACTTATGTGGTAGAATTAATAAAAACAGCCATTTTATATCATGAACCTAGAATTGATGTACTAAAAATTGATATCTCAGAAACGGAACCTTTAGAAGGAAAATTAATGATTGAGATCGCATATAGAATTAGAGCAACAAACTCTAGAAGAAACATGGTATTCCCATTTTATAGAGAAGAAGGAACAGACATTAATTAAGTAAAGTAATGAGCAATATTATAGATAAAATATTAAAGAGGAGTGGTACAGGTCAGGCACAACGTTTTGTTGAAGCCTTAGACCCAACAAACTTTAAATTGCAAGATTTTTCTGTGGAAGATTGGATTTTATTTGCTTATAATTTTGCAAAGAATGTTAATTACTTTTCTACAAATGATGATAAAAAACCTTCGGGTGATTGGGAAGCTTTTTTTCATGATTTTGATTTAGAAAATACTGCGATTCCAGATCGTTCTACTGTAGAATATGAAGAATTAAAAAATAACATTACAGAAGTTTTAACAAACTATAAAGAGGCACATAATTTAACACCTCACTTAACATTATTCATTTGTTTTTTACAATTACTTGAGTTTTCTAAAGAACGATTTAATACAATAACTAAAAGACATTTAGATTTTTATTATAAAAGCATTTTACAAGTAGATAAATTAGCTGCAACTCCAGATCAAGTACATGTGTTATTTGAGTTGGCAAGAAAAAGTAGTGAAGAGCAAATTGTAACAGGTACAGCTTTAAATGCTCAAAAAGATGCAGAAGGAAATCAAAGAATTTATAAGACTACAGAAGAATTAATTGTGAATAAAGCCAAAGTATCCGATTTAAAAACGGTGTACAATGGCGCAAAATTTACAGACCCAAAACAGATTGTATCCAATCCGCAAGAGTTAAGAGCTAGCAGTGTTGCCAATACTTTAGATGGATTAGAATTACCGCTGTTAGAAGAAAACCCGTATTGGTATCCTTTCGGATATACATCTGCAGAAACAAAATACAATACTTTAGAAAATGCAGAAATAGGGTTTGCCATATCTTCTCCGATGCTTAATTTAAAAGAAGGATTGCGCAAAGTAGCCATTACAATAGGTTTTACGTCAGATCCTGATTTAGCAACCGTTTTAGAAGAATTTACGCCAGAAGTTTTACAAGATATTATTACTATTTATGGTAGTGGAGATGAAGGTTGGATTGGACCACTAGAAATGATTATTGAAGAGGAGGTACTAGAAGCCTCAGTTTCTATAGACATTAATACTGAAGTTGAGATAGCAGATAAAGAAGTGGAAAAAGCTCAAGAGAAAATAGCGGCAGAAGAAAAAATGATAACTGAAAAGCTAACAAATACACAACTAAAATTAGTGTTTCAGTTAGATAGAGATACAGACGCATTGGTAAATTACAACCAAGAGTTTTTATTAAAAAAATACAACACCAATTTTCCTGTAGTTCGTTTTATGGTTGATGTAAGCAAAGCAGAAGGTCATACTTTTTACAGAGCAATAACACAAAAAGTGGTTGAAAACATAACCGTAAAAGTAGATGTAAAAGATGTTAAAAATGTGTTGCTTGAAAATGATTTTGGCGTTTTAAAATCAGCAAAACCATTTTACCCTTTTACGACACAACCTGTTAAAAAATCTAATTTTTACATTAATTATCCTGAAGCATTTTCTAAGAATTGGAATAGTATTGACATCAATTTAAAATGGAAAAATACGCCAGATGATTTCAAAGAATGGTATTCGGCATATTTGCAAACGCAAAGAAAAGCTACCCAGAAAAGTGTTTTTGAAGAACAAATGAAAACGATAAATTCTTCTCAATTAATTATTGAAAGTGATGAAGATTTTACAGCGGAAAAAGCAGTGTACCACAAAGCAGCTTGGGATATTAAACCAGATGATCAAATATTATTTTCTAAAGGATTAGAAAATGATTTTGAAAGTAATATTCAGTTTTTAAATACAGAATACAACATAGAAAAATCTGGTCCTTTAAGACTGTCTTTACATCAGTCTTTTTTACATCAATTGTATCCAAGAATTTATGCACTTGCATTAACATCGACCACAAACCCTCCAATACCAAATGAACCTTATACGCCATTAGCGGAAAACATCTCCTTAAATTATGTGGCTTCGGAGAGTATCAACATAAAATCTCAAGTGTTTTCTCTGAAAGATAATTCGGATATTTTACCAGAAAATAATGAAGCAGCTTATAGCTCTAACAGAATTAAATTGTTTCAAGAACATCCTTTTGGGCAAGAAGAAGAACATAATTACCTTGAAATTATAAAAAGAAAAAGAGGAATTAATGGCAAAAACGATACAAAAAATATAGAAACTCATTTGTTGCCAAAGTATTGCAAAGGAGGAAGTTTATTTATTGGTTTAGAAGATGCAGAGGCTTCTGAAACAGTTTCTTTATTAATACAAGTTTTAGAAGGAAGTGAAAATCCTTTAGTGCCATCATTTCAAGAAAATGAAGCTGTAGACTGGGCTGTTTTATGCAATGGAAAATGGAAAGATTTAAAAGAATATATCATTGCTAATAATACAGGTAATTTTTTATCATCAGGAATTATAAAAATTAGTATTCCTGCGGAAGCAACAAAAGACAACACCTTGTTGCCAGAAAATAGAATTTGGCTACGTGCAAGAATGCACAAAAGTTACGATGCAGTTTGTAAAGTTATTCATATACATGCACAAGCCGTTGAAGCAACGTTTGAAAATGATTCGAATGAGCTTTCTCATTTGGCAGAAGGATTGCCAGCAGAAACCATTAAAAAATTGATTACTAGAATTCCGCAAGTAAAAGGGCTGCAACAGCCTTATGTTTCTTTTAATGGAAAAGCAGAAGAATCTGATCTTAACTTTTACAGAAGAATAAGTGAGCGGTTAAGACATAAAAATAGGGCCATTACTTTATGGGATTATGAGCATTTAATACTACAAGAATTTACAGAAATTTATAAAGTGAAATGTTTAAATCACACTTCCGATAAAAGTTTTTTAGCCGCAGGAGAAGTAACCATAGTTGTAATTCCGGACACTGTAAATAAAAATGTGTTTGACATTTTTGAGCCTAGAGTAAGTACAGGAGTTTTAAATAAAGTAGAAGCGTTTATTAATCAATTAAACTCTAAACATGTAACTGCCAAAGTTATCAACCCTAATTATGAAAAAGTAAAAATAACCTTGCAAGTGCAATTTTATAAAGGCTTAGATAAAAGTTTTTATGCAAAGAAATTAGACGAAGATATTATCAAGTTTTTATCGCCTTGGGCGTATGATAAAACCAAAGAAATTGCCTTTGGCATTACCTTACATAGAAGTGTATTAATAGATTATTTAGAAAAGTTAGACTATGTAGATTTTTTGCAAAATGTAACAATGAGAAAAGAAGGGAGTACTAAAGCAGAAACCAATATTACACCTTCAAGTCCTAAATCTATATTGGTTTCAGAGAAAAAGCATTCCATAGACACTAATTTAACGGCTTGTGGAGAATCATTAACAGAAGAAATAAATATATGTCAGGCTTAGAAAAACATATCGCTTTACCCAAAGATGTCGCAACTAAAAACGACTTAGATTTCTATTTCTTAAAAGGATTAGGAATAGAATATATAGAGGAGTTAGGTGGTGATTTATGGACGGATTTTAACGAGCACGATCCGGGAGTTACTATCATGGAAATGCTTGCGTATGCTATCACAGATTTAGGAAATAGAATTGAAACTCCTATAGAAAATTTATTAACTTCTAAGAATGTAAACAATAATATTCATAGTCAGTTTTACAAAGCTTCAGAAGTATTTCCAAGCAAGCCAGTAACAGAATTAGATTATAGAAAACTGTTTATAGACATAGAAGGCGTAAGAAATTGCTGGTTAAATATCTATCAGAAAAAAGTACACGTAAACTGTTTAGAAAATGAATTGTCTTATGATTCAAATGCTTTTAATCATTTAGATAGTACGTATAGAAATGATTTTAATTTGAAAGGTTTGTATACTCTTTTGGTGGAGTTTGATTCTTGTGATGAAGTACTGACAGCAAAAGAAAAACTAAAAAAGATTGAAGAGATAAAAGAAAAAATTAGAGTAAAATACCATGAAAACAGAAACCTCTGTGAAGATTTAGTAAACATAAAAAGAATAGGTATAAAACCAATTTCTGTATGTGCTAGTATTGAAGTAGAAAAAGAAGCCAATGAAGAAGAAATACACGCCAATGTATTGTTTGAAATAGAAAAGTATTTTTCTCCGTTTCCAAAATTTTATGGAGTGAAAGAAATGTTAGCCAAAGGATATTCGCCAGATGAAATATTTGACGGACCACTTTTAGACAATGGTTTTATAGAGACAGAAGAATTAAAAGCTTCTGGTCTTAGAAAAGAAGTGCGTTTATCTGATTTGATGAAAATTATCATGAATATTAAGGGCGTAAAGCTTATTCAAGATATTTCTATTGGTAATTGTGGCAGCTCAGAACCACTTGAGAACGATTGGATAATTTGTATTAAAGGCGATAAAAAACCAACACTTTGTAATAAAAGTACGTTTAATTATAACAAAGGAGTTTTGCCTGTAAATATTAATAAAGCAGCGGTAGAACAATTTAAAAAAGCATTAGAAGAAGCGGCTTTAGAGCAAAAAACAAAAGCAAAAGAAGACAAGAAATTAGATTTTCCGTATGGCACTTTTTCAGAAACCAATACCTATGCTAGTATTCAAAATGATTTTCCGGATACGTATGGAATCGGTCAAGAAGGAGTAAGTGGCAGAGCAACTACAGAGCGTAAAGCGCAAGCAAAACAGTTAAAATCTTACTTGTTGTTTTTTGATAAAATATTGGCAAATTATTTTCAGCATTTATCAAAAGTAAAAGACCTTTTATCTATCAGCGGAGCGGAAACCAAAACTTATTTTGCCCAAGCAATTACCGGAGTTAAAGGTTTTGAAGATTTGGTAAATGGTTATCCTGCTAATGATGCTGATAAATTAACCGATTTGTTATTTGACAAGTTTGATAATAATATTGTACGTAGAAATGAAATTTTAGACCATTTATTAGCGCGTTTTGCAGAGAAATTTGGAGATTATGCTTTTCTGATGAAAACACTTTACGGAACTGCTTCTGATGAAATTATTTTAGCCAATAAAGAAGCTTTCTTAAAAGATTATATGGCCATTAGTTCCGATAGGGGAAATGCTTTTAATTATTACAATCAAGATAAAAAAGCCCTTTGGAATACCAATAATATTGCAGGATTTCAGAAACGAGTTGCTCGTTTAGTGGGAATTAAAGATTATTCAAGAAGAAACTTAACAACTTCTTATATTCAGATTTATACTTTGGAAAATGAGATAATTCCAGATTCAGACACAGATGCTGTTTTAGAGTCATCGTCTGATGCTGCACCAATAGCTAAAAAGTACAGATGGCGTATAAAAGATGCCGATAAAAACATTGTTTTGTCTGCAACTACAGATTATAGTTCTATCTCAAAAGCCTCTAAAGAACTCTATTTTTCTGTGATGCAGATTATTCAAACATCCGAAGAAAAAATAGCAGAAGCTTTTAAAAAAGAGATTTTAGATTATCATGTAATAGAGAATATAGTTATTCATAAAACAGCTTCAGGAAAATACTCATTTCATATCATAGATCCATCAAAAGCAACATATCACACAGATTATGTTATTGCCAAACAATATAAATATTATAGCAGTTTAAATGCATTAAAAAAAGGTTTGTTACATCTTATTTCATTTATGAAATATAAATTTTCGGAAGAAGGAATGTTTATGGTTGAGCACATTTTGTTAAGACCAGATGTTACCAATAATTTAGAAGATAAAGTGGGGTTTATGCCCATTTGTGCAGATGGTTGTGCTGATTGTGATGTAGATCCGTATTCTTATAAAGTGAGTATTATTTTACCAGGATATACCTATCGTTTTATAAATGCAGACTTTAGAAATTACATAGAAAATATAATAAAAGAAGAACTTCCGGCACACATATTACCAAAAATTTGTTGGGTAGGAAATCGTAGAAAAGCAGTAAAAGATGAAGAGAATGATTTATGGTGTTTTGAGGAAGCCTACAAAACTTATTTACTAGCAAAAACAAATTTGGGGCAAAAACAACCCAAAAAACATAATGAACATAAAAATTTAATAGATGCAATGTCTAAGTTAAACACTATTTATCCTTTTGGTCAATTGATTGATTGTGCAGATGAAAGTGATGATTTAGAAGGAAGAATCATATTAGGCCAAACAAATTTAGGAACACAGTAAAAACCAAACAGCAATGGACACTAAATTAAACAACAATATAAAACTAGAGGAGATTTCTACTCAATACAGCAAGTTTGATAAAAATCAAGTTTTAACAGAAACGCAGTTAAATAACTTTTTAGATTATTTCGATGATCAAAATCGTTTGTCTAGAACTAGTTTAAGTGGTGTGGGAATTGCATGTGGATTTAACCTAAGTTACACAAAAGTAAAAGTGCAACTAGAAGGAGAATTTCTTAGTGAATATCGATTAAATATTTCTCAAGGAAGAGGTGTTACCACAGATGGAGATTTGTTGTTGTTGCAAAAAGAATTACCCGTAATAGAAGGTAGAGATAATGAAACTTTAAAAACGATAGATTTTCTTTCTAAATCTTACGGTTATTATAAAAAATATACAGATAACAATGCCAATTACGCTCATTTTATTGGTGATGAAGAAAATCAAATTTCGCTGTGGGAATTATCTGAAAATCAGGATGAAAACGGTACTTTAAAAAGAATAGAAGATTTTTCTAATATAGAAGAAATGGTGGTTTTGTTGTACTTAGAAAGTTATTCTAAACAAGCAGATTTATGTTCCAGTCAAAGTTGTGACAATCAAGGATTAGTGCAAGTAGCCAACCTAAAAGTGTTATTAGTTTCTTTAGACGATGCAAAATATCTGGTAAGCAAAGATGCCATTTATAACCAACATAATTGGTTTGAAATCTATCAGAATTTACCAGAAGTACAAGCTAAAAGAATTGTATTAAGTTCTAAAAATACAGAAACGTATAAAAAGCTAAAAGAGAGTTATTACAAAGAAATAAAAAATAATGATACGTTAAAAAATTTGGTTGCAGGTTTAAACAGCATCTATGCTAAATTTAAAATAACTTCAGTTACACCAAGAATTAATAATATTTTTAATTTCTCGTCTAATTTAGTGCCTTTTGATTTTCAATATAGATATGATGTTTTAAAAGATATTATAGATACTTATAATGAAATTAAAGAACTGTTATTGCATTTGAATGTAGATTGTTGCCCGAATATTGGAGCGTTTCCAAAGCATTTATTATTAGGAAAAATTAAAGAAAAAGAAGCCTATTTAAGTTATAGACATCAATTTTATAAATCACCAATTATTGGGCATGAAGATGAGAATTATTTAAAAGTTATTAGTTTATTACAAAGAGTTAAAGTATTGGCATTTAACTATCGTACAGCTAACAAAGGAGAAACCATAGAAATTACACCTTCTAAAATTTATACAAAATTACAAGACAGAGCAATTCCGTTCTATTATAATGTAAACGAGTCTTTTTTAACACAATGGAGCTTTCTAAAAACAAGCAATTTAAAAGAAAAGTATAACCTTAGTTATCACAAAGAAAATTTAGCAAAGGCGCTCTCTATTCAAAGTCCATTAGATTATAATTTAGATGGTTTTAATTTTTATAGAATAGAAGGGCATCAAGGTAAAATGTATAGAGATGCTTTAGAAAGTATTTTTAAAATAAGAGAAGAAAAAGGGCTTAGTTTTGATGTAAAAGCTCTTTCTATAAATACAAGTAAAGGAGAAATTGACATTAATAAATACAAATGTCAATTCGAAGATTTAAGTGTGTTATTAAGCGCATGGAAAGCAGAGCAAAATTGTATACTTACAGAAATAAGTTCTTTTTTGTCTGGATTTAGTACAGTAAATGCAGGTGTTAATGTTGTAGCAGTGGCTAAAGGTTACGAAAATAAGTTTAGAAAAGCTTCTTCTTTAACAGAAATGGTTGATGCAACATCAAAAACAAGTGCTAAAATAGAAAGTACAGTTACTAGTAAAGAAAGGTTAACAACTGTTAGCGATAAAGTAATTGTAAATCAAAAAGATTTACTAAGAAAAAATATAGTTGAAGAAGGGTTAACAAAAGAAAAAGACACCATAGGACAACTTTTAGAAGCAGCATTTCAAGAAAATAAAAAGGGCTCTGCTCATGATATTTTGGCCTATTTTGACCAAAGTACTTCCGCTATAAAAAAAGAAGAATCCTGGGCAGCAGATGCAGAACTTACAGACTTTGTTTTTAGAGAAGTTCCGCAAATTTTAGTACACACGTATCTTTTAGATAACAAAATTCCGTCTACTATTTTACAAATAGATAATATTACTTTATCTAATTATCAATTAACAATTAAAGAATTGTGTGTCTACGTAAAAGAGTTACAAGCTAATTATCAATCTAAAGAAATAGAAGAAGGTTCTAAACAAATTGTTGGTTTGTTAATAAATCAACTTTCTACAGTTTGTTGTTCTGGTAAAAAATTAGAACTATTATTAACAGAAATTGATAAAAGAAAGCAAGAAATTTTGATGCAAATTCAATTGTCTGAATTTGTGAAAAATCACCCAGGATTAGAACACAAAGCAGGTGTAAAACCTGGCGGAACTTTTGTGATGGTCTATCTTTCTGAAGATGAAAAAGACCAAGAAGTATACGAAGATGTTATGCTAGAATTAGATTTTCTAGAACAACCCAATATAGATGATGATGGTTTGGATGGAGATGAAGGAGTTATACAGTTATGGAATAGTAGAATAAGTACAAAATTTGCTTTTTTACATAGAGTAACAAAATATACGCAAAACCCAGTAAATGAAGTTGTTTTTATTGGAAAAGATATTGCCGAAACGGTTTCTAATCTTGCTAGTTTTTTAAATAATATTTGGACGTTGGTTGGTGAAAAATCTGTAGTGGCTAAAGCGGATGGAAAGAAATTAATTATAGTAATTAGTGGTCAATCAATTAAAAAATATACAAATTATATTCAATTTTACAACCCGAGTATTGTTGGTAAAAATCAGAAGATTTACTTTGAAGAAAACGCAACAATTGTAAGCGGTACCAATACCAAAAATAAAGTTGTGGCAGATTTTTGTTTGCCATTTATGTTTAAGTCAGATTGTTCGCCCATCAACTTTATTATTCCAAAAGAACCTGTTTTTTTAAGATTGCCTTCACCTTATGTTTGTTTAAAAGACAGTGAAGAATTTGAACCAATGGTATTTGTAAAATCTGATAATAATCTAGAAATTAAAGCAAATGTCTCTGAAGGAATTGAAAGTGGATTGACAAAAAATGAAAAAGGAGCTGATATTTTTGATGCAAGATTAACAGATGATAGTTTGTATGGAAAGGTAATTGAGTTCACCTTAGACGATCAAGAAACAGAATGTAATGTAACCGTATATGCAGATGTATCACTATCTGTAACCAGAGAAATTACCTACAATGAAGCAAAAACTATAGCAACAGTTACTTATAAAGTTTCAGAAATAATACCCAATATAACCTATGCTTGGGATTTTGGAAAAGGAAATGTTTCTGGTCAAAGACCAGATAAAAATGGAGAAATAGCGCAAGAATATGAGTTGCCTTTTAATAATTCAAATACCATAAAACCAACCTTAACAATAACCAATGGTTTGTGTGAAAAGCAAATTCCGATTGCAGATATTACTTTTGAAAAACCTATTGATGCATCATTAGATATTCAAAAAAATTATTGTTTAGATCCCCAATTAACCAGTCCAATTAACGTACCATTTACAAATATAAATCCAACGGGAGGTAAAATTGAAATAGTTGGAAATGGAATTGAAGGACTAAAAATTGATGCAGATCAATTATTTATTTTACCAGAAGAGTTTAGAGCTTTTGATCAAAGAATTCGTTTTACTATAGACGGTTTTAGTACCACTGCAGTAATTACAATTGGTACAATAGTAACGGCAAGTTTTACTTATAAAATTGAAGGAAAAACTTTAATCTTAACCAATACATCTGATTTGGCAGAGGCTTATTTATGGAATATAGATGGTACCGAAACAAAAACAAGAGACGTAAAGGAAGTTATTGAGAGAAAATTAACTTCTTTTGATTCAGAGGTCATTAAAGTTTCATTAGTGGCAATTGCCACTTGTATGCAAGAAATACCATTTGAACAAACCATAACACTTTCCGAAGAAAACGAGACAACTTGTATTGATGAAGTAAGAAATAGTATTATAAAAGATCGTACTAAATTATCAGACAATATAGATGTTTCACAAGATATTATGGATAATATTATTCTACCAACAATGGCTATTTATGATAAAACTGTAGTTGCGGCAAATGAGGTCTTTGAAGGGTCTAAAAATAATGAAATACTACCTGCAATAATGAGGTTGTTTTCTTTAACTGCGGATGAAATGCCAGGCAATAAAGAAAAAACCCATGTGTTTGGCGAATTGTCAAAAAGTTATATAGCTCAAACTAAATTAATTTTTAATATTCTTCATTGTCAGCCACATGAAGTTTTAGAAAAAGATACGGATTTGATTTTAAATATAATAGAACAAATGAAGTTGTCTTTTGGTAAATTTAAAAAGAATCAGTTGGTTTTTGATTTAGAAAACGATTTAAAAGCATACTTAAAAGCCTATTCAGAAGATGCTCAAGTTATAGAGTACATTCAAAAAGGTATTAAAGAATCATTAATTCCAGTTATTGAATAATGGCAAATGTTCAACCACATATCATAGAAAAAGTAATTGTAGATGTAACTACCAAAAATAAAGAGGTGGCATTTCAAATAAAAGATTTTATTAATGTGTTTTTGAAGGAAGAAGTTTTTCCTAGTTTAGAACAATATTTTGAATCTTTAGAATCGGAGTTTCAAGGACAAACAATTCAAATTTCAAAATTAAATATTGATGTAAATAGTACTAGTGATCATAATTTTAGAGCGTTAAAAGAAGATCTGAAAAAACAAGCCATAAAAGAACTGAAAAGAGTTATTAAATCATCAGAAAAGGATAACGAAAACATACGGTTTTTACAAGTTGATAAAAGTGAAGAAAGAGCACTTATTTACTTCTTAGAAAAAGGAATTCCACCTTGGTGGAATGCCTCTAAAGAAATGTCTTTTTTACAAGAAAAAAGGTTGCAAGAATTTTTTGTTTCTCCAAGTTTTATAAAAATCTTTAGAGATAAAATAACCAAAGAAAGTGTTCAAAATCGATTGATAAATCAGTTTTTAGATAAGGAGATTAAAACACTTTTAGAAAGTACTTTTAAGATAGAAAACGTAAAAATTTCAATTTTACAAAAGGCCATTGTCGAAAAATTTATTGATTTAACTCCTACTGTAAGAAAGTCGATTTGGAAGTTATATCTAGATTATTTTTTAAATAAAAAGAGCGCTGTTTTTTTTGAAGAATTGGTTGCGTTAATTCAATTTGAAAAGACAAGAAAAGAGCAGGGAAAAAGGACAGATAAGTTGATGGAAATAGTACAGTTACTAAGTAGAGAATTTAATATGTCTATTACAAACAATTCAATTTTAGAAGAACTTAAAACCGAAATTGAAAGCGTTTTTTCAACTAGAAAAATTGCAAACAAAAGTTTGCATCATCATCCAAATAAAGAAACTAAAGTAATAGTAAACGAGCAAAATAAACAGAAAAAAGACGCAAGTTTTATTGATTCTAAAAATAAAGAAAACGTAAACAAACGTAAAAGGGGTGAAAAACATTCTAAAGATGAGGTAGGATTACAAAAAAAAGACATAGATTTTCAAGGAGAAAAAGCACTAAAAAATAAGGACAATTTTTTATCGAAATTGGAAAATAAAAATAAGGAAAAAGAACCTGTAGATAAAGTTTTAAAAACAACAGCACATGCAGAAAGTGAAGAAGGTAAAACTGCTTTAAAGGCAAAATCAGATCTTCTGAATGTAAAAGAAACTACAGAAGAAATTGTAGAACCTACATTGATGGAAGAAGCTGTTTTCCCAGAAGAAAAAGGAGAATTCTACGTAGAAAATGCAGGACTTATTTTAGTGCATCCATTTTTAAAACTATTTTTTGAAAACTGCAATTTGTTACGTGAAGATGCTACAATTAAAAATCCGGAATTGGCAATTCATTTATTGCATTATTTGGCAACCAAAGAAGAAAAACAATATGAAAATAAGATGGTGTTCGAAAAATTTTTATGCGGAGTTTCTATTCATAAATCTATTAATAGAAATGTAGAAATTTCAGAGGAATTAAAAGAAAAAACGGAAGACCTTTTAAAGGCAGTAATTACAAATTGGGGAAGTTTAAACAATGCATCACCAGATTTGTTGCGGTACGAATTTTTACAACGTTCCGGTAAAATTAGTTTTAAAGAAGTGAACCCTAAAATTGTGGTAGAAAGGAAAGTGCATGATATTTTGTTAGATAAAATTCCTTGGACAATTGGTATGTGCAAATTACCATGGATTTCTAAACTTATAATTACCGATTGGTAATTTAAAAACCTAATTCGATGAGAAGACTTTATAAAAAACCCAAAGCAATACAAGCTAAAGAAAATGGAATGTTCTTAAAACCAGCAATTCAAACAAAATTGAATGTTGGTAAACCTGGTGACAAATATGAAGTAGAAGCCGATAAAATGGCAGATCAAGTAGTAAAGAATAAAGGAAACGAAGCAACGATTCAAAAAAAAGAAGGAGATGAAGATTTACAGGCAAAACCCTTGGCAGCTTCCGTAACGCCGTTGCTTCAAAAAATGGCAACTTCAGAAGATGAAAATGCACAAGCAAAACTTCAAAAAAAGGAAGAAGAAGAGGCAGTGCAAACTAAAGAAGAAGAGGAATCAGTACAAATGATGGAAGAGGAAGAAGCCGTACAAGCAAAAGAAGAAGAATCAGTACAAATGATGGAGGAGGAAGAAGCCGTTCAGAGTAAAGAAGAGGAGGAGTCTGTGCAAATGATGGAAGAGGAAGAAGCAGTGCAAGCAAAAGAAGAAGAGGAGGTTGTACAAGCGAAAATTAATTCTAGAAAACAACAGAAACCAAACATAGAGCAAAAATTAAAAAATGGAAGTGGTGGCAAAAAAATGGATGGAAATACCCGCGCTAAAATGGAACAAGGTTTTGGCGCAGATTTTAGTGCCGTAAATATCCATACAGATAGCGATGCTGTTCAGTTGAATGAAGATATAGGAGCGCAGGCTTTTACACATGGTAATGATGTGTATTTTAACAAAGGAAAATACAACCCAAATTCTACAGAAGGCAGTCATTTATTAGCACATGAGTTAACGCATACCATTCAGCAAACTGGCATGGTGCAAACTTATAGAGGTTCTGGAGCTACTAATTTTGGAGTGGGAAATTCAAGTTCTTTAAAGGAAGATAGCTTTAATCCTAAAACGGATAAGATAACAAAGCCTTGGATTCATAAAATATATGTGAATTTAAATAAAAAAACAGTAAAAGATAGCAATGGTGTAGACACGTATAAAGGTAGTTTGGTAGCAAAGTATTTCGACAATAAACATAAATTATCTGATATTACTTTTCCAGTAACGGCAGGGTCTACAGAGCACATGTCTTCAGAAGCAAATCATTTGGTTCACAGAATTGAAGGACCCGGTTATATGAGTAGCGATTATAGTGAGCCGTATACACCAAACCCTAAAAATTCAAGATATAATCAAAAGCCAGAGAAAGCGAACATGCATTTTGCTATTTTTTATAAAGGAGCTCAAGCTGTTCATGGAGGGTTGTTAAATGAAGCTTCTCATGGTTGTTTGCATGTTGCTGATTTTTCAAAATTAAAACAACTAAATTATCATTCTGTAAAAGGATTAACAGCGGTAATTGTAAAATATGTTTAATAAAAAAATAGGTTGTTAACCAACTTTAAAACCATTAGAAATTATGAAAGGACTACTAGAAAATCTTCATTTACATGAAATTGTACTATTATTTTTAGGGGTATTCTTGTTTATAATTTTAAGCGGAGCCTTAATTTACTACGTTGTAAAAAGAGAAGAAATTAAAAGATTATTATTGTTCTTTATGCTACCAATTATCATGATTGGATATCCGAGTATTAAAGAATTTCAATTCAATAGTGCGTTAGGTGATTTAAGTTTTTACAAAGAAAAAATTAGAGAAAACCCAAATGATTCTACGGCTAAAGTAAAAATGGAAAAATTAATTCTAAAAGTTGCTGATAGAGTTCATAGCCCAAAAGATATTGCCGAAATAAGTGAGGCATATTTATTATTGGATAAGCCAAAAAAAGCAATTGTTTATGCAGACAAAGCATTAGCAAAAGAAAGTACAATAGTTAAAGAAAAAGAGATACCATCAGCAAAGGATAAAAATAGTAGTGACGAAAGAATAAATATTTTAAAAGATTATAAAAAAATAGCAACCTTACAAGAAGATTTAAAAAGTAATAAAATATCGTTGCAAGATACGGCTAAAATTAACCAAAGGTTAAAAAGTATTTCAACTACAAAGAGCACAACAAATACAATCAATTATTTTACTAAGAAATACCAACCAAATACTTCTAAAAGTAATGCTTTAGAAGCCAGTAAAAGTGAAGGGAATTAGCGTTTTTTAACAATTGGTGTTCGTACTAATTGTTACGGTAAAGTAACAAAAAAAGTATCATTATAGCTAGTCACAAAAACAATCAATAAAATATATGTTTGCTCCAAAATCCAATACAAAATCGTCAAAACCAAATACATCCATATTTGGTAGTAACGAGACTGATTTTATTCAACCAAAATTAAATGTTGGAAAATCAGGAGACAAATATGAACTTGAAGCAGACAAAGCAGCCGATACTGTTGTTGCCAAAAGTAAAGAACCTACCAGTACTTTTTTAGCACCAAGTCCAACCATTCAAAAGCAAACTGAAGAAGATGTACAGAAGCAAGATTCGGAAAATGAAATTCAACAAAAACCAGTTGTAGAAACCATTACTCCGGGTGTACAATTAAAAGCGAATCCCTACATTCAAAAACAAGTAGAAGAGGATGTACAAGCAAAGGAAGAAGAAGAAATTCAAACCAAGGAAGAAGAGGAAGTTTTGCAAACAAACTCGGTAGCAGGTGCAGATGATACTTCGGGAGTAGAAGGTACTTTAAACAATTCTAAAGGCGGAGGTACTTCATTAGATACAGGCGTTAAAAATGAAATGGAATCTGGTTTTGGTTCTGATTTTGGAGGTGTTCGTGTTCATAATGATAATAAGGCGGTACAAATGAATCAAGAACTGGGTTCACAAGCATTTACCAATGGAAACGACATTTATTTTAATGAAGGAAAATACAATCCGGAAAGCGATTCTGGAAAACATTTATTAGCACATGAGTTAACCCATACGGTTCAGCAAGGAGCATCACCATCAAACAACAATGTGCAAAAAGCAGAAGCCAATGTGCCTGCAGAAGTTGGTGTGCCAGCTACTATTATAGATATTACTAACGGATTAAGTTTATCGCAAGATTGGATTACTTATTTAGAAGAAAATCCAAAGGAAAAGAAGTTTGATATTAAAGTTAAAATTGGAAATCAGTTCTCTGGAACGATTAAAATAAAAAAATCGGGTAGACCAAAAGAAGGAGAAAATCAAAAATTTGAATTAAATAGTACCAAAAATAATAACTATTTAGACGTTCAAGGAATGCAATTTTTGGACCCTTTAAGAGGAGCAGGAGTTTACCCTGTATTGGTTTTAAATAAATTTGGTGATGAACAAAAAACCAATGGTTTTTTAAGCATAAGAAAAGAAACAGTTGTAGTACCAAACGCTTTAGGAATTATAAAAGGAATTAATGAGAATTTAGAAGCCATGAGTTTTTTAGGGTTAAGTCCTATTGAGGTTGCAGAAGGTTTAGAGAATAAATTCGAAAATGGCGGACTTAATTTTAAAGCAAATAATCTTAGTGCAGGAATAGATGGTTATATAGAAGCATCTGGAAGTATGGGAATAACCGACTCATCATTTACATTTGATTTATCTTCTACGGTAGAAGTTGCAGGATTGGCTTCAGGAGAATTCAATTTAGCTAGAGGAGAAGATGGTAAATTAAGTGGGAAAGCCAATATAGGGGCTGATATTGCGAATATAAATGCAAATCTTAGCATAGAATATGACAAAGGAGCAGTAACCATTCAAGGTACAGGAAAAATGAATTCTGAAAAATTTTCAGGAGAAATTACCTTACTGGTAACGGATGCTGTAAAGTCTAGACAAATGATGAATGCTGCTTTGGGAGTTGAAACCATGGAAGCAGAAGTACCTGCTACACCAGCAGAAGCTGTACCAAAAACAAAAGGAAATCAGGTGCTTGCTGGTTGGGGAGAAGTGCAAGCCACAATAACCTCTTGGTTAGAAGGAACAGCAAAAATTGGTATAGATAGCGAAGGACATGTAACCATTGTTGGAGAAATAGTAGTTCCGGATGAGATAGAACTCATGGAGCAACGTGGTAAAAAAGTAGATATTTTTAGTGTAGAAATTAGAGCAGGTTACGGTATTCCGTTAGTTGGTCAAGTATTTTTATTTGCGGGTATTGGCATGTTTGTAAATGCAGGTTTTGGTCCATTAGTTCTTAAAGATATTGGTTTTACAGGCACTTATTCTACAGACCCAAGTGTTTTACAACAATTTAGTATTACAGGTACATTGGGTATTAACGCCTTTGCTATTTTAGGGTTAGAAGCGGAAGCAGGTGTTGGGGTTACTTTATTAGGTCATGATTTAAAAGCAGGTGTAAATGTAACTGCTGCCGCAGGATTACGGGCGTATGCAGAAGCTACTCCAACATTTCAATATGAAGAAAGTGCATCTCCACAAGGTGGAAAAGTAGGAGAATCTAGACTAAAAGGACATTTTGAGGCTGCTGCTCAATTATTTTTACAATTGTCAGGCGCATTATTTTATGAATTGGACAGTCCGTGGTGGTCTCCAGCGCCAGACGGAAGAGAAGAATTTCCGCTAGGAGAAGTACAATACCCAATTGGCGATAGTATGGGCATTGGTGCAGATATGGATTGGTTAGTGGGGTCTGGTGAAGCGCCAGAATTGGCCTTTTCTCCTGTAGAATTTGATCCGGATAAGTTTACTGCAGATGTTATGGCAGATCCACCACCAAAGAAACACGGTAAAGCAGATGCTTCACCGGCAGGAGAATGGACAGGTGAACCAGGAGGTGAGCAAGAAAAAGATCCTACAGTTACAGGTGAAGGAAAAGGATTGCCAGAAAATAGCAAGAAAAAAGAAGATCTTAAAAAGCTACCAGATGAACAAAAGTACATGCGTGCTTTAGATGAAATGTCTAAATTAGAAAAAGCAAAACCCAAACCAACTTACGGAGTTGTAGATGCTAAAGCTAAAAATATAAAGAAAAAATATGGATTGGATAAAATTCAGCTTAAAAATAAGGAAGATGGTAGTGTTTCAGTTTTTGTAAAACATGCAAAAGAAGACAATGGTAAACATTTATTAAAGATTCCATTAATGAGTGAAGCAGAACGTTTGTTATTGCTTTACAATGCCATGACAGATTTAAGAACCAGAGAAAAAGCTACAGCCGGAGAAATTGGTACTATGGATAAAAGTGGTGCACAAGAAATGCTTGTAGCTTGGTTAAAAGCGCATCCGGTGGTAGAAAGTGCCAAAGTAATAGATGGAAAAGAAACATGGGATTATTTTATTGATATAGGAGATAAGAGTGAGACGGAGAAAGGGAAAATGAAAAAAGTAACTACTGAAGATACTGGTAGTGCAGATAAAATTAAAGATAAAAATAAGGAGGAAACTTCAGTAGAAATAACAGAAGCAGATAAGAAAGAGCACGTTAAAATTGCGAATAAAATAAAAATAAGCCTGAGTGAAGATGCCGTAAAAGGAGAAGATTTTATTCAGTTTTATAAAAGGAAGCAAGAAGAAGCTAAAAAACTGGAAAACAAGTACCAACCTCAATTAAAAAAGGGTATAAATTTAGAAATCACATTTTCAGCCTTAGAAAAAGATCAACAAGATAACGACGTAGATTTTAATATAAAAATTGCTCCAAATACAACAAAAGTAGATGGCAGTGCTAAAGGAGATGAAAGCACAAAAAACGTAGGATGGTTAGATACATATTTAGATAAAAAAGTTGTAGATGAGAATGGAGAACCATTAGATAAGTTTATTGCAGCCTTAAAGTTAGATATTTATAAAGTTGGTGGAAAGCAAGTTTATATTCTAGACAAAAGAACTTCTGGCTATAAGTTTAGAACAGGAAAAGGGTTTGGTGATTATCCGCAAATTTATATAGAAAGTGAAGGTGCTGAAGAAGGTTTTTTAAAACAAGGAAAATCTAAAGCGTATAAACCAAATCATAGTAACTTTCTGCCAAAAGATTTAACAATTGAAGAAACAGGAACAGAATATATTGTAACTTATACAACTAAACGTGGGCATGAAGATGTAGATAGTTCAGAACCATTACCTAGCTTTAGTATTAAAATAAGGTTCGATGAAATTTTAGATAAACTTAGTAATGTTCCTGTAGAAACTAGAGAAGTTATAGGTACAAATTTAAATAGTAAAAAAAGTGGAGTTGGAAGAGGAAAGCATAACAGCGCAAAGGCAGGTAGCGGCTTTGATAATGCACATATAATTGGAGACCAGTTTGGAGGTTCTGGGTATAATCATGGGTTTAATATCCATCCATCTTCATCCAATTACAATAAAAAAGAAATGGGAGATGTTGAGCAAGAAATGGCAAGAAAATTTAAAGCTCTAAATAAAAACTACAACCTAACGGCTAAGGCATATTTACAAGATGATACAAATAGTATTGCTCCTGTAAAAAAGATATTAACAGAAGAGTATAAAAAAGATAATAAAGCAGATAAATCTACAGAAGAATTGGCTATTAAAGCTCAAAAAAGAATGGTAGATAGCCTTCAAAAACGTGTAACAGAAGATGTTATAGAGCATCCTGCAAAATTTATGAAAGTAGAATACGAGTCAGAATCTTTAGTTGGTGATTTTGAATTAAAAAATAGAGAGGAAAAATACAATGCTAGAGATACGGAAGAAAAGCAATTTGAAAATAATCCTTTTGAAGAGCATAAAGCAGAAGATATTAAAAAAGAGGATGCTTCTGGAGAAGAAAAAATAACCAAAAAAATAACCATTGGAGAGGATGTGAATTATGATAATTTAATGAACACCGGAGAAAAAAATAAAACTGTTGAACCTTTGGAAGAAAATAAGTAATATTATTAAAAATAAATCTAATGAAAACAATTAACAAAATAAACGGAATTCCCTTACATTATGCAAGATTAACCAACCATCCTTACGGAACAAGAGGGATGCAAAGAAATTTCTCTGTAGACGAATCGTTTTTAATAATTCTGCAGAAAGCATTTAAAGAAATTTTTGATAATTGCCCTTTAGGTAAACCAGAAGTTATTACAACTGCAGGTATATTTGTAGATAAACCAGGACAACATGGGCATGGAACAGCATTTGATTTAGATGCTATTTTTTGGGGAAATGATACTTTAATTACGCTTAATTTTGTGCATCAAAAAGAATTATATTTAGGTATAGAATCTTTTTTAAGAAAGCATTTTGGTATTGTTTTAAACTATTTTTATCCAAACCATCAAGATCATTGGCATGTAGATACTAGTGTTGCTGTAGATTATAATACAAGTTCTAAATCTGAAACTTTATATCTTCAATTGGTGTTAAAACATATTTATGAAGAAAATATTTTAGTGGATGGGTTTTGGGGACCACAAACTTCTGGAGGAGTAAGTAGAGTGTTTGCTAAACTTGGCATTAACACACCTATAACAACCAAAGTAAATTATTTAAAATTTTTAGATTTAACAGGTAAAATTGCTTTTAAATTGAGTGATAAAAGTGCAACTCCATTGCAGCTTATAGACAATCTAACAGAAGTTATAGAAGATGTTCCGGTACAAAACCGTATTGCAATTAGAGCGGCATTAAATAGTTTTTTAGACCATAATGATACAAGTACTTGGTTGCAGCAATTTACACATGATAATCAAGATTTAGAAAGTGTTATAAATAGTGTAATTTCATAAATTAGAAAGTAAATCTATGGATGGTAACAAAATAATAAATACCTCAATTAAACCTTTGTTTAGTTATTTAGAAGCCGCTATTAAGTATCGTTTGGCAAAAGAGTTAACCGGAGAAATTTATCTTATTTCCGAGTTAGATTTAGTTGATAATGATTCCTATTTAGCTCAATTTATCAAAAAAAATAATTTGATAAAGGAAGATATTATTTTATTATTACTGTCTTTAATTCCGCAATTAGACCCTAGCTTTTTAAATAGTATTTTAACAGCGTTTTTCCCAAATGGAGGTGAGTTTCCAGAATTTGGTGGCGTAAAAGGAAAAAATCATCGTGGAATTTTACCAACTGCAGAAACGGCGTTATACATTTTGCACGGTAATGATATCGAAGCGCGTTTAAAAGGTGTAACTTTCATTCAGCTTGATTCATTTTTATTCAATAAAAAAATATTATCTCTAGAAAAAGTACCTGTTGGAGAACCTAAAATGAGCGGTAAATTATTGATAGATGAAGAATATTTATCATTATTAACAACGGGCGCTATTTTAAAACCTCAATTAAGTCAAGAATTTCCTGCAAGTTTAATAGAAACAAAAATGGAATGGGAAGATTTAATATTAAAAAATAAAACAATACAAGAAATTCAAGAAATTAAAATTTGGTTAGCACATAATGAGACGTTAATGAATGAATGGAATATGGGCAGCATTCTAAAACCAGGTTATAGAGTAATGTTTTATGGCGCTCCGGGAACAGGAAAAACCTTAGCCGCCGGATTGTTAGGAAAGGAAACCGGAAGAGACGTTTATAGAATAGATTTATCTATGGTAGTTTCTAAATATATTGGTGAAACAGAAAAAAATCTGTCCAGTTTATTTGATAAAGCCATTCATAAAAATTGGATTTTGTTTTTTGATGAAGCAGATTCTATTTTCGGCAAACGAACCAATGTTAGAGATGCGCATGATAAATACGCAAATCAGGAAGTTTCTTATTTATTGCAACGTATAGAAGCGCATCCAGGATTGGTAATTTTAGCGTCTAATTTTAAGAATAATATAGACACAGCGTTTACAAGACGTTTTCATGCTATGATTGAGTTTGAAATTCCTGCACATTTAGAGCGTTTAAAATTGTGGCAAAATAACTTGCCCAAAAACATCCCATTAGAAGCAGGTGTATCTTTAGAGTCTTTGTCAAAAAAATACACTATTACGGGGGCAAATATTGTGAATGTTGTGCATTATACTTGTCTACAAACATTGGCTGCTGGAAATACAGAAATTAAAGAATCTGTTATTTTAGAAGGAATTAAGAGAGAGTACATTAAAGAAGGAAAAACGTTAAGTTAATAGGTTTAGAAATGCTTTTTAATTTTCCTAGTTTTAGTTCTTAAGTAACATCTCAAATAATGCCAATAGCTGAACCAATTGAATTTGTTACTAAGATTTATAAACCGTCTAAAAAAAGCATAATTTAGCATCAAAATTTATAATCAAAAGTACAAACGGACGCAAGGATTTGAGTAAATTTACAAAAAGACAATAGAACAATAATTCTTACCAAGATATGTTTAAGAAAGCTCAAAATTCAACCACAAAAATTAAACAAGAGCTTGTAAACAGTATTGTACATGGCTTCGGAATTATTTTTGGAATTGTAAGTATTCCTATTCTTATAGCCTTTGCTATAAAAAGTGATAATAATGTGGGCGTTATAGGTGCAGCAATTTATGGCTTTTGTTTTTTACAGCTTTTTACTTTTTCTACACTTTATCATGGGTTTCAACACGCACAAACAAAACGGATACTCGAAATTTTAGATCACATTAGTATTTATTTTTTAATTGCAGGTACTTACACGCCTTTTTTATTAATGTATATGCAAAATTCTTTCGGTATTTCTTTGCTTTCGGTTTTGTGGAGTCTTACTGCATTGGGAATTATCTTTAAGATTTTTTTTACAGGAAAATGGAATGTTATATCAACCTTAATATACATAGCAATGGGTTGTATTATGATTGTTGGCGGACGTACTTTTTTTGAAAGTATTCCTACAAACATTCTTACAATGATTTTAATTGGGTGCGGACTTTACCTATTGGGTGTTGTTTTTTATTTATGGAAAAAATATCCGTTTAACCATGCTGTTTGGCATTTTTTTGTACTTGCGGCTGCTGTATGTCATTACGTAGCTATTTTATTGGCTGTAGTTTCTAAGTAATATTACAACCAATTTAATAATCCATTTTTTATAAAATAGCCAATTTTCTATAAAGTTTGTATAAGAACAATTAGATTGATTTCTGATTATAATACCATAATATTTTGTTATGCAACATTCACATTGAATAAATAACCTACTAAAGCAGATAATCCCATGGCAACGGTTCCCCAAAATACAATTCTAACAATTGCTTTTTTAATGCTAGATCCACCTGCTTTTGCTGCTAAAATGCCTAAAAAAATTAGAAATAAAAGAGCAGAACCATACAGAGAATATTCCATACTTTTTAAAGGAAAAAAAAGTACAACTAAAAAAGGAAGAAATCCGCCAACTATAAACGAAGCACCCGAAGCCAGTGCTGCCTGAATAGGTTTTGCTTGGCTAATTTCATTTATTCCTAACTCGTCTCTAACATGGGCAGCTAAAGCATTGTGTGCAGTTAATTCCTTGGCAACCAGCAACGCAGTTTCTTTTTTTAGGCCTCTTTTTTCGTAGATTTCTGCCAACAGTAGCAGTTCTATTTCTGGCATTTCTTCCAATTCTATTCGTTCTCTTTCAATATCTGCATTTTCAACATCGGTTTGAGAACTTACCGAAACATATTCTCCAGCGGCCATAGAAAGTGCTCCGGCTACCAACCCTGCTAAAGTGGCTAAAATAACTGGATCTCTTAAGTTGCTTGCGGCGGCAACGCCAATAGCAATACTTGCTGTTGATAAAATACCATCATTTGCGCCAAGAACAGCGGCTCTTAACCAATTACTTCTATGTATATAATGGTTGTTGTTTAAATAATCATCAGTTTTTTCTGAATTTTCGTTCATTCTGATATTTGTTAAATTTTTATATAAGCACAACTTACAAAATCTATTGCTTTTTAACCAATGTATTTCTAATTTCAGAATATTAAAAGGAGTTTATGTTGGGCATTTATTATATATAAATTAGTTGGCATATATCCTTTTAGGTTTAAATTCTGAAGGGTGAATTTCTTTTACACCGTGTAAGTTTCAACCTTAAAAGTACCATTCAGATGTAGGTGTTACAATGATAAATGTCAGGAAGTATAATTATACAAAATCGGTTATAATGGTTTAATTTTTTTTATTGAATAGAACTTTTTAATAATTATATAATTTCATTTATAATTTTTTTATATCTTTACATACCGGAACAGAACAGTATGGATAAAAATAAATTTTCTATAACAATACAGCATCAAGGTGATATACCAAAATATCAGCAATTGGTAAATGCTATTAATACCGCCATAGGAAAAGATTTTTTACAAAAAGGAGATGCTTTACCATCAGTTAACAATATATGTAAATCAAGTAAGTTGTCTAGAGATACGGTTTTCAAAGCATATACTATTTTAAAAGAAAATGGAGTTATAGAATCTGTACCCAATAAAGGCTATTATGTGGCCAATGATACCAAAAGGGTTTTATTACTTTTAGATACTTTTAAGGCTTATAAAGAAGTTTTATACCATTCTTTTGTGAATAATCTACCAGATAATATTATTACTGATGTTCAATTTCATCATTATAATATAGATAATTTTAAAACAGTTTTAAACAATGCAAAAGGGAAGTATTATAAATATGTAGTTATGCCTTTTAATCATATTGATGTACCTGCAGTATTGTCAGATATTGATAATGAAAAACTATTATTAATAGATTGGAGTATTCATTCAAGCGATAAAAATAATTATGTCTTTCAGGATTTTGGGAACGCTTTTTTTGAATCTTTAAAAGGTGCTGTAAATGTCTTTAGAAAATATAAAGAGCTTGTTTTTTTATATCCTACCTATACGTATCACCCAATAGAAACCATAACTTATTTTAAAAAGTATTGCGATTTTTTTCAATTTAAGTATAGAATAATTACCAATCCAAAATCCTTTTTCGTAGAAAAAAATGTGGCTTATTTAAGCACAAGCGATAGAATGTTGGGTGTATTTTTAGAACAATGTAGAACAGAGAATTTTGAACCAGGAAGAGATGTAGGTTTTCTATCCTATAATGAAACACCAACAAAAAAATTTATATACAAAGGAATTTCAGTTATTTCAACAGATTTTAAAGAATTAGGAACCAAAGCAGCAGAATTTGTTATGCAAGAAAAACCAATGCAGTATTACGTTCCAACAAAATTAATAGTAAGAGAATCATTATAAATCTGTATTAAATAGAATTAGCAAGTTTATCTATAAAAGTAGTATTTATAGAAATTGAATCAAATAAAAGTATTTGGGTTGTTCAAGAACCTATAATAAATGGATATATATATTCTTAAAGAATGATTGATGACTGAAGATAGTTAGAGAGCAAATAAACGATTTAAAAAAAATCAGAATATAAAAGCTTCTATCTTTAAGTGGAGTTAAAATGTTAGTATTATTAAATTTTTAAAGAATTGACTATAAATTATATTATATGAAATCATATTTTTTTAGATTGGGTGTTATTTTGGTGATATATTTAATTTCTCCAGTAGTATGCTTCTCTCAGGATTTTTATGTATCCACCACTGGAAATGATGGAAATACAGGAACACTAATACAACCGTTTGCTTCTATTCAGCACGCATTAGCTCAATCAGGGCCTGGTAGCACTATTTTTATTCGTGGTGGCTCATACCATGAATCTGTTAATTTAGCTAACATTGCAGGACAAGATGGTTCTCCAATAACCATCACTTCTTATGAAGACGAAAAAGTTATATTGGATGGTAGAGTTAAAATAGAAACAACTTGGAGTCTTGAAACTGCCAATTCTATCAGTCTTCCAAATGGAAATAATACGCCTATAGAAAATATTCCAGGAATTGGTAATGTCTATGTAACTACGCTAGATAATGATATTGGAGATATTACTCAATTATTTGTTGATAAAAAAGTTATGACGTTAGCTAGATATCCGAATGCATTGGCTTATTCTGATGATGTATGGGATCATAGTCGATACCTTAGAAAATCTTCTGTAGAACACGGAGAAGCAACAGATCTTGGGCATAATGGCTTTATTCTTGCAGATACTGGTATCTCTTTTGTAGGATGTGTAGGTCAGTTTGGATCTTCTCGTTTGGTAACAGCTCACAATGCAGGTTCTTCAGATTTTTCACATAATGTCCCTATAAGATTAGAATCTGGCCAAAGTAATTATTTCTTTGAAGGAGGTATTGATAATGCTGAGCGTGTTATGTTGGATATGGCCCAAGAATGGGCTTATGATGAGTCTACAAGAAAACTTACTTTTTGGGCTGAGAATGATGCTGATCCTAACGGATTGGATATTTATGGAAAAAATCAAACCTTTGCCTTTACCGGAGACGCTAGTACCAAGTATGTTGTTATTGATGGGCTTGATTTTTTTGCATCAACATTTGATTTTAATTCTTCAGACTATATTACAGTTCAGAATTGTAATTTAGAGTATTACTCAATTTCTGAACGAGCACTTGGAGCAGAAACACATTCACATACGGCTAATTTTTCAGGTAATGCTTCAGATTTTTGCAAAAGTGTAAAGGTTTACAATTGTTCGTTTGAATATGCAGACAGTTCTGGACTTCTAGCTGACTATGCAGACAAGCTTACAATTGAAAATTGTTTTTTTGGACATACTACTTATATTAGAACCAACGAATGGAATTATGAGGGCAAACGTCGTAATACTCATGCTGTAGGTATTAATTTTTCGATGGATGTTGTATATCGTCGCAATACCGTTTCAGTTTCTGGGGCAAACCAAACTGTCGCGTTAGGAAGAAACTATAGTGCAAATGAAACAGAGGTACGTCCCATTGTTGCGGAATATAATTACCACACACGTTGTTGTTTGGGGGCGGGAGATGTTTCATCGATGTATTTACCTGAAGAAGACGTCTGGGAATCGGTAGCTCGTTATAATTGGTTTATCAATAATCGAAGAAGAGACTTTCGCTGGGACGGTGCAAATATTGACGAAGTTAAAACAGCTCGTGGTAATTTTTATCGCAATGTTGCCATATCAAATGATCCCATAAGAATTCACGCATTTCGTCTAAAAGGCGATCAACATGAAGTTTATCATAACATCGTGGTTGGTTCTAACACATCATTAGATATATCTGTAGGTAAAGGAGGTAATGCAAATACCATTTCTCGTGGAAACTCAGCTGATTATTATACAGATTTTATACAGGAAGCAGTAGAACCTGATTATTTTGAAGAAGGAGGTCCATGGGCGGCTGGAGAAGCCTATGATCGTGCGAAATACGACTGGGGACTGGCTGGAGATGATGCCAATAATTATAATCCTGAATCCGTTAATAACAATAGTAGAAGTATGCGAGATTTATTGCGTGATCCAGATAATTTAGATTTTCGTCCAAGAGCAGATGCTTTTGAACTTATTGACCAAGGAGTACCAGTTACTTGTACTATCGATGGAGTAGAGGTTGATGTTACGGAGGGTTACGTTGGTTCGGCTCCAGATATTGGAGCTTATGAATTTGGTGGTACCGAGTATTTTATTGGTGGACGAAAACTTGAAAAAGCATCTATACCAGTTCCTCCTAATGGTTCTACAGATGTTTTGATAGATGCAGATTTAATGTGGCTTGGAGCATTAGATAGTGATTTTTATTCAGTGTATCTTGGTACTTCTGTTAACAACCTCACTTTGGTGGGCAGTCAACCTAATAATATTCTTGACATAGATGACTTTGATAGTTTAGAAACATATTTTTGGCGTGTAGATAGCAAATTAGAGGATGGATCTATTGTTCAAGGAGATGTTTGGTCCTTTAAAACGGAAAATGGAGAAGTTTGGGGAGGATGTGATAGTGTTGATGGTGATGAGGTTAGCATAGATATGGAGGTGAATTCAATTAAAGGTGGAGCAAATTGGGTACTTAATAATTCTACTGATTCAAGTGAATATACTTATAATAATAATGGTGTAAATTTTAGTTTTAGATCGTTATTATATTCAACAAAATCTTACCAATCAGATGATGGATTTATTTTAAAAATAAAGTATACTACTGGTGATATAAACGATAATTTAGGCCATAATTTTTCTTTTGGTTTAATATCTGATGATACAGATTTGGCAACTTATGCAGGTTTCAACCCATTTGGTGAAGATACAAGTATTTACAGCCTTGGAATAAATTTGACAGAAGATCAAGGTTCAGCAATGAGAGGACTTAATTTTACAAATGCATCTATTGCGGAAAATCTAGATGATTCAAATTCATTTATAGTTAACGAGTCAACTGAAATAACTCTTGAAATCGGTAAAAATGGAGCTTGGATTTACTCTATAAATGAGGTTGAAGAAGCATCTGGGTATATTTCAGAGGGTTTTGATCTTACCAAAAGCTATAGAGTTGCTATTTACGGTCAAGATGATAATGGTGGAGGAAAATCAATTCAAGATATTTCGATTGGTGGTTGTTTAAATACCCTTTCTAATGAGGCATTTAATCAATCAAATAATTCATTAAAATTGTTTCCAAATCCTACGGCATCTTCTGTAAATATAATCAATGCACAAAATACCGTTTTAAGAATTTATGATACCAATGGTAGGATTTTAATAACTAAACAATTATTGAATTCTGAAGAGGAAATTGATTTAAGTCAATTAAGTCAAGGTATCTATTTTGCTAAAATTAATGGTGTTGAAAAAAATAAAACAATTAAGTTTTTAAAGAATTAGGAACCAAAGCAGCAGAATTTGTTATGCAAAAAAAACCAATGCAGTATTACGTTCCAACAAAATTAATAGTAAGAGAATCATTATAAATTATGTATTATTTAGGATTAGATATTGGAAGTTCTTCCATAAAAGCGGCTTTAGTAGAAATAGCATCTGGTAAAAGTTTAGGAGTTGTTCAAGAACCCAAAGAAGAAATGGGCATGTTTGCTCAAAAAAATGGATGGGCAGAACAAAAACCAAACGATTGGTGGCTGCATATTTGCAACGCTATTACCAAGTTAAAAAAAGAATACAATATAAGTAGAACTCAAATTAAGGGGATTGGTATTTCGTATCAAATGCACGGTTTGGTTTTAGTAGATAAAAAAGGAAATCCACTTCGTAAAAGTATTATTTGGTGCGATAGCAGAGCTGTAGAAACAGGTAATACAGCTTTTGCAGAGATTGGCGAAGAAAAATGTGCTTCATATTTATTAAACTCACCAGCAAATTTTACCGCGTCAAAATTAAAATGGGTTCAAGAAAACGAACCAGACATCTATAATCAGATTTACAAATTTATGTTGCCGGGAGATTATGTGGCTTATAAATTTTCAAACAAAATAAACACCACAATTTCTGGTTTGTCAGAAGGGATATTTTGGGATTTCAAAAAAGATACCGTTGCAGATTTTCTATTAGAACATTATGGTATTGCTCAAAATTTAGTTCCAGATATTGTAGACACTTTTAGTGTTCAATCTTTAGTTGATGAAAATGGAGAAAAAGAAAGCGGAATTGCAGCCGGAACTCCCATTTATTACAGAGCTGGAGATCAACCCAATAATGCATTGTCTTTAAACGTATTTAATCCGGGTGAAGTTGCTGCAACTGGTGGAACATCAGGAGTTGTATATGCAGTTACCGATAGTTTATCAGCCAAAGAAAGTTCTAGAGTAAACAATTTTGCACACGTAAATTATAAAAAAGGAGCAGCTGCAAGAATTGGTAAATTGTTGTGCATTAATGGCGCAGGAATTCAATACCGCTGGTTGCTAAATAATTTAGCGGTTTCTTCTTACGAAGAAATGAATAATCTTGCCTCAGAAATTCCTGTAGGATCAGATGGCGTTTGTTTAATTCCTTTTGGTAACGGCGCAGAACGTATGCTAAATAATAAAGAAATTGGTACTCGAATTGTAAACATGAACCTCAATAATCACCATAAAGGTCATATGTGCAGAGCCGCTTTAGAAGGCATTGCATTCTCTTTTGTGTACGGAATGGAAATCATGATATCAGACGGAATTCAACCAACGGTAATGAGAGCAGGAAACGATAATTTATTCCGTTCAGAAATATTTGCCAACACAGTAGCAACCTTAATAGAGCAAGAAATTGAAATTTACAACACCACCGGCGCAATTGGCGCAGCAAGAGCCGCAAACTTGCACAAAGGCGATTTTGAGTCTTTCGGCAAAGCAATTATGGATAATGATCATGTAATGACATTTATGCCATTTAAAGACAAAAAACCATATTTAGAAGCTTATCAAAATTGGAAAAAAGAATTAGAACTCATTTTAAATAAATAATTTTTGGGCGTTCCCTAAAAAGGTCGGGCTTTACGCACTCGCTTTTTTTACTTAAAAAAAGTAAAAAAGAGCTCAAACAGATGCTTCAATCCCTAACGCAAAAGTAACATAGAACAATTACACAATTACACGCATAAACAATTAAACAATATCAATATGGAATATTTTAAAGGAATCGACAAAATTCAATTCGAAGGTAAAGAGTCAGACAATCCAATGGCTTTTAAATACTACAATCCAGAACAAGTAGTTGCAGGAAAAACAATGCGTGAGCATTTTAAATTTGCAATTGCCTACTGGCATACATTCTGCGGACAAGGAGGGGATCCTTTTGGTCCAGGAACACAAAATTTTGGTTGGGATCAATCTACAGACGCAGTACAAGCAGCAAAAGACAAAGCAGATGCCGCTTTTGAATTCATCAACAAAATGGGCTTCGATTATTTCTGTTTTCACGATTATGACTTAATTCAAGAAGGCGCAACCTTTGCAGAATCTGAAGCAAGATTAAATACCATTACAGATTACATCAAAGGGAAACAAGCAGAAAGTGGTGTAAAATTATTATGGGGAACAGCCAACTGCTTTTCGAATCCACGTTATATGAATGGAGCTTCTACAAATCCAGATTTTAATGTAGTTGCCAGAGCAGGAGGTCAAATAAAATTGGCTTTAGATGCAACCATTAAATTAGGTGGAGAGAATTATGTTTTTTGGGGAGGAAGAGAAGGTTATATGTCTTTGTTAAACACAGACATGGGACGCGAATTAGACCACATGGGTCAGTTTTTAACCATGGCAAGAGATTATGCAAGAGCACAAGGTTTTAAAGGAACTTTCTTTATAGAGCCAAAACCAATGGAGCCAATGAAACATCAATATGACTTTGATTCTGCAACTGCAATCGGATTCTTAAAAGAATATGGTTT
>NZ_JBPOGL010000022.1:0-61065 GCF_051251875.1 Polaribacter sp.
AATGATCCAATGTCTTTTTTTATCACAAAGATCTAATTATTTTTACGCTTCACACACAACTTTTGAGATTGATCCAATTAGGATCAAGTCTAAAACTTGTAGGATTTAGGAATTATACATAAATATTACTTAGTCTAAACAGAAAGAATTTAAATATCAAAGTGCTTAATTCTTATACAACTCCACAACTTTTTGTATTAATCTCTGGTGCAAGCAATACAAAGCTGTGGAGTAGTAAAACAAATATTAGAATAAATTATAAAAACTGTATAATCTCTAATTTTATGAAGAGAAACAAATCACAGAAACTTATTTTTTTTTGAAATTTTAAAAAATTATTTTTTTCTATTAAATTATTAATCGTAATATTGCAATGAATAAATAAAGAACCAAAATGGGATTAGCAAAAACAGAAATGTTTACCGATGAACAAAATGAAATTGCACTGTTTGCAAAAGTGTTTGGGCATCCGGCAAGAGTAACAATTTTACAACATTTATTTAAAATTGATTCTTGTGTTTGTGGAGACTTGGTAAGCGAAATAGGATTGGCACAACCTACCATTTCTCAGCATTTAAAAGAATTAAAACACTTAGGTTTGATAAAAGGAAGTGTAGAAGGAACTCGTGTTTGCTATTGTATTCACAAAGAAAACTGGACAGCAATGAAAACTGTGATGTCTGAGTTTTTAAATCAAGATCTATCTCAACAAACAGGTTGCTGTTAAAAAAATTTACATTCATTAATCGTAAAATTGCAATAAACAAATATAATATTATGAAACTATCAGAAGTTAAATTAGCTTTAAACAACTTAAAAACCATTGGTTTTCAATTACCAAACGGCCAATTAGTACCTAGCCACTTTCATGTTACAGAAGTAGGTAAAATAACAAAACATTTTATTGATTGCGGTGGAACCGTAAGAAATGAAGAAGTAGTAAACTTTCAACTTTGGAATGCAGATGATTATGACCACAGATTGCATCCAGAAAAATTGATAAACATTATAGAACTTTCTGAAAAGGTTTTAAAAATTGAAGATCTAGAAATTGAAGTAGAATACCAAGCAGAAACCATTGGTAAATTCGGACTTGATTTTGACGGAACAAATTTCTTATTAACTTCTAAACAAACAGATTGTTTGGCAAAAGACCAATGCGGAATTCCAGAAGAAAAAACAAAATTACAATTTTCAGAACTATCAGCAGGAAACTCTTGTGCTCCAGGTAGCGGATGTTGCTAAAATAAAATCTATAGATCTAGTATTTATGATACCTGTAAAAAAAATTGTGATCTCTTGTGTAATCAGCGAGTAATAATTTTAAAATATTCCAAAATTATCTCGCAGATTTTACAGATTCACTCAGCGTAAATAAAAGAAAAACAAACAATCAATTTTTAAAAAAATGACCACAACACAAACAACACTATTTTCTGAAATAGAAAACGTAATTAAAGGTTTAAACCCTGCAACTATTTCCGAAGAACGTAAAATTGTTTTACAACCTTTAGCAGATTTTATTCAATCTAAAGTTGCTACTCAACAAAAAATTAGCATCAACTTTATTTGTACACACAATTCTAGAAGAAGCCATTTATCTCAAGTTTGGGCGCAAACAATAGCAAGCTATTTTAATATTAAAAATGTATTTTGTTATTCTGGAGGAACGGAAGCTACCGCACTTTTCCCAATGGTTGCTAAAACATTAAAAGGTGCTGGTTTTAAAATTAAAACAATTGCAGAAACAAACAATCCTATTTATAGTATTAAATATGGAGAAAATGCACATCCTATTATTGGGTTTTCTAAAAAATTAGATGATGATTTTAATCCAACATCAGAATTTGCGGCAATTATGACTTGCTCGCAAGCAGATGGCGGCTGTCCGTTTATTGCTGGCGCAGAAAAACGCATTCCTATTACGTTTGAAGATCCTAAGGCATTTGATAACACACCTGAACAAGCAGAAAAATACAAGGAAAGAAGTTTGCAAATTGCAACAGAATTATTTTACGTTTTCTCTCAAGTAAATTTATAAAAATGGCTTTAAAAAAATTAAGTTTCCTAGATAGTTATTTAACTTTATGGATATTTGTTGCCATGGCTTTTGGTGTTGGTTTGGGATTTTTTATTCCTAGTTTTCCAAACATTATCAATTCATTTAGCAGCGGAACCACCAATATACCTATTGCAATTGGTTTAATTCTAATGATGTATCCGCCTTTGGCGAAAGTAAACTACGCGCTTTTACCTAAGGTTTTTAGAAATACAAAAATCTTATCAATTTCACTTCTTTTAAACTGGGTTATTGGTCCTGTTTTAATGTTTATTCTGGCAATTACATTTTTACGTGAGTATCCAGAATACATGGTCGGTTTAATTTTAATTGGCTTGGCGCGTTGTATTGCCATGGTTTTGGTATGGAATGATCTTGCTGAAGGAAGTAGCGAATATGGTGCGGGTTTGGTAGCTTTAAATAGTATTTTTCAAGTATTTGCTTACAGCTTTTATGCATGGCTTTTTATCACTGTACTTCCACCCTATTTTGGTTTTGAAGGTGCCATTGTAGATATTTCTGTAGCAACCATTGCAGAAAGTGTTGCAATTTACTTAGGAATTCCATTTATTTTAGGCATTTTAAGTAGACTTATTCTAGTAAAATTAAAAGGTGAAGATTGGTACACAAACAAATTTATTCCAAAGATTTCTCCATTAACATTAATTGCATTGTTATTTACAATTGTAGTCATGTTTTCTTTAAAAGGAGAATTAATTGTTCAAATTCCTATGGATGTTTTAATTATTGCTGTTCCTTTATTAATCTATTTTACTTTGATGTTTATTATTGGATTTTTCTTTACCAAAGCAACAGGTGCCGAATATGATAAAACAGCAGCGGTAGCTTTTACGGCAGCAGGTAATAATTTTGAATTAGCCATTGCTGTAGCAATAGCCGTTTTCGGATTAAATTCCGGACAAGCATTTGCAGGAGTTATTGGACCATTAGTTGAAGTTCCTGCTTTAATTTTATTAGTGAGAGTTTCTTTTTGGTTGCGAAAAAAATATTATAAAAAAATAACCATTTAAAAAATAAAAACAGAATAATAATCAGCATTTTAATGTATAAAAGTTAAATTTGTCTTTAGTCATTATAAGAAATTAAAAGAATGAATTTAACCATTGAAAATATATTATTAGTTGGTTCTATATTACTTTTTATAAGTATTATTGTTGGTAAAACTTCCTATAAATTTGGAGTACCAACTTTAATACTTTTTTTAGCTATAGGAATGATGGCGGGTTCGGAAGGTATTGGTGGCATTCGTTTTAACGACCCAAAAGCCGCACAATTTATAGGAATTGTTTCCCTTAACTTTATTTTATTTTCTGGTGGTTTAGACACCAATTGGACTGCTATAAAACCAATTCTTAAAGAAGGGCTTGTATTATCTACTGTAGGTGTTTTACTTACAGCACTCTCATTAGGTACCTTTGTTTGGTTTGTTACAGATTTTACCATTTATGAAAGTATGCTGCTGGGTTCTATTGTATCTTCTACAGATGCTGCTGCCGTATTTTCTATTTTAAGATCGAAAAATTTAGCGTTAAAAAACAACTTAAGACAAACTTTAGAGCTAGAAAGCGGAAGTAATGACCCCATGGCTTATGTATTAACATTGGCTTTTTTAACCTTGGTAATTAATCAAGATTTAAGCATTACAGCTATAATTCCTATGTTTTTTCAACAAATGATTTTTGGCGGAATTGCAGGTTTTGGTTTTGGTAGATTAAGTAAAATAATCATAAATAGAATAAAATTAGATTTTGAAGGATTGTATCCTGTTTTGGTCATAGCACTTATGTTTATCACTTTTTCTGCTACAGATGCTGTTGGTGGAAATGGATTTTTAGCAATTTACATCTGTGCTGTGTATTTAGGAAATCAAGATCTTATACATAAATCTACCATTTTAAAAATGTTTGATGGTATTGCTTGGCTGATGCAAATTGTATTGTTCCTTACTTTAGGATTGCTTGTTTTTCCTTCGCAAATAATACCGTATATGGGTATTGGAATCTTAATTTCTATTTTCTTAATTCTAATTGCAAGACCCATTAGTGTTTTTATAAGTCTATTGTTTTTTAAAATGAAACTTCAAAGACGATTTTATATTTCTTGGGTTGGTTTGCGTGGTGCTGTGCCAATTGTATTTGCAACATATCCGCTTTTAGCGGGAATAGACAAAGCAAATATCATTTTTAATATTGTGTTTTTTATTTCAGTAACATCGGTATTAATTCAAGGTACAACCTTATCTATTTTTTCTAAATGGCTAGATGTTGCTTTGCCAGAAAAAATAAGACCTATAGCAGAAAACGATCGGTATATTTTAAATTTACCAAAATCAGCCATGAAAGAAATAGAAATTCCTGCAGATAGTTCTGCTGTAAATAAACGCATTATCGATTTACATTTTCCAACATCAGCATTTATAAGTATGATAAAAAGAAAAGGAAAATTTGTACGTCCGGGAGGTGCAACTATTATAGAAGCAAACGATACACTTGTTGTTTTATTAGATAATGAAGAAAGTTTAAACGAGGTGTATAAATTATTTCATGAAAACAACATGGATTATAAAGATAAAACAACCGAAGTATAAATATTGATAAGATTACAAGTTGCTTATGTTTCTTATTTTACTTTCACAAAACAGAATTGCCTATTTAAATATTGAAAGTTCGCAGCAATAAGAAGAAAAAAAATAAACTTTAGGCATTACTACCACAAAAAATAACTTTGGCAAAAATTGTTGTTTTGATATTTAGTGCAAATAGCCTTGGCTAATTACAAGTAAATTAATTTCAACAGCGAAACCAAACAAAATATTTTCATCTTTAGAAGAAGTTTAGAATCAATACCTAATTTTATTGTTTTAAATTTATAGGCATGAAATATCTTATAGCTGAAGACGAAATAGAATTACAACAATCTATTGTTACTTATTTACAACGCGATGGAAATATTTGTGAAGTTGCTTCAGATTATAGAGAAGCTTCAGAAAAAACGGAAATTTATGATTACGATGTCATTATTTTAGATATCAATTTGGTTTCTGGCAGCGGTTTAGAAGTGCTAAAAACATTAAAAAAAGAAAAGAAAAAAGCGGGTGTTATTATCATTTCTGCCAATAATTCTTTGTCTGATAAATTAGAAGGTTTAGATTTGGGCGCTGATGATTATATTACAAAACCTTTCCATTTAGCTGAGCTTAACGCAAGAATTAATGCAGTACTTAGAAGAGGTAAATATGGTGGTAATGACATTATAGAATTTAATGAAATACAAATTAACACCAAGGCCAAAACTACCCATATTGATGGAAAACAGATTTCATTGACTCGCAAAGAATACGATTTATTAATCTTTTTTATTTCTAATAAAGGACGTGTTTTATCAAAAGAAATTATTGCAGAACACCTTTGGGGAGATGATAGCGACTTACTAGATAATTTTGATTTTATTTATGTACACATCAATAATTTGAGAAAAAAACTAACGACAGAAGGAGCAAAATATATTAAAACCGCTTATGGTAGTGGCTATAAATTTATTGAAGATTAACCCATGTCTAAAAAAATAACACTGTTAAAAAAAACCTCTAAAAGATTCTTATTTACAGGTTTATTTTTAGCCTTTATAAGTACTGTAGCCTTATATTTTTATACAAAACACCTTTTAAAAAGTGAAATTGAAGAAGAACTTTACTCTACAGAAGCAAGAGTTGTTGATGCCATAAAAAAAGGAGTTATAGGATTCTCACTTCCACCAGTTACAGAAGTAATTGTTATACAGCACTTAAAAAATAAAGTTTTAAAAGACACTATTATTTATGATCCTTCACAAGATGAAATGGAACTATTTAGAGAGTTGTCTACTTTTAAAAATATTAATGGAAAAAACTATAAAATAACTGTTCGTAATTTAGTTGTAGAGTCCGAAACCTTTTTAGTAGCCATTGTAATTTCTAATATCATTATTTTGGGATTGACTTTTATCTTTCTCTTTTATTTTAATACAGCAAGAAACCTTCAATTATGGAATCCATTTTTTAAAAATTTAGCGCAAATGAAACACTTTTCTCTAACATCTAAAGAACCAATTGCGCTTATAGATAGTGATATTCTAGAATTTTCAGAATTAAAAAATGAAATTGAATTACTCACGAATAAAGTAAAAACAGACTACGAAAATTTAAAACAGTTTTCCGAAAATGTATCTCATGAAATGCAAACGCCTTTAGCTATTATTCAAGCTAAAATAGATAATTTAATAAATGAACAAGGAATTAATGACAAACAATTTGTGCAAGTAACTTCCATTCAAAATGATATTCAACGACTAAAACAACTGAATAAAAAAATCACCATTCTTACTAAAATAGACAACAATCAGTTTATACATATAGAAAATGTAAATCTTTCTAAACTTATCAATGAAAAAATTGAAAACTTTCAAGAATTAAAACAAGTACATTTAGCTCACAATTCAGAAAAAGAATTAATAATTCCTATGGATTCTTACCTGGCAGATATTCTTGTAAATAATTTAATTTCTAATGCCATAAAGCATGGTAAAAAAGATAAAGAGATTACAATTTACACCAACAAATCTATGATGAGTATTTCTAATTTTGGTGAAAAAGCACTTGTAAATCCCGAAAGTATATTCTTACGATTTTATAGAGAATCCAATAGAAAACACTCCACAGGGTTGGGCTTAGCCATTGTTAAAAAGATTTGCGACTTTTATAGCTTTACGCCATCATATTCTTTTAATGAGCATCAACATTTTTTCTCTGTTCACTTTAAATAATGCAATTATCAAAACTTAAGAATAACTTAAGATTTCAACCTTATTATTGCAAGAAAACATTAATATAATGCTCAAAAAAGTAATATTATTTGTCGTAGCACTTTCATTTTCTACCACCTTATTTTCTCAAAATAAAGTCACCATTTCCGGAAACGTATTAGAAAACAACAGTGAAAATGCCATTGCATACGCAAATGTAGTTTTAAAGTCGAAATTAGAAAATGCCTTTGTAGCAGGAACCGCAACAAATGAAAATGGTTTATTTACAATAAGCAATGTAACGTCTGGAAACTATTTTTTAGAAATTTCTAGTATTGGTTTTCTAACACATAAAGAAGCTATTTATATAGGTACGTTATCTAATTTTATCAATTTAAAAACAATACAACTTACGGCAGATGTTACTAGTTTAAATGAAATTGTAATAGACACTAAACAGCAAGAAGTAAGTGCTAAAATGGATAAAAAAACCTATTCTCTAAAAGACAATATCAATCAAAGTGGTGGATCTGTATTGCAAGCCATGCAAAATTTACCAAGTGTAAGTGTTTTAGATGGCAAGGTAAAGTTACGAGGAAATGATAAGGTTATTGTACTTATTGATGGAAAACAAACAGCACTTACTGGTTTTGGAAATCAAGCTGGTTTAGATAACATTCCGTCTTCTGCCATTGATAGAATTGAGGTGATTAATAATCCTTCTTCTAAATATGATGCCAACGGAAATGGAGGTATTATAAACATTATCTACAAAAAAAATAAAGTACAAGGTTTTAACGGAAAAATAGGTTTTACAGGAGGCTTGGGTGCTTTGTGGGAACGTAAAGAAAACCTGCCAAATATAAGACAGCAATATTCTGCAACGCCAAAAATAAATCCATCGTTATCTTTAAATTATAGAAAAAATAACGTTAATATTTTTTTTCAAGGTGATTATTTATATACTGAAACGTTGAATAAAAACGAATTTGTAACTAGAACTTATGATGATGGTACCGTTATTAAACAACAATCTAAACGAAATAGAGACACACATTTTTCAACCTTAAAATCTGGAATAGATTGGAATATAGATGACAAAAACACCTTTACTTTTTCTGGTTTATACGGTACTGAAGTAATTATTGACAATGGAGATCAACCTTTTTTTAATGAAGATTTGAGTGAGCGATTTAGGCTTTGGCAATTTCTAGAAGATGAAGTAAAAATAACAGCAATGGCAACCGCTAGCTATTTGCACAAATTTAAAGAAGCCGGACATCACTTAACACTTGGTTTTAATTACACGTTTCACAGAGAAGATGAAAAATATTTTTTCGATAATATTTTACCAAACCAACCTGTAAGCAAAAACTCTTTTAAATTACTTTCAGACGAGCAGGTATACGATTTTAATATCGATTATGTGAAACCATTAAAATATGGTAAAATGGAAACGGGGATAAAAGTTAGAAAAAGAAATATCCCTATAAACATGCAGTTTTTTCCAGGAACCAATACACCACTTGATATAGAAGCTGGTGGAGAAGCAGAATACAAAGAACTGATTCCTGCCGTGTATGGAAATTATATTTTTGAAAATGAAAAGTACGAAGCAGAAATAGGTGTACGTGTAGAATATGTTGATTTAAACTATTACGTAAATCCAGACCATAATACTTATAAAAATGGTGGATATGATTATTTTGAACCGTTCCCAAATGTTCGATTTGCTAAAAAAATTGACGAAAACAATAAAATTTCTATTTTTTATAACAGACGTGTAGACAGACCCAACGAAGTTGATATTCGTATTTTTCCGAAATATGACGACGCAGAAATTATTAAAGTAGGAAACCCTAATTTACGTCCGCAGTTTACAAACTTATTAGAATTAGGTTATAAAACTAGTTGGACTTCCGGTAGTTTATACGCTGCTATGTACCATCGTTTTGCAGACGGAACTATTACTAGAATTTCTAGTACTGTTGGCAATGATTCATTAATTTATGCCATTTTTCAGAATGCGGGTAAAAGTTACAATAGTGGTATAGAAATGGTGTATGCACAAGAAGTTTCAGATACATATTCTTTTAACTTCAATGGAAATATGTATCAAAATACTATAAATGCTTTCTCTGTAGTAAATCTATATCCAAGTGAAAATATTTTTTCCGCAGGTAAACAAAAAATAACTTCCGGAACGTTAAAACTAAACAATACCTTTCATTTTTCTAACAAACTAGACGCACAAGTAACGGCAAGCTATTTAGCTCCAGATATTATTCCGCAAGGTAAAAGAGCTGCAATGTTTTCTTTGGATGTAGGACTTAAAAAATCGATACAAAAAGGAAAAGGAGAACTCTTCTTTAACGCCACAGATTTACTTAATACAATGGTTATCAAAAAAACAATTGAAGGAGAAACTTTTAATTATACCAGTAATAATTATTACGAAACACAAGTTATTCGATTGGGGTATACGTATAAATTTTAATTCGCTTTAGAATGTCTTAAGATTTCTTCATTAATTTTAAAACTAAATACTTTTAAATTAAATGAATACAAAATGCACAAAAACGCTTTTAGTTAACTTTATTATAATAGTTTTCCTAAGTTCATCGCTTTTAGGGCAAAACAATAATACTACAAAAACAACTCAAAAAATTGGAGACGTACTACTCTTTGCAGTGCCAATAGCAACTTTGGGAACTACTTTTATTATTGATGATAAAAAAGGTGTTTGGCAATTTACAAAAGGCTTATTAGCCTCAAATGCCATTACCTACGGATTAAAACTAAGTATCAATAAACAACGACCAGATTTTAGCAATAACAATTCATTTCCATCCGGTCATACATCTACAACATTTCATAGCGCAGGATTTATACACAGACGTTTTGGATTTAAATATAGTATTCCTGCTTATGTTCTTGCTGGGTTTGCTGCTGCAAGTAGAATCGATTCAAATAAACACGATATTCTTGATGTATTAGCCGGAGCTGCAATAGGGCTTGGCAGTAACTTATTATTTACATCAGAATATAAGCAAAAACACATGGAACTTACTTTTAACACACGTAATAATGAATATTTATTAGGATTTAACTATAACTTTTAAAGCGATCCTTTACATTTTATAAAAACTAAAAAAACCTTGATAATTGATATCAAGGTTTTTTTATAATATTAAATTCGAAAAATAATATCTTATTTAGCCAACATTTCTTTAGTTGCAACAGTTCTAAAACCAATATGATCTGAACCAGAATTTGGCTCCATTCCCATTCTTGCAGAAATTCTAAAACTTGCACAGTAAGATTCATGACATAAAAAAGAACCACCTTTCATTACATATTCTACTTGATACGGATTGCTTGGCGTGTAAGACTTGTCTGCTCCTTTTGGATTTTTTAGAATTGCCGCTGGATCTAATGTTTGATAGTAATTCACATTAAACAAATCTGAAGTCATTTCCCAAACATTTCCAGCCATGTCAAATATTCCAATATTGTTTGCTGGATACGATTTTACAGGAGAAATATATTCAAATCTATCTTCAGACATATTTTCAGTAGGAAATTTACCTTGCCAAGTATTTGCATTTGCATTTAAATCTTCATACTTATTTCCCCACGTATAAATATTATCTTCAAATTTACCTTGAGCTGCAGCTTCCCATTCTGCCTCTGTTGGCAATCTTCTGTTAGACCATTTACAATATGCCAAGGCATCTTCTTGAGCAACATGCACAACTGGTAAATTATCTTGACCTTCAATAGAACTTCCTGGTCCTTCTGGCTGTTTCCAATTTGCACCAATTTTCCATGCCCACCATTGCCCATAATCATCCATAGAAACTTCACCATTTGCATGTTTATTAAAAATTAAACTACCCGGTTGCAAAACTGAGTCTGCTGGCTTTGGAGTATTTGGTGGCAAATCTTTTTTCATTTCTTCCCAATCTATTGGCCTTTCTGCAACGGTAACATATTTTGTAGCATCAACAAATTTCTTAAATTGTTTATTGGTTACTTCACTAGCGTCTATAAAAAAGCCATCAACTGCTACTTTATGAGCAGGTTTTTCACGCATCATTGCGAATGTATCGCCCTCTTTTGCGCCCATTAAAAAAGTTTTAGAATCAACCCAAACCATACCTTCTGGCGCTGCTACTTCACTGGTATTTTTTACCGTTTTTGTTGCTGTATCTTCTTTTGATGTTTTCTTTTTATCACAACCAATAACAAAAATTGAAAGAGTTAAAAAGGCTATTAATAATGGTTTTACATTCATGTTCATATTTAATATTTAAGATGTTTTGAGCAAATATAGATATTCTTCTAATGAATAGATTTAATTCAATTAAAATCATTTTTTTATTTAACAAAAAATTATTGTTTAACAAAATCATAATTACGTTAAACATTTGTATCTTTACATAAATTCAATACAATATGGCGCGCAAGAAAAACATCAACAAAGACACTCTAATTTCCTGGTACATGGAATTTGTTTTAGAAAATGATCATCAACCAAAATCAGTATTTAGTTTTGCGAAAGAAAATAATTTTGAAGAAGCAGACTTTTATAAATTCTTTGGTTCTTTTGATGCCATAGAAGAAGCCATTTTTTCAGAATTTTTTAATCATACTATAAAAGTTTTAGAAAAAAGTGACGCGTATAAAAATTACGACCCAAGAAATAAACTTTTAAGTTTCTATTTTACTTTTTTCGAAATTCTAACAGCCAATAGAAGTTATGTAGTATACGCTTTAGAAAATGCGCAAAAAGATCTTAAAAAATTAAAGTGTTTAAAATCTTTAAGAACAACGTACACAACTTATGTTGAAAGTTTAAATATTGAAAGAATAGACTTAAAACAAGAAACTTTAGAAAAAATTCAAAACACAACTATTAAGGAATCTTCTTGGATTCATTTGGTAATAACAATGAAATTTTGGCTAGATGATGTTTCTCCTTCTTTTGAAAAAACGGATATTTTTATTGAAAAATCTATCAACGCACGTTTTGATTTAATGGACATAAAACCTTTACAGAGTATTATAGATTTTGGGAAATTTATTTTAAAAGAAAAAGTGAATTTCAATTAATTAGAAGACATTAATATAAAACTAGCGCATATGAAAACTATTGATTCTATTCCTACTTCAAAAATACAACGTGCTTCTAAACTTGTTACTACAGGCGCAAAAATTGGTGTAAATTATCTTAAATATTATGGAGATAAAATAACCAAAACGGAAGATGAAGCAAAAGCGCGTTTAAATGAAAATAATGCTGAAGATATTTATGATGGCTTAAAAACTTTAAAAGGAAGTGCTTTAAAAGTTGCTCAGATGTTAAGTATGGAAAAAAGCATTTTACCGCAAGCTTATGTAGAAAAGTTTTCACTTTCGCAATTTTCTGTTCCGCCACTTTCTCCTGCGTTGGTTACAAAAACATTTAAAAAGTATTTTGGTAAAAACCCAAGTGAAATTTATGATAAATTTGATGCCGTTTCTGTAAACGCAGCAAGTATTGGTCAGGTTCATAAAGCCGAAAAAGATGGTAAAAAATTAGCTATAAAAATTCAATATCCGGGTGTTGCACAAAGTATTGCATCAGATTTAGCTTTGGTAAAACCTATTGCAATTAAAATGTTTAATATTAGAGGTAAAGATTCTGATAAATACTTTAAAGAGATTGAAAACAAGTTAATTGAAGAAACAAATTATATTTTAGAAGTTGCCCAAAGTAAAGAAATTGTTGCAGCTTGTAAACATATTCCAAACCTTAATTTTCCTGAATATTATGCAGATTTATCATCTGACAGAATAATTACAATGGACTGGATGCAAGGTGTTCATTTATCTGAATTTAAAACAGACAATCAAGACGTTGCCAATAAACTAGGACAAGCATTGTGGGATTTTTACATGTTTCAAATTCATACATTAAAGAAAGTGCACGCAGATCCGCATCCTGGAAATTTTTTAATTTCTCCTGAAAATGAATTAATTGTAATTGATTTTGGCTGTATGAAAACAATTCCTAATAGTTTTTATATTCCTTATTTTGAACTCGCTAAAAAAGAAAACATTTCTAATCCTTCTTATTTTGAACAAAAATTATATGAATTAGAAATATTAAGAAAAGATGATTCTAAACAAGAAATAGTTTTCTTCAGCGCAATGTTTCATGAAATGTTAAGTTTATTTACCCAACCTTTTCACCAAGAAACTTTTGATTTTTCCGATGAAGTTTTCTTCGGTAAACTTTCTGAACTAGGCACAAAATACGCCAAAAGTACAGAACTAAAAGACATGAATGGCAATAGAGGTTCTAAACACTTTATCTACATTAACAGAACCTTTTTTGGCCTGTATAATTTAATGCACGACTTAAAAGCAAAGGATATAAAAATTAATAATTATCAATATCTATAATGGCCTTTTTTAACAACAGAAAAATACAAGATTTAGAACATCTGTATAAGATAAATTTAATAAACAATTGCCTTACCAAAGACCTAAAAATACAGCATAAAAACTATGAAAATTCTTGTAACAGGAGCAACCGGATATATTGGTAAACGCTTAATTCCGTTATTAGTAAATGACGGACACACTATAATTTGCCCTGTAAGAGATAAAAAAAGAGCTGAAAGTTATTACAAAAATCAAAAAAAAGTACAACTAGTTGAAGCTGATTTTTTAGATAGCGATAGTTTAAACAAAATTTCAAAAGACATAGACACGGCCTATTACTTAATTCATTCTATGTCTAATTCCGCAAAAGAATTTCACCTTTTAGAAGAAAAATGCGCTATTAATTTCAAACAATTTTCAGAAACTACATCCATAAAACAAGTAATTTATTTAAGCGGAATTACCAACGACACCAAATTATCTAAACATTTATTGTCAAGAAAAAATGTAGAAGACACCTTGTCATCAGAAAAATATGCTTTGACAACTTTTAAAGCAGGAATTATTGTAGGATCTGGAAGTTCTTCTTTTGAAATTATTAGAGATTTAGTTGAAAAATTACCGGCAATGATTGCTCCTAAATGGTTAAACACAAAAACCCAACCTTTAGCAATTAGAGACGTGTTAGCTTTTTTATATAAAGCATTAGAAAAAAAAGAATTATACAATACTTCACATGATATTTTTGGACCAGAAATTCTAACTTATAAAGAAATGCTTTTACAATTTGCTGAAGTAAGAAAACTAAAAAGATATATTGTAACGGTACCAGTTATGACACCAAAATTATCTTCTTACTGGTTGTATTTTGTAACCTCTACTTCCTATAAATTAGCAAGTTCTTTAGTAAATTCTATGGGTGTAGAAGTTATTGGCAACAAAAGCAACATTAACCAATTACTAAACATTACACCAATGTCTTACAAGAAAGCTGTAGAACTAGCTTTTAAAAAGATTGAACAAAATAGTATTATTTCTAGCTGGAAAGATTCTTACATCAGTAGCGGAAAACTAAAAAACTATGTACACGAATTCATCAATGTACCAGCATATGGATGCTATAAAGATTTAAAGAAAAGAAAAGTAAAAAACAGCAAAAATGTACTTGATAAAATTTGGGCAATTGGCGGAAATACAGGCTGGTATTATGGCACTTTTCTATGGAAAATTCGCGGATTTATAGACCAACTTTTTGGAGGAACAGGACTACGTAGAGGAAGAAGACACCCTACAGAACTAAACGTAGGAGATGCTTTAGATTTTTGGCGTGTTATTTATGCCGATAAAGAAAAAGGAATACTACTACTCTATGCAGAAATGAAACTACCTGGAGAAGCATGGTTAGAATTTAAAATGGAAGAAGACATTTTGTACCAAACAGCCACTTTTAGACCTCATGGATTAGCAGGCAGAATGTATTGGTATGCCGTAATTCCGTTTCATTGGTTTGTTTTTAACGGAATGATAAACAACATTAATAAATAGCCATAAACAATAACACAAGATCCTTAAAAACACTATTTCTTATAGAAAAACAGTACAATAAATACCTAATACACAAACCCTTAAAAAACATAATGTTATGTTAATTTTTGTTTAACATTAATACACGTTTGTTAAACATTTATTATATTTGAAGAAATAGGTTTTAAATCAATGAATAACATTTTTTTCTGATTTCTTAATGTTTATTATCTAAGTACAATTAATTTTTTTTAGATAAGATTTTTTCAATTAATGATAATCTATAAATAAAAAAATCCTGAAAGCATTTCAGAAGTTTTACGACAAAGTAGTTAGGCAAAACCTCTAAAACAACAAACTATACCGTTATAAAATAAATCTATCAACACCCCTTATAAACGGCATAACAATTGACCAATTATAGGTAGAAAACGCTAAGTAAAACTAAATTTATAAAAATAACATTAAAAAATAATTTTACAAACTATCAATCCGTGCTTTGCTTTTAAGAGTAAAATTTCTTAAAGACAGCACATTAAAAAGACCAAAATGATTAAAGAATTAGAAGTTAAAAAAAATAAAGTTTCAACTAAATTAAACGGATTCTCATTTGAAGAAGTTGGAGACGAGCATTTTTTTACCGGACTTGAAACACCTATGAAAAAACAAGCTTTTAAACTTTCTGATGAAGAAAAGAAAGAAAAAATTGAAGGTTTATTCTCGCAAATAATGGATGTTATGGGACTAGATTTAACAGATGATTCTTTACAAGGCACACCTAAAAGAGTAGCCAAAATGTATATTGATGAAATTTTTTCTGGTTTAAACCCAGCCAACAAACCTAAAATTGCGTTGTTTGATAATAAATATCAATACAATCAAATGTTGGTAGAAAAAAATATTACTTTTTATTCCAATTGCGAACATCATTTTGTACCAATTATTGGTAAAGCACACGTGGCTTACATTTCTTCGGGAAAAGTAATTGGTTTGTCTAAATTGAATAGAATTGTACAATATTACGCAAAAAGACCTCAAGTACAAGAACGATTAACAAATCAAATTGCTGCAGAATTAAAAGCAGCTTTACATACGGAAGATATTGCCGTTATTATTGATGCAAAACATCTTTGTGTTGCATCAAGAGGAATAAAAGATGATACTTCTAGCACAGTAACCTCTTATTTTGGAGGAAAATTTAACACATCAGAAAAAATAGCAGAATTACAAAACACCTTAAAATACTAAAGAATGAAATTAATAGATAAAGCATTAGAATTTGAAACAAGAAAAATGAGATTTCCAACTACTAGCGATAGAATTATGGCCGCTAGAGAAGCAAAGGATTTAATTTTAAGCTTAAATGAAGTTTATAAAGAAAGCAAAGATTCTGAAATAATGGATGTTATGAAAAGATTGACTTTAATTAAGCAAAAAATTGAAAGACGTTTAAAAGGAAAACCATTAACAGCATAATAAATTCAATTTTGTATTGCTTTTCTAACTTTTATAATTATATTCGGAAATTATAGCATAAAACAGAGAAACACAGAATGAATTTATTAGAAAGATCTGAAGAATTTGAGAATAGAAAATTCTCTTTTAAAACCACAAGTGATAGAATTTTAGCTTCAAGAGAAGTAAAAGCATTAATACTAGAACTTAATGAAGTTTATAAAGTAGAGAAAGATCCAGAAATTATGGATTTAATGAAGCGCCTAACCGCAGTAAAACAAAAAATTGAAAAGCGCTTGAAAGGTAGACGATAAAAACCGATGAGAAAAATTTTAGTTGTAGGAGGAAGCAAAGGAATTGGAAACGCAATTATAACATCTTTAGTTGATAAAAATTCAATTATTAATATCAGCAGATCAGCTCCTTTACTTTCCCACACTAACCTCTCGCACTTTACCTGTAATATTCTTACAGATGACTTACCTATAATTAAAGAAATAGATACCTTCATCTATTGTCCAGGAAGCATCAATTTAAAACCAATTTCTAGACTTAAACTAGAAGATTTCAGAAATGATTTTGAAATAAACGTAATTGGTGCTGTAAAAGCTATTCAACATTATTTACCTTCTTTAAAAAAAGGAAATAAACCATCAATACTATTATTTAGCACGGTTGCAGCAAAATTAGGAATGCCTTTTCACGCTAGTGTAGCCGCAGCAAAATCTGCTGTAGAAGGCTTAACAAAATCTTTAGGTGCAGAATTAGCACCATTCATTCGTGTAAACGCAATTGCGCCCACGGTTACAGATACAGATTTGGCTTCTAAATTATTGCGCAATGAACGAATGATGGAGAACATCAAAGAACGTCATCCTCTAAAAAAATATTTAGTACCACAAGAAGTTGCAGACTTGGCTACTTTTTTAATTTCAGAAAAAGCAAGTGCTATTTCAGGTCAAATTTTTGAGTTAGACTGCGGAATTGTCAGTTTTAAACTATAAATAAATTAGAACAAAATGAATATTTACGATATAGAGATTAATAGTCTCCAGAATACTCCTATTCTTTTATCAGATTTTAAAGGTAAATATATACTCTTTGTAAACGTAGCTTCTAAATGCGGCTTTACACCGCAATACAAAAATTTAGAAGAATTACATAAAACTTTTAACAACAAAATAGTTGTTGTAGGAGTTCCTTGCAATCAGTTTGGACAACAAGAACCAGGGAACTCAACAGAAATTCAAGAATTTTGTGAAGCAAATTATGGGGTCTCCTTTCTAATTACAGAAAAAATTGACGTAAAAGGTACACATCAACATCCATTATATGCATGGCTAACATCAAAGAAATTAAACCATAAAAAAAGTTCTTCTGTAAAATGGAACTTTCAAAAATACTTAGTTTCTCCAGAAGGAAAATTAATTGACTATTATTTTTCAATTACAAAACCAATGAGTTCAAAAATTACAAAACATTTAAAACCATAAAAATAATGTTTGGCCTGTTTAAAAAGAAAAGTGAACTAGAAAAGTTACAAGATTCCTATAAAAAAATAATGGAAGAAGCTTATAAATTGCAATCTATAAATAGAACTAAAAGCGATCAGAAATACTTAGAAGCAGATAACATCTTAAAGAAAATAGCTTCTTTACAATCAAAATAATACGTTTATGAAACAAGTTAAACTTACACTATTATTTTTAGTTATTAACTTTGGTGGCTTGGCTATTGGCAGTTATCTAATGAATAACGGACCGCTTTCTGACTGGTACATCAACTTAAACCAAGCACCTTGGACACCACCTGGTATTGCTTTTGGCATTGCTTGGACATTAATAATGATTTGTTTCTCTATCTATTTAGGAAAACTTTTTACCGTAGAAAATACACAAAAAAATAAACTTATATTTTTAATTCAGTTTATTTTAAACGTTAGTTGGAACTTCATCTTTTTCAATCAACATTTAGTTTTGGTAGGCTTGGTAACCATTACACTACTCACTTTACTACTATTCTATTACTTTTTTAAAGTAAGTAAAAACACAGCTAACTATAAATATGTTTTACTACCCTATATGATTTGGTTGTGCATTGCAACGTCTCTAAACCTCTACATTCTAATTCATAATTAAAATGAAAATTTACACATTCCAAAGAAAACAGAATTTACCAATATCAGTAAAAAAGGCTTGGGAGTTTTTATCAAATCCGAAAAACTTAAAAACCATTACGCCAGATTATATGAGTTTCGACATTCTTTCAGGAGCAGAAAAGCCCATGTTTGCGGGTCAAATTATACAATATATTGTTACTCCAATTCTTGGGATAAAAACCAAATGGGTTACAGAAATTACGCATGTAAAAGAAAATGAATACTTTGTAGATGAACAACGTTTTGGGCCTTATGCGTTATGGCATCACAAACATTTTATCAAAGAAATTAAAGGTGGCGTAGAAATGGAAGACATTATAGATTATAAAGTTCCTATGGGAATTTTGGGTCAAATTGCACAACCAATTCTGGTAAAACCAAAATTAGAAGAGATTTTTGCCTACAGACAGAAAAAGTTAATTGAACTTTTTGGAGAATACAAATAAATGAAGGAAAATATCAACATTTTTTGGTTTAGAAGAGATTTGCGGTTAGAAGACAACTGTGGATTATATCACGCATTAAAATCAGGAAAAAAAATAACACCTATTTTTATTTTTGATAAAGAAATTCTAAGGAAACTTGATAAAGAAGATGCCAGGGTTTCTTTTATACATCAAGAAATTGTAAACATAAATAATCAACTACAAGAAATAGGAAGTTCAATTGCTATTTTTCAAGGAAAACCCATGGATATTTATGCGGATTTATCAGAAAAACACACCATTGATACTGTTTTTACAAATCATGATTATGAGCCTTATGCCATAAAAAGAGATTTAGAGGTTAAAGAATATCTAACATCAAAAAACATTCACTTTAAAACTTTTAAAGATCAAGTAATTTTTGAAAGGAACGAAATTGTAAAAAAAGACGGAACACCGTATAAAGTATTTACACCCTATTCAAAAAAATGGATAGAAGCATTTTATTTTAAAGAACTAAAATTTTATCCCTCTGAGGAAAATCTTGAACATTTTATCAACAATAAAAAACAACCTTTTTTAACCTTAAAAGAAATTGGGTTTACTAAATCTTCCATACACGTTGCTTCCTATAACGTTTCTACCACACTAATAGACACCTATGAAGAAACTAGAAACTTTCCCTCTAAAGATAGTACTTCTAAACTAGGTACACATTTGCGTTTTGGTACAGTTAGCATTAGAAAAATAGTCAACAAGGCTTCAAAAAGCAATCAGAATACATTCTTAAAAGAATTGATTTGGCGCGAATTTTTTATGCAAATTTTATGGCATTTTCCGCATACTGTTAAAGACAGCTTTAAACCAAAATACGATAGAATTCTATGGAGAAATAATGAAATTGAATTTAAAAAGTGGTGCAAAGGAGAAACGGGTTATCCATTGGTAGACGCAGGAATGAAAGAATTAATCCAAACCGGTTTTATGCACAACAGAGTTAGAATGTTAGTGGGTAGTTTTCTATGCAAACATTTATTGATAGATTGGCGTTGGGGCGAAGCTTATTTTGCAGAAAAACTACATGATTATGAACTATCTAGCAATATTGGTAATTGGCAATGGGTTGCCGGCTGTGGTGTTGATGCTGCTCCTTATTTTAGAATTTTTAATCCCACTACACAAATTCAAAAATTTGACAAAGAACTAGAATATATTAAAAAATGGGTTCCAGATTTTCAGGAGCTCAACTATCCCACACCCATTGTAGAACATAAGTTTGCAAGAGAACGCTGCTTAGAAACCTATAAAAAAGCATTAAAAGATTTCTAATAAGCATTTAAAATTTCATAACTTTGGTGTCAACTTAAAAATTTATACAGATGAACACACAACAAGTGGCAACAAAATGGCAAGAAATGTGCCTGCAAGGTAAAAATTTAGAATGTATTAATGAATTATACGCAGACAATATCATAAGTAAAGAAATGCCAGGAGTACCTTATGGCGAAATTGTTTCTGGAAAAAAGGAAGTATATGAAAAAGCAAAACAATGGTTAGAAGATGTTGTAGAATTTCATAAAAGTGATATTACAGACCCCGTAATTGCAGAAAGTTTTTTTTCAAGTAAAATGTCTTTTGATGTTACTTTTAAAAGTAGAGGAAGACAACAGATGGAAGAAGTTTGTGTATTTGAAGTACAAGATGGCAAAATTAAATCGGAACAATTTTTCTATAAAATGTAATGTGATTTTTACACAAAACAAAGTTTTAAGTACTTTGAAAATTTATTTAAAATAATTGAAATTTCTTTTGGTACTTTTTAAAATTTACACTTAATTTGCGCTCTCGAAAATAAAAGCCGATGTAGCTCAGCTGGCTAGAGCAGCTGATTTGTAATCAGCAGGTCGTGGGTTCGAGTCCCTCTATCGGCTCAAATTAAAAAAGTCTCAAATTAATATTTTGAGACTTTTCTTTTTATATTAGCAATCATATACCAAACAAATTTTAAAATGACAAACTCAAAATTTGAAATCTATTTGGCCATATTCGGGATGTAGCTTAGTCCGGTTAAAGTGCTGGTCTGGGGGACCAGAGATCGGAGGTTCGAATCCTCTCATCCCGACAATTATTCTACCTATTTTTATCGTAGTAATCTTCGAATTAATTTAAATTAATCATCTTTGTAAAAATTAAAATTTTATATCTTTATAAGATATTTAATTTTTACTAATATAAGTATCAAAATATACAAATTATATGCTCATAATTGGAATAGCTGGGGGAACAGGAAGTGGAAAAACCACCGTTGTTAATCAAATTGTAAAACATTTACCTTCGGATGAAGTTTGTGTAATATCTCAAGATTCATATTATAAAGAAACAGATGGTTTATCTTATGAAGAACGCACAAAAATTAATTTTGATCATCCAAGAGCCATCGATTTCGATTTATTAGTAAAACATTTAAAAGCCTTAAAAGCGGGAAAAATTATAAATCAGCCTGTTTATTCATTTGTAACACACAATAGAACCAAAGACACCGTAAAAACACACCCTAGAAAAGTAATTATTGTAGAAGGAATTTTAATTTTTAATAGTGAAGAATTGCGTAGTTTGTTTGATATAAAAATATTTGTGCACGCAGATACAGATGAACGTTTGATTCGAAGAGTGAGAAGAGATATTTCTGAACGAGGAAGAGATATAGATGAAGTTTTAAACCGTTACCAAAACACCTTAAAACCTATGCATCAGCAATTTATAGAACCTACTAAAAATTTTGCAGACATTATTATACCTAATGACAGACACAATACAGTAGCAATAGATATTGTTAGAACCGTGATAAATGAACGTTTATAAAAACATGATTTTACATAATTTAAAAAATAAAAAAGCAGTAAAATTTATTACAAATATTTTTGTATTAATTTTAATACCGTACATAATTTGGATGTTTTTTTTCGATGAAAATTCCTATCTGGTACACAGAAGATTTGATAAAGAAATTAATGAATTAGAAAACAGCATTACATTTTACAAAACTAAGATTGAAAAAGACAAAGCAACTATAAAAAAATTACAAGACTCGCTACAATTAGAAAGGTTTGCAAGAGAACAATATGTAATGAAAAAGGAAAATGAAGATATCTATATTATAGAATTTGATACCATAGAAAAATAATGAGCGCATTTCTGTTTACTGAATTTGAAGGTACTTTGCCAGCTGCTTGGAAACAAAAAATTCAAGTAGATTTGAATGGTGCAGATTATAATGAAACCCTACTTTGGAAAACCAATGAGGATATTGTTGTCAAACCTTTTTACACAAAAGAAGACAGAAATCATGAAGTAATAAATTTGCCAAAAAAAGGTTTTTCTATTTGTCAAACTATTTTTGTTGATGATGAAAAAATAGCAAATTCCTTAGCTGTAGACGCCATAAAAAGAGGCGCAAATTCCATTCAGTTTAAAGCCGAAAAAAAATTTAATTATACTGTTTTATTGCAAAATTTAGATGTAAAAAAAACGACTCTTTATTTTAATTTTTCTTTTTTAAATGATGAATTCCAAATAGCACTTTCAAATTTCATCAACTCTAAAAACACCTATTTTCAAACAGACATCATTGGCAATTTAGCAGTTACTGGCAATTGGTTTGTAAACTTAAAAGAAGACCATAGAAAACTAGAAAACTTAGTAAAAAAAACTAGTAATTGTATTACAATTTCTGCTGATGTTTATCAAAATGCTGGAGCAAACTGTGCACAACAATTAGCCTATGCATTGGCGCATGCAAATGAATATATTCATCATTTTGGAGAAGAAGTAACTTCTGCAATTCATTTTAATTTTGCCGTTGGTAGCAATTATTTTTTCGAAATTGCAAAACTAAGAGCTTTTAGAATCCTTTGGAAAACACTTTTATCAGAATATAAAACAACACAAACAGAAGCCCATATTTTTGCGCAACCCACTTTACGCAACAAAACTTTATACGATTATAACGTAAATATGTTGCGTACAACATCTGAATACATGAGCGCCATTTTAGGAGGCGCCAATACAATTGCTAGCATTTCTTATGATGCATTGTTTCATAAATCTAATGAATTTGGTGAACGAATTGCAAGAAACCAATTGTTAATACTACAAAAAGAAGCTGGTTTTTCAGAAGCTCAAAACATTGCAGATGGCACCTACTATATAGAATCTTTAACGCAGCAACTAGCGGAAAAAGCGCTCGTTATTTTTAAACAAATTGAAAAATCTGGAGGTTTTTTACATCAATTAAAAGCGGGTGTTATTCAGAAGAAAATAGACGAAAGCGCTAAAAAAGAAGATGCAGATTTTAACAATAAAAACATTGTTTTATTGGGCACAAATCTTCAAGTAAACAAGTATGATACAATGAAAAACAATTTAGACCTGTATCCTTTTGTAAAACAAAGAAATATAAAAACCATCATAACACCAATCATTAAAAAACGACTTTCAGAAACCATAGAAAAAGAAAGATTAGCCAAAGAAAATGTCTAGAAAATCATTCGAACATATAAAAATATCACCTAATACTTCAAAGCCCAAATTACATTTTCTTCACGAAGATTTTGTAGCCGGAATTGCACCCAATTTACGTGGCCCCTATGCTACAATGTATGTAAGAAGACCTTGGACTATTAGACAATATGCTGGTTTTTCTACAGCCGAAGAAAGCAATGCTTTTTATAGAAGAAATTTAGAAGCGGGTCAAAAAGGACTTTCCGTTGCATTTGATTTAGCCACACATAGAGGTTATGACTCTGATCATGAACGTGTACAAGGAGATGTTGGCAAAGCCGGTGTTGCAATTGACTCTGTAGAAGATATGAAAATTTTATTTGACCAAATACCGTTAGATAAAATGTCGGTTTCTATGACAATGAACGGAGCCGTTTTACCAATTTTAGCATTTTATATTGTTGCTGCAGAAGAACAAGGAGTTGCAGCAAACCAACTTTCTGGAACTATTCAAAATGATATTTTAAAGGAATTTATGGTGCGCAACACCTATATTTATCCACCAACTCCATCCATGAAAATTATTGCTGATATTTTTAAATACACCAGTAAAAACATGCCAAAATACAATTCAATTTCTATTTCTGGTTATCACATGCAAGAAGCAGGTGCAACCGCAGAAATTGAATTAGCATATACGCTTGCAGACGGAATAGAATATATTAAAAAAGGTATTGAAGCCGGAATGGATATTGATACTTTTGCTCCAAGATTGTCTTTCTTTTGGGCCATAGGCATGAATCATTTTACCGAAATTGCCAAACTAAGAGCAGCAAGAATGTTATGGGCAAAAATGGTAAAGCAATTTAACCCAAAAAATCCAAAATCTTTGGCTTTAAGAACGCATTGCCAAACAAGCGGTTGGTCTTTAACAGCACAAGATCCTTTTAATAATGTAGCAAGAACAACCATAGAAGCAATGGCTGCCGCTTTTGGTGGCACACAAAGCTTGCACACCAATGCATTAGATGAAGCCATTGCATTGCCCACAGATTTTTCGGCAAGAATAGCAAGAAACACGCAAATTTATTTACAACAAGAAACGCAAATTACCAAAACAGTAGATCCTTGGGCAGGCAGTTATCAAATAGAAAAATTAACAAATGAAATTGCCAATAAAGCTTGGCTCTTAATCAAGGAAATAACCCAATTAGGTGGCATGACAAAAGCCATTGAAAAAGGAATTCCTAAAATGAGAATTGAAGAAGCTGCCGCAATAAAACAAGCAAAAATAGATAGCGGTAAAGATGTAATTGTTGGTGTTAATAATTATCAACTTAAAAAAGAAGATCCGCTACATATTTTAGATGTTGATAATGAAGCTGTGCGTATATCTCAAATAAAAAAACTACAACACTTAAAAGCTACTAGAAATAACAAAGAAGTTCAAAAATCTTTAATAGCACTAACTGAAGCAGCTAAATCTGGAAATAATAATTTACTAGATGTAGCAGTAACAGCAGCTCGAAATAGAGCTACTTTAGGTGAAATTTCCGATGCTTTAGAAATTGTTTTCGGAAGACATAAAGCACTTCATAAAACCATCTCTGGTGTGTATAGTAAAGAAATGAAAGACGACAAACTCTTTCAAAAAGCAACTGAATTAGCCAATAAATTTACGGAATTAGAGGGCAGACGACCACGTATAATGATTACCAAATTAGGGCAAGACGGTCATGATAGAGGTGCAAAAGTGGTGGCTTCTGGTTATGCAGATTTAGGCTTTGATGTAGATATTGGTCCTTTATTTCAAACCCCACAAGAAGCAACCAAACAAGCTGTAGAAAATGATGTACATATTTTAGGAATTTCTTCTTTAGCGGCTGGTCATAAAACCTTAGTTCCTAGAGTTATTGCAGAATTAAAAAAATATGGTCGTGATGATATTATGGTTATCGTTGGTGGTGTAATTCCTGCACAAGATTATCAATTTTTATTTGACGCTGGTGCTGTTGGTATTTTTGGCCCTGGTACTAAAATTTCGCAAGCAGCTATAGATTTATTAACTATTTTAACCAACGATATGGTTGATTAATAAAATCTTACATAAACAAATGCTCTTTATTTGATACATTTTCTTTTGATCCTTTACTATAAAATTCCTATTAGGGATAATATGATTGAGACCATAAAAAATTCAAGAATAAAACTAGTTACTTCTTTAAGAAATTTTGATTTTCTCTCAGATTTCTTAGAAAAGATATTATGATGCCAGGAAGTTCAACTGATTTACAAGAAAAATTTGTTCATCAAAATTTAAAGAATTAAAAATTATGAAAAAAGCAATAAGTATAAACCCTGCCACAGAAGAAGAAATTGCAAGTTATGAAAGAATTTCAGATAAATCAGCAAAAGAAAAAGCAGCCAAAGCAAACGAAGTATATCAAACTTGGAAAAAAACAAACTTTAAAGAGCGTTCTAAATTGATGCATAAACTTGCCGTTATTTTTGATGAGAATAACGAGAAATATGCCCAATTAGCAACCCAAGAAATGGGTAAAACCATTGCCCAATCTAGAAGTGAAATAGCAAAATGCGCACTTATTTGTAGGTATTATGCAGATCATATAGAAGAATTATTAGCAGATAAAATTATACAGACAGAAGCAAGTAAAAGTTATGTTGTTTTTCAACCATTGGGTGTAACTTTAGCTATCATGCCATGGAACTTTCCTTTTTATCAAGTTATTCGTTTTGCTGCTCCTGCTATCATGACAGGAAACACAAGTGTGATAAAACATGCATCAAACGTGCAAGGTTGTGCTTTTGCATTAGAAAATGCTTTTACCGAAGCGGGTTTTCCCCAAGGAGTTTTCACAAACCTAAACGTTTCTTCATCCCAAATTAAAAACATTATTGAAAATAAAAATATTGTTGCAGTAACATTAACAGGAAGTGAACCAGCAGGACGTTCTGTTGCAAAAATTGCCGGAGAAAATTTAAAAAAAACAGTTTTAGAATTGGGCGGAAGTGATGCTTATATTATTCTTGAAGATGTGGATTTAGAAAAAGCCACAGATGTAGCTACTTTTGGACGATTACAAAATAACGGCCAAACTTGTATTGCTGCAAAACGTTTTATTGTTTTAGAAGAAATTTATGATGATTTTCTAAAACTATTCTCTAAAAAAATGAAAGCTGCAAAAATGGGAAACCCCACAAAAGAAGATGTTTATTATGGTCCTATGGCGCGTATAGATTTGCGTAATGAAATTCATCAACAAGTAAAAAAAACAATACAGCAAGGCGGAACATTAATTTTAGGAGGTAAAATTCCAGATAGAAAAGGCGCCTATTATCCGGCAACAATTTTAACAGATTTAAAACCTGGAATGACGGCTTTTGATGAAGAACTTTTTGGACCTGTTGCTTCTGTAATTAAAGCAAAAGACGAAAAAGAAGCCATTGAATTAGCAAATAAATCAAATTTTGGCTTGGGTTCTGGAGTACTTACAAGTGATACTAAAAGAGGAGAAAAAATTGCATTACAATTAGAAGCCGGTAATAGTTTTGTAAATAAATTAGTTACCTCCGATCCCAGATTGCCTTTTGGCGGTATCAAAAATAGTGGTTATGGTAGAGAACTTTCTAGTTACGGAATTAAAGAATTTGTAAATACTAAATCTATTTGGATAGCATAAATAAGAATCATTTGGTTTGATAGATTTTCAATATTAAACCACAGAAAATTAGTGTGTTTAGATTTTTACCCCTAAAATTAACACAGGTTTTTCATTTAGGCTTTATCCTTGTTATTTCTATTTTCTACCAACACCATAATTTCTTCGGGAGATAAATAATATTTTTTAATTCTATTTTTATAAACTTCAGAAATGTCTGCATTGTTTAAAATAAAATTCTTCGTTTTTAAAATATAGTCTTCCATTTTATGCTTTACAGCAAAGCTATCAGCAGCTCTTTCAGCTTCAACAATATGATTTTCAGAAAACAAATATTTAATCCCAAACCATATTAAATTCAATTTATCTCTATTTTGATAATCCATAATATGGCCCAACTCATAACCAATCCAACCAATAAAAATATCCTTAGGAATTTCTGTAGTTAAAAACTGTTTATCAGAAATTTTAAACTTTTTACTAATCAAAATTACATATTTTCGTTTATTTTTTCTTCTAAAAAAACTATCAAAAGTAGGTCTTGCCTGCATGGTAGATTTTTTTATACTTTTCTTAAACTTAAACTCTAAATTTACATTTTTTAATTCTGGGTAAAACGCTAAAGCAACCAATACTTGCTCTTTAATATTTACTGGTATAATGTGTGTTTTACTCATATAGTATCACTGTTTTGTTTTAAAATTATAAGATACAAATAGCACCTATATTTTCATAAAATAACTTGTTAATTCTCACATAAATTTCATTTTCCTTTTTTTAACAAATCTTAACAGTAAAAAAGACTTTCCTACATGTAGATTTCTGTCTTTTATCCCTAAATTTGCAACACTTTTTAAAGCACAACTTTCGGATGAAAAAAATATTAAATATCCTCTATTCTACTCGTTTAACAGCACTTTTATTTCTAATTTTTGCAGCAGCAATGGGGATTGCCACATTTATAGAAAATGATTTTGGAACTCAAACCTCTAAAGCTCTTGTTTACAACACCTGGTGGTTCGAGGGAATTATGATTTTCTTTGTTATTAACTTTTTTGGTAACATTTTCAGATATCGTTTATACAGAAAAGAAAAATGGCCTGTTATGCTATTTCATGGTGCATTTCTATTTATTTTAATTGGCGCTGGTGTAACTAGATATGTTGGTTACGAAGGCATTATGCTCATTAATGAAGGTGAAACCACCAATGAGTTTTTATCTGAAACTACGTATTTAAATGTAGTTGTTGATAATAGCGACGTTCAAAAAACTAAACATAAACCACTTCTTTTATCTGCTTGGGGAAAAAATAATTGGTCTTTTTCTGATGATTTTAAAGGCTCTAATTATACGATTAATTTGGTTGATTACATTCCTTGGGCGGAAAGAAAATTAGTAGAAGATGAGAATGGTGAAGAACATTTGTTCTTTGTTGAATCATCAGAAGGCAGTCGTCATGAACATTGGATTAAAAAAGGAACTTTACAAAATATTCATGGAATTTTAGTTGGTTTTGATGCCACTGACAATAACGCTTCTATCAACTTTACAAACGAAGGTGGTAATTTAAAAATGCTAACCAAAGCCGATGGAGATTGGTTTAGAATGGCAGATCAACAAAAGGGAAAAATAACGAAAGATTCTATTCAGAATTTCCAATATTTAACGCTTCATAACATTGCAGGTTTGCAATTTGTAATTCCAAGACCCGCTGAAAAAGGTATTATGAAGACTATTAGCGGGCCGAAAGATGACCAAAAATTAGATGTAATAATTTTAGATGTAACTGCCAATAACAAAACAGAAAGGGTAGAATTAACTGGTGGAAAATACAGTAGTGATAATGCGGAAGAATTTTCAATTGCCAATTTAAATTTTAGAATGTGGTACGGTGCTAAAACACTGCGAACACCTTTTAGTGTAAAACTAAATGATTTTCAATTAGAAAAATATCCTGGTTCTGAAAGTGCAGCATCTTACGCCAGTGAAGTTACTGTTATTGATGGAGAAGAAAAATTTGATTTCCGTATTTTCATGAATCATATTTTAGATCATAAAGGCTATAAATTCTTCCAATCTAGTTATGATTTATCTGGTGAAACCGAAGAAACACACTTGTCTGTAAACCACGATTTTTGGGGTACTTTAATTACCTATTTTGGTTATTCTCTTTTGTATACGGGTTTAATCTGTATTCTTTTTGCTAAAAACACACGTTTTGATGATTTAAAAAATGGGTTAAAAAAAATAAGAAAGAAAAAATTAACCTTATCTGTGATTGCTACCTTATTTTTATCTAGCATTACTTTTTCTCAGCACACAACTCATCAACCAAACAACATTACCAACCAACAAATAGATTCTATTTTACAAGCCAATTTAGTGGATGTAAAACATGCAGAAAGTTTTAATAAATTGGTAATACAAGATGCGGGCGGACGCATGAAACCAGCTCACACATTTGCTTCTGAATTGGTTAGAAAAGTTAGCCAAACAGAAAACTTTAACGGCATGAACCCTAGTCAGGTTTTATTGTCGATCATAGAAAACCCTAGACTTTGGTACGAAGTTCCTGTTATTTATTTAGAAGATGGAAACACTAAAATTAGAGAGGTTTTAAATGTAGATAAAGACGCTAAATACGCTCGTTTAGCAAATTTTATTACTCCGAAAGGTGTGTATAAAATTAAAGATCTAGTGGCCGAAGCTCAAAAGAAAAATGTTAAAAATAAATTTGAAAAAGATCTTATTAAAATAGACAGAAGAGTTGGTTTATTGTACAGCGCCATTGGTGGAGGAATATTGCGTATTTACCCTATTCCTAATGATGATAACAATACCTGGGTATCGCAACCAGAAACGTTAAACGCTGGTTTTAAATCTACAGACTCTGTGTTTGTACGCCAATCTTTACCTGTATATATTCAGTTTTTACAAGAAGCTAAACAAACTAAAGATTATACAAAAGCAAATCAAATTTTAGATGGAATTAAAAAATTTCAACAAAAATTTGGCGAAGACGTGCATCCTTCAGAAAAAAGAATTGATTTAGAAATTGCATACAATAAGGTTCAACCATTTCAAAGACTTTCAAAGTATTATGGTTTTTTAAGTTTATTTCTAATCATCTTTGTTATTTGGCAAATATTTAGTACTAAAAATTGGATAAATTACGTTGTAAGATCTTTAACAGCAATAGCTCTTGCTTTATTTGTTTTTCATACTTTAGGTTTGGCGTCACGTTGGTATATAAGTGGTAATGCACCTTGGAGTAATGCCTACGAATCTATTATTTATGTTGCTTGGGCAACCATGTTGTTTGGATTATACTTCGGAAGAAAATCATCTTTAACAATTACTGCAACTACTTTTTTAACGGCTATAATTCTAGCATTTGCACATCAAAATTGGTTAGATCCAGAAATTGCAAACCTACAACCTGTATTAAATTCTTGGTGGTTAATGGTACATGTTTCTATTATTGTAGCAAGTTATGGGCCTTTTTCTTTAGGGATGATTTTAGGAATATTTGCACTCTTTCTAATAATTTTTACCAATGAAAAAAATAAACATAAAATAGGTTTAAACCTTAAAGAAATTACAATTATTAATGAAATGGCCATCACCATTGGTTTGGTAATGTTAACCATTGGTAATTTCCTTGGCGGAATGTGGGCTAATGAAAGTTGGGGACGTTATTGGGGTTGGGATCCTAAAGAAACTTGGGCGTTAATATCTATTATGATCTATGCTTTTGTGTTACACATGCGTTTAATTCCTGGATTGCGTGGTAGATTTACTTTTAATCTATGGTCTATTCTTGCCTATTTTTCAATAATGATGACGTATTTTGGTGTAAACTTTTACTTATCCGGATTACATTCTTATGCAAGCGGAGACAAAGTAATAACACCAACTTCTGTGTATTATTCACTTGGTTTTGTTGCTATTTTAGGAAGTTTAGCGTATTATAAATATCTTAAATATTATAAAAAATAACTTCATTACTACAAGGTTTTGCTACTTCCTTTATTTCAGTATCAAACCTTGTAGGTATTTTAATTTTAAAATGTATTTTTGCATCTCAATTTAAATAACTTCTCTACGATTCTCGAAGAGACCATTAAAAAACAACTTCATGTTTCATAAAAATATAAAATTAGGTTTAGCAGGTTTAATTACGGTTTGGGCAATATATCAATTTGCGCAAGGAAATATAATGAACGGAATTTCTATCTTACTTTTAGCAGGAATTTTTGTCTTATTCTATTTTAAAAACGAGTTTATCTTATTAGCTTTTTTACAATTACGTAAGCAAAATTTTGAAGGTGCTAAAAAATGGCTAGATTATATTAAAAACCCTGAAGCTGCTTTAATTACAAAACAACAAGGATATTTTAATTACTTACACGGTATTATGTTAAGTCAGACCAACATTACACAAGCTGAAAAGTTTTTGCGAAAAGCTGTTAAATTAGGTTTGTCTATGGATCATGACTTGGCAATGGCTAAGTTGCAATTAGCAGGGATTGCAATGACAAAAAGACGCAAACGCGAGGCTACAAACTTAATGGCAGAAGCTAAAAAATTAGATAAAAACGGCATGCTTAAAGAGCAAATGCAAATGATGAAACAACAAATGAAGAAGATTTAAAACTTCATTTGTTTTTCAATCTTATAGAAACAACAGTTTTCCAATCAAAAAAAAATCCGCTTTTCAACGGATTTTTTTAGTTTTATTTTGTAGCGTATTTACAAGTATATCATTTTGTTTTATAAAAATACTTCGATAAAACAAATGCTCTATTTCAATCTAATCAAGCTTAAATCAGGATTGTATTGTAAAATAAATAAGCCATTATTCTCAGAAACTCCAAATAGTTTAGAATGATAATCAAACTTACTTTCTATTCTAAAGGAAGCACCTTCTTTAAACGTTGATTTTAAATTGTTACCAGAAGCCAATCTTATTAAAATATCATAGGTTATATCGAAACCTTTGGTAGCATAATCAGACGGTAATGCATTGTTTTTATCAGAATATTGCTTGTTAAATAATTGTGTAATTTTTGATTTTTCATCAACATACTCATCACTCACATAGGTAAAACCGATTTTTGCGAGCTTTAAATTATCGATTTTATCAAAAGCAACTCCTTTATCATAGGTAAATACTTTAACCGTAGTTTCTTCTGGCAAACTTATTAAACTATTGATGGCATCTGCCATAATAACATTATCATTAGTACTTAAAATTACCCAATTTTTTTGATTTGGTTTTAAGATACTTAAAAAACGATCCTTTTTAATATAGCCATTTTCAGGTTTTAAGATATGAACCTTAGAAATAGAGTCAGAAGTTATTAATGCTTGTTGTATTTGATAAGCAGCGCTATTAGATGCCGATTTTCCATCACCAACTATAATAAGATTTCCTGTATTAAAATTATCTTTTATATAACTCACCAACTCGTCTCTAAAAACTTTTTTCTCTGGTGATGACTTTATAATTTTAGAAGAAGTAAACTTATATTGATTTCTAGAATACAAAGGAAAAATTACCGGAACATCTACCTTTTTTGCAATAATTTCTGCTTCTTCAGAATACAAGGGCCCAATAATTACAGAATTATCATTTAAATTTTCTGAAGCAATAATGGCATTAATTCTACTTCTATTTGTACCCGTATCAAAAACATTCAATTCAATTTTTACACCTTGTTTTCTTAAAGAATCTATTGCTATTTCCGCTCCTAAATAAAAATCTGTTACAATGTTAGCCAACTTACTTCTACTAAAAATATGGTCCGATGAAACCGTATCATACTTTATGGTTTTAAAGGGTAATAATAAAGCTACTTTTAAAAGAGAATTTCTATCTATAATATCTTCATAAACATTATTTTCTACAATTTCTTCTCCTTTAACTATTGGTTTTATTTTTATGATTTGACCAATTTTAAGACCTTCAGACAAACTAGGATTTAAAAGCAACAAATCTTCTTCGGTTACATTATAGAATCTCTTTAAACCATAAATTGTTTCTTTTGGTTTTACTACATGTACTACAAACTCTTTTCTTAGTTCTTCTAAAAGTTTGTCTTCCTTTTCTTTAACCTCCTCTTTATCAGTGTCTTTTATTTCTATATCCGGATTGGTTATATCAACCTTATCTGTTAATTTTGCCATCTTTTTATTAGGAACAATAATAACGGTATTGGCTACAGGTCTTCTTTTAACTCCAGGATTTAAACGAAATAAATCTTTAGTATTCATTGCCAATCTCTTGGCAATACTACTTATAGATTCTCCTTCTTTTACTTGATATTCAACGTATTTTTTTTGTTGACCGCAAGAAACAGTAAACGTTAAAACACATAGGAAAACAAAAAATTTTAAATGTTTCATATATTCTATTCCCATTCTATAGTTGCAGGCGGTTTAGAGCTAATATCATAGACAACTCTGTTAACACCTTTTACTTGATTTATAATTTTATTAGACGTTTTTTGTAAAAATTCATACGGTAAATTCACCCAATCTGCGGTCATACCATCTGTACTTTCTACCGCTCTTAAAGCGACTACTTTTTCGTATGTTCTTTCATCTCCCATTACGCCCACAGAATTTACAGGTAGTAACATTGCACCGGCTTGCCAAACTTTATCATACAAACCATCTTCCTTTAAGCCGTTTATAAAAATGGCATCTACTTCTTGTAAGATTCTCACTTTTTCTGCAGTAATATCTCCTAAAATTCTTATTCCTAAACCAGGTCCTGGAAAAGGATGACGCCCTAATAATTCTGGATCAATACCCATAGAAGTCCCTACTCTTCTTACTTCATCTTTAAAAATCATTTTTAAAGGCTCAACAATTTTTAATTTCATAAAATCTGGCAAACCTCCCACATTATGATGACTTTTAATAGTTGCTGATGGACCTCCATTTACAGAAACAGACTCTATAACATCCGGATAAATAGTTCCTTGTGCTAACCAAGTTACATCTGAAATTTTATGAGCTTCATCATCAAAAACTTCTATAAAAGCATTACCAATTGCTTTTCTTTTTTTCTCTGGATCTGTTAACCCTTCTAAGGCTTTCAAAAAACGTGCCGATGCATCTACACCTTTAACGTTTAATCCCATTCCTTCGTATCTTTTTAATACTATTTCGAACTCATTTTTACGTAAAAGTCCGTTATTAACAAAAATACAATATACGTTTTTGCCAATGGCTTTGTTTAATAAAACCGCTGCTACAGAAGAATCTACACCACCAGAAAGCCCTAAAACCACCTTATCGTTACCAATCTTTTCTCTAAGTGCTGCTACTGTACTTTCTACAAAAGAATCTGGAGTCCATGTTTGTGCTACGCCTGCAATTTTAACTAAAAAGTTCTCTAATAATTGTTTTCCATCTTTAGAATGATATACTTCTGGATGAAATTGAATTGCAAAAGTTTCTTCTCCATTAATTTTATAAGCCGCATTTGCCACGTCTTTTGTACTTGCCAATAACTCTCCGTTTGTTGGCAATTCTTTTATAGTGTCTGAATGACTCATCCAAACTTGACTTCCTTCAGAAATGTTTTCAAAGAAGGTTTCATCACTTTTTATGTATGATAAATTGGCTCTTCCATATTCTCTTGTGTTAGAAGGAGCAACTTGTCCGCCTGCATAATGCGCTAAATATTGCGCTCCATAACAAACTGCTAAAACAGGTTTTTTTCCTCTAATTTCTGATAAATCTGGATGTAAAACATTTTCTCCTCTAACAGAATTTGGGCTTCCTGATAGGATAACCGCTTTAAATTCTGATTGATTTTCTGGAGGATGGTTATACGGATGAATTTCGCAATAGATATTTAATTCTCTAACTCTTCGTGCAATTAATTGTGTGTATTGCGATCCGAAATCTAATATAAGTACGTTGTGTTGTTGCATGCGCAAAAATAATATATTGATTTGAAATTAAACGCAAACTACACTAAGAATTTTCGATAAGTGTATAAATAAATATTACGAAAAGATAGTGTTTGCTACAAAATTTTATCCAAATAATTATAAAGCGAACCTTATAGAAACGTTGGTAGCTATTTATCTCTTATACAGTAAAATTAAAAAGAACAAAAAGCATGCAAATATGTGCTAGATTTGAAAAAAAACAACAAAATAATTTTACGTAATAATTTTTTTAAAATCGATACACAATGGCATTAATATTCATGCCAGAACCTACAGAAGCAAACATAACTACGTCTCCTTTATTTACCTGATGATTTTCTAATTTTCCTTTTAAAACTAAGTCTAACAAGGTTGGTACAGTTGCTACAGAACTATTTCCTAACTCACGAATACTCATTGGCATAATGTTTTCTGGCATTTTATGTTTGTACAATCTGTAAAAACGCTTTACAATAGCCTCGTCCATTTTTTCATTGGCTTGATGAATAAAGATCTTTTTAACTTCATCTATAGAAACACCACTTTTATCTAAAGCAGTTTTCATAGCCGCAGGAACATTTGTGATGGCAAATTCGTAAATTTTTCTACCCAACATTTTAATATAGCGCATATCTTTATCCTCCTCTTTATTGAAAGAATTTCCAAAATATAAAAAATAGGCTTCGTCTTTTGCAAAAGTTTGTGATGCATGACTTAAAATTCCTGAACCATTTTCAGTTGTTTTTTCAATAACACAAGCTCCTGCTCCATCACTAAAAATCATAGAATCTCTATCATGTTTGTCTATAACTCTAGATAAAGTTTCAGCACCAATTACCAAACATTTTTTAGCAATACCTGCTTTTATAAAGGCCTGTGCTTGTACAACACCTTCTATCCAACCTGGGCAACCAAAAAGCACATCATACGCAACACAATTAGGGTTTACGATGCCCAATTTATATTTTACTCTTGTAGACAAACTTGGTAACAAATCACTCTGAATTGTACCTTGTCTTACATCGCCAAAATTATGAGCCAAAATAATATAATCTAATTCTTCTGGGTCTATATTTGAGTCTTCAATTGCTTTTTGGGCAGCAAAAAAGGCCAAATCAGAAGTTGTGTATTCTGCCTTTGCATAACGCCTTTCTTCAATACCCGTAATTGTTTTAAATTTATCTATAATAACGTCATTTTCTAACGCAAATGCAGAACCATCGTCGTTTAAAAAATGTATATCTAAAAATTCTTTATTTGCTTTTTTTATAGTTGGAATAAAAGTACCTGTTCCTGTTATTTTTGATGAAATCATCTTCTATTTTTTTATTGAGATAAAGGTAATAAAAACGAACAATTTTGAGGCCGATAAAAGAAAAAAACAATGAAACTCAACCCAAAAAAAACAATTCCCGCCTTACTATTATTAATTTTTGTAAACACCCAGTTTTAACTCCATTACAGTAGCAATAGACCTTGCCCTATTTTTCATATTAAGGGCATTTTGCCCATCAAAATAAGTATCAATTGTTTCAAATAAATACGATATCCAAATAGCAAAATGTTCTTTCTTAAACTGTACAAAAGCATTTTTATCTATATGTTTTTGCATGGTATTATTTTTATAGGTAGTTGTATCAAAAAGAATATCATTCCAAAAATCTGTAATAACTTCTAAATGTTGTTCTAGATGATTTTGAGCTACAATATCCTCAAAAAAAGGAATCATTTTATGATCAACCAATAATAAATCATAAAACTTTGTCATGATTAATTTTATGTCTTTTCTTGTGGAAATATCGGGTTTCATATTTATTATTAAATACTTATAAGAGATTTTACAAATACGAGCTATCAAATGAAAAAGGCAATAAAGAAAGTAAAGACTCCGTTTTTACAACTTCGCCAACTTCTCCCATAAATAGCACTTCAAAAGGTTGTTTTTGATTTATTTCGTATTCAGATAACGTTTGTCTGCATGCGCCACAAGGCCCAATTGGTTTGTTAACATTGGTTATTGTTGAACTTGCAGAAATTGCTAACTTTTTTATTTTAATTCCCGGAAAACTAGAACTAGCTTTCCAAATTGCAACTCTTTCTGCACACATTCCTGAAGGATACGCAGCACTTTCTTGATTGTTTCCTAAAACAATTTCATTATTTTCTAACAATAAAGCTGCGCCAACACTAAATTTAGAATAGGGTGCATAAGCAGTTTTTCTTGCTTCTATTGATTTCTCCATCAACATTTTATCTTTTGAAGAAAGTTCTGAAATATCTTTAAAAATGGTTGCTGATGAAGTAATTTCAATTTTTTTCATAGAATAATTGGGTCAAAAAAAGCAGCCTTTTATAGACTGCTTATATGTTGTTCTAAATTTACTAAAAATAATTGGTTTTTAAACTTAATTTAAAAGGGAACCAGTTAAAACCGATATAAAACCCTTTGTTAAGTTAGAACGTTTAATTAATAATCATCATAAATTTCTCCTAAATCAAATGATAATGAAAAACGAAGTGAATTTTCTAACGGATTATTAACATCAGAAGCATTAATTAAATAAGACAAATCTATGTTTAATGCATTGGTTTTAAAGCCACCACCCAAAGTAAAATACTGTCTATTTCCTTTGTCTGCACTTTCATGAAAATACCCAGTTCTTAAAGCAAACGCATTGTTATACAAATATTCTGCACCCAATGCATAGGTAAATTCTTTAATCTCTTCGCTAAAACCACCTGGCGCATCACCAAAAGAGCTAAACATACCAGACACCCAACCTTTATCTTGTTCAGATTGATCTGGTTGTGGAGTTGGCACTAATAACTTAGTAAATTCTACGTTGGTAGAAATAATATTATAATCGTCTAAAATAAAATCGAAACCACCACCTAATTTTAAATTTGTAGGAATAAAATCTTCTTGACCTGGTGTGTAAGAAACTTTTGGTCCTATATTGGCAATGTTAAATCCTAGTCTATAACGCCCATTAAAGTTTCCATAATTTTCTTCGTAAGATTGATAATATCCAGAAACATCTACTGCAAATGAGTTTATTGGCTCAAGATTATTTCCGTTAGTACCATTAAATGCCAAGTTAGAACGGATGTATTTTAAAGAAACACCTCCAGAAAAAGTTTCGCTTAATTTTAAAGCATAAGAACCTGTAAACACCAATTCATTTGGGTTTATGCTTCCGTTAGGGTTACCGCTAGAATCTGTTAAATCTATTTGACCTAAAGAGAAATATTTAAAATCTGCACCCCACGCTGCATTATCACTAAATCTATTAATGTAAGAACCACTTCCTACAAAAATATCATCTGTTAAATTACGTAACCACGGAGAATAGGTGATTCCTGTTTTAATTTGTCTGTTACTAAAAGCAATTTTTGCTGGATTGTGAAAAAGAGAAAAAGCATCTGCAGAAGTTGCAACACCAATATCTCCCATACCTCCTGCTCTAGCGTCTGGCGTTATTAATAAAAACGGCATTGCTGTTGTTATTGCATTTTCTTGCGCATGTACTTTTAATACTAAAAGTGTAAATAAAATTAATAAGCTAATTTTTTTCATTGGTTCTATTTTTTACAAATATCTAATTTTTATTGCAGTATTACTAATTTTTCATATTTCTCTGAAACGAGATTACTTACGGTAGAAGTAACTTTTAATTTATAAACATACACCCCTTTTCCTATTTTGTTTCCAAAATCATCTAAACCATTCCAGGTAATACTTCTAGCTAAATTACCCATTGTTTGTACATTTTGATTGATTGTTTTTACCAATTTACCAGAAACCGTAAAAACTTGTACTTGCACTTCTAAAGGCTCATTGGGCTTGTTATGATTAAACCAAAACTCTGTGTAATTTACAAAAGGATTTGGATAATTTAAAACATTTTCTAAATTTAAAATTCCATCACTAACAACCACAAAGTTTAACGTTGCTTCAGATGAATTATTGTACGTATCCCAAGCTTTTAATGTTAAGGTGTGAGGCCCAACCTCTAAATCTCTTAAAGTGTAATTTACTTTACCGTTGGTAAAATCGTTTAATTCTGTTTGATAAAAATCATTCAGAATAATAGGATTACTTGTATCGCCATCTAAAACTCCCACAATATCATGATCTACAGCAGTTATAGATGTATTTATTCCGCTAGAATCCGATAAAACGGCAATTAAATTTGGTGATGCGTTTGTGTTACCACCATCAATAAAAGACTCATCATTCATAAAGAGTTTTATTTCTGGCCCAACAGTGTCATCGGGTGCATTTTCATTAATACCACCAACTTTTACATCTATATTATAACCTGCTTTATCTATGGCACCATTTTCTGCATAAAAACTCATTTTTGCATATCCGTAGGCAATTTTTATATCTTTGGGCACAATAAAATCAAACTTAAATACACCGTTTTCTACGGTAGATTTCCCTCTAAATATTTTACTATCTTGGGTATCAAATTCATTATTTACACCAAAACCATCATTATCTAAGGTTGTTTTAATTAAAGATTTATCAAAGACAGTGGTAGAAAGTGAACCATTAAAATCTGTTAAAACAACATCTGCATTATTAACCACAACACCTTCAAAACTAACTTTAGAAAGGGCTTTTAATGTATCTAAAGGTTGTGTAATATCTTTGTTGTTCATTTTTGTAATGCGCACATTGGGTTTTGGAATTGCCAATTTCATGGCAGGATCGCCAAACGAATAAATAAAGAATTTTTGAAAACTAGAAAAACTATTTTTTACCTCTGCCAAAGATTCTGCAATGGTCATGTCTTCATTATTATAGGCTAATAAAACACTAATTAATTCTTTATTAAAACTTTGACCAGTAGAAATAAAAACTTCTCTTGTGGTGGTAATCATGTTTGCTGCACCTCCGTTTGCGTTCCAAAAAGTGAGTTCTCCTGCAGTAATTCTACTAGGATTATCAAATCTAGAAAAATCACAAGTAACCGTTATTAATAAAGGTAAAGATAATGGATTGTTAAAATCTTGAATTTGAGGTTTTTCTAAAATTCGTTCTGCCGCAAAACCATCTTCACCTCCATGCCCAAAATAATCGAATACCAAAGTTCCTTTTTCAATGGCATTTGTAATAGCTTCATTTACTTCTGGGTAACGCTCTCCTCCAGAAGAGTTTTCTTGCACATAGGCATCAACATATATTTTATTTACATTAAAAATTGGCTTGTTCGCTTTTATTTCATCTGCAATTATTTCTACACCAGGCTGTATTGGTTTATCAAAGTCATCATCTATATCATCTGCCAATAAAGTTATGGTATTACGCCAATCACCAATAGCATCTTGGCTGTAATAACTTAAAATTTTTGTAACAACATCTGTTGCTTGTGCTATTGTAGATACCGGAATTCTGCTAGAAGCAACATCTACTGTATGTGCTGTAGCCATGTCTCCTTCATTATCATCTAGCATCACAAAAAAGTCGTCTGTAACCCAAGAACTTGCCAAATTAAAACTATCTACTGCTAATTTTACAGGAACTATATTATTATTACTTGTTACTCTGTCTTTATAATCGTAAGAAGCATCACCAAAAAAACAAACAAATTTTAGTAATTTTTCTGCGGATGAATTTGTGGTATACAAATGTTTTATAAAATCTCTTATACCCGTAATGTCTTTAGAACCCGAAGAAAATTCATTATAAATATCATCTAGCAACACCACTTTTGTGGTTAAATTAGAATTATTCTGATGGTAATCTGCCAACCTTTGGGCTTGTGCAGACAAATCTTCATTGGTAATAATTAAATAATTAATATCTTTTAATGCGTGTAAATTTTGATTGACAACTTTTGCATTTTGAATAGTATTAGGAATTTTAAAGTCAGTATTATGAACTACAATATATTCCTTTAAACTACCCGCATTGTCTGTAAAGCTAAAATCGCTAGCTGTACTTTCATTATTTATATTTGTAGGATTAAGTGCGTCAGTTACATCCCATACTTGAAAAATATTGTTAGTGTTTTGAATTTGATACCCAACTGCACCGGTTGTATTTGCTTGCGTAAAACTTCTAAATGAAAATTGACTATCATTTACAACCAAGTGTTTTTTACCCACAATTTCTATATAATCTAAATACGCATTTGCAGAAGGGTTTCCACCATTATTATAAGTTATAGAAACATTAATAATTTCAGATGAATTTTGAATAGAAGCTGTTCTTTCTGAAGGATTTGCTTTGGTTAATCCTGCTGAATTTACAGCACTATAATTAATAGTATATAAATCTTGACCATTTACTTTAACCTCCATTGAAGACCCAGAAATAGAATTAGAAACGCCTCTAATTTTTACATTTATATTTTCATTTGCAACCGCATTTGGAAACGGTATTGCAAAACTTTGTGTGTTTTCTACATTAAAATCTTCATTAAAAAACCATTGAGTACCCACTTGAAAAAGATTTCTTTCTTCCTTTTCATAGAACGTAAAATCATCAAAAGTGTTAATTTGTATGCTTGGCGTGGCCGTTACTGCTGCTTTTTGTTGTATTCTTTTGCCGTCATCTGCATTTACAGTAATAAAATAATACGCATTTTCTGTATAAATATTCTGCCTGTGTGTAGCTGTTTCATTTGTTGTATTTACCTGCCAATCATGCGGACCTTTTGCATAAAAAAGAATAAAATCATTGGCATCAAAAGCGCCATCATTTTCGCCTTCTACATAAATAGCATTTTCTTGTAAATCATCAAACCTAAAGTCTGAATTTAAAGTAGGCAATAGGTTTCCGCCATTTCCATAAATATGAATTTTCTTTGGATTTAAACCATTTGTAGAAACACCAATTTGTTGTAAAAGGTTTCTGTCTATTTTAAAAACGCCAGTTGTATCTACCGAAAATTTATACCAATCTCCAGTAGCCAACACAGAATTGCTAACTTGAGAGAAAGAAATTTGACCTAAAAAACTAAAAATAAAGAGTAAAATGTATCTTTTCATAATTGTATTCAAATAACGCAAATAATTTGTAGATATTTTAGCACTTATAAAGATAAATTATACTAAAATTTAAAAGTTGTCGTTTTAAAGAATGTGAATTAAAAATGAAGCGTTAAATTTTGCAATTTACTTGCTTGAAAGTATTATTATTGTAAATTGCATCGCTATAACAAACATCAAACAATTTTCAATTTAGGAAATGAAAAACATAATTAAAATATCTTTGGTTGTTTTAACAACATTGCTTTTTGCAAACTGTAATAAATCATCTACATCAAATAAATCTACATTAACAGGTATTCCTTTTAATAATCCCAAATATGGTAATTATATTAAAGGTAACGATTTTAAAGCAGAAAAACCTCCTTTAGGAATGGTTGCTGTAGAAGGCGGTGCTTTTACCATGGGGCAAGTACAAGATGATGTAATGTTTGACTGGAACACCACTCCCAAAAAAATGCACATTCGTTCTTTCTTTATGGACGAAACAGAAGTAACAAACTCAGAATACTTTTTATACGTACAATATACAAAAGATGTTTTTCCTCCTTCTGATGAAAAATATAAGCATGTATACAATTCTGTTTTACCAGACACCTTGGTTTGGAGAAAAAGCTTAGGAAATACAGATATTTTAACAGATAATTATTTCCGTCATCCAGCATATTCAGATTATCCGGTGGTTGGTGTTAGTTGGTTACAAGCAAATCAATTTTGTAAATGGCGTACGCAAGCGGTTAATTTAAAGACTTTAATAGACAAAGGCCATATAGAAAATGTTTTTGAAAATGATTCTGTAAGAAACTTCTTTGATACTGAAGTTTTTTTAGCAGATTCTGATAAATTATTTGAAGGCGATAGCACAATTTACAAAAGAGGTGTAAGAACCGCTAGAAGAAAAGGAGATGCTAAACCTTCTAGAGATGCATTTCAAGGTAGAAAAATTACAAAAGCTGATGGTATTTTAAGTCAGAATTATAGATTACCAACAGAAGCTGAATGGGAATTTGCTGCAAAAGCAAATATAGAAAATAGAGAATACAACAATATTAGAGGTAGAAAGAAATATGCCTGGAATGGTAAATATTCTAGAGATAAAACCAAAAGAAGAAAAGGAGACCAATTGGCCAACTTTAAACAAGGACAAGGTAATTATAGCGGTTTACCTGGTTGGAGTTCTGACGGTTCTGATATTCCTATTAGAGTAAAATCATACCCTCCAAACGGATTTGGTTTGTATGATATGTCTGGTAATGTTGCCGAATGGGTATCTGATGTTTATAGACCTATTATTGACAATGAAGCTAATGATTTTAATTATTTTAGAGGTAATATTTTTACTAAAAAATTGATTGATAAAGAAGGTAAAGTTGTTATTGCCGGTGATGATACAGGTGCAGAAATGGAATATGACACCTTACCTACAGGAAAAATTGTTCCAAGAGTATTACCAGGAAGCATAAAATACATACCAATTACAAAAGACGATGTTACTTTAAGAAGAAACTTTACAATTTCTGACAACTCTAATATTGGTGATGGAGATTTATATTCTTCTAGATTTTATGAAGATGATGAAGATCAATTTTCTACAAAACCTAGCATGTACAACTCTCCTCAAAGTCCTACTAGAGAAAGAGATTCTATTACAGGTAGAGACATTTTAACAATTGATTCTAAAAAAAGAACCACGTTAATTAGCAACAATACAAGAGTATATAAAGGAGGCGCTTGGTCAGATAGAGAATACTGGTTAGACCCTGCACAAAGAAGATACTTACCAGAATATATGGCAACAAATTACATTGGCTTTAGATGTGTAACAGATAAAGTTGGCCCTATGAGTTCTCAAAACAAAACAGCTAGAAGTCCTAGACAATAAAAATTTATTTTTCAAAAAATTGTAGCCTCATTGTTTTATTTACAATGAGGTTTTTTATATTTAAAAAATGAAATTAACAGCTTTATATAAATTGTATTCCCAACATTTTTTGGTAGATACAGACACTAGAAACATCAGAAAAAACACCCTTTTCTTTGCTTTAAAAGGAGACAATTTTAATGGCAATACTTTTGCTGATGAAGCATTAAAATTAGGTGCAAGCTTTGCCATTATTGATGAAAAACAATACCAAACAAACCCCAATATTATTTTGGTTGATGATGTTCTAGAAACCTTACAACAGTTAGCAAAATATCATAGAGAACAGTTAAAAACACCTATTATTGGCTTAACCGGAAGTAATGGAAAAACAACCACGAAAGAGTTAATAAATGCTGTTTTAAGTAAAAAGTATGTTACCACCGCTACTAAAGGAAATTTAAACAACCATATTGGTGTGCCATTAACACTTTTATCCATGACTCCAAAAACCGAAATTGGTATTGTAGAAATGGGCGCAAACCACCTAAAAGAGATTGAGTTTTTATGTGCAATTGCACAACCAGATTTTGGATATATAACAAATTTTGGAAAAGCGCATTTAGAAGGTTTTGGCGGAATAGAAGGTGTAATAAAAGGTAAAAGTGAATTATACTCCTATCTAGAAAGCAATCATAAAACTGCTTTTGTAAACCCAAAAGATGAGAGACAAATTGCAAACACTAAAAACATACAAACTGTTCTATTCTCTGAAAATTTAAATTTTAAAGCGGTAAACCCATTTGTAAAATTAGAATTTAATACCATTAGTTTACAAAGTAATTTAATAGGAAAATACAATTACACCAATATTGCAGCAGCAATTACTATAGGCACTTACTTTAAGATACCTGCTACCGAAATTAAGAATGCCATTGAAGAATATACACCAACAAACAACCGTTCTCAGATACTACAAAAAGGCACAAATAATATTGTGTTAGACGCTTATAATGCAAATCCTTCTAGCATGAAAGCTGCTTTAGAAAACTTTGCAGAACTTAAAGAAAACGCCAAAACTGTTATTTTAGGCGATATGTTTGAATTGGGAAAAGAAAGCCTACAGGAACATCAAAACATTGTAAATTTAGCTGCAACATTCAACTTTGATACAACGCTGTTTGTTGGTGAAAACTTTTACAAAACAGCAACAAACAAACTGCAATTTAAAACCTTTGAAGCTTTAGAAAATTATTTAATAAAAAAACCTCTAGAGCAACAATCTATTTTAATAAAAGGCTCTAGAGGTATGCGTTTAGAAAGAATTTTAAAAATAATTAAATAAACTATTTTATATTTTCTTTATGATATGCTAACAAATTATCTATTGGTCTTTGTATAACATCTGTAATTTTAAGGTTGTTTTTAGTTGCTATTTTTTCTAAAATATCTTTAAAATAAAAAGCAATTGAACCAATAAAATAAATAGGTGTTTCGGCAGTCTTTTTATAAGGTAGTATTCTATATTTAAAAAATTCTTGAAATCCTTTTTTAATAATTCTTTTAATGTACTTATCTTCTTTAAATTCGAACATAAACTTAGCAAAAGAAGCTAAATACATATTTGGATTTGGCTCTCTATAAAGATTCTTTTTAATATGATCTGCTTCTAAATTGAATTCCTTTTTAAATTTTTTCGCAATTCTTTTAGGCATTCTATCATAATAATAATCTATTAATAGTTTTTTACCAAAATAATTACCACTTGCTTCATCCATTAAAATATACCCTAAAGAAGGCACTAACATTTCCATTTCAGTTCCGTTAAAATAGCAACTATTAGAACCAGTTCCTAAAATACAAACCAAAGCAGGGCTTTTTCCTGAAGCTGCATACACAGCCGCCAACATATCTTCTGCAATAAAAACTTCTGCGTTAACAAAAATAGACTTTAATATATTTCTTAAAATTTCTACTGGTTTTGGTGTACCACAACCTGCACCATAAAAATGAATTTCTTCAACATCATCTTTAACGTTAATTAACTGAAACATGTGAATAATTCTATTGTGCAATTCTTCTTCTGGCACTATTGCAGGATTTAACCCTAAAGTTTTTACTCTAAACACTTCTTTCTTTTGGCTGTCTACTGCAATCCAATCTACTTTTGTAGAACCTCCATCTGCAATTAAAATCATATTTGGTTATTTTTTACCCAAATATATTACAACTAAATTGGATACACAATAGATAGATGAACTTCAATCGTTTTCGTTCTCTATAATTCTTATGAAACTGAAAAATTCTTTTAAAAAATTGTAAATTTGCTACAAATAATATGCAATGATTTTTTTTAGAAAAAAAACAATTCCAATAGCCAAAGTTTTTCCCAAAGGATTTGTAGATATTCATTCTCATTTACTTCCAGGTATAGATGATGGAGCAAAAAACTTAGATAATTCTATTGAATTAATCTTAAAAATGCGATCATACGGAATTCATAATTTTATTACAACACCGCATGTTTTAGGAACTGTTTACCCTAACTCTTCAGCAACTATAAAAGCAAAATTAAAAGAAGTTAAAGCAGAATTACAACATAGAAACATAACAGATGTTTCTATACATGCAGCTGCAGAATACATGATGGATGAGCAGTTTTCTGAACTTTTAAAAAATGATGATATTCTTACTTTAAAAGACAATTATATCTTAGTAGAAATGTCTTATTTTAACGCGCCAAATAATCTTTTTGATATACTATTTGAAATTCAGTTAAAAGGATACAAACCAATTTTAGCACATCCAGAACGCTATATTTTTTATCACAATAATTTTGAAATTTATTACAAGCTTAAAACGGCTGGTTGTTTATTTCAATTAAATTTATTGTCTCTAACAGAACAATATGGCAAACATGTTTTAAAAACGAGTCATAAATTATTAAAAGAAAACATGTATGATTTTATTGGTTCAGACGTGCACCATCACCATCACTTAGCTTTATTAAAAACAATTGGGACCAAAAAGAATATTGATAAAATTAACCACTTACTTACAAATAATAAGCAATTTCTTATCTAAGCATTATCACCTGCTTAATTCTATGAGAACACAAGAAACAAAAAAACCCGAAAATTATAAAATTTTCGGTTTTTTTTTGTTTAAAATTGTGTATATGAATGCTATAAACAAACATTTTTACAGACAAATTAACACCTGTAAAAAAGTTATAAAGTCTTAAATATCATCAAAAGAAATATCTGTAAAACTTTCTGTAGTGCTATTGTTTTCAGAAGTATTTTCTTCTTTCTTAAAATCTTTTTGATGACGTTCACTAATTACTTCGTTGCCTTTTTCTGCAATAATATAATCTGTAGCTTTACTTAACATTTCATGAAAATCAGAAAAATCTTCTTTGTATAAATAAATTTTATGCTTTTGAAAATGGAAGGTTCCATCATCATGGGTAAATTTTTTACTTTCTGTAACCGTTAAGTAGTAATCGTCTGCTTTTGTTGCTCTAACATCAAAAAAATAAGTTCTTCTTCCAGCTCTTAATACTTGCGAAAAAATTTCCTCCTGTTCAACTCTCTCTGCCATAATTCAATTTAATAGTAGTTATAAATTATTTTTACTCAACAAATCTAACAAATTATTTTAGGTAGCAAAGCTAAAGATTAATTTTCTTTTTCTAAAAGTTGTTGCTCATACAAATCTTTGTAATATCCAGTTGTTGCTATTAATTGATTGTGAGTGCCTTCTTGTATAATTTTACCATCGTCTAAAACAATTATTTTATCGGCATTTTTTGCCGATGAAATTCTATGACTTATAATAAATGTGGTCTTGTTTTTAGACACTTTTTCTAAGTTGGAAAGAATTTTTTCTTCTGTTTCTGTATCTACCGCAGATAAACAATCATCAAAAATTAAAATTTTAGGGTTTTTAATAATCGCTCTAGCAATAGAAACCCGTTGTTTTTGACCTCCAGAAAGTGTTACGCCACGTTCTCCTAAAATCGTTTGATATCCGTTGGAAAATTCTACAATATTTTTATGAACATCAGCATTTTTTGCGGCTTCAATAATTTCTTGTTCCGTAGCATCTTCTTTACCGAATTTTATATTGTTTTCTATACTATCAGAAAATAAAAATGGATCTTGTGGTACCACACCAATCTGACTTCTTAAATGGTCTAAATTAGCTTCTTTTATAGGTTTTTCATCTAACAAAACTACTCCGTTTTTCACATCATACAATCTAGAAATAAGTTCAATAATGGTAGATTTCCCAGAACCCGTTTTTCCTAAAATTGCTATTGTTTGTCCTGCATCCACAGAAAAACTTACATTTTTTAAGGCTGTAATATTTGTATCATCATAGGTAAAAGTAACGTTTTTAAAGCGTACTTTTCCTTCTAAGTTTGTAGGTGTATGAGTAGTATTTATAATTTCTGGCACTTGTTGTAAAAATTCATTTATTCTTACTTGAGATGCTTCTGCTTGCTGTACCATAGAGGTTACCCAACCTAAAACGGCTACTGGCCAAGTAAGAATATTTACATACAACATAAACTGAATTATAGTACCTATTTGTATTTCGTCATTAATATATTGCTTACCACCAACATAAATAACAATTAAGTTACTTAAACCAATTAAAAAAATCATCAACGGAAAAAAAAGTGCATTTGCTTTGTGTAAATGGATGTTTTTCTCCTTGCTTTCATTTGCAATTTTATCAAAATCCCTTATAATTGACGCTTCTGTTCCGTATGATTTTACCACATCTATTCCAGAGAAAAATTCTTGATTAAACGTTGTTAATTTTGACAAATATTGTTGAACAACTGTACTTCTTTTATGAATTATCTTACTTAAAACAAAAATAGAAACCGATAATAACGGAAAAGGAATAAGTGTGTATAAGGTTAGTTTTACATCAACATTTATCATCTGTGTAAAACCTACTGCAAAGAGTACAATCATATTCATAGTGTACATAATGGCTGGGCCTACATACATTCTTACTTTAGAAACATCTTCAGAAATTCGGTTCATTAAATCTCCCGTTCTATTTTTTTTATAGAAATTAAGAGATAATTTTTGATATTGCTGATAGATTTCATTTTTTAAATCGAATTCTATTAATCTGGAGGTAACAATTATAGTTTGCCTCATTAAAAATGTAAAAATACCTGCCAACACTACAACGCCAATAATTACTAAAACATTTATTAATAATTGATGTTCTACAACAGACAAATCTGTTACAATACCCTTCTGATAGTCTTCTACAACATTTAAAGAGTCTCCAACAACTTGAGGCACTTTTAAAGCCAATAATTTTGATAGAATGGTAAAAAAAAGACCACCTATTATACGCCATTTGTATTTAGAAAAATATTTATTTAAGTATTTTAAGGCTTTCAAAAAAAAGTGAATTTAAAATTTTTAACAGCAGTTTTGCAGCCACGAAGATACCCCTAGTTTTAAAAATGTACAACAAAGAATTAACCCACGTTAAAAAGAATTAAAATTTACCAAAGAATAAAAATAAAATAATCTTATTTTTGCGGCGGCTTAGAAAAATTTCTTTGCACTATTTTTAAAATAAGTTCTTTAGAATGATTAACAGAAGACATATTAGAGTTAAAGTAATGCAATCTGTATATGCTTTATTACAATCTCATAATGATGATATTATCAAAGAGGAAAAGTTTGTAAAGCATAGCATTTTAAAAACGTACGAATTGTACGTTTTAAACTTATTACTTTTAGTTGAAGTGCAAAAATTAGCTGCTAAAAAAATAGCACTTTCTAAAAAGAAAATTCTAGCTACTAAAGAAGAATTAGTTCCAAATACAAAATTTATAGATAACAAATTAATTAATACGCTTGCAGAAAGCATTAGTATTGAAGGTTTTGTTGAAATAAATAACCTTACTAATTGGAATGAAGACAAAGAATATGTTAGAATTATTTTTGAAGAATTACTAGAAAGTAAATTATACAAAGATTATCTACAAAACTCAGAAGATTCTTTTAAAATAGACAAAGCTTTTGTTATTGATTTCTTTAAAGAAATTATTGCTCCGAATGAGAAATTAGCAGAACATTATGAAGATACTTTGATTTCTTGGGCAGATGATATCCCTTTTGTAAACACGTGGGTTGTAAAAACATTAAGTAAACATAAAAAAGACACAATATTCACGCTAGGAAAACTATATAAAGACAAAGATGATGAGGATTTTGTTTCTAAATTGTTTCAAAAAACAGTTTTAAAACAAGCTATTTACGAAAAAGATATTACAGAAAAAACACCCAATTGGGAAACTGATAGAATTGCCGATATAGATATGATTCTTATAAAGATGGCACTAACAGAGTTCTTAAACTTTCCGTCTATACCAACCCGAGTTACCATTAATGAATATATAGAAATTTCTAAAGATTATTCTACTGATAAAAGTAGTTACTTTATAAATGGCGTGTTAGACAAAATTTCTAAAGAGTTTATACAAAGCAAAAGAATTGTTAAAATTGGAAGAGGTTTACTCTAATTTATTATTTTTACACTAAATTATAATCAAAATGAAAAAAATAACAATTTTATGTGCATTTGTGCTTTCGGCAATGGTTTTTACAGCTTGTAAAAACGGAAACAATGCAACAACAAAAATTAATAAGGAAAATTTAGACAACGCTAAATCTAGAGATGTAGAAATAAAAAAAGGTACTGCTTCTATTTCTTTTGATAAAACTGAATACGATTTTGGTGTTGTAAATGAAGGTGAAATTGTAGCAACTACTTTTGTAGTAACTAACTCTGGTAAAACAGATTTGGTAATTACTAATGCAACAGCAACATGTGGTTGTACAGTACCTGTTTGGCCAAAAGCACCTATAAAACCAGGAGAGTCTGGTGATGTATCTGTAAAGTTTAACACTACAGGAAAACCTAATAGACAACAAAAATCTGTAACATTAACAACAAACACAGAAACCGGAAGAGAAATTCTTACCATAAAAGGTTCTGTAACCCCTAAAACAAAAAAATAATATGTTTACAACCATTTCTTTACAATTTGGCGGCTTAGATTTAAATGCCTTAATTTTTCCATTGGCAATGATTCTTGTCTTATATTTCTTTATGATTAGACCACAAAGAAATAAAATGAAAGCTGAAAAAACGTTTCAAGCAGACATAAAAAAAGGAACAAAAGTTGTTACTTCTAGCGGTATTCATGGTAAAGTAGCAGATATAAATAATACAGATAATACTGTTTCTATTGAAACTGGCGCTGGGAAAATTAAATTTGAACGCTCTGCAATATCAATGGAATTAAGTAAAAAATATTTAGCTCCAGCAAAAAAATAAAATATATTTTAAAATTTTATAAAGTGAGCATTATCTAATTAAATAATGCTCACTTTTTAGTTTAAATACTTTTGTATAGCTTGCATAAATTCTTAAATTAGTGAAGAAAAATAATAAAATATCAAAAACTTTTATCAGTTTTTTAATAGCATCTATTAGTATTTGGTTGTTAATAACACTTTCTAAAGAATATGTTACCAATATAAATTTACCTGTATTATATACCAAAATTCCACAAGACAAAATCTTACAAACACCACCAAAAAATAATATAGAGTTAGTTGTAAAAGCTACAGGATTTAATATAATTAGAGCAAAATTTAAGAATAAACCCATTTCTTTAGCAATTAATAAAAGTATAAAAAAATCTTCTAACAACTATTATCTTTTAACCACAAACCAGCTTACTAGCATACAGCAACAACTGCTTTCTAACATGCAATTGCAAGAAATTATTCAAGATACCATTTTCTTAGAATTAGGTAGTTTAACCTCAAAAAAAATACCTATAAAATCTAATCTAGAGCTCAACTTTCATATTGGTTATGATCTTGTTAAAGACATAGAAATTTCTCCAGACAGCATTCTTGTCTCAGGCCCAGAATCTCAAATAAAAAACATTAAACAAATACTTTTAACACCACTAAAATTAAAAGATATAAAAGCTGATTTCTCTAAAAATATAGCGATTTTAAAACCTAAAAACAGCAATAATCTTAAATTTAAAACAACTAGTGTAACTGTTAAAGGAAAGGTAGAAAAATTTACAGAAGGTAGTTTTAAAGTACCTTTTAACATTATTAATTTACCAAAAAACATTCAACTTACTTCGCTTGCCAAAACTATTGATGTGTATTTTATTATTAGTTTGTCTCACTTTAATGCTATAGACGCAGATTCTTTTGAAATTGAATGTGATTACAGTATTTCTGAAAAAAATAATTTAGAATATTTAATCCCTAAATTGGTCTCAAAATCTAATTTAATTAAAAGCTACAAACTTGTTCCTAATCAAATAGATTTTCTAATTCAAAAATAATATGATTGTTGGTTTAACTGGTGGTATTGGAAGCGGAAAAACAACCGTTGCAAAAATGTTTGCCAACTTTAAAAATGTTGCCGTTTATATTGCAGATGTAGAGGCAAAAAAGTTAATGAACTCTTCAGAAAAGATAAAATCAGCATTGATAAAAACCTTTGGAGACCAAGCATACAAAAACAACACATTAAACAGATCTTTTATTGCCAATATTGTTTTTAAAAATCCAGAAAAACTTACAGTATTAAATGCTATTGTGCATCCAGAAGTAAAAAAACATTTTCAAGAGTTTGTTCTTTTAAACCAAAAAGCATCCTATATTTTATATGAAAATGCCATATTATTCGAAACAAAAAACAACCTGTTTTGTGACATTATCTTAGTGGTTTCCGCTCCTTTAAAAACAAGAATAGAGCGCATTATTTTACGCGACAATACTACAGAAGCCGAAATTATAAATAGGATGAAAAACCAATGGTTGGAAGATAAAAAAATACTACAATCAAATTATATTATTGAATCTTTATCACTTGAGAAAACACAAAATCAAGTAAATAATATTCATAAAATTTTAACAAAAAAAAGTTGTTAGATTTCATTAAACTTACTGATTCTGTTAAAAACATCATAAAATTAAAACAAAACTGTTAATTTAGGTTAAAAACCTTAAAATCAATTTCTGAATGTATTAACTTTGATTTATGGGCAAGAAGATGTTTGTACTTATTGTAATTTTAATGAGCGTTTCATTAATTGGAATTATTGCTGTTCAGGTCTTTTGGATCAACAACGCACTTGAAAGTAGGAAGGAACAATTTAAGAATGATGTACAAAAATCTTTAGGTAGCGTTTCTGAGAAAATCAATTTAAAAGAAGAAGCTTTTTTTGAGAAAAAAATTGAAGGTCTTATAGAAAAAATGGGATTGGCAAATGATGCTCAAATAAGAAATTATCTTTTTCAAGAAATAGACACTACTACCAAACAGAAATTAACTTTTGGAGCTACTTTTTTAGAAGAAAATTTTAAATTACCTACAGATTTTTTAGACAGTGATTCTATTATTGTAAAAAGAATCTCCGGTAAAAAAGACTTTTTTCAATCTAAAACAATAAAAGGTGTAGATAATATCTTTACCAACACAGATGATAAAAGATATTCATTTACCAAAAGGTATTCTAATATAGAAAAATTTTACACCAATGATATTTTTAAGGACTATATAAATAGAAAACCTATACATCAAAGAATTAGTAATAAAGAGTTAAATAACACCATAAAAGAAGAATTAGAAAAGAGAAATATTTATTTAGATTTTAAATATGGCGTGTATAGTAAAGATGGATTGGCTACCAAATTAAAATCTGGATATTATACAATCAATAAAAAAGAAAGTTATCCATACCCACTTTTTTACGATACTGAAGATGAAGTTTCTTATAAATTATATGTAACTTTTCCTACCAAAAATGAGCATATTCTATCAGGAATTTCTAATATTTTATTATTATCGTTACTTTTTATTTTTATCATAATTGTTGCTTTTTCAAGTTCATTATATCAACTAATTAGACAGAAAAAAATATCAGAAATAAAAACAGATTTCATTAATAATATGACGCATGAGTTTAAAACTCCCATTGCTACTATTAATTTAGCTTTAGATTCTATAAAAAATCCAAAAATAATAAATGATGAAGAAAAAGTGCTGCGCTATGTAAAAATGATTAGAGATGAAAATAAACGCATGCACTTGCAAGTAGAAAATGTGTTGCGCATTTCTAGATTAGAAAAAAATCAGATAGATCTTAGTAAAGAAACTATAGACATGCACGACACAATAGAAGACGCAATAACGCATATTAGTTTGTTAATAGATGATAGAAAAGGAAGTATAACCACACACTTTAACGCCATTATACCAGAAATTAACGGGAATCCGTTTCATCTTACAAATGTTGTGGTTAATATGTTAGAAAATGCCATAAAATATTCTGTTGGACCACCAAAAATTGAAGTTTTTACAGAAAGCACAAATAAGTTTTTTATCTTTAAAATAAAAGACGAAGGTATTGGGATGAGTAAAGCCGTTCAAAAACAAGTTTTTGATAAATTTTACAGAGAACAAAAAGGAAATATACATGACGTAAAAGGTCATGGATTGGGATTAGCATACGTAAAAGAAATTGTAGAAAAACATCACGGAACAGTTTTTGTTGAAGGTGAAAAAGGAAAAGGGAGTATTTTTACAGTTAAATTACCTTTAATATAAATAATAATAATATCATGGGAAGTAAAAAAATTTTATTAGTAGAAGACGATCCAAATTTTGGAACAGTTTTAAAAGACTATTTAGCACTAAACGATTATAACGTAACACACGCTAAAGACGGTATAGAAGGATTAATTATGTTTAAAAACAGCGATTATGACCTGTGTATTTTAGATGTAATGATGCCACGTAAAGATGGTTTTTCTTTAGCACAAGACATTAGAAGTACCAACAAAGAAGTACCAATTATTTTCTTAACGGCAAAAACCTTAAAAGAAGATGTTTTAAAAGGATATGCAGTTGGTGCAGATGACTATTTAAATAAACCTTTTGATTCTGAAGTATTATTGCACAAAATAAAAGCAATTTTACAAAGAAAAGATACAGATAAAACCGCAGAATCTGAACAGTTTGAATTTACAGTTGGTGGTTTTTTCTTCAACTCTAAACTACGTCATTTATCTGTAGGAGAAACAGGAGAACCTATAAAATTATCTCCAAAAGAAAGCAAATTATTGCGCATGTTAGCAATTCATAAAAACGATTTAATGCCTAGAGAATTGGCATTGACAAAAATATGGAGAGATGACAATTACTTTACATCAAGAAGTATGGATGTTTATATTGCAAAACTGCGTAAATATCTAAAAGATGATGAAAATGTAGAGATTTTAAATATACACGGAGAAGGATTTAGAATGGTGGATAAATCATAATTTTAAACAATCTTCCCTAAAATAGAACTCAACTTGATAATATCGAGTTGAGTTTTTGTATTTTTATACTTTTATTATTCGTTAAAAACACTTGTAAAATAAACTGATACCATGGCAAAATTCATCAAAATATACAACCAAAATCCGAATCAAAAGGAAATTGATACGGTTGTAAAAATTTTACAAAATGGTGGTTTAATTATTTATCCAACAGACACTGTTTATGGCTTAGGTTGTGATATTACCAATACAAAAGCACTAGAGAAAATTGCAAAAATTAAAGGCGTTAAACTAGACAAAGCAAATTTTTCTTTTGTTTGTAATGATTTAAGCCACTTGTCTGATTATGTAAAACAAATAGATTCTTCAACTTTTAAATTATTAAAAAGAGCTTTACCCGGACCTTATACCTTTATTTTACCCGGCAGTAATAACCTGCCAAAAGCATTTAAAAAACGTAAAACTGTAGGAATTAGAATTCCTGATAATAATATTGCAAGAGCGTTGGTAGCTACACTAGGAAACCCCATTATTTCTACTTCTATACATGATGAAGATGATGTTTTAGAATACACCACTGATCCTGAATTAATTTTTGAAAAATGGAGCGCTATTGTAGATGTTGTTATTGATGGTGGTTACGGAGATAATTACGCTTCCACCGTTGTTGATTTAACCACCAATGAACCACAAGTATTAAGACAAGGAAAAGGTAGTTTAGATATTCTTTAGAAACTTATCCTTTATTTCAATTCTTCAAACTTTTTTCTACCCAAAACAAAATATTGCCAAACAATACTAGTGTGTAAATTATAATCTTGCCTTTTTTGTAAACTTTTTCGTTTTTTTAAAAACTTAAAAAAGTTTGCATAAAAACTAATATGTGCTTTTAATATTGCCCAAGTGTGCAATGGTCTTAATTCAATCATAAATTTTAATCCTGCAATTCCGTCTAAAATTAAACGTGAAAAAACCACCAATAAAAACCACTTTTTAGGAACATTTTTGACCACGTTTAACAAACTATTTCTAAAATTTAAAAACGTTTTATGCGGGTTCGACTCTTCTAAAGTTGCTCCACCAACATGAAAAACAGTGGCAGAACCAACATATTTTACGGTGTAACCTATATTTTGTGTTCTCCAACACAAATCAATTTCTTCTTGATGCGCAAAATAATCTTCATCAAAACCACCTAATTGATGATATACCTTTGAACGTATAAAAAAACAAGCGCCAGATGCCCAAAAAACATCCACAACATCATTAAATTGCTGTTCATCTTTTTCTAGTTGATTAAACACACGACCTCTGCAATACGGATACCCAAATAAATCTATAAAACCACCGCCAGCACCAGCATATTCAAATTTTGTTGTGTCTTTAAAATCTAAAATTTTGGGTTGTATAATGGCCGTTTTTTCATCAGCATTAAAAACCTGTAAGATGGGTTGTAGCCAATTTTTTGTAACCGCTACATCAGAATTTAAAAGACAATAAATATCTGCTACAATATGTTTTAAAGCATCATTATAACCTTTCGCATATCCTCCATTTACAGCATTTTTAATAATTTTTACGGAAGGAAAATACTCTTTTATGTAAGAAATAGAAGCATCTGTAGATGCATTATCTGCAACATAAACTTCTGCTTCATGAGCACTAAAATTTACAATAGCTGGTAAAAACTGTTCTAGCAGTTTTTTTCCGTTCCAATTTAATATGACAATTGCTGTTTTCAAGTTCGCAAAATTACATTTTATATGTTAGTTAACTTCTAATTTTCTCTTAATTGTACTCCTATATTTAAGTAGTATGAGTTAAAGCAAAAAAAACTTCATGAATAGGGTACCAAGAATACGTATTCATAAAGCTGCTAAAAAATATGCTTTAAAAAAGACAAAATTTGTTCTATAACCTCTTGGAATAAAAGAAGCACTATTTATAATCAGGAATTTCTTTTAAAAAAATATACGTTTCATTTTCAAAATCCATTTTGCAATAAAAATGTTCTAAACCATTGGTTACGATTAAATAATTGGCCTGTAATTTTAAATTATAACGTGCAATTTGATCAAAAGTATCTTGTGTAATTTTTATTTTTGGGGCTTTACATTCTACAATAATATCAGGTTTTCCGTCTGTATTAAAAATTAAAATATCAGTTCTTTTTTTACGATTATTAATGGTTAACTGTTTCTCTAAAGCAATTAAAGAAGTAGGATATTTTTTTTCATCAATTAAAAACATCACAAAATGTTGACGCACCCATTCTTCTGGCGTTAAAACCATATATTTTTTTCTCAATTTATCAAAAATAAGCACCTTATTTTCGTTACTTTTGAGTTTGAAATTATAAGTAGGAAGGTTGAGTTTTTGCATTGTTCAAAAGTAAATAAAAATCAGGTATGATACATTTATTAGTCGGAAATACTGGCGCAGGTAAATCTACCTATGCCAATGCATTAAAACTTACTACTAAGGGTGTGGTTTTTTCATTAGATACATGGAATAAAATATTATTTTTTCCTGACAAAACAAAAGAAGATGGTTTAGACTGGTTTCTAGAAAGAATAGAAAGGTCTGAATTATTAATGCAAAATTTAATTTTACAATTAGAAAACGCTGGTGTAGATAGTATTTTAGATGTTGGTCTTTCTAAATTTGTGCATAGAGAAAAGTATAGAAAATTTGCAGATGATCATAATATCGAAGTTCAAATTCATTTTTTAAACCTACCAAAAGAAATAAGAAAAAAACGAATTTTAAAAAGAAATTTAGAAAAAGGTAACACTTTTGAATTTGAAGTTACAGACGAACATTTTCACTTTATGGAAACGTGGTTTGAAACGCCTTTAGAAGATGAATTAAAAAATAGTATTATAATTACTGAATAAATGAACGAAATAAGAAACATTGTTTCAGATATTAAAAAAGGCAACATACAACCCATTTATTTTTTAATGGGAGAAGAACCTTATTACATAGATAAAATTTCTGATTATATTGAAGAAACTGTTTTAGATGAAGCCGAGAAAGGCTTTAATCAGCAAGTTATGTATGGTAGAGACGCAACTATTGAAGATATTGTTTCCGCTGCAAAACGCTATCCTATGATGGCAGAAAGACAGGTTTTAATTGTAAAAGAAGCACAAGATTTAAGTAGAACTATTGAAAAATTGGTTGGGTATGCAGAAAATCCACAACCAACAACCGTACTTGTTCTAAATTATAAGTATAAAAAATTAGACAAACGCAAAAAACTATACAAAGCAATTGCAAAATCAGGAATGATTTATGAAAGCAAAAAATTGTATGAAAATCAAGTTACAGATTGGATTCGAAAAGTTTTAAGTGGTAAAAGTTATAAAATTGAGCCCAAAGCGTCTCAAATGTTGGTAGAATTTTTAGGAACAGATTTAAGCAAAATTTCTAATGAATTAGATAAATTGATGCTAATTCTACCCAAAGAAACCATTATTAACGACCAACATATAGAGGATAATATTGGTATTTCTAAAGACTTTAACAACTTTGAATTACGCAAAGCAGTAGGAGAAAAAAACGTTGTGAAATCTAATAGAATTATTAATTATTTTGCAGAAAACCCAAAGAACAACCCGTTGGTAATGACTATTTCTTTACTAAATAATTTCTTTACCCAACTATTAATGTTTCATGGTTTGCAAGATAAATCTAAGAGTACTGTTGCAAAAACACTGGGTGTAAATCTGTATTTTGTTGATGAATATTTTTCAGCTGCAAGAAATTACCCGATGCGAAAAGTAGCACAAGTAATTGCCTTTTTACGCGATGCAGATGTAAAAAGTAAAGGAGTTGGTGCAAATCAATCTCAAAAAGATATTTTAAAAGAATTACTATTTAAAATTTTACATTAAAATGAAAAACATTTTCAACAAAGAAATTACCAATCAAGTAATTAAAAGAATTAATACCTTAACCCCAACAACAACACCAAATTGGGGTAAAATGTCTGTTTCGCAAATGTTAGCCCATTGCTGTGTTACCTATGAAATGGTTTATACAGACAAGCATGCAAAGCCAAATGCGTTTGCAAAGTATATGCTAAAATTATTTGTGAAGAAAATTGTAGTATCTGAAAAACCGTATGCTAAAAATGGTAGAACTGCGCCTCAATTTATCATTTCTGATGCAAGAGAATTTGAAACAGAAAAAAAACGTTTGGTAGATTATATTATTAAAACACAAGAATTAGGTGCTCAATATTTTGATGGAAAAGAATCGCACTCTTTTGGAAAACTAACTTCTGATGAATGGAATAATTCTTTTTACAAACATTTAGACCATCATTTGAATCAATTTGGAGTTTAGCCTATTGATTGATTGCAACCCAAACTTTTCTATTTTAATGCTGTTTTAATACCGAATTAAAGACGAAAACACATTTAAAAAAATAAGCATAAAAAAAACCGAACTAGTTGTACACTTGTTCGGTTTTTAATAATCTCATGATATTTGCATTAGTTACCCAACGCTTGTTCTAAATCTACTAGCAAATCTTCAACATCTTCTATACCAACACTTAAACGAATTAAAGAATCTGTAATTCCTGTTTTTAATCTTTCTTCTGCAGGAATTGAAGCGTGAGACATGGTTGCTGAATGATTTACCATACTTTCTACACCGCCTAAAGATTCTGCTAACGTAAATAACTGAATGTTCTCTAAAAAGGCACATGTTGCTTCTTTATTTTCATCTTTTAAACAGAAAGAAACTACGCCTCCAAAATCCTTCATTTGCTTATTCGCTATTTCATAATTTGGATGATCTTCTAAACCTGGATAATATAGGTTACCAACTTTTGGATGGTTTTTTAAAAAAGCAGCAACAACTTTTGCATTATCGCAATGGCGCTGGATTCTTACGTGTAAAGTTTTTATACCTCTTAATGCTAAAAAAGAATCCATTGGGCCAGCAATTGCACCCGCTGCAAATTGAATAAAATGCAGTTCTTTGGCTAATTTTGCGTCTTTTACAATTAAAGCGCCCATCACCAAATCTGAATGTCCGCCTATATATTTTGTTGCAGAATGCATTACAATATCTGCACCTAAGTTTAAAGGCTGTTGCAAATATGGTGTTGCAAAAGTATTATCTACAGCTACAAGAATCTCTGAATTTATTTTTTTTACCTCATTGCTAATTGCCGCAATATCTGCAATTTTCATTAACGGATTTGTAGGTGTTTCTAACCAAACTAACTTTGTTTTTTCTGTAATTTCTTTGGTGACATTTTCTACAGAATTGGTATCTACATAGGTAAATTCTAAGCCGTATTTTTCAAATAGTTTTGTAAACATTCTGTAGGTTCCGCCATACAAATCTTTTCCTGCAATAATTTCATCGCCCGGATTTAGAATTCTTAAAACACAATCTATTGCCGCCAAACCAGAAGAAAAGGCAAAACCATCTGTTCCGTTTTCTATGGATGCTAAACTATTTTCTAGCGCTGTTCTAGTAGGGTTTGCGCCTCTTGAATAATTGTATTCTTGAGATGTACTAAAACTAGATTGTGCAAACGTTGATGTTTGAAATATGGGCGAAACCACAGCACCTGTTGTGGCTTCTGCTTGTTGACCGCCGTGAATGGTTTTTGTATTGAACTTCATTTTTTATATTTTCTGATGTTCTTTTTATTGCTTCTATAAAATTTGCTACAACTTTTAATTAGACTATTGTTAGCAAACAAGTTTAGGTACTATCTTTAATTCCTAATTTTATTTATTAAATTTTATTATTTTTGTAATTAACAGAGAGGAAACATAC
>NZ_JBPOGL010000023.1:0-60980 GCF_051251875.1 Polaribacter sp.
GTAAAATTTTTCAATGAATCTAAAGGATTTGGATTTATCACTGAAGAAGGATCAAACAAAGAACATTTTGTACATGTGTCAGGATTAGTTGACGAAATTCGTGAAAACGATGAAGTTGAATTTGACTTACAAGATGGAAAAAAAGGATTAAACGCAGTAAACGTAAGAGTATTATAATATATATTTATTACTAGTTAAATTTTTATTTAAAGCCTATCAATTTTGATAGGCTTTTTTTTATGTTTGTATTTTAAACAGCTAAAATTATGAAAGACGGAAGACAAAGAAAAAACGTTAAAATAGGATTGTTTGTAGAAGTTATACAAAAATCACATCAAAGAACGGGTGAATTAACCGAAGGGATAATTGCTAAAATTTTAACAAAATCTCCAAATCATCCCTACGGAATAAAAGTTCAATTAGAATCTGGTATTGTTGGCAGAATTAAAAATATTATAGAATAAGGAATTGCTTATTAAATAGGTATTTTAATTTCGTAAACTTTTCTGCTTTTATTATTCAATTTATTTTCTCTTAACCAAGGATTGTGAATTTTAAATTCTTTATACGTCATTCCATATTTTTTAGCAAAAGTTGTAATATTCGGAATTTCTGTATCAACCTTAATAGTTCTAGTTTTTGGTAATGTATATAAATCTTCTTGTTCATAAACAAAACCATATTTTTTTGGATTAGAAATAACCTCTTTTAAGGCAATAATTCTAAATACATATCTTTCTGTTTCATTGGCAAGTTTAACATCATAATAACTATCTACTTCTTGCGCTTTCAATCTTTTAGAAACACCATAGTTACCGGCATTATATGCAGCGGCCGCTAAGGTCCAAGAATTAAAACGATCTCTAGATTTCTTTAAATACTCTGCAGCTACTTTGGTAGATTTTTCAATATTGTAACGTTCATCTACATTACTATTTATTTCTAAACCATACTCTTTTCCGGTGGCTTTCATAAAATGCCACATACCCGCAGCGCCAACGGAAGAAGTTTCATCAATAAAAGCACTTTCTGCCATTGCCAAATATTTAAAATCGTCTGGTAAACCGTATTTTTTAAGTAAAGGTTCTAAAATAGGAAAGTATTTATGGGCTCTTTTTAACAATAATAAACCGTTAGATTGCCAATAGGTATTTACTAAAAGTTCTCTATCCATTCGTTCTCTTATATCTCCTTTTTCTAAAGGAACTCTTTCTCCGGCAAGATTTAAATCTTCTGGTAGTTTTAGCGCTTTAATTTTGTAATTAATGTGAGTATTAAACTCATTTTCTTTTTCAAGTTCTGAACTCTGCTTTTTGTCTACTGCTGTTTTATTTATTCCATTTAAAAAGAGTAAAGTTACAATTGTAATGCTTAGAAGTGATAAAATACGTACTGGCTTTTTCATGATATTTTATAGTTTATATAATAGAAGGTTTTATTGTGTGTTTTAATGAATTTCAGGTAAAATCAAGATAATTTATCAATGAAAAGTGCGCTTTTAAATAACCGAAATAGCAAAGCGTTAAGAATTGGTTTTTTGTTTCTAAATTAGTTTTCGATAGAATTTATATCAAAATAGTACAAGAATTTTCATTTCAGAATCAATTTTATTGGATTTCTGTAACGAATTATAAAGATATAAAAACTAAAGGATTAATTTGTTAAGATTTCGTCAATAATTTTTGAGATCTTCTTCGCTTTAGATAATATGATAATATGTGTTCCTCCGTTTATTTTAATAACGTCTTTTATATGTTTTATAGGAAAAACAGGATCTTTAGTACCATGAATATGAACAAGATTTGTCAATGGTTTTTCAGGATTCCATTTTAATACATTAGAAATAGACCAATCTAGATATGTGGTGTCTCTAACAGAAAGGTATTTTTTATACATATCTGCTCTTTTTTTAAGCGATTCACCAAAGAAAAAGGCTGCATAATCTTCAAAATTAGCCACCAATTTGGTCGGAAAAATTTTATATATTTTGGTGTAGTTTGCTAGTTTAAATTTTTTAGGCATTTCATCTCTAGATTTTACACTAGAAATAATAATAATTTTTTTTGGCTTTAAAAATTTACTCATTTCTTGCACTAGTATTCCTCCAAAAGAAACACCAACTAACACGGGGTTTTTAACTTTAACATCTTCGCACATTCTCTTGGCGTAATTGCTAATAGTTTCTTCTAGATTTAGTGGTATTTTCCAGGTTAAATAATGAAGTTCATACATTTCAGAAGAAAATTTTAAATTTTCAAAAATATCAGGGCTAGCTGCTAAACCTGGCATAAAATAAATATGAATTTTTTCCATTTATTCTATTAAATTATTTTTTAGTAAAACATCTTCTAAAGACTCATGAGCAATGGCCAAACGAATAGGTACATTTTTCCAAAGATTTATTTCAACTTGCTTGTTTTTATGTGTAATAATAACTCCCGGAAGTCCTTTTATAGTCTTGTCTAAATAAGAAGTTTTATAGTCTTTAAAAATAGTTTGTTTAAATAAATATTTTATTTTCTCTAACTCTTTTTCCGTAAGTGTGAGTTCTTTTTTTCCTTCAAAAAGTACATTTGCAATGCCATTAAAAAGTACTTTTCCGTCATTTAAAAAAAGTACATCATACACAGGGCAATCTCCATTACATGGAGTTTTAATTAACTTTACAAAGGTGTTTTCTATTTCTTTTTTTAGTTGTTTAATTGTTTTTTTGTCATTAAAATCTATGGAATAAAATAGGCCAGAAGCATTTAAAGTATCAATCCAATAGTATCTTTTTTCTAACGGAACTTTTAGTAATACGGCTTTTAGAGATTGAGTGTTTATGACCAATTCTTCCCAATTTAGGTTCTTTGAGCTAATAAATGCTTTCGCATTTTCGAGGTTGTTTGCGTTTTTTAGAACTACGATAACTTCTTGATAAGCTGTTTTTTTTACAACTTCTACATCTTTTAACTCACTGTTATCTGGAGGTAAGATTTCTTCTTTTTTTTGTGTTTTTGTATTACAACTGAACATCAAAAAGAAAAAAAAACATAAAAGTATTCTCATGAGAGATTTTTTTATAAAGTTACAACTTCATTCACAAAATTAAACCTTACCAAACCATCTTCATCAATTTCTGTTAAGGTAATGCTGTGTAAGGTATTTACCAATGCCGGATTCCAAGGGGTTTTTACTTTTACATAATTCTCTGTAAATCCTTGTATAAAACCTTCTTTATTTTCATTTTCGAATAATACGGTTAACGTATTGCCAAGTTGCGCTTCATAAAACGAACGTCTTTTTTTTGCAGATAAACCGCGCAACATTTTACTGCGTTTTGCACGTACTTTTTTAGGAACAACGCCATCTAAATTTACAGCTTCTGTGTTTGGTCTTTCAGAATAGGTAAATACATGTAAATACGAAATATCCATTTCATTTAAATAGTTGCAGGTTTCTAGAAATAATTCATCTGTTTCTCCAGGAAAACCAACAATAACATCTACACCAATACACGCGTTTGGCATTACTTCTTTAATTTTAGAAACTCTATTTGTATAGGTATTTGTTAAATATCTACGTTTCATTTTTTTCAATAATTCATCGCTACCAGATTGTAACGGAATGTGAAAATGAGGTACAAATGAATTTGATTTTGAGACAAAATCTATGGTTTCATCTTTTAGTAAATTAGGTTCTATAGATGAGATTCGCAAACGATGAATGCCTTCTATTGTATCTAGTTCTTTTACCAGTTCTAAAAAAGTATGTTCGTGCTTTTTATTTCCAAATTCTCCTTTTCCATAATCGCCAATATTAACACCAGTTAAAACAATTTCTTTAATTCCTTTAGATGAAATTTCTTTGGCATTTTGCAACACATTTTCTAAAGTATCACTTCTAGAAATTCCTCTTGCTAACGGAATTGTACAATAGGTACATTTATAGTCGCAACCATCTTGCACTTTTAAAAAGGCACGAGTTCTGTCTCCAATAGAGTAGGAGCCAATATAAAAATCTGCATCGGCAATTTCACAAGAATGAATTTCACCAATGTTATTTTTTGTTAAATCGTTAATATAACTAGTTACATTAAATTTTTCTGTTGCACCTAAAACCAAATCTACGCCATCTACAGCTGCTAATTCTTCTGGTTTTAATTGCGCATAACAACCTACAGCAATTAAAAAAGCATCTTCATTTTTTTTCAATGCATTTTTTACAATAGATTTAAAACGTTTGTCTGCATTGTCTGTAACAGAACAAGTGTTGATAACGTAAACGTCTGCCGCTTCTTCAAATTCTATACGTTTAAAACCTTCGCTCACAAAATTACGAGCAATTGTAGAAGTTTCCGAAAAGTTTAATTTGCATCCTAAAGTATAAAAAGCAACTTTTTTATCTGCATTCATGTATGTATAATTAAGGATTGCAAATTTACAATTTAATTGATAATTTTTGAAGCAGAACCTGCAATACTTAGAAAATTGATTGTAAGTTATTTAGTAAAATAAAAATTACTACTTTAAGTATTGTTTATCAGTGATAAAACTAAAAGAGTTTCTCTTTAATTTTAGTTTTTAGTTTTTCAGAAACATTTACAGGAAAAGGTTTGTCGCCATGTAAAATATCTACCATCATATCACTAAAACGCTGACCTTCTTTTTTTAATAGATAGTTTCTAAGCGGATTTTTATGATAGAAAAATTTTGCGAGTTTTACGCCAGAGTGTAATTCGGGCAATAGTTTTATTTGAAGTTTATCTAAGTATATTTTTTCTGCTAATTTTGTTTCAAAATTACTTTCAATAATTGCTTCTGCCACATATTTTCCGCTTAAAATGGCATTAGAAATTCCTTCTGCTGTTATGGGTTCTGCAAAGCCAGCCGCATCGCCAATTAAAAAAACATTGTTTTTTACAAAACCATCTGTTCTTGGTGCCACAGGTATTTGAAAACCATGTGCTTCTTCTTTTATAACTTCTTTAATACCTAGCATTTGTAGGTATTTTCTATAATATTCTTTCAGGTTTATTTTACCTTTTTTTGTAGTTAAAACACCTAAAGATAAATGGTTTTTTTTAGGAAAACACCAGGCGTACCCATACGGAACAGCATCAATATCAAAACGTACATTTTTAGACAAACGGATAAAATCTTCTTCAGAAACTTGAACTTCATATTCTAAAGCAGGTATTAATTTTCTGGTGTCCTTTTGCCAACCGGCCATTTTAGCAGTTGGACTTAAAACGCCATCGGCAGCAATTACAAAGTTGGTAGAAATAGCTCCTTCAGAAGTGGTTAAAATAGTTTTTTTATCAACAAAACTTAAGCTTTTTAAGGTATGATTTTCTAATAAAGTTACGCCAAATTCTTTTGCTTTTTTAACAATTAAATTATCAAAAGCATCTCTCATAATCATGCTTATAATGGGTTTGTTTTTACTAGATTTATAACAAATATTGTTGTTATTATTAAAGTAACTATCAACGGTAAAAAACTCACGTTCTATTACTTCAGAAATGTCAAAAGGCATCATTTTTCTACCTCTATTTACAAAACCACCACCACAAGTTTTATAGCGTGGCAAAGTTTCTTTTTCTATAATTACTGTAGAAATACCCTGTTTTCCTAAATAAAAAGCGGTAGAAGCGCCAGAAGGGCCGCTGCCAATAATTGCAACATCAAAATGTTTCATAGTCTTAAAGAAAAAAATTATATGCGAATATAAAGAAACTAAACAATAGAGTAGTCTTTAGCATTTTTTTTATAAAAAGTAAAAGGTTGTTTTTTTTAATGGTTTAAAAAACTACTTTTTTACTAAATACATTCTTGTATATTTGAGTATCTAAATTTATAATTTCTGTTGATGATTTTTAAAACCCATAGGTTATTTGTTAGAAAACTTATTCTTGAAGATTTAGTCCCTTTTCATGAGCTAGAAAGTAATCCGTTGGTTTTAAAATATGCAACAGGAGAAGTAAAGAGTTTACAAGAAAATGAACAAGAATTAAAGGAGTTAATTTCTAGATATAAAGTTTCAAAGAATGATTTTTGGATTTATGCTATTTTAAGAAAACAAGACCATCAATTTATAGGAACCGTGGCTTTGGTTAAAGACAATATTGATGATGAAATTGGGTATAGACTTTTAGAAAAGTTTTGGAAAAATGGTTATGGTACAGAAATTTGTGAAGGTTTAATTATGTATTGTAAAACTTTAAAAATTAACAAGTTAGTTGCTTATGTTGCTGATGAAAACAGGGCCTCAACTAAAATTTTAGAAAAATTGAATTTTAAAATTGTTAAGAAATTTATAAGTGATGATATGAATTTACCTGAAACAAAATATGAACTTTATTTATGAAAGCAGCATCTTTAAATTCACCGTAGTATGCCGTAATGTTCTCTGCTATTTTAACAAATATTGATGAAGAAGGATCTTTAAAAACGGTATCAAAAATATCGATTTAGAATTTGTAAGTTTCAACGAGAATATGGGTTTAATGCCCATTAATTATTTTTTAAAATAATCGTTTAAAACTGATTTTCTACCAATTGTTTTGGTGATAATATCCTGTTCTAAATTCCAACCACGCGCCGGAGAATATTCTCTTCCGTACCAAATAATTTGCAAATGTAAATCGTTCCATAGTTCTCTAGGAAAAAGTCTTTTTGCATCTTTTTCTGTTTGAGCAACACTTTTTCCGTTGCTTAAATTCCAACGAAACATTAATCTTAAAATGTGTGTGTCTACCGGAAAAGCAGGAACACCAAAAGCCTGACTCATAACCACACTTGCTGTTTTATGACCAACGGCTGGTAATTCTTCTAAACCTTCAAAACTTTGCGGAACTTCGCCATTGTATTTTTCTATCAAAATTTTAGACAAACCGTAAATTCCTTTACTTTTCATTGGAGATAAACCACAAGGTCTAATAATTTCCTTAATTTCTTCTACAGACATTTTTACCATATCAAAAGGATTATCCGCTTTAGCGAACAATAATGGCGTAATTTTATTCACCCTAACATCTGTACATTGTGCAGATAACAAAACAGCAATTAATAAGGTATAAGGATCTTTATGATCTAAAGGAATAGGGATTTCTGGATATTTTTCTTGAAGTGTATCAATTACAAATTGTACTTTTTCTTGTTTGGTCATTTCTTTTAGTGGCAAAGTTTCAAGGTTTCTAGATTTCAAAGTTACAAAGTTAAAATTGAAACCTGTATGTATTTAGGCTTAAAAAAAACGTTGTTACTTTGTATCTTTGTAACTTAAATAAAAAAAAATGACATCACTAAAAATAGGAGATAATGCTCCACAATTTGAAGCAAAAGACAATTTAGGAAATACGATTAAATTATCTGATTATGTTGGAAAAAAATTAGTATTATTTTTTTATCCGAAGGCAAGTACACCTGGTTGTACTAATGAAGCTTGTGATTTACGAGACAATTATCAATCTTTTTTAGCAAAAGGATATGCTATTTTAGGAGTAAGTGCAGATTCTGCTAAAAGACAACAAAATTTTATTAATAAAAACGAGTTGCCTTTTCCGCTTTTAGCGGATGAAGATAAAGCTGTAATTGAGGCTTTTAATGTTTGGGGACCAAAGAAATTTATGGGGAAAGAATATGATGGTATTCACAGAACTACTTTTGTTATTGATGAAAATGGTGTTATTGAAGACATTATTTTAAAAGTAAAAACCAAAGCACATGCGGCTCAGATTTTGGGTTAAGAAATAATGATACCCTGTTGAATGCCAAATTTAATTAATTCAGGAGTGTTTTTGGTATTTGTTATTTCAAACAAATCTCTTTTATGAGATTTTAAAGAGCTTTCAGAAATATGTAATGTTTTTGAAAGTTCTTTTTCTTTTTTGTAATGCACTCAATACTGGTTGTTGATTTTTAACGTATTCTGTTTTTAAAACTTCATGGCAACTTTAAAGTTTAAAACTCTGCCAGTCATGTAATTCGGAATTCCAAATTGGGTTTTAGAATAAACGTCTCTCACCCAAGTATTGGTAATTGAGTTTTGAATGTCAAACATATTAAAAAGCTCTAAACCTGCAGTTAATTCTTTAAATTTAGACAACCAACCTTCAGTAACGCGGTTATTTGCATCTGTTAAAACATAAGAAATACCTAAGTCTGCACGTTTATAATCTCGTAATCTTTCTTGAAACTGATACACATCTGCATACGAAGGAGATCCGCCAGGAACTCCTGTATTATATACTAAATTTAGATAGGCTTTTAACTTTGGTAAATTAGGTACATAATCTTGAAAAAGAATTCCCAATTTTACCCGTTGATCAGACGGTCTTGCAATATATCCTTGATTGTCTATATTTTCTTCCGTTTTTAAGAACCCTAAACTTATCCAGCTTTCGCTGCCAGGCACAAACTCACCATTTAAGCGCAAATCTAAACCATAAGCATATGCTGTAGTTACATTATCTGCTCTGTATCTAATTCTTACATTATCTACGGTATAAGAGTTTACATCAGACAAATCTTTAAAATAAGCTTCAGAAGTTAATTTAAAAGGTCTTTCCCACATATTAAAACTATAATCCATACCACCAACTAGGTGAATTGATTTTTGTGCTTTAACATCCACATTAATATTTCCGTTAAAATCTTTTAATTCTCTGTAAGAAGGCGGTTGAGAATACCATCCACCAGAAACTCTAAACAACATGTCTTTTTCCCAATTAGGTTTGATGGCAAATTGTGCTCTTGGACTAATTATTGTTTGATTTTTAGAAGAATTTCCATCAGAGTTTACATTCCAATTTTGGGCTCTAACACCAACATTATACCAAATTTCATGATCGTTTAAGAATACACGTTTGTTGTATTGTACAAATCCGGAAAGTCTGTTAATGCGAACATTATTGTCTGCCTGTATGTTTTGATAAGGAGTAATTGGCCCTGTAAAAGGTTGGTAAGGTTGATTATTACCCAAAGAGCCCGGTGGTCTAATAGAAAACCCTAAAGAATCTATTACTTCCCATTCTCTAATTCTATCTCTAATATCTTCTTGTTGATATTTTATACCAAAATTAATTTGCTGTTTTTCTATTTTTAAGGTTCCTCTAATTTGTGCATTGGTAATTAAAGCATCTAAATCATTTCTAGCATGATTTAATTGTGAACCAATTCCTTGAGAAAACTCTACATCACCAAAATTTTCTGAGCCAATATTGGTGTCAACTTCACCCAAACGGTATGCTGCTGCAATATCAAAATGTTCTTCTTCTTGCGTATTGTATCTAGAAACGGTTCCTGTAAAAGATAAATTTTCTGTTGCTTTTACATCCGCAGACAAAGCACCAAAAAGGGTTAAATAATTATCTTCTTCTTGTCCGTCATAAAAAACGGTTAACTCTAACGGATCAGCAACAGTACCAAAACGAGTACTTCTAGAAATAGGTGTATAATTGTAGTTGTTTAAAGAAAAGTTTCCTAAAAAATTAAGCGTAAATTTTTCTGAAAATTCGTATGATAAAAAGGTTTGTACATCTGTAAACTTCGGTTTAAAATTGGTTTCAATTTGTTTACTATTTACAAAAAGACTGTTGTCTCTGTATCTAATACCTGTTATGGTGCTTAGTTTTTTATTTAAAAATTGATTTTCAAAAGTAACACCACCACCTAACAAACTAGCATCTATAGTGGTTGCCATTTCTACAGGTTTTCTATATGTAATATCTAATACTGATGATAATTTATCGCCATATTTTGCTTGAAATCCTCCAGCTGAAAAATTAATATTCTGTACCATATTAGAATTGATAAAACTCAAACCTTCTTGTTGCCCAGACCGAATTAAAAAAGGTCTGTAAATTTCAATTCCGTTTACATACACTAGGTTTTCATCAAAATTACCACCTCTAACATTGTATTGCGTACTTAGTTCATTATTATTATTTACTCCAGGCAAGGTCATTAAAATGTTTTCTACACCGGCATTTGCACCAATAACATTCTGTACTATTTTTGCATCAATTTTTGTAAGACCTTCTGCTTTTTTGTGATTGTCTTTTACAATTATTTCGTCTAAATTTTCTGTTTTTGCAGTTAAGGTGGGAGAGTATCGAACTCCGTTTCTGCTGCTTGCAATATATTTTTTAGAAAGTGTTCTGTAAGAAATATGTCTAAAAACAATAGTAATTTCTTCTTTAAAAGGCACTCTAATTTGATACCTACCATCTTCATCGGTTGTAGTACCCACATTATTGTACTTTACAGAAACATTTTCTATAGGTTCTTTTTGTTTGTTTTTAACAATACCTTTAAGAATAGTGGTTTTTTGAGCTACTAAAAAACTTGGAATTAGTAACAAAAAGTATAAAATTTTTTTCACGTGTTTAGTTTACTTGTTTTTTATAAAACGTTGTAGAAAGTTCTTTGGTATTCCCTACATTGTCCGAGACTACAATTTTAAAGATATGTTTGCTACCAACCAATTTTTTATCCTTAAAATTATAAGTTAATAGGGCTTTTTTATGATTGTACTCCATTAATATCCATTCTCCGTCTATGCTGGCGCTATAGTCTTTAATACCAGAACCAACATCTGTTATTTTTACTTTAAGCGTTGTTGCTTTAGAAATCCATTGGTTATCTTTAATGTAAAGTAGTTTAATTTTAGGTTTTTGCTTATCAGACAGTAAACTATATTTGCCTAAAGCTTTTGTTGTAGTATAAAAAGTGCTGTCTTTTTTTCTGGTATATTGGTAATATGGGTACTTTACATTGTCTACATTGGCAATATACAACTGTTTTTTTTCTGCTTCTGTATACTTAGAGACATTAAAGGTAATTGTATAACTTTTGTGCAATGGAATCGTGGGTGTATGGATTTTAGCAATGTTATTATCTACTTTAAAATCTAGAAAAACATTTTCATAAAAAGTGTTTTTAGGAAAAGCAATAGTGACATTCTTATTATGAAATTTATGAAAGTTTTGAGCAATAATTTTATAGTCAGTGGTATCTTTTTGAGAAGAAAATAATGCATTGTTCTCTTTACCAACTACAGGAATTTTAATAGAACTTGTGTTGCCATTAAAATCTTTTGCAATAATTTGTATGTTGTAATTTAATCCGTTTTCAATATTAATTTTACCATTATTTATTAATTTCTCGTAAATGGAAAGTTTATTGCCAGGTGATACAAACGTTTTCTGTATTCTACTTTTATATTTTTTAAAATAACGATAGTCTATTAGCAAATTAATAAATTTACTTTCAGCAAAAGAAAAAGTTTCTAAATCATGATAATAATGACGTTTACCATTAACCAGCATTTCTAGGCTGTAAATTCCGTTTTTATTAGGCGCTTTGTTTAATTGATCAAATACACTTACACCAAAGCCAATGGCACTATGTGCAGTTATTCTATCAGCAATATAATTTCCATTTCCATTATTTTTAAAAGGAATTGATAAAATATTATTTTGCTTATTTATTCTTGCATCAACACTTAGCGGGTAAACTTTTAATTTTTGAATAGTAGGTGTTTTTGTATCTTCTACAAGCAAACCAAAAAACATTGGGTTAATAACATTTTCTGTTGATGTATCTCTTACCTCAAAATGTAAATGTGGACCACCAGAACCACCAGTGTCTCCAGAAAAAGCAATAATCTCTCCTTTTTTTACCGGAAATTTATCCTTCTTAAAAAATAAATTACCGGTTTCATAATTTTCTTTTTTATATTGAATTGCTTTTACATATTCTTGAATTTTGTCTGCATAGTTGCTTAAATGTCCATATACAGTTGTAAATCCGTTTGGATGCGTAACATACAGTGCTTTTCCGTAACCATATTGAGAGACTTTAATACGAGAAACATATCCATCTGCCGCTGCATATACTTTTAAGCCTTGTCTACCTTGTGTTTTAATATCCATTCCAGAATGAAAATGATTGCTACGCAGCTCGCCAAATGTGCCAGATAGCACAATAGGAATGTCTAACGGACTTCTAAAATAATTTGTGGGATATTTCTCTTGCGCGTAATTTAATGAAGTAATTAAAATAAAAAGGAATGCAATTATTGTTTTCAAAAGCTGTTATTTTTGATGTAAAAATAGTAAAAATCATTCTTTCTATAATCTACTAAAAATCAATCTATTATTAAAAAAGTGATAAAATGTTGTAAAGTTTAAAACAGAATGTTAACTTTGTAGATATAGTTTTATTCTGAAAAGTTATATGAGTAATACATTAGAAGCAATTCATTTACTTGAGATTAGGTTACAAAACTTACTTTCTAATTATGAATTTTTAAAAAAAGAAAATGAAATATTGCTTCAAAATAGCACTCAATTGCAAGAAAAGCTTTTAGAAAAAGAACAATTATTAGCAAAAAAGAATGAAGAGTATGATTTGCTAAAAATTGCAAAAACTATAGATGGCAGTAGTACAAATACAAGAGACACAAAACTCAAAATAAATACTTTAATCAGAGAAATTGATAAATGTATCATTCAATTACAAGAATAAAGTGAAAGTTCATTAAATTGTGGGAAATTTAAAAGTTAATATCATTATAGCAGGCAGAACGTATCCGTTAAATGTACGAAACACCAAAGAAGAAGAAGGTATGCGTAAAGCTGCTAATGCTATAAATACGTTAATTTCTAAATTTGAGCAAAATTATGCCGTTAGTGATAAACAAGATGTTTTAGCTATGTGTGCATTACAATTTGCTTCTAAAATGGAAATTGCAGCTATAGAAAAAGAAAGTTCTCGCAAAGATGAAATAGAAAAATTAAATGAGTTAACAAATTTAATAAATACACATTTAGAATAAGTTCTTTAAAATACATTAACAACACACTGCCTACGTTAGTAATTTGTTTATTAAACTCAACACGATTCAATTATGAAGGATGAGTCTTAACTACTAAAGCAAGCCACTAGTGCTGAACTCGTTTCAGTATTTTAGGTGGATCCTTGAACAGTTAGTTAATCCTATAAGTACCATAACTGGAGTTTAAAAACCCAACTGATGTAGGCTTTTTTTATATACTAAATTTAAATTATGGATGGAATGATAGTTCCCATTTTATTGGGGGTTTTAATAGGGATTGTTGGAGGTTTTTTAATTGCAAAAGCAATGGAAAAATCAAAAGGGAAGAAAATAATTAGCGGTACAAGAAAAGAAGCTGCCTCAATTATAAAGGAAGCAAATATTGATGCTGAATCAATTAAAAAAGAAAAAATATTACAAGCAAAAGAAAAATTTATTGAATTAAAATCTGAACACGAAAAAGTAATTTTATCAAGAGAAAAAAAGATTTCAGATGTTGAAAAAAGAATAAGAGATAGAGAGTCTCAAGTTGCTTCTGAGGTAGATAAAAATAAAAAACTTAACAATTCTTTGGCCCAAAAAGAAGCGTCTTTTAATAAAAAATTAGATGTTTTAGATAAAAGGGAATCTGAATTAGATAAAATGCACAAACGTCATGTAGATATGTTAGAGCAAATATCTGGTTTGTCTGCAGAAGAAGCTAAAAAAGAATTGGTAACTTCTTTAAAAGATGAAGCCAAAACAGAAGCCATGGCTTTTGTACAAACATCTATAGAAGAAGCAAAATTAACAGCAGAACAAGAAGCTAGAAAAGTAGTTTTAGGTACCATTCAAAGAGTGGGAGTAGAACAAGCTGTAGAAAATTGCGTATCTGTATTTAACCTAGAATCTGATGATGTTAAAGGTAGAATTATTGGTAGAGAAGGACGTAATATTAGAGCATTAGAAGCTGCAACAGGTGTAGAAATTATTGTTGATGATACGCCAGAAGCAATTATTCTTTCTTGTTTTGATCCTGTTCGTAGAGAGATTGCACGTTTGTCTATGCACAAATTGGTTACAGATGGTAGAATTCACCCAGCAAGAATTGAAGAAGTTGTTAAAAAGACAGAGAAACAAATTACTCAAGAAATTATAGAAGTTGGTAAAAGAACTGTTATAGATTTGGGTATTCATGGATTGCATCCAGAATTAATAAAAATAGTGGGGCGTATGAAATACCGTTCTTCTTATGGTCAAAACTTATTACAGCACTCGCGTGAAGTTGCCAACCTTTGTGGTATTATGGCTGCAGAAATGGGATTGAATGCTAAAATGGCCAAACGTGCAGGTTTATTACATGATATTGGTAAAGTACCAGATGCTGAAAGCGAATTACCACATGCTCTTTTAGGAATGCAATGGGCAGAAAAATACGGAGAAAAAGGAGAGGTGTGTAACGCTATTGGTGCGCACCATGATGAAATAGAAATGTTGAGTTTATTATCACCTATTGTACAAGTTTGTGATGCTATTTCTGGCGCAAGACCTGGTGCAAGACGTCAAGTTTTAGATTCGTATATTCAACGTTTAAAAGATTTAGAAGAAATTGCTTTTGGATTTTCAGGGGTACAAAAAGCCTATGCAATTCAAGCAGGACGTGAATTACGTGTAATGGTAGAAAGTGGTAAAGTTAATGATACCAAAGCCGCAGAATTATCATTTAGCATTTCTCAAAAAATACAAAATGATATGACCTATCCTGGTCAAGTAAAAGTAACTGTAATTAGAGAAACTAGAGCTGTAAATGTAGCTAAGTAATAGAACTTCTTTTTAATATATTATAAACCTTGGGTATGTACTCAAGGTTTTTTTATGTCCAGTAATTCTTAATTTAATGTTACCACAAAAATTTTTAATATCTTTTTTACAAGGTGATTTGAGAATACTTTTTTAGACAGTCTTCTTTATTTTCTAGGATGATATGTTTCTACCACTTCTTTTAAATAACTTTTATCTAAATGAACGTATACTTCTGTTGTAGTAATGCTTTCGTGTCCTAACATTTGCTGAATAGCTCTTAAATCTGCTCCGTTTTTTAACAAATGAGTGGCAAAAGAATGACGCAACGTATGCGGACTAATTTTTTTATTCAAGTCGATTTCTATAGCTAGATTTTTTAGAATAATAAAAATCATTTGTCTGGTTAAGCCTTTGCCTCTTCGGTTTAAAAAAACAGTATCTTCAAACCCTTTTTGTGGATTTATGTGAGCTCTAATGGCTTTTATATAAGTAGCAATATATTGCTGTGCTCTGTAATGTATTGGCACAAAACGTTGTTTATTTCCTTTACCAATAACGCGTACAAAACCTTCTTCAAAAAACAAATCAGAAATTTTTAAGGTGATGAGTTCACTTACTCGCAAACCACAACTGTACATGGTTTCTAAAATAGTTCTATTTCTTTCTCCTTGCGGATGACTTAAATCAATGGCAGTAATTAATTGATTAATTTCGTCTTCAGACAAAGTATCTGGTAATTTTATTCCAATTTTTGGAGTTTCAATTAAATCTGTTGGATTGGTTTCTCTATAATCTTCAAAAATTAAATACTCAAAAAAACTACGCAAACCAGAAATAATTCTGGCTTGACTTCTAGAGGTTACAGTTTTAGCAACTTCATAAATAAATTGTTGAATGGTATCTTCATCAATAGCAATAGGAGGTACGTTTATGTCATTTTCCTGAAGAAAAATTAGAAGTTTTTCTACATCTCTAACATAACTATCTATGGTATTTTGAGAGAGACCTCTTTCTATTTTTAAAAAAAGCTGAAAATCTTTAATTGCGTTTTGCCAATTCATGGGATAAAGATATTAAATCTTACTTATCAAATGGGCAGAACGCAAAAATTAAGATAAGTTTAAAATATCTAAAATAGCATTTTATTTTATTTTAAAAATGTATTTTTGATTTATGAAATTACTGATACTAAACGGCCCAAACCTAAATTTATTAGGAAAAAGAGAACCAGAAATTTATGGTTCAGAAACTTTTGAAGACTATTTTGAAACGTTACAAAAAAAATATAATAACATTTCATTAGAATATTTTCAGTCTAATAGCGAAGGAAAAATTATAGATAAATTACACCAAATTGGTTTTACTTATGATGGTGTTGTACTAAATGCCGGTGCTTACACACATACTTCTGTGGCTATTGCAGATGCTATTAGTGGTATTACTACTCCGGTTGTAGAGGTGCATATTTCTAATGTACACAAAAGAGAATCTTTTAGACATCATTCTTATTTGTCTCCGGTTTGTAAAGGAGTTATTTTAGGATTTGGTTTAAAAAGTTATAATTTAGGGATTGAAAGTTTTTTATAACTGAAAATTTTCCGATAAAACGCTAAATTTTTAGCAACGTTTTTTTAAGATCATTTAAAGTTCTAGAATCATTTTAATGTCTGACCGCTTATAATGCGAGTTTTCTTCTAAGGGCATTTCTATAAATCCTACTTTTTTATATAAGTGTAAGGCAGGAATTAATTTTCTGTGAGTATATAAGGAGATGCTTTTCCACTGTTTCTTTTTTGCAAATGAAATGCAATAATGCATTAATTGTAGTCCTATTTTTAAACCTTGGTATTTTGGTGAAACCGCCATTTTACTCAATTCAAAAAAAGTTTGTTGGTTGATGATGGATACAACGCCAACTATTTGGTGGTTGTATTTTGCAAAGAAAATAAAGCCTCCAGGATTTAAAACATATTTTTGAGGATTGCTTAAAACCTTTTTATCATAAGGTTCTACATAAAAGTATTTTTCTAACCAAGCTACGTTTAAACTGTAAAAGTCTTTGGCGTATTCTGGTTGATATGCTATAATTTCTAGTTTCGTAAGTTCCATATGAAGTACGTTGCGTTAGGGATTGAAACGGCATCCTTTTTTAGTTTTTCACTAAAAAAGATATAGTGAAAAGCCCGACCACGCTTTTTTTGCGTGGTAACGCCCAAAGTATATTAATTTTTTGAATTAATTATGAGCATTATTTCATTTTCTTTAACTATTGTTTTTTGATAAAAATAAATACCTACCCAACAATAAAAAGTACAATGGAATTGCAGCAATTGGAAAGGATTGAATTTTTGAAAGCCAAAGAATTGGAATAATAAGAATTAAAATAAGCACAAATTTAAAGTAATAATTACACCATTTTGGTGGTGTCTTTTTCAACATAAAAAATGCAACTATAAGATTTGGTGCAAATGCCCATAAAATATTAAAATTATTTGGCGCGGTTGTGTGGGTAGAAAAGAACCATAAAAATACCAATAGAATTCCTATAAAGCCAGTGATAAAAAGCAGTGTAAAGTCTAAACTTTTGGTTCTTTTATTGTTTTTTAAATCTTTATAGGTGATAAAAAACACTAAAATTGCGAAACAAATAAAGACTAAAAAAGGACTAATAAAATCTGATGTTTGTTTTATTTCATCAAATTTTAACAAAACATCTTCTCTTTTAATTAGGTTTTGGGGTTCATTACGTTCAAATAAAATAGCGTCTTTAAAGGATGCGTAAACATAATCTGGCAAATACATGTATTCATCAGATGTTGCTTTTTTGTCTAAAATTGTTCCGGCAATGGTATTTAAACCTACAGTTCCCCAAGAATTCCAATGAATTTCTTTGTTTGTTAATTGTCTGAAGGTTAGGTTTTCTGGTTCTGATACCTCTTTAAAAGATACTTTATCGCCTAAAATTGTTGTTGTAATATCTCTTAATTTTGTGGCGCAATTATTAAAATAAGGATCATAATTATATTTGGCATTTTCTGGAGTTGCGTTGTTTTCTAAATACATAAAAAAAGCTTGTTTTTGAGCTTGATTTATATTTAAAACTTGCTGTTTTAACCAACGTTTGTCTCTTTTATAACTTGCTAAAAAGTATTTAAAATCATAACGGGCTAAACTATAAATGAGGTTTCCTTTTGCAAAATTTGAATAAAAATTTGGTTCGTTAAAATCAAACATTCCATAATTATAAGCAAGATCTATGTTTAAAACAGGATCTTTAATTCTGATGGCAGAATGCCCAAAAGCTTCATATAAAACGGTTCCTGGTCCTGCAGTTACCACACTAACTTCTGCATATACAGAAAGCTGGGCTTGTGCATTACTATTGTTTAAAAATGAAATTGTAAAAAGTAGTAGAAGGTATTTTTTAATCATAAAAAATTAAGGTCTAAAAAAACTATAATCTATAGTTATAGAAAAAATATTTGAAAACAAGGCGTTGCCAACACTACCAATATTGGTTAAAGCATAATCTATTTGAATACCATTGTACTTAAAGCCAACACCAAAATTGGGCTGTACAGATAGTGAAAGTGTATTGTCATATTCAGTAATGTATTGAAAATTACCAAGACCTGCTCTTAAATATACAATTCCGTCATAATCTAATTGAAAACCTGCGGCAGGATCTATACTTACTGCGTCTGAAGAAAAAATATCATTAGTTCTAGAGAACCTCATATTTAAATCTACTTCTGTTAAAAGGTTAAAAAAACGACCGATTTCCCAATTTTTGGCAATTCCCATTTGAATTTTTGGTTTGGTAATTTCTGTTTTTTCTGGTAATTCTTGATTCTGGTCAGGAATGGCATCTTTAATTTTATTAAATTCTTCTTCATCTATTGCCCAACTGTTAAAAGTTGTGGTAATATCTCTTGCCATAATTCCGAATTGCCAATTGTTTCTTTCAAACTGAATTCCGGCATCAAAACCAAATCCCCATGAAGCTGCAAAATCGCCAATTATTCTTCTTACAATTTTTGCGTTTACACCAAATTTTAAGTCTTTAAAAATTAATTTTCTTGCATAAGCAACATTAAAGGCATAATCTACAGAAGAAAATAAACTTATTCTATTAAAATCAATATTGCCCTCACTGTTTATTAATTCGGTGGTATTTAAAATATCATCAACCCCAAAACGCACAATAGAGACTCCTAAAACGCTATTTTTATCAACCGGCATTGCAAAAGCAGCATGATTGTAATTTGCAATTCCTGCAAAATAAGAAGCGTGCATTAAAGAACCTTGGTAATCTTCTATGCCAACTAAACCAGCGGGATTCCAGTAAATTGCATTTACATCATTTGTAGTTGCAACTACAGACTTGCTCATACCCAAAGAGGCGGCATCTACACCAATAGATAAAAATTCATTGGAATAATTTCTAAATGCCTGTGCATTTAAAAATAGTGAAAAAAAGCAAAATAAAAGAAAAGTAAAGTGTTTCAATAGTGGCACATTTATAAATACAAATATCTAAATTCTTACTAAAATAACTGTTGTTTTCTAAAGATATTGTTTAGATAATATCTATCTGAATGTTTTCTTTGATAAAACGAACCACTCTGTGTTCTAACCATTTGTTTTCTTGTGGTTTAAAAGATGTCATAAAGCCAACATGGCCGCCATAATTCGGAATTTCTAAATGAAAATAGTTTGAAGCTCTTGCTTCTTCTAGCGGATAACATTCTTTAGATAAAAAAGTGTCGTCTTTGGCATTAATTAGTAACGTAGGTTTGTCTATTTTTAAAAGATAAGGCTTAGAACTTGCTTTTTCCCAATAATCTTCCGGACTCTTAAAACCAAAAACAGGTACTGTATATAAATGCTCTAAATGTTTAAATTTTGTGGCTTTAAACAATTTGTCTTTGTCTAAATTGTATTCGGGAAATTTATAAGCTTTTTCTAAAATTTTGTTTTTCATCGTTTTAAAAAACACTTCCATATACAATTTGTTTTTTAGTTTGTCCATTTCTGCTTCTGCCGTAGTGATATCAACAGGTACAGAAACCGCGATAGCTCCTTTTACTTTTGTAGAGATTTGATCTTTATATTCGCCTAAATATTTTAAGGTTAAATTGCCTCCTAAACTAAAACCTAACAGTATAATATTTTCATAGAGATAGTTTTCTAATACATGATTGATAACAAAATTAAGGTCTTCACTTTTACCACTATGATAGGTGCCTAACAACAAATTGTCTTCGCCAGAACAACTTCTTAAATTAAAACAAACGGTATCTATTTTATGTTTGTTTAGGTGATTAGAATTAGATGTTATATATTTTGAAGCAGAACTTCCTTCTAAACCATGAATTAATACAGCCAATGTTTTAGAGCCTACCAAAGAAAAATCTAAATCTATAAAATCGTTATCCCAAGTGGTAATTCTTTTGCGTAAAAAACTACAGGTATCTTTCATAAACATGGGTCTGTACATTGTATTAAAATGATTATTTTTGAAAGGTAAAGTAGGAGAGAAGTCAGATATAAATAATGGCATTTTTTTTTAGGTTGAAGTTTGATTTTTAAAGTTTAAAATCTATGGATTTATACGTACATTAAAAAGGATTCTTACAAATATGATAAAAATTAAACGAATTAGAAAACTACCCAAATAGGATTTCTTATTTTAGCTTTTTTAATTAAAAGAACTATGAAAAAACAAATTCCTAATTTATTAACCCTTGGTAATTTATTATGCGGAACAATTGCAACCATTTATGCGGTACAAGGAAATTTTGCAGCTGCTGGTTTATTGGTAGTTATTGGCATCTTTTTTGATTTTTTTGATGGTTTTGCGGCTCGTTTATTAGGTGTTTCTGGAGAATTAGGAAAACAATTAGATTCTTTGGCAGATATGGTAACAAGTGGTGTTGTACCGGGTATAATAATGTTTAATTTATTGTATCAATCTGGTTTTGAGAATTTTAATAACGAACTTATAGAGAAAGAAATTATTGCTATTGTTTCTTTAAATGACTACTCTTTAAGTTGGTTTTCTTATCTAGGATTGCTTTTAACTTTAGGAGCCTGTTACAGATTGGCTAAATTTAATATTGATACAAGACAATCTGATTCTTTTATAGGTTTGCCAACACCTGCAATGAGTTTGTTTGTGATTTCTTTGCCTTTAATTCAGCAATATTCTACTATTGAGTTTGCACAAAATTTAATGAGTAATAGTTATTTTTTAATTGGGATAACTTTATTGTTAACCTATTTAATGAATGCAGAATTACCCTTATTTTCGTTAAAATTTAAAGAGTATTCCTTTAAAAATAACGCTGTAAAGTATTTGTTTTTATTAGTCTCTTTATTAATGATTGTTTTCTTACAGTATATTGCTATTCCTTTAATTATTATACTGTATGTTGTTTTATCTGTGGTACAAAATTCTAGCAAAAATAAAATAGCTTAGAAATACCTAGGTTTTAAAATTGTGCGGTATGTAAGTTATGAAATAAAATTCTAATATATTTTGAATCATTATGGATAAAAAACACACTTTTAAATCGATAAGAGCTTTTATTGGAGCTAAAGATTTTGAAGAATCAAGGAGGTTTTATAAGGATTTTGGTTTTTCAGAAATAGTACTTTCGGATAATATGTCTTATTTTAAGTTGGTTGATAACTTTGGCTTTTATCTACAAAACGCTTATGTAAAAGATTGGGTAGATAATTTGATGTTGTTTTTAGAAGTTGAGAATTTAGAAACATTTTTGGCCGAGTTAAAAACAAAAAAACTTACAGAAAATTTTTCAAATGTGAAGCTTTCAGAAATTGTAGAAAATGACTGGGGAAAAGAATTTTTTTTACATGACCCATCTGGAATTCTTTGGCACATTGGAAATTTTAAAAACTAAATAAATTTCTTCTTTTTTAGTTCAAAATCCTTTCCTAAATATACTTTACGTACCATTTCGTCAGCAGCCAATTCTTCTGGAGTTCCTTCTTTTAAGATACTTCCATTGTACATTAAATACGTTTTATCTGTAATAGCTAAAGTAGCTTGCACATCATGATCTGTAATTAAAATACCTATATTTCTATCTTTTAAATGAGCAACAATACTTTGTATGTCTTCAACAGCAATAGGGTCTACACCTGCAAAAGGTTCATCTAATAAAATAAAATTTGGGTCAGAGGCTAAACAACGTGCTATTTCTGTTCTACGTCTTTCTCCTCCTGATAATAAATCTCCTATATTTTTACGAACATGCCCAATATTAAATTCTTCAATTAAAGATTCTAATTTCTTTTTTTGTTCATTTTTAGACAATTTGGTAAATTGTAAGACAGACATAATATTGTCTTCTACAGATAATTTTCTAAAAACAGAGGCTTCTTGTGCTAAATATCCAATTCCTTTTTCTGCACGTTTATACATTGGATCTTCGGTAATTTCTTCATCATTTAAAAATATTTTACCGCCATTTGGTTTTACCATACCAACAATCATGTAAAAAGAAGTCGTTTTTCCAGCACCATTTGGACCTAAAAGCCCTATGATTTCACCTTGTTTTACTTCTAGAGAAATGCCTTGAACTACTTTTCTACTTCCGTATATTTTTTGAATATTGTCTGCTCTTAAAATCATGTTTTTAAAGGGTAATTGTTGAAATATATCGGGGTAAAAATAGTGATTAGATTATTTCTATATCTTAATATGTTGCTAAAATAATATTTTACAAATAGACAATAAAAAAATAAACAGTGCTAAAATTATGTTTATGTAAATAATTTTAGCGCTCTTCAATAAATTATACATGTTTATTTCACAAAATAGATATTAAATTCTTGGTGTTTTCTGTGCCTTTTTTTCTTCTCTAGCTTGCTTTCTAAGAACCATTTTAGAAACTTTTATACTTACTTCATATAAAATTAAAATAGGAATGGCCACAATTACTTGACTAGCAATATCTGGTGGGGTAATAATAGCAGCTAATATTAGAACAACTACCAATGCATGTTTTCTGTATTTTTTTAAAAATTGAGGTGTTATTAGACCAATTTTTGTTAAAAAGTAAACCAAAACAGGCAATTCGAAAAGAATAGAGACTCCTAGTAACATATTGGTAACTAGTCCGATATGGGAGTCCATGGTAAAGTTGTTTTGTATTAAATCTGTAATTTGATAGTTGTACAAAAAATGAATAGATATAGGAGCTATTACATAAAAGCTAAATGCAATTCCGCAGAAAAATAAAAAGGAAGCGACAAAAATAAATCCTCTAGATCTTTTAATTTCATTTTCTCTTAAACCGGGTGCAATAAAGCGCCATATTTCCCATAATAGGTAAGGAAAAGCTAAAATTATTCCTAAAATAAAAGACACCCATATAGAGTTCATTAATTGTTGGGTTGGTTTTAAACTTATTAAATTATCTTTAAAAACAACATTACAAAAGCCACTATCCATACCTAAAAAAGTAAAGAAATCGCAGAAAAGGCGGTAGGTTAGAAAATCTGGTTTTCTATGTGCTAATAAAAAGTTTTCATATACTTCTTTTTGAAATACAAATAATACGATTGCAATAATAAAAATAGCGGCTGCGCCTCTAACTAAATGCCATCTTAATACTTCTAAATGCCCTAAAAAGGACATTTCTTTTTGTTCTTTTCCCATTAGAAAATTCCTTCTTTAATTAAATCGTGTAAATGAATAACGCCCACATATTTATGAGCTTTATCTACTACTAAAATTTGAGTAATGCTATTGCTTTCTAAAGTTTCTAAAGCTTCAATTGCCATGGCATCTTTATCAATTGTTTTTGGGTTTTTACCCATAATGTCTTTTGCGGTAAAGCTTTGTATATCTGTAGATTTACTTAACATTCTTCTGATGTCTCCATCCGTAATAATTCCAACAATAGTATCTTCTTTAAGTACTGCTGTTACTCCTAATCTTTTTTCAGAAATTTCTACAATTACTTTTGCAATAGTATCGTTTTCTGCAACTTTAGGAATTTGATTTTCTTTGACTAAATCTGAAACTCTTAAATACAAACGTTTACCCAATGCGCCACCTGGATGGTATTTTGCAAAATCTTTACTAGAAAAGTTATTCAATTCTAATAAACACATTGCTAAGGCATCTCCCATAACTAATTGTGCAGTAGTGCTAGAAGTTGGTGCTAAGTTATTAGGACACGCTTCTTTTTCTACAAAAGTATTTAGTGTAAAATCGGCATTTTTGCCTAAGAAAGAATCTATATTTCCTGTAATGGCAATAATTTTATTACCATAATTTCTAATAAGAGGAATTAGCACTTTTATTTCTGGAGTGTTACCACTTTTAGAAATACAAATTACAACATCGTCTTCTTGCACATTACCTAAATCTCCATGAATAGCGTCTGCCGCATGCATAAAAATAGCGGGCGTTCCTGTAGAATTAAAAGTGGCTACAATTTTAGTAGCAATATTTGCGCTTTTGCCAATTCCGGTAATAATTACACGTCCTTTAGAGGCTAAAATAAATTTAACAGCATTTTCAAAATTTGCATCAATTAATTTTGCTAAATTAGCAATAGCATTACTCTCAGTTAAAATAGTTTTTTTTGCTGTATGAATAATTGAGTTATTATTTTTCAAAGTGGTTGCAATTTTATCAGAATAAAAAAAAGTTATATCTTTATATATATAAACAAGCAAATTTACTATAAAAAATAGTTACAGCAAACTTAATATTGGGTTTGTAATAGTTTTTAAAAATTAAACGAATATTTATAAATAAATGGATTTACATAAACCGCTAAAAAAATTCTTTGGATTCAATAAATTTAAAGGATTACAAGAGCAGGTAATTAAAAGTATTGTTAATAATGAGAATACTTTTGTAATAATGCCTACAGGAGGCGGCAAATCTTTATGTTATCAATTACCTGCATTAATGACAGAAGGTACTGCAATTGTAGTTTCGCCATTAATAGCATTAATGAAGAATCAAGTAGATGCCATTAGAGGTATTTCTGAACATAATGGTGTTGCTCATGTTTTAAACTCTTCTTTAAATAAAACGGATGTTGCGCAAGTAAAAGAAGATATTGCTAATGGAATTACAAAACTTTTATATGTTGCCCCAGAATCTTTAATTAAAGAAGAGTATGTAACTTTTTTAAGAACTCAAAAAATTTCTTTTGTGGCTATTGATGAAGCACATTGTATTTCTGAGTGGGGGCATGATTTTAGACCAGAATACAGAAATTTAAAACATATTATTAAAGCAATAGATAATGTTCCTGTAATTTGTTTAACGGCAACTGCAACAGAAAAAGTACAAGAAGATATCTTAAAAACATTAGGTATTACAGATGCAAATAGATTTAAAGCTTCTTTTAATAGAGCTAATTTATTTTATGAAGTGAGACCAAAAACAAAAGATGTAGAAAAAGATATTATTCGTTTTGTAAAACAACGCGAAGGTAAGTCTGGTATTATATACTGTTTAAGTCGTAAAAAAGTAGAAGAAATAGCACAAATTTTACAAGTAAACGGTATAAAAGCTGTGCCATATCATGCCGGTTTAGATGCTAAAACCCGTGTAAAACATCAAGATATGTTTCTTATGGAAGATTGTGATGTTGTTGTGGCAACTATTGCTTTTGGTATGGGAATAGACAAACCAGATGTACGTTTTGTAATTCATCATGATATTCCTAAAAGTTTAGAAAGTTATTATCAAGAAACAGGTAGAGCTGGTAGAGATGATGGCGAAGGATATTGTTTGGCTTTTTATGCTTACAAAGACATAGAAAAGTTAGAGAAATTTATGGCAAGTAAGCCTGTTGCAGAACAAGAAATAGGACATGCATTGTTGCAAGAAGTAGTAGGATATGCAGAAACTTCTATGAATAGAAGAAAATATTTGCTGCATTATTTTGGTGAAGATTTTGATGAAGTAAATGGTGATGGTGCAGATATGGATGATAATTCTAGAAATCCGAAGAAAAAGCACGAAGCCAAAGATGACGTGGTAAAATTACTAACGGTGATTAAAAATACCTTACAGCAATACAAATCTAAAGAAGTAGTAAATACCATTATTGGGAAAGAAAATGCACTTTTAACTTCTCATAAAACTCACTTACAAGAACATTTTGGAATTGGGAAAGATAGACCTGCTGCTTATTGGATGGCTTTAATTCGTCAAATTTTAGTAGTACATTATATTAGAAAAGAAATAGAACAATATGGCGTTGTAAAACTTACAAAAGTAGGTGAGGCATTTTTGAAAAAACCTACTTCTTTTATGATGACGGAAGATCATTCTTATAGTGAAGAAAATGATAATGCCATTGTAACCAATGCGAAAGCTTCTTTAGGTGCTGCAGATGTAAAATTAATAAAACTATTAAAAGATTTGCGTAAAAAAGTAGCAACAAGACAAGGTGTTCCGCCATTTGCTGTTTTTCAAGACCCCTCTTTAGATGATATGGCTTTAAAATATCCAATAACCTTAGAAGAACTTTCTACGGTACATGGTGTAGGAGAAGGTAAAGCACGTAAGTTTGGTAAAGATTTTGTAAAATTAATTTCGAGTTATGTTCAGGATAATGACATATTAAGACCAGATGATTTAATTGTAAAAAGTACTGGAATTAAATCTAGTTTAAAATTATTTATTATTCAGAATACAGATAAAAAACTTCCTCTAATTGATATTGCTAAATCTAAAGGTTTAGAGATGAATGAACTCATTAAGGAAATGGAAGTAATTATATTTTCTGGAACAAAATTAAATATCGATTATTCTTTGGATGATTTATTAGATGAAGACCAACAGGAAGAAATTCATGATTATTTTATGGAAGCAGAAACAGATGGTATACAAGAAGCTTTAGATGAGTTTGATGGTGATTACGACGAAGAAGAATTACGTTTAATGAGAATTAAATTTATAAACGAAGTAGCAAATTAAAGCTAGTAGTATTTAATAGTACAAATATTAAAAAGAGGTTGAAAGGTAATTTCAACCTCTTTTTTTTGTCTAAACTACTTTTCTATTACAACTAAATGATGCTTTTGGTAACTTTTTTATTTTCAGAAGGTATAAACAGTATATAAAAACTGTGTAGAAAAAGAACTAAAATTGATATTTAGAATCAATAGCATATTTTACCAATTCGCTTCCAGAAGATAAATCAAGCTTTCTTATCATGTTTTTTCTATGCGTATCTACTGTAGATTTTGCAATAAAAAGTGCTTCAGCAATTTCTTTAGAAGAATTTCCTTTGGCAATAAGCTGTAAAATTTCTTTTTCTCTGTTCGATAAAATAATTTTATCAGAATTGCCAATAGTTATATTCTCATCAATATAATTATTCATAAAGTTAAAAGCTACGTTTGGGTCAAAAAATGTTTCTCCGTTAGCCACTGAAACTATGGCTTTTAATAGCATTTTAATGCCAGAATTTTTAAGAATATAACCCGTTGCACCAACATCTAACATTTGTTTTATTGCTTCTGGTTGATCAAACATAGTCATGGCTAAAACATAAATATGCGGAAACTTTTTCTTAATAATTTTTGTAGCTTCTATGCCATCCATTCTGGGCATTCTAATATCCGTAATTATTAGTTTTGGTTGTTTTAATGAAACTAATTTCACCAATTCTTCTCCGTCATTTACAGTGCCAATAATGTTAATTTCATCATCATATTCAAAAAAAGATTTTACTCCGTCTATTAACATTTGATGATCTTCTGCCATTATTATAGTAATCATAGTTTATTTTTTTATAAAAATACGGTTTTAGAAATTAGAAAAAGTACCTATAAATAAGGAGTTCCTATACCGGAACATTAATAATGATAGAACTACCTTTACCAAAAGTAGCATCTACTTTAAAAGAGCCTTTTAAATGAGAAACCCTTGTTTTTATAGAGCTAATTCCCATACCGTTTTTAAGATTCACTTTTTTAATATCGAAACCTTTGCCATCATCTTCAATAATAATATTTAGGTTTTTATCAAATAAAGAAAGGTTAATGGTTGCATTTTTAGCATCTGCATGTTTTATAATATTGGTAATTAACTCTTGAATAATTCTAAAAATACTTATTTCTAAACTGTTTTCTAGTCTTTTATTCAACCCAAAATGGACTACTTCAATAGTAATTTTATCTGCGGATGATATTTTTTCTGCCATCATTTTAACAGCAACTAACAAACCTTGATTGGCAATTACACCGGCATTTTTAGCATGTGCAATGCTGCGTACTTTTAAATAGGCTTCGTCTATTAAGCCTTCCGTTTTATCAAACAAAATTTCCTGACTTATTTTTTTCTTTTCATTGTTAATTTTTAGGTTTTCGAAATGCATTTTTAAAGTAGCTAACACAGAACCTAAATTATCGTGTAAATCTTCGGCAATTCGTTTTCGTTCTTTCTCTTGACCATCTACCATAGCATTAATGGTGGTTAGTTCTTGTTCTTTTAAAATGGTAAGATTTTTTTGTGTTTCTAAAGCCGCTTCTTGTTCTGCAAGTTTTCTTTTTCTTTTAGAGTTTTTTAGTGATAAAATTGCAATACTTCCTGCTAGCAGGATGAATAGGAGTGCACCTATTAAGAAATTTCTGTTTTGTTGTCTTTGTTGTTCTATTTCTAAGTTATCCGCTCTTAATTTTTGATTATCATATTTTTCTTTAATATCTGAAATGGCTATGTTTTGTGTTGTATTATTAATACTATCCTTTAAAGTAGCAACTTTTTTTAAATAGAAGGTTTCATTTTGATAATCTTTAATTAAATTATAAGTGTCCGCTAAGTTTTGGTAGAAAATTAGTTTGCTTTTATATTTATGTTTTTTTAAAGAAATAGAATCTGCTTTTTTATAGTATTTAAGTGCAAGGTTATAATTTTTAATTTTTTTATAATACTGGCCCTGATTATTATAATTATATGCTAATGTTAAATAATCTTTGTATTTTATATAATAAGGGGTAGCCTTTTTTCTGTATAAGATAGTAGAATCTAATCTTTTTGGGGTACAGTATTCAAATGCTGTAGCTATATTCTCATAACTATCTCCTATTCTTATATATTCTTTTTGTCGTGTTGCTATGGGTATTATTTTTTTAAAATACTTTATAGCTTTTTCTCCTTCTTCTAAATGAATAAATTTTGCACCAATTCTATTATAAACAGTTATTATTGCAGAAGAGTCTTTTTTTTCTTTTGCATATTTTTCGGTTTCTTTAATAATAGTTTCTGTATCTAATTTTAAATTTATTTGATGACTTAAAATAGCTAACAATAAAATATTACAATCAATGGCGTCATCAATTTTCTGTAATGAATAAAAAATATTTTTAGACTTTATAATGTGTTCAAATGCAATATCTTGTTTATCTATTCTAAAATGATAATCTGCATTATAAAATAACCATGTAGCTTTGTCATATTTAGAAATATTGGAAGTGTCTATTAATTTTAAACAATTATCAATTCTTTTAAAGTCATTTTTTTTAAATGCAACCAGTACTTTCTCAAAATTTACATTTTGAGAAAAGCTAATATCTGTAACTAAAAAAGCTACAGATATTAAGATCATATTAAATATTTTATTTGCCAATGTATACAAAATGTAATTATGGTCTTCCTATAATAATAGTACCATCTTTAGATTCTGGGTTTTGATGAAAACCCAATGGGTCATATTTACAACTATTAATTTCTTCATCTTCATGGTCATATAAGTAAACTGTGGTCATAATAAATGTATGAGAATCAATTTTTGGATTTCCATTAATTGTAGGATGAATGATAGATTGATTAGGTTCGGATTTATCTTTAATCATATTTATTAGTAAGTGATGTATGCCCTTGTTTTTTAAAAAATTGCTACACAAGTGTGCACTTACCATTTTATATTTATTAAAGTTATCTTGTTGTACAACTTCTAAACTAATAGCATCAATTTTTTTATGATCTAAAGTATAAGTTGCATTAATATCTAAGTGCTCGGTATTGTAAACTCTAATTGTTTGAGGATTATTAGTGTCTTTGTTAATTTCTTTAAATTTCATAATTTTTTAATTAATAAAAATTTTTTAAACTAATTTTTGGGTTACTATTTACTGTTTCTTTAAAAAGATTAAAAAGGTTATTTGCTACTTTTATTTGCGATGAACCTCCTATGTATAAGCCCAGTACATTGTTATCTACATCTGTAATTAATGCTCCAGAATCTCCTTTGTAAAGATCACAGTCCGTAATTAAAATTTGATTATTATACCAGTCATTTTCCACTTTTACTAATGCTTTTATTGAATATAGTTTACCCGGCTCTACACCCGATTTTGCACCATTAGCTTTAATGTTTTTTATTTTAAAAGTTGTTTCGATTAAATTTTTATGATTAAATTTATATTCAAAATTGTTTGGAAAATATGTTTTATTGGTAATTTTAGCAATCGCTACATCATATTTACCAATTACTCGGTTAGAATTTATTCTTGAATCAAATTTTTGCCAATATAGTGTGCCAATAATATTATTTTTTTTTTGAGTATTCTTAATTTTTGATCCTAATTCTCCATTTATAACGTGGTGATTTGATATTAGGTAAAAATCATTATTATCTTGAATGCTAAAAATGCCTCCAAGTGATCCTTTTTTTAAAGGGTTATCTACATTATAAATTAAATAATCAGATATTAATTCATCATTATCTTGTGTGTCATTATAATCAAAACCACTTTTTAATGTTTTGGTAGTGTAATTAAATATTTGTCTAATTTTTGTGTTTAATATTCTAGGTATACTAAAGTAATTACTGCTTTTTGGTAATTTAGAAACCATATAAATCTTAATTTTTTTTAAAGTTTCCTTTTCTACTTTCGCTTTTTCATACCCTAACTCAATTTTATAATTACCAATAAAACTTTGTTTAATCGCTAAATAGTTGATTCCGTCTAAATCTCCAAATTTATTTACAAAATCTTCAGTAATATTGTCAAAAAGATTAAAAAAATTTATTTTATCCATTTTTAAACTTATTTTAATATTTTTTAGGTTAGTACATGTTTTACAATAAAAAAGCCCAATAGCTTATAACTAGTATTACAATCTAATAATATACTATTTACATCAAAGGATTAAATAAATACACCAAAACAAAAACAGCAATAGCACCAGAAGCAGTAATAGTAGGTTCTTTTTCAGCAAAAGTCATTGGTTCAGTATCGTTATCATCGTCAGACATTTTGCCAACTCTAATTCCTTTAGAATCATAATTAATATGTAACATTCCTGGAATAGAAATACTAATTGAAGCGGATGCCAATGCGGTTAATACTCTATAAAACCAAAATTCGGCGGATTCCATGGTAAGTTCTTTTCTACTAACTATTAACATAATAATTGTAAAAGCTAGGATTCCAAAAAAGAACATAAGTTTCGGAGAATTTTTCATAATTTTTTTTTAGCTGATTAATACCCTCCAAATATCCAAAATTTAAAACGCAAAAACATACCTACATATAGGTATATTCTGTTCCTTAAATATAGGTAAAATAACTATAAAGTAAAAATAGTAAGCAGGACTCCTAAAATAATGGCAGTAAATTTCTGTAGGTTAAATTTATGATTTTCAGAACTTTCAAAAAATTATTGTAAAAACATGTAAATAGTACTACATCTTAAATAATTAATATTAGAAACTCAGGTATTGATAAGTGTATGTTTTATGCTTGAAAATTGTTCTTAATATATTTTTAATTGGAATAAAAATATTAAAATTAAAGAGCAATAGAAACGTGTCATTAACAAGGTTGAAACTAATTTTTAATAGGATAAAGAGCTTGTATTATTTCTTTTAAAGATAGTTACTAATGTAGGTTGTAGATTAGTAGTTTAATTTAATAATTGTGTTATAAATTATGATTTCTAAATAGTTTTCCGTGATTGAATTAAAGAGCAATGATTTGCAATCATCAGGATGTTTTTACCAATCACTTGGCATAAAAAAATCCCCTAAAAAGGGGATTTTTAATAGACTTATTAAATTTAAATGTTCAATTACTCCTTTATAAAGTATTTTACAGAAGATTCGTTTTCTGTGTTTATTTTTATCATATAAACTCCATTTGATAAATCTGAAACTTGAATTTGATTTTGTTTCGGTTTTTTAATATTTAAAACTAGTTTACCATTAAGATCAAAAACTGTGATGGTGTTTATAGTTTTATCAGAAGAAATGTGTAAAATTTCTTTTGTTGGCACAGGATAAATATTAAATTCAAACGGCGTATCGGCAACTTTTATACTTAAACTTTTGTCCGTTACAGTTACCATAATTGTAGCTGAGTTTGTATTTAAATCGCTATCGGTAACAGTTAATACTACGGGATAAACTCCTTCTAAAGTAAAAGTATCAACATCAATGCTTAATGTAAAGTTACAATTGTCTGATGATCCATTATCAACATCATTAGCGGTAATTGTAACAGAAGCATTTCCGTCTAAATCTACCGTAATATCTTTACCAATTGCAGTAGGTTTTACAGTGTCTTCTACAGTTACAATGGCTGTTTTAGCATCGCTGTTATTACTTGCGTCTGCAACTGTTAATGTAACTGTATTTGCTCCTAAATTAGCACAGGTAAAATTGGTGATATCTAAGGTTTTTGTTGCAATTGAGCAATTATCAGTAGAGCTGTTATCTATTTCATCCGCAGTAATGGTTGCAGCGCCATTGGCATCTAATTGTACCGTTATATTCTGCGTAATTGCAGTTGGTTTTATATTATCTACCACTGTTACAATAGCTGTTGCTGTTCCTGTATTATTACTTTGATCTTTTACAGAAAGAGTCACCGTATTTTCTCCAATATTATCACAAGAAAAACTAGTAATGTCTAAACTACTGCTTGCAATTGAACAATTATCAGTAGAACCATTTTCTATTTGTGAAGCTGTAATTGTAGCATTTCCAGAAGCATCTAATTGTACAGTAATGTTTTGCGTAATCACCGTAGGTTTTATAGTATCCTCAACTGTTACAATGGCTGTTTTAGCATCGCTATTATTACTAGCGTCTGCAACGGTTAATGTAACGGTATTTGCTCCTAAATTAGCACAGGTAAAATTGGTAATGTCTATGGATTTTGTTGCAATTGAACAATTATCAGTAGAACTGTTATCTATTTCATCAGCAGTTATGGTTGCAGCGCCATTGGCATCTAATTGTACCGTTATATTCTGCGTAATTGCAGTTGGTTTTATACTATCTACCACTGTTACAATAGCTGTTGCTGTTCCTGTATTATTACTTTGATCTTTTACAGAAAGAGTCACTGTATTTGCTCCAATATTATCACAAGAAAAACTAGTAATGTCTAAACTACTGCTTGCAATTGAACAATTATCAGTAGAACCATTTTCTATTTGTGATGCTGCAATAGTAGCATTACCAGAAGCATCTAATTGTACAGTAATGTTTTGCGTAATCACTGTAGGTTTTATTGTGTCTTCTACCGTAACAATTGCGGTTGCAGTTCCTGTATTATTACTTTGGTCTGTAACTGATAAGGTAACTGTATTGTCTCCTAAGTTAGCACAAGTAAAAGTTGTCATATCAATACTTGAACTAATTATTGTGCAATTGTCAGTAGAATTGTTATCTATTTCATTTGCAGTTATTGATGCATTACCATAAGCATCTAATTGTACAGTAATGTTTTGTGTAATTACGGTAGGTTTAACCGTGTCTTCTACTGTAATAGTAGCTGTGGCATTATTACTGTTTCCTGATGAATCTTTTACGGTAAAGGTAACCGTATTTGCACCTAAATTAGCACAGGTAAAAGACGCAACATCTAAACTGCTACTAGCAATACCACAATTATCTGTAGAACCATTATCTACTTCAGAAGGGTCTACAACTATTGTTCCGTTGGCACCTAATTGTACAGTTATATTCTGAGCTTTTGCTACAGGATTTATTACATCTAACACGGTAATTGTAACATCTTTTGTGCTTACTTTTGCTTTAGCATCTGTTGCAGTTATTGTAACCGTATTTGTACCAAGATTAGCACAAGTATAATTAAATTGTGTTTCATTTAATACTACCGAAACTAATTGGCAATCATCAAAAGTACCATTATCTACATCTGCAATGGTAATAGAAGCTTGTCCGTTTGCATCTAATTCTGCTGTGATGTTTGGAAACACCACAATAGTAGGAGGTAAGTTATCAAAAACATCTACATCTAACGCAATTTGGTATAAGGCATAATTGCCATCGGCGTTTTTAACACTTAACCAAATATCGTGCATATCACAAGTAACCAAATCGGTAGGTATTTCTATGACATACTCGTCCGGATTTGCTGTTGCCGTAATGGCTGCAGCGGTTCCTGTTCCAAAACCTAATTCGGCATCATATAAAAATTCGGCTTCAGTAATTGCAGCTGCGGGTGCGTTATCTTGTTCTTTAAAAACATAAAATATTTTTTTATCGTACATTCCCCAAGTTCCATCTAGGTTTTGTGTACGCAAACCCACTTTATGAAAACCAGTCTCTAAAGTACCTAAAGGCAGCACAAAGTTTTGCGATGTTTCACTTGGGCTTCCTGTAATTGCAAGAGCAGTTGCATTACCCTGTCCTGGATCTGTACCAAACCAATATTCAGCTCCTGCTAAATTAGAAACAGGATCGCTTCCATTTATTTCTTCAGAAACATAAAATATTTTTTTATCATACATTCCCCAAGTACCATCTAGATTTTGTGTACGTAAGCTTACATTATGAAAACCAGAATCTAGTGTGCCTAATGGTATTACAAAGTTTTCTGTAGTTTGGCTTGGGCTACTTGTTATTGCTATTGCATTAGCATTGCCTTGCCCAGGATCAGTATCAAACCAATATTCTGCGCCAGCTAAGTTAGAAACAGGATCGCTACTGCTAAATTCTTCAGAAACATAAAACGCTTTATTACTAAAAAAACTCCATGCACCATCTAAATTTTGTGTTCGTAAACCAATAGTATGAAAACCAACGGTTAACGTACCTAGCGGAATTACAAAGTTTTCAGTAGTTTCACTCGGACTTCCTGTTATTGTTAAAGCATTTCCGTTACCCTGCCCAGGGTCTGCATCAAACCAATATTCTGCGCCGGCTAAGTTAGAAATAGGATCGCTACTGCTAAAATCTTCAGAAATATAAAAGGTTACATCTTTATATAAACCCCATGTACCTACATTATCTTGGGCACGTATGGTAAGTTTATGAAAGCCTTCATTTAAACCTGTAGTAGGTAGTGTTAAGGCTTGTGTAAGTGAGCCTGTATTTGCGGTTGTGGTTACCATAGTACCATTGCCAAACCCAGGATCGTTACCAAAATAATATTCTAATTGTTGTATGCTTTGCGCCTTTGTAGTGGCAAAACTTAAAAAGAATAACAGTAAAAATCCAAATAGGTGTGTATGGTTTATTGGTAAGCGCACATTTTTGTATAGCGCTTTCATAATTAATGTGCTTTAGCTGTTATGGTTACATTAATATTACTGTTTTTTGGCACAGCACCATCATAGGTTACCACATCTAGTGTAGGTATACCGCGTGGGTTGCCTAACATGTTATATAAAAAACCGTTGTTGTAAATACCCATTTCGGTACCACCACCACCACCAGTAAGTGCAGGTGAAGTTGCTTGCAAGGTAAGATCATCTTCTAAACGAGTTTCTGGTTTAAAAGAACTTGTTCCTGCAAAACTACTGCTAACACTACTATCTACATTTGTAAATAATGGGTCCGTTTCTGCAAGTGTATTTCCTTCTGTTAATGTACCACCTGATACTTCAGCAAATGCGATACTTGCCGAGAAAGAGGTGTCGTAATTATATGTTAGATTATTAGAAAGGTTAAAAGGACCATAATTTAAATTCACAACTGCAGCCCCACTATAATTAGAAATAAACATATTGTTGTATAATATGGCGGTTCCTGTACTGTTATAGTTGTAAATGTTAAGAGCAGAGGTAAACTTAAAAATATTATTGGCAATAATGGCACTGGTAGTGTTATATATGGATATTGAACTAGTTGTAAAAATATTGTTAGAATAAAGTACATCTTTAGTATCTTCATAAATGTAATTTGAACTTGTTAAATAGCAACCTCTAATAGTAACATCTTCCGTAATAATATTTGAAGCCGAATTACCTGCTCCTAATTGTAAAGAATTAACTTCACACTCAAAAATATTAAGCCCTACAAAAGGTGGCGGTGTAAGTGCTCCAGAACTTTGTGGGTTTAAATTAGAAATCTTTAAACCTTTTAATGTTACAGCCGAAGAACGGATTTTTACAGAACCCAGTTCCGAAACTTTACCTGTCTCGCTATGAGAGCGGCCAACAATGGTTAAGGATTGGTCTATGGTAAGAGCACCATAGGATGTGCCAGAAGGTTGTACATAAATAATATCTCCGGCTGTAGCATTATCATGCGCGTCTTGTATGGTTTTGTAGGTAGTGGTAGAGCCTGGATTGTTGTCTATTGTAATAGTGGTTTGTGCTAGCAAACTTGATGATGTAAGAATGCAGCATAAGATTAGAGCGTTTTTAATTGATTTTGTAAAATTTTTCATGACATAATATATTTTAGATTAATAAGTTAGCAAAGTATATATTATGTTGATTGAACAATATACCTACAAATAGGTATTCTTAGAAAAAGTGGATTTTACAAATTCAATGAATAGAATTTTTGGTAAATCTGTTTTGCTGATAATTGTTTCAATATAATTTTATAGAAAACAATTTTTATAATCTATTGTTCTCTTGTAAGTGTCTTAAAATAAAGTACTTAAACGGATTGTGTTTTGAGTTGTATTTTTAATTCTGTAGATTGTTTTTAACAATGGTCTCAACTATTATTTAAGAGATTGTTAAGAATGTGAGAAGTAAAATGATAGAATTTAGGAATGTTTTTAAAGTTAAAAAAGAAAAAATTTGTAATTATATTAATTTAACTTACCGGAACATTAATAATGATAGAACTACCTTTACCCAAAGTAGCATCTACTTTAAAAGTGCCTTTTAAATGAGAAACCCTTGTTTTTATAGAGCTAATTCCCATGCCGTTTTTAAGATTCACTTTTTTAATATCGAAACCTTTGCCATCATCTTCAATTATAATATTTAGGTTTTTATCAAATAAAGAAAGGTTAATGGTTGCGTTTTTAGCATCCGCATGTTTTATAATATTGGTAATTAACTCTTGAATAATTCTAAAAACACTTATTTCTAAACTGTTTTCTAGTCTTTTATTCAACCCAAAATGGATTACTTCAATAGTAATTTTATCTGCGGATGATATTTTTTCGGCCATCATTTTAACAGCAACTAACAAACCTTGATTGGCAATTACACCGGCATTTTTAGCATGTGCAATGCTGCGTACTTTTAAATAGGCTTCGTCTATTAAGCCTTCCGTTTTATCAAACAAAATTTCCTGACTTATTTTTTTCTTTTCATTGTTAATTTTTAGGTTTTCGAAATGCATTTTTAAAGTAGCTAACACAGAACCTAAATTATCGTGTAAATCTTCGGCAATTCGTTTTCGTTCTTTCTCTTGACCATCTACCATAGCATTAATGGTGGTTAGTTCTTGTTCTTTTAAAATGGTAAGATTTTTTTGTGTTTCTAATGCCGTTTCTTGTTCTGCAAGTTTTCTTTTTCTTTTAGAGTTTTTTAGTGATAAAATAGCAATAGTTCCTGCTAGTAGGATGAATAGGAGTGCACCTATTAAGAAATTTCTGTTTTGTTGTCTTTGTTGCTCTATTTCTAAGTTATCCGCTCTTAATTTTTGATTATCATATTTTTCTTTAATATCTGAAATGGCTATGTTTTGTTGTGTATTATTTAAAATTTTCTCTAAAGAATCTGATTTCAAATAATATTCATTGGCTTTTTTGTATTGATTATTTTTTTGATAGTTCACAGAAAGTCTACCATATAATATGGATAACATTTTGGCATTGTATTTATCTGGATTTATACCTTCTGCATTTTTTAATTGCGCAATTGCTTTAGAAAAATCATTTTTCTTATAAAAGTATTCTGCAAAATTTAAGTAAGAAGAAAAAAGTTTATTATTTAAATTATTTTTTTTATAAATAGTAATAGCATTTACATGATATTTGGCATGTAATAAGGTGTCATAATGGTTATATAAAGTGCCTAAATTGGTTGAAAACCCAGCTTCAAAAATGTCTAAACCTAGTTTTCTAGCTTGATGAAGCCCTTTCTTATAATAAAATTCTGATTTTGAAAAGTTGTAATTAAAATAGTGTGAGGCATAATATGCATCTGTAATTAATAAACCAATTGTGTCATTAATTTTTTTGTTATACAATTCATATTCTTTTAAAAAAGGAATCGCTTTTATTTTATTGTTTTCTTGTGCGTCTAACAGTGTAAATATTTGAAGATTGCATTTAGAAACACTGTCATTATTTCCCGTATTTTTATATAATTCTAAAGATTTTAAAAAATGTATGTATGCCAAATCTGCATGGTTGTTGTAACTATGCTCTAAACCTTTTTTATAATAATAAAATGCCGAATCTTTTTTTTGAGAAAAGGCACTAGTAGTTTTAGCAAAACTAAAAATAGGGAGTAAAAGAATAAAACCCAAGACTACAAATATTTTTATTTTTAACATTTTTAAAGTCTAAGGGATGCCCACAATGATGCCTCCGCCACCTTGCTTGGGTTGAACTATTGCTTTGTTAATGCGGTAATCTCGGCATGTATAATCAAATTTTCCTGGTCGTAAAAAACGTTTTTTAATGACATTTATATATTCCTTTTTAAATGAATTTTTATCTTCATTAAAAACAATAACATTTAAGTTTGTAGTATTTTCTAAACTTAGTGGAGAATTACCATGGACATCTAAAATAGTATTTGCTAAAAATGTTTCTTCTAAAATAAAATTATTGGCAGAACCACATGCACTTGCAGTTGTGCCATCAGTTACCAGTATAACAATGCCTTTTTTATTACCTTGGCTGATGTTATAAACACCATAAATTCTGAAATTTATATTTGGTACTCCAATTTTAACTTTGATTGTATTTTTATCTTCTGAATCAAAATAACTGTCATGACCATCTTTGCTAGAGTAAATTTTGAAGGTTCCTGTGTATCTGTGTCTTTCTGATTGTAATATTGCTCTTGGGTCTTTTATATCTATGGCTATTTTTTGTTTTAAACTATTAGTAGTTCTTGCTTTAATTTCAATTATACTGTCCTTTTTAATATCTTGTTGTGTACTCGTCTTTTCTTTTTCTTTGTTCTTACAAGAAATAACAATCAAAAACAGAGTAAATAAGGATAATAGCAATTTATTTAAAAATTTCATAGCTTTTTTTTTTGAGGTTGTACCCTCCAAATATCCAAAATTTAAAACGCAAAAACATACCTACAAATAGGTATATTCTGTTCCTTAAATATAGGTATAATAATTATAACGTTAAAACAGTAAGCAGCACTCCTAAAATAATGGCAGTAAATTTCTGTAGGTTAAATTTATGATTTTCAGATCCTTCAAAAAGAATGATAGTAGAAATGTGTAAAAATACACCAATAATTAAAGCCGTAATTTCTGTAGCATAGGTTGTGAAAAATGAAATTTTATGACCAATTAAAACCCCCAACGGACTCATGAATGCAAATGCAGTTAAAAAAATAAAAGTTATTTTTTTAGAGTATTTTGTTTTTATTAAAAAAGTAGTTAATACCACAGCAATAGGTATTTTATGCACTAAAATGGCCCAGATTAGGTTATCGCCAGTATTATGAATAGGAATTCCTTCAGAAAAAGCATGCAAACACAAACTTGCAAACAGCAAAGTAGGAAACTCTTTTCCATTAGAATGAATATGAATATGACCATGTTCTGCGCCTTTAGAAAACGATTCTAAAACAGACTGAATTATGATTCCTGCCAGAATAAAAATACCTGTTTTTTTATGATTTGTAGATTCAGAATATACCTCTGGTAATAAATGTAAAATTGTTACAGATAGCAGGTATGCGCCACTAAAGGCCAGTAATAAACGAACCACTTTATTAGACGGTTTTAAAATAAAAACCAACAAAGTACCAATAAAAACAGAAGCTATTAAAAGAATGTAACTCATTTTGCAATAATAATTAATCGATCAGAAGTTGGAGCTTTGTAGGTGTCTAAATTATAATTTCCAAAAATATTGGTAATGGTAAAACCTACTTTTTCAAAGAAGGAAGTCATTTTTTGTAAATCTAAATATTTTACTTGTTCTCTATAAGAATGATGTTCGCCATCAGCAAAAAATGAAATATGCTTAAGAATAAAGTTGTTTTTAATTTCTCTTGTAATGTTAAAAGTAATTCCATCAACAATTTTTGTTTCGGTAGCAACCAAATTAATTTTTACTTTTTCAGCATTTAAAAAATCAAACACAAAAAAACCATTTTTGTGCAAGCCGTTTTTTATATTTTGTAAAATCTGAATGTCTTCTTTGTCATCTTCAAAATAGCCAAAACTGGTAAACAAGTTAAAAATAGCATCATAGCTGTGGTTAAACGGTTGGCGCATATCATGTACCTTAAATTTTAAGGTGTCATTTTCAAATTCTTTAGCAAATTTTATGCTGTTATCAGCCAAATCGCCACCAGTAACCTTGTAACCTAAAGAGTTTAAGAATACAGAATGTCTTCCTTTTCCGCAAGGCAAATCTAGAATATGAGTTGTTTTAGGTAAGTTTAAAAAAGAAGTAATATTCTTCATAAACAACTGTGCTTCATCATCATTTCTCTCTTTGTAAAGAATATGATAATATGGTGAATTAAACCAATCTTTAAACCAATCTTTTTGTTTCATTTCTATATAATTTGCAATAATCTAGCATTCAGTAAGATAATAATGTAAACAATATTTGGTTATTACTTTATCAATTACTTTTGTCAGATTCAGTCTGTAAAAGTAACCAAATCTTACCTTTTGTAGAATGAATTTATAGAATACCTTTTTTAAAGTTTAAAACATCTATAACTTCTAACTATTAATAACTAATATCTAACTTTGAATATTTAACTTTGCAACCATGGATAAAGATTTTAAAATGACGGCAACCACACTTTTTGGATTAGAAGGTGTATTGGCAGAAGAGTTAAAGCAATTAGGCGCGCAAGATATTAAAGAAGGGGTAAGAAGTGTTACTTTTAGAGGTGATAAAGGTTTTATGTACAAAGCCAATATTGCTTTAAGAACCGCTGTTAGAATTTTAAAACCTATAAAAACGTGTAAAATCTATGATGAAGAAGATTTATACGAAGCTATTCAGAAAATAAAATGGGAAAATTATTTAGAAGTAGACGGTACTTTTGCTATTGGCGCCGTTGTAAATTCTAAGAATTTTACCAGCAATTCTCATTATATTTCTTTAAAATCTAAAGATGCCGTTGCAGATTATTTTAGACATAAATATAGTAAAAGGCCCAATGTAGATTTAAAATATCCGGATGTTAAAATTCATGTGCATATTCAGAAAGATTGGCTTACAGTTTCTTTAGATTCCTCCGGAGATTCTTTGCATAAAAGAGGATATAGAACAGCAACAAATATTGCACCAATAAACGAAGTATTGGCAGCTGGTATGGTTTTATTGTCTGGTTATACCGGCGATGAAAACTTTATAGATCCTATGTGTGGTTCTGGTACTATTTTAATTGAAGCCGCCATGATTGCGAATAATATTCCGGCAAATATCAACAGAAAATTGTTTGCCTTTGAGCATTGGAAAGATTATGATGAAGATTTGTATTTTATAATTCAAGAATCTTTATTAAAGAAAATTCGTTCATCGCATTTTAAAATTATGGGCTTTGATAAAGCGCCATCTGCGGTACAAAAAGCCATTGACAATGTTAAAAATGCTAATTTAGATGAATTTATTGGCGTGCATCACGTGAACTTTTTTAACTCTAAAAAAGAAGTTTTTGGAAACACAACCATTTTGTTTAATCCACCTTACGGCGAACGTTTAAACATAGATACAGAAGAATTTTATAAGAAAATTGGCGATACTTTAAAACACAATTATCCAGGTTCTACCGCGTGGTTAATTACTTCAGATACAGATGCTTTAAAAGCCGTTGGTTTACGAACTTCAAAAAGAATTGCTCTTAAAAACGGAGATTTAGACTGTAAGTTTGTAAAGTATGAATTGTACGAAGGAACCCGTAAAATAAAAGAACGTAAAGAAAATTCTGATACAGAATTAGATACAGATTTGGAAGATTAGTTTGTAAATTGCCATTGTCAGTTTACCAAGCAATCTGTACATAATTTATATAGTTTTTTTTGAAGCTATTTCCCACTTGTAGTTTATCTTGAGCGAGGTCGAAAGGCACTCGCTTTTTTTAGTGTGTTCTCGATACAATTTTCCTTCCTTTTCGTCAGAAAAATCACTCGAACAGACACTAAAAAAGAGCTCAAACAATTGCTTCAGTCTAGGCTAGACTTGTTTGCTAACTTTAGTATTAGCTAAATTTTCTTATAGTTTTTACTAAAGTTATTGCAAAACTTTTTTACGGAATCAATCTGGCAATTGTTTAAAAATAGCATAGTTTTAGATTTCTCCTAAAGTTGAAATAATACAATACTCAGTTTTTTTGTTTCTTGAAAAAAATAGAAATTACTTTAGGTTAAGTTCTGAAAATAGGAATGATACAGGTTTTTCAAAGACGTTTCTTGAATTATTAAATATCCTTCGATAAGTTCAGAAGTACATTTTTAATTTTAATTGTTTTTACAACATTATAAAGTAAGACGTACAATTTGGTTTTGTTATGACAAACTAACGCAATAAAGCAATCAATTTATCAGTTCCTTCACTAGCAACATCTTTAATAATTTTTAAATTAGAAAAAGTATGTTCAGAAACAGCAGGTTTTGGATCTATAAAATAAATTGGTGTTTTGGGTTGAATATAATCTATTAAACCCGCCGCAGGATACACTTGCATAGAAGTACCAATGATTACTAAAATATCAGCTTTTTTTGTAATTTCTATGGCTTTTTCTAACATTGGTACCATTTCTCCAAACCAAACAATATGTGGTCTCAATTGACTTTTTTTAGCGCATAAATCACCTAAAACAAGGTCCTTTTTCCAATCTAAAACAATATTTCCATCTAAAGAACTTCGTACTTTTAAAAGCTCGCCATGTAAATGCACAACCTTTGTACTTCCTGCACGTTCATGTAAATCATCAACATTTTGTGTTATTATTTCAACGTCAAAATCATTTTCTAAAGCAACTAAATTTAAATGCGCTTTGTTAGGAGAAACTTCTAATAATTGTTTTCTACGTGCATTATAAAAATCTAAAACCAATTTAGGATTCGCTTTAAAACCTTCTGGAGTGGCAACTTCCTGTACATTATGTCCTTCCCATAAACCATCAGAATCTCTAAAAGTTTGAATTCCACTTTCTGCAGAAATTCCTGCGCCTGTTAAAACTACTATTTTTTTCATCAACTAAAAATAGTTTTTTTGGCCTGAAATCACGAATAAAAAAGTGTAAATTTGAAGAAATAGCAGTACAAATTATGATTTATGATGGATAAAAAATTGCTAACTTATTTTGAAAGTTATTTAACAGCGAACAGAAAAGAGACATTTACAAAGGTTTTAGAAAATAGAACACGTCATTTTACGGTTGTTTTAGAAGATATTTATCAGGCGCATAATGCGAGTGCTGTGGTTAGAACTTGTGATATTTTTGGCGTTCAAGATGTGCATGCTATAGAAAATAAGTACACCAATAAAGTGTCTAGACATGTTGCCAAAGGCTCTCAAAAATGGTTAAGTCAATACAGGTATAGAAAAGATGGTGACAATACAAAAATGTGTTTAGAGCGCTTAAAATCAGAAGGATATCAAATTATTGCAACCACGCCACATAACAGTTCTTGTTTGTTACAAGATTTTGATATTTCAAAAAAATCAGCTTTTGTATTTGGTGTAGAAAAAGAAGGCGTTTCAGAAACGGTTATAGAGCAGGCAGACGGATTTTTAAAAATACCGATGGTTGGTTTTACAGAAAGTTTAAATATTTCTGTTGCGGCTGCTATAATTTTGCAAGATGTTACAACTAAATTAAGAGATTCTTCTGTAAAGTGGCAGTTGTCTGACAAAGAAAAAGAAGTTTTGTATTTTGAATGGATAAAGAAAACCATTAAAAATGTTGATAAAATAGAAGAACACTATTATAAGAATATTGAGTAACTTTAGCTGTAAACTTAAAATTTAGAATTATGAAATGCGATATGTATTTATCTTTTGATGGAAATTGTAAGGAAGCTATGTTGTTTTATAAAGATGTTTTTGATGGAGAATTTACGGTAACAATGCGCTATTCAGAAGGTCCTCCAGAATATTCTAATCCTAAAATAGCAGATAAAATTATGCATCAAACAATGGTTTTTGGTACTAATTGTGAGTTAAAAGCTTCAGATAGTTTTCATGAGCCATTAAATAAAGGAAATAATTTTCATATATCTATTTTAGCTGATGATGAAGAAAGTGCACTTTCTTATTTTAAAGGATTGGCTAAAAACGGACAAGTAACAATGCCTTTTGATGATGTTTTTTGGGGAGGAAAATTTGGTAGTTGCATCGATAAATTTGGTGTACAATGGATGATTAGTTTTGAAGCAGAAAACAGTTAATTATGAATCTTAAAATTGAAGAATACATCTCAAAAAAAGAAAAATGGAGGAAAGAGTTACTACTTTTACGTTCCGTTTTTAATGATTTACCTGTGGAAGAAACCATAAAATGGGGAGCGCCAACTTACACTTTTAATGGAAAAAATATTGTTAGTTTGGCAGCTTTTAAAAGTTATTGCGGTTTGTGGTTTTTTCAAGGAGCCTTATTAAAAGACAAGAGCAAGGTTTTTATAAATGCACAAGAAAATAAAACAAAAGCCATGTTGCAATGGCGTTTTTATTCTTCCGAAGAAATTGATATAAATCTTATTAAAGAATATGTTTTAGAAAGTATTGAAAATAGTAAAAAGGGTAAAGAAATAAAACCAGATAGGAGTAAAAAAGAACTAGTTGTTCCCATAGAATTGGCAAGTGAATTGTCAAAAAATAAAAAACTTAAAGAAAATTTTGATTCATTTTCTAACAGTCGTAAAATAGAATTTGCAAATTATATTGCTGAAGCTAAAAAAGCAGAAACTCGTTTACGAAGAATGGAGAAAATAATTCCGATGATTTTAGAAAAAATAGGCTTGCATGATCAGTACAAAAAATGTTAAAAAGTACTATTTTCACCTTATAAAATAAGCATCAATAAAAAAAGCATGAAAAATAGAAACCTATTTTTCATGCTTTTTTTTTGAACTATAGAACGTCTGTCTACTTTACAATTATTTTCTCAATAGTAGCGGTAGAATCGCAACGTTTTACCAGCAAACTAATTTTTTCTAACTCTTTTTTACCGGTAATAAAATATTCAGGACAAGGTTTTTGCCTTGGTTTACTTTCACCAAAATCAACATCACCATTGTGTAAAATAGTGGCTATTTTAAGCGAATCAATATCAAATTTTTTCATCGCATTCTTTGCTTCATCAGAATAAACACGATCTCTAATTCTAATGGTTTTTAATGTTCTTGCATCCATTCCATAATCGAACGTAGCATTTTTCTTTTGCCAAAAGAAATAAACACCAACAGAACCAATAGATAAACCAATTAAATAATAAAAAATTCTTTTTACTAACATGCTAAAATTTTGTCTTGCAAATTTATGTAAATAGTCAAACTAAATCTTTGTAAAATTACATTATTATAATTTTTTTATAGTTATCGAGGTATTTATAGCTCTTTTGCAAAAAAAAATAGCCGTTTGTTATCTTCTTATTAAAGAGAAATTTGCTTTAAACCTCATCATTTCTGTTCCTTTTGTATATTCTAATAGAAACCAATAATCTGTAGAAGGCATTCTTTCTCCATTGTTATTTATACCATTCCAACCAATACCGCTAGGTTTAATAACAGATACTAGATTTCCATATCTATTAAAAATTTGTATGGTGGCCTTTGGATCATTTTTAAGGTCAGAAATGTTCCATGTATCTTTAACACCGTCATAATTTGGGGTAAAGAATTTTGGGTATTTTAAAGCAACAAAATCTAAGATTGTATCATCACAAATTGCTAAAAGATCTCTTGCAATAATTTTGTAATTTCCAGGAGCAAGATTATAAAAACGATTATCTCTCTGAAAATTAATGCCGTCTATTGAATACACATAATTACCCAAAGCATTATTTATTTCATTGATTTCTAGTGTATAAGAATCTACAAAATTTTCTGTTATATATTCTACTTCAAATATAGGACTAGAACTTTCTACGACAACTTCTATAGGTTTGTAAGAGCAATCGCCAACCGTAGAAGTATCTATTTTTATAGTTTTTACAGTGTAAGTTCCTGCTTTAAAGGCTTTATAAGTTCTGCCAGCACCTACTAAGTTGTCTTCAAAATACCAGTTTATGGTAAATTTTGTTTCATCTAATTTTGAATCTAATAAAACAGGATTTGTAGTTTCACCAGTTTCTGGATTGGCACAAATAACACCGCTTTCTATTTCATGATCTAAAAGTGGATATACCATTATAGAAAAGGAGCCTTCCGTAAAACATGTTGGAAATTTTTCATGAAAAGCTTTATAATAGATGGTTCTTGCTCCGATTTCAGAAAATTCGTAGTCCACTGGGTTTATGGCATTTTCTCTATTTGAGTTTTTATATAGTTCTACCTTTATACCTGGTAATTCAAATGAAGGTAATGTTACACTTCCACAAGCTGCTATTGTATTTATAGTGCCTAAAGAAGGTTGCTTAAAAATGGTGATACTAAATGTTTTTTCATCTTTACAAAAAAATCTGTTTCCATTTTCTGCATAAATATAAATTTCTTGAGAAGCGGTTATGATGTCTCCAGCATTTAATTTTGTACCCTTTCCATTTTTTTCGGTATAATAATTTCCAACATTTAGTTCTTGTAATATATAGTTTTCACAAGAAGAAACATTTTCCAATTCATCTACTTCTAAACCTAAAATGTTTACTCTAAATACATTTTCATTATTACAAGTAGCTAATTCACTGTCTTGATTGTAAATGAAAATATCTTGTGTTGTTTCTATTTTTTCACCTGCAAATAATTGGGTTCCTTGTCCGTTAGGTGCTGTAAAATAATTTCCATTTTTTAATTCTGGTAATGTATATGCTTCACAGTTAAATACATCTGTAAAATTACTTACTAATGGCACTGGTTTTAAAGTAACTTTAAAACTGGTTTCAGCATCACAAAAAACATTTTTATTATAGATGAAAATGGTTTGTGAACTTGTAATAGTTTCTCCTTCAGTTAGTTTGTTTCCTTTTCCACCAGATTGCGTATAATAATAACCATTTGATAAAGAAGGCAGCACAGGTAAATCATCTTCACACTTTGTAATATCTTCTAAACTGTCTACAAGTGGCAGCGGATTAATGGTTATAAATGTTTCGAAACCAGTACAATTGGGTACAGAAGTTACTTCTGATGCATAATAATATATAGATTTAGAACTTGTAATTAATGTTCCAGCAGGGATAATAGTTCCTGTACCATTCATGTCTGTGTAATAATTTCCAATGTCTAAACTTGGAATTGCATAGCTACCACAAGCAGAAACATTTTGAAAATCTTCAGTGTCTATAATGGTAATTTTAAAAGTACTTGAATCGGAACATTCGGTAGTTGTATCTTTATTAAAAACATAGATGGTTTTACTAGAAGTTATTTGGTCTCCTGTTTGTAGTTTTGTTCCTTTACCATTAGATTCTGTATAAAAATTACCGTTGGTTATTTCTGGTAAAGTGTATGAATTACATACAATAACATCTGTAAAAGAATCTACGGGGGGCAATTTAAGAATAGTTAAAGAGTATTTTTTTTCTGAACAAAACTCACCATTAATATCATAGTAAAAGTAGATACTTGTACTTTCTGTAATACTTGTTCCTGTAGGTATTATTGTTCCAGTTCCCATTGGACCATCTGGTGCCGTATAAAAATTTCCAAATTTAGTGTATGGTATTATATATTCACCACAATGTACAGGTGGTATAGAAGTATCATCTCCAATAAACACTAAAAAACTAGATTCGTTTGTACAACCGTTTGAATTTACATTATAAATATAAATTTTTGTAAAATATAAAATAACATCTCCTGCAAATAATTGTGTTCCTGTGCCATTGCCAGATGTAAAATATTCACCATTATCTAATGCAGGTAATGTATAAGAATTACATACATAAATATTCTCAAAGTCATCTATTTCAGGTAAATTACTGTAATTAATGTTAAAATTGATGACATCGAAACAAGCTGTATTGTTAACACCATCTAATCTTGCCCAAATAGCTATACTATTTGTACTATTTGGTAAAGAAAAATTTAAAGGGTCTTCAATTTCATTTGTACCTGTATTTGCATCTACTTCAGAAGTATAATAAGAAAGTATGTAATTTGAGGCTAGAAGTCTGTTTAAAATTTGAGGCTTTGTAGGTGTTAAAATATCCACAGATATTTCGTCTTCACAAACCAGAAGATTATCTGGTGTAGTTGCAACAATGTTTTCAACTGTTAATTGGAATTCTAAATAAGAAGTACAAAGTTGTTCTGAAGTTTTATTTTTTACTTTAATATAAATGGTTTTTCCAGATTCTGATGGATAATTTGTTAAAAGAGTTTCTTCAATAGCGATATCATTTATAGCATTTTCTACAGAATCATAATAGACAATATCATAAATGCTTTCATCTATAGCCAATACATCTTGGTTATTTTGAGTTAAATTAAATATGGCAGAAGTATCTGTACTACATTCAAATAAATCAATTGGGGATGCAATTTGAAGGTCTTCTATTTCAATTTCATCTGAATATGAACAGTGTGTTATTAAACTGGTAATTGTTAACTTAAATACGCCTTTATCTGTTGTAGTTAAAGTAGGATTAGTAGCTCCTTGTATCGTAATTCCGTCTTTTTCCCATTTGTATTCAAAGTCATTTGTATTATCATAACCAGAGTCAATAAATACTTCTTCACCATCACAAACGGCTGTAATTGCATCTAAATCAAAATTTGAAGTAAAACTACCTGCTTGAATAAAAACTGCTGAATCAAAATCAGCATCATTGGTATCTCCTAAAACAAATTTTATTTTATAACGATTATTTGGGATTACAGTAGATGAAGCGTTCATTACTTTTGTATAACCCCTCATATTAACAGTAGAGTTTGTAGCGTTATCTACGTGATAGGTGTCAAATAAATCTGCATTGATAGAATTACAGCTACTGTTGTATTGTTGGTCTCTAATATTTTGAACAGAAATATTGGTATCTGTACCCGGAAGTACAGCAAGATTAGTGGTTTCATTGGTCTCAATATTAGTTAATAATATTGCAAAAACATCACTAAAACTACATTGCCATTCTCCATATTCATTGGAAGCAAATAAGAAATTAAAATTAAAATCGTTACCAATTGGAATGAAATCAAATTCTAAAAAAGCCACATCTGTTATGGTAGCATTTTGACCGTTTTCATCACTAATTGCTTGTAGCTGATCATCTCCATTGGTAGATATTTCGCTACTTAAGTTAGCGTTTGTAAAGGCACCTTCAGAATATTTTGCAATTCCGTTTCTAATAATAATTCCTTCAGAAATAGGAAACGCTCCGTTGTTGTTATTAAAATATGCAACAGATTTACTACTAGATAAATTGTAATTAGACAAAGGTATACATGAATTGTTAATTAATATATTAACAAGTTCCTCGGCAGAATTAGAGCTGTCGTCTATTTTAATAGTCTGGGAAAATAGAGGTGTTGAATAAAAAATTAATATATACATAATTCTTATCAAACACCTCTTTGAGGTGTGTAATGTAGATGTAGGGGGCATCTTTTTGGGGGATTTTAATTAAAAAAAATTATTTTTACTTAATTGGTTTTAAAATTTATATATGTTCAATGAACAAAATTATGGTTTTTATAAGGTGTTGATCCGTATTTTACCATAAAATAAATAAGGGTTCTCCTTATTTATTATTTAAACCTAAAATGTTTTTAAAGACTAAATATCACCGCGTAATAAATTTTATAAAAATGAAATTATCCGATTTGGATAAAGTTCTGTTGAAACTATTACCGAATTAAAAAAATAAGATTTTTTGCAATTTTTTGTCAAACGGAACAATATTTTTACTTTTCTTGTTTTGAGATATTCAATGAATAAAAAAGTAAAAAGTAGTATTATAGAAAAATATATAATTTTGAATCTGGTGAGAAAACAGTAGCTACTAATTTAAAATAGAGAGATTGCCACTGTTTATAAAAAAGTAAACTTTGTAATAACAGCTATAAAAAGATGTAGTTGAAAGCAGGAAATAGCTTTTCATAAAAAAAGTAACTATCTGAATATTAAGGAATATTCAGATATTTATGTGTTTGCAAAGAAATTTTCCATTTTGGATTTTTCATAACATAATCTACAATTTCAGCCGTCATTTTTTCTTTTTTACTCCATTCTGGTTGTAAATAAAGTTGACATTTCTTACCTACTTTAGCGGCTTCTTGTTCTGCAAAATCAAAATCAGATTTGTTATGAATAATCATTTTTAACTCATCTGCTTCTCTATAAACTTCGTCTAATGGTAATTTTGTTTTCTTTGGCGATAAACAAAACCAATCCCATTTTCCTGAAAAAGAATAGGCTCCAGAAGTTTCTATATGGGTTTTAATATTGTTTTCTTGCAATAAATTGGTAATATAATCCATGGACCACATTAGAGGCTCTCCACCAGTAATAACAACGGTTTTAGCATGCATTTTTACATTATGTACAATGGTGTCTGCCAATGTAGGTGGGTGTAAATCTGCATTCCAGCTCTCTTTAACATCGCACCAATGGCAACCCACATCACAACCACCAACTCTAATAAAATAAGCGGCGGTACCTGTGTGAGCACCTTCACCTTGTATTGTATAGAATTCTTCCATTAAGGGAAGCATAATTCCTTTATCTACTAAATCTTTTGTTTTTTTATCCATCTTCATTAAAATCTAACCAAAAAGGTTTTAAGGCTGCAAAGGTAGTTTTTTGTCTACCAAGAATAAAAAGAATAATAATTTAATTCTAAAGTGTTTAAAATCAAATGATTTTTGTAAATTTGCACTCCTTTTTACGAGAACAGATTTATAAAAGGAACTATATAAAACAATTTATAAAAACAACTCTTGGCGTTTTTATCGTTAAAAATCTGAAAAACAACAAGATACAAAATTATTTTAGACACATGTCTGAAGAAACAAAAAACACTGAAGAGCAAGTAGTTGCTGCAGAAGTACAAGAAACAGCGACTCCAGCTGTAGATCCAACACAATTTTTAGCTGATTTTAACTGGCACAAATACGAACAAGGTATTGAAGCAGTTGATGAAGACAAATTGGTTGAGTTTGAAAAAGCGTTAGAAGGAACTGTAGGTTTTGTAAATGAGCGTGATGTAATTGAAGGAACTGTAATCAGAATTACGGATAGAGATGCTATTATTGACATCAATTCTAAATCTGAAGGAGTTATTTCTTTAAATGAATTCCGTTACAATTCTGGATTAAAAGAAGGAGATACTGTAGAAGTATTGGTTGATAAAAGAGAAGATTCTTCTGGTCAATTAGTATTATCTCACAAAAAAGCAAGAGTAATTAAAGCTTGGGAGCGTGTTAACAATGCACATGAAACTGGTGAAGTTGTTAACGGTTTTGTTAAATGTAGAACAAGAGGTGGTATGATTGTAGATGTTTTCGGAATCGAAGCATTCTTACCAGGATCTCAAATTGACGTGAAGCCAATTAGAGATTACGATCAATACGTAGAGAAAACAATGGAATTCAAAGTTGTGAAAATCAACCACGAATTTAAAAACGTTGTTGTATCTCATAAAGCTCTTATTGAAGCTGATATTGAATTACAGAAAAAAGAAATTATTGGTCAATTAGAAAAAGGACAAGTATTAGAAGGTGTTGTTAAAAACATTACTTCTTATGGTGTCTTTGTAGATTTAGGTGGTGTAGACGGATTAGTACATATTACTGATTTATCTTGGTCTCGTATCAATCATCCTAATGAAGTTGTAGAATTAGATCAAAAATTAAACGTTGTAATTTTAGATTTTGATGATAACAAATCTAGAATACAATTAGGTTTAAAACAATTATCTGCGCATCCTTGGGAAGCTTTAAATACTGATTTAAAAATTGGTGATAAAGTAACAGGTGAAGTTGTTGTTTTAGCAGATTACGGAGCATTCGTAGAAGTAGAACAAGGAGTAGAAGGGTTAATTCACGTTTCTGAAATGTCTTGGTCTACACATTTACGTTCTGCACAAGATTTTGTAAAAGTTGGAGATAAGGTAGAAGCTCAAATCTTAACTTTAGACAGAGAAGACCGTAAAATGTCTTTAGGTATTAAACAATTACATCCAGATCCTTGGACAGATATTACAACTAAATATCCTGTAGGTTCTACTCATACTGGTACAGTAAGAAATTACACAAACTTTGGTGTATTTGTTGAGTTAGAAGAAGGAATAGATGGTTTAGTATATATTTCTGATTTATCTTGGACTAAGAAAATTAAACATCCATCAGATTTTGTAACTGTTGGTGATAAATTAGAAGTTCAAGTTTTAGAATTAGATGTAGAGAATAGAAAGTTAAACTTAGGTCATAAGCAAACTCAAGACAATCCTTGGGATGCACATGAAGCTACGTATACTATAGATTCTAAACATGAAGGAACTATTAAAGAAAAGAACGATAAAGGAGCAGTTGTAACTTTTGCCGATGGCGTAGAAGGATTTGCACCAACTCGTTTCTTAGAAAAAGAAGACGGTTCTAAATTAGAAAAAGGAGATACAGCAGAATTTATTGTTTTAGAATTTTCTAAAGAATATAGAAGAGTTGTAGTTTCTCATACTTCATTATTTAAAGCACAAGAGAAGAAAAATATCAAAGTAGCAAATAAGAAAGCTGCAGAAGCAGAAAAAACTACTTTTGGTGATATTGGAGGTCTTGCAGCATTAAAAGAGAAAATGGAATCTAGCGCAAAAAAGAAAAAATAATTTCTTATTCAGTAGTTAGATGATATTTATAATATCTTAAAACCCGATGCAATTTGCATCGGGTTTTTTATTTTCTATATCTTTTTAAAAATGTTGTAGGAATATAAAAATCAAAAATACTTTGATGCTAATTTGGGCGTTCCCACGCAAAAAAGCGTGGTCGGGCTTTACGCTACAATCTTTTTTATCGTACCTCAAAAAAAGGATTTTCACTGCAATCCCTAACGCAGACTTTTTGATAGTTTTTAAGCAAGCTGTTACCATGCTATAATTGCTTTTTTTTATGCATTTAACAAAGAACTAAATCAGAATAATTTATATTTGCAAAGCTAAAGAAACAACAAAATTAACTATGACATTAATAAAATCAATTTCAGGAATTAGAGGAACCATCGGTGGAAAAACTGCTGACAATTTAACGCCAATAGATGCCGTAAAATTTGCATCAGCTTATGGTGCTTTTATCAAAACAAGAAATGCAGATAAGAAAAAGATAAAAGTAGTAATTGGTAGAGACGCTCGTATTTCTGGTAAAATGATATCAAGTTTAGTAGCCAATACTTTAGTAGGTTTAGGCATAGATGTTATAGATTTAGGGTTATCAACAACACCAACAGTAGAAGTTGCAGTACCTTTAGAAAAAGCAGATGGTGGAATTATTCTTACAGCTTCTCACAATCCAAAACAATGGAATGCTTTAAAATTGTTAAATGAAAAAGGAGAATTTTTAAACGGAGCAGAAGGAGAAGAAATTTTAACCTTAGCAGAAAGTGAAGATTTCTCATTTGCAGAAGTAGATGATTTAGGAAGTTATAAAAAAAATACAAAGTATTTAAAAAAGCACATTAAAGAAGTTTTAAATTTAGATTTAGTGGATGTAAAAGCCATTAAAAAAGCAAAATTTAAAGTGGTTGTAGATGGTGTAAATTCTACTGGTGGAATTTTTATTCCTGCTTTATTAAAAAAATTAGGCGTAAAATGTGTCGAATTATATTGTACTCCTAATGGGCAATTTCCTCACAATCCAGAACCTTTAAAAGAACACTTAACAGATATTTCTGAATTGGTGGTAAAAGAAAAAGCAGATTTCGGAATTGTTGTAGATCCTGATGTAGATAGATTGGCATTGATTTCTGAAGACGGTTCTATGTTTGGTGAAGAATATACTTTAGTAGCTTGTGCAGATTATGTTTTAGGACGTTTAGGTGGCGGAAACACGGTTTCTAATTTATCGTCTTCTAGAGCCTTAAGAGATGTTACTCAAAAACATGGCGGAACCTATACAGCTTCTGCAGTTGGTGAAGTGAATGTGGTTATTAAAATGAAAGAAACCAATACGGTTATTGGTGGAGAAGGAAATGGAGGAATCATTTATCCTGCTTCTCATTACGGTAGAGATTCTCTAGTAGGTGTTGCATTGTTTTTATCGCACTTAGCACATAAAAAAATGTCTTGTAAAGAACTTAGAGATTCATATCCTAGTTACTTTATGAGTAAAAATAAAATTCAATTAACACCAGAAATTGATGTTGACAAGATTTTAGAAACCATGGCTACAAAATATGCCAATGAAGAAGTGAATACTATAGATGGCGTAAAAATTGATTTTGCAGATGAATGGATTCATTTAAGAAAATCGAATACAGAGCCAATTATTAGAATTTATACAGAAGCAAAATCTCAGCAAGCCGCAGATGATTTAGCTGTGCGTTTTATCAATGAAATTAAAGAAATTATTGGCTAATATTTTGAAAACAAAACAACTATTTTTCCTTTTATTACTATTTAGTAATTTTCTTTTTTCACAAGAAAAGAAAGTAGAAAAAGTATCTAATAAAGGGAAAATGTTTTTTTATTGGGGATGGAACAGAGCAAGTTTTTCAGATTCTGATATCCATTTAACGGGAGAAAATTACGATTTTACCTTGAAAAATGTAGTTGCAAAAGACAAAGTAACTTCCTTTAGTTATAATGATTATTTAAACCCTGGTAGAGTTACCATTCCTCAAAACAACTACAGATTTGGTTATTTTCTGTCGGATAATTATACTATTTCTATTGGTGTAGACCACATGAAATATGTAATGGCTTCTTACCAAACCGTAAAAATTGATGGAGAAATAAATGCCGGTACTCAGTTTGATGGTGTTTATAATAATGATGATATTTTACTTTCACATGATTTTTTACAATTTGAACACACAGACGGTCTAAACTATATTAGCGTAGAGTTTTATAGATTTGATGAAATTAGCCATCTTATAGGCATGAATCATAAAGATTTTCAATTAAATATTACAGAAGGTTTTGGCGCAGGAATTATTTATCCTAGAACAAATTCAACACTTTTTAACCAAGAAAGATGGGATGAATTTCATTTGTCTGGTTGGGGTGTTTCAGCAGGTGTAGGTTTAAACTTAACCTTCTTTAAACACTTTTTTATTCAATCAGATCTAAAATATGGTTATGTAAATATGCCAGATATTAGAACTACTTTTAATCCTGCCGATAAGGCTTCACAAAGTTTTACTTTTTTCCAGAAATCAATTGTTATTGGTGCAAGGTTTTATCTTTCTAAAAGAAAAAAATAATTTTTAGAAAAAAGTTGTTCCTAATAATACCATAAAATTATTATTGTCGTTATAATGTAATAAAACATATAATGAGAAAAAATATAGTATTATTTATAGTACTTCTTTTAAATGTAAGTGTGGTATTAGCGCAAGATTGGCAAACGGATTTTACGAAAGCTAAAGAAATTGCTACACAAGAAAATAAGACCATAGTTTTGGTATTTCAAGGATCTGATTGGTGTGCGCCTTGTATTAAATTAGATAGAGAAATTTGGAGTACAGACGTTTTTAAAACTTTTGCCAAAGAACATTTTGTAATGTTACAGGCAGATTTTCCTAGAAGAAAGAAAAATGCTTTATCAGAAAAGCAAACCAATGCAAATGCTAAATTGGCAGAAATGTATAATAAAAGTGGCGGATTTCCTTTTGTTGTTGTCTTAGATAAAAATGGAAATGTGTTAGGGAAAACAGGTTACAAAAAAATCTCACCAGAAGCATATATTAAAGAGATAAATAGTTTTATCAAATAAATTTGAAACAGTTACTTTTTGTGGGGATTATGTTGTTTACAACAATATGTTTTACCCAACAGTCTTACAAAAAATCACTTATTTTAATGGGAAGTGGTTTTGAAATTACAGTGGTTGCTAAAGATTCTATTACAGCAGCTACTTATATAAATACTGCTACTACAGAGATAAAAAGAATAGAAAAATTAATTTCTTCTTGGGATGTAAATTCTCAGACTTCGGAAATAAATAAATATGCAGGAATTAAACCTGTAAAAGTTGATGTAGAACTTTATAACTTCATAGAAAGGGCTATTGGTATTTCTAAATTAACAGATGGTGCTTTTGATATTAGTTATGCATCTATGGATAAAATCTGGAAATTTGATAGCAGTATGAAAAAAATGCCATCGGAAAAAGAAATTTCTGCTTCTGTAGATAAAGTAGGGTATAAAAATATTGTATTAGATAAAACCAAACATACAGTTTTTTTAAAATTAAAAGGAATGAAGATTGGTTTTGGTGCAATCGGAAAAGGATATGCTGCTGACAAGGCAAAAGAGTTATTAATTTCTAAAGGCGTTTCCTCAGGAATTATAAATGCTTCTGGTGACATGAATACATGGGGAAAACAGCCGAATGGAAATGAATGGAAAATTGCAATTACCAATCCGTTAAATAAAAATAAAGTTTTTGCTTTATTGCCAATAACAAATGGGGCAGTGGTTACTTCTGGAAATTATGAGAAATATGTTAATTTTAATGGTAAAAGGTACACGCATATTATAGATCCCAGAACAGGCTACCCTTCTAGTGGAATTATAAGTGTAACTGTTTTTGCACCTAAAGCAGAACTGGCGGATGCATTGGCAACTTCCATTTTTGTAATGGGTAAAGAAACAGGGGTAGACCGTATAAATCAACTGCCTAAAATTGAGTGTATAATTATTGATGATCAAGGGAATATTACAAAATCTAAAAATATTGAAATAGATAAATTATGATAAAAAAAATTATAGTTTTAGTAAGTTTCGTCTGTTTTTTTAGCAACTGTGTGGTGGTAAAAGAATACGAAAAAGTAAATATTAATGACCCGGATATGGCACTTTCAGAAAAGAATTGTGATCGTAATTTAACTACAGCACATTCTTATAGAGAAGCGGCTGTTGGAGCAAATGGAGGAAAAACCGGTGGTGGCTGCGGTTGTAATTAAGTATTCATAAATTAAAATAAGTTTTGAATTAAAAAATGAACAACATAAAATTTTTTCTAACATTTAGCTTTGTATTCGCATCACTTTCCAGCTTTGCGTAACAAACGAAAGATACTATTCAGGTTTATAAAAAACGTGTTTTAGAAACAACAGAAGTAGATTTTTTAACAAGTTATTACAGTCAAGATGGGGATAATGCAGCGGTAAGTGGCGGAGTTGGAACAGAAAAACTATCAGATATTACAAGTACTTTTGTGGTTTCAATGCCTTTAAATGATGATGATGTTTTAACAATAGACGCAGGAATATCTGCATATACATCTGCATCTTCTAGTAATATAAATCCATTTGATGATGGAGTAGCAGATCCTTTTCAGGCTTCTTCAGGTGCTTCTAGTGGTGATTTATGGGTGAATTTAACTGGTAATTATAGCCATAGTTCGGATGATAGAAATGATATTTGGTCTACAAAAGTATCCATATCTTCGGAATATGATTATTTTTCCTTAGGTGTTGGTGGTTCTTATACAAAGCTCTTTAATGAGAAAAATACTGAATTAAGTATCCATGCAAATATTTTTATTGATACTTGGAGTACAATTTATCCCTTTGAATTAAGACCATTTATAACTGGTGGAAAGGGTTTAAACGATCAATTATTTACGCAGAATACAATTACCGGAAACACAAATTACAATCCTAGTTTTAGTGAGTTTGATAGTACGGGACGAAATTCCTACTCGCTTGGCTTTGGATTCTCTCAAATCTTGCATAAAAATCTTCAAGGATCTTTGGCGGTAGATTTTGTACAGCAGCAAGGTTTATTATCTACACCTTTTCAAAGAATTTACTTTGGTGATGTAGCAGATTCTTTTGTAGATAGTTTTCAGTTGGCAGATAATGTAGAACAATTACCAGATAGTAGGTTTAAAGTTGCTTTGGGTGGAAGATTAAACTGGTATTTGAATGAAATTTTTACTGTAAGAACTTTTTATCGTTATTATTATGACGATTGGGGCATAAACTCTCATACAGCAAGTATTGAGTTGCCTGTTAAAATTTCAGATAAATTTGTTTTGTATCCTTCTTATCGATTTTATAATCAGACGGCTGCAGATTATTTTAAACCTTATGAAACTGCTTTATCATCAGATGCGTTTTATACTTCTGATTATGATTTATCTAAATATACAGCAAATCAATATGGTTTTGGTGTTTCTTATACAGACATTTTTGCAAATGGTCATATTTGGAAATACGGATTAAAAAGTATCGATTTGAAATTTTATCAATATGATAGAGATACCACCTTTGGTTCTAGTATTATTACCGCAGGATTTAAGTTTGTTATGGATTGATAGCATTTACTGAAACTCTTTAGGTACTTTATCGCTATGTTTAAAACGTTTATGAGACCATAAATAAAAAGCTGGTTGTTCTCGTATGTTTTTTTCTGTAATAGCTATATATTTATCTGTAATTTCAAAATCTTTAAGGTCTTTTGGAGCATCTGTAATTAATTCAAATTCAACTTCATAATAACCACGTTTTACTTTTTTAGCAACGTAATTGATCACTACAAAATCAAATTTTTTAGCTAACATTTCTGCCCCAGAATGAATGGGTACTGTAATTCCGAAAAATTTATTCCAATAAAAAGCCTTATGAGGTTGTGGAGATTGATCGCTTAATAAAATATAAGCTGCTTGTACATTATGAACCACATTTCTTGTAATACTTTTAACTGTTTCAGACGTTTTATAACCATCAATTCCAAATCTTTTTCTACTCTTTTTTATGGCTTTTTCAAAATACTTGTTGGCTAATTTTGCGTAAGCGCCCAAAACAGTAATTTCTAAAGACAAGGGTAAACTTGTAGACCATTCCCAGTTTCCTTGATGTGCGCCAGTTATAATAATACTTTTTCCTTTTTTTCCATAAGAATCTACCAATTCTGGGTTGATATATTTATAGCGTTTTTTAATTTCTTTTTCAGACATGGAAAAATATTTAATACTTTCCATAATGATATCTGTAAAATGGCGAAAGAATTTTTTTGATATTGCTGTAATTTCTTGCTCCGTTTTTTCTGGAAATGCAAGTCGTAAATTTTGTAAAACTACTTTTTTTCTATACCCAAAAACATAATACACTAAAAAGGCAAAAAAATCTGAAATCATGTATAAAACTCTCATGGGTAGAATAGAGAGGGCTAATATAATGGGGTAGGTAAGGGCAAAAGCTATAAATTGCATGTATGTGTTTTTAATGATGCAAATATCGGATTTATATTTAAAACCAAATAGATTTACTAAACGGATTTTCTTATGTTTGTTATATGATGGGAAATATAAATCAAGCTGTATTATTAATTATAATTGCCAATGTTTTGGTGTCTATGAAAGGATTTAATGATTATTCTTTTTTAGACAAATATAAGTTTCAGGTAAGTAAAATTTTAGCTGGTGAGAAATTACGTGCATTTACTTCTGGTTTTTTACATGTAGATTGGATTCACTTAGGGTTTAATATGTATGCTTTGTACTTATTTGGGAATATTGTAACTACTATGGTAGGCATTCCTAATTTTTTAGTAATCTACTTTGGTAGTTTGTTAGCAGGAAGTTTATATACGTTACATTATCATAAAAATGAACCTTATTATAGTGCCGTTGGTGCTTCTGGTGCTGTTTCTGGAATTGTTTACGCCTCTATTTTATTGTATCCTGGAATGGAGCTGTATTTATTTTTTATTCCAATACCTATTCCTGGTTATATTTTTGGAGTTGGTTATTTATTGTATTCTATTTACGGAATGAAAAAACAAATTGGTAATGTGGGTCACGCTGCTCATTTAGGTGGCGCAATTGGTGGTTTTGTGTTTACTTTATTATTGAAGCCAGCATTGTTTTCTACAAATAAAATACTGGTTATTTCTTTGGCAATTCCTATTGTATTGGTCTTGGTTTTTGGTGATAAGTTGAAGAATTTATAACGCAAAGTATTGTTTTGTGAAAAGGAACATTGTTCTAGTTTAGAGAAAAGCGAAAAGAGAAAATAAAATAATAATTCTGACGTTTTTATTTTTGATGGAGATTGGGTAATAAAACAACTAGGTGATGTATTGTAAGTAGTATAAAAAAAGCTGATTGCCCGGGTTAGGGATTGAAGTGGAAATCCTTTTTATGTTCATTTTGTTTCAGTAGTTTTTACAAAGTTTACTTATTCATATAATAGGTAATTACTTACATAAATACGCCATAAAAAGATTGCAACGGAAAGCCCGACCACGCTTTTTTTGCGTGGGAACCTCCTAATACTAGAAACTCTATAAATTTTTGTATTGATAACTTATCTCGTCTTCGCTCGATATAAACTTCTCACCTTTATTTTTGATTTTTCATAAAATTTAGGACAAAAAAAAGACTCTACAATCAAGTAAAGTCTTTTGAGCGAAAGACCGGGTTCATCTCGTCTTCGCTCGATATAAACTTCTCACCTTCACTTTTGTTTTTTCATAAAATTTAGGACAAAAAAAAAGACTTTACAATCAAGTAAAGTCTTTGAGCGAAAGACCGGGTTCATCTCGTCTTCGCTCGATATAAACTTCTCACCTTTATTTTTGATTTTTCATAAAATTTAAGACAAAAAAAAGACTTTACAATGAAATAAAGTCTTTGAGCGAAAGACCGGGTTCATCTCGTCTTCGCTCGATATAAACTTCTCACCTTCACTTTTGTTTTTTCATAAAAT
>NZ_JBPOGL010000024.1:0-60801 GCF_051251875.1 Polaribacter sp.
GGTTTAAGGTTTAAGGTTTAAGGTTTAAGGTTTAAGGTTTAAGGTTTAAGGTTTAAGGTTTAAGGTTTAAGGTTTAAAGTTGGTAAAAATTAATTTTCACCAACCTTAATGTACTTTGAGGAAATTCAAAAAAAAACCTAAGACTAAACAAGATTTAGTCTTAGGTTTTACCATTATTCAATAGTTTTTTTAGGTCTTACAACCTAAATGCTTACATTAATTTTTATTATCTTTTTCTTCTTCTTTAGATGTTTTGTTCCAGATTTTAACTTCATCATCTGCGGTAACACCTTCTAAAATTTCAACATTTACACCATCTGATGTTCCCAATTTAATATCTTTTTTATCAAATTTTCCTTCTGCATTTTTAACTTCTACAAAAGGTTTTTCCGTCTTTCTATCAAACTGTAATAAAGATTCTTTTATGGATAAAACGCTATCTTTTTTCTCTAAAACAATTTCTGCATTTGCACTGTAACCAGCTCTAATAAAATATTCATCATCTAATAAAACATCTGCTTTAATTTTAAATTGTACCGCTCCTGCTTCTTCTGTTCCTTTAGGTGCAATAAAATTTAAAACGGCAGGAAATTTTTTATTTTCTATAGCTCCTAAGGAGATTTCTATTTTTGTTCCTTTTACCAATTTTCCTACTTCAGATTCATCTACTTTTCCTTCAAAAATCATTTTACTCATATCTGCAATAGAAGCAATGGTTGTACCTGCATTAAAGTTATTAGACTGAATTACTTGGTCTCCTTCTTTTACAGGAATCTCTAAAATAGTTCCGCTCATTTGCGCCAAAATATTTGTATTTGCAGAAGATCCAGAACCCGAAGATCCTTTTTTAATTATCTGATAATCATTTTGCGCGTTTTGTAAGTCTTGCTTTGCTTGATTAAAGGTTAGCTCAATTTTTTCAAACTCAGCTCTAGAAATAACCCCTTTATCGAATAAATTCTTATTTCTATTATAGGAGATTTCAGCATTTTTAAGACTTAAATTAATATTATTTACCCTACCTCTAGCACTAATTAAAGATTGCTCATTTGGCACCACTCTTACCGTTGCAATTAAGTCTCCTTTTTTAACTTTTGCACCTTCTAACAACATAATTTTATCAATTATACCAGTAATTTGAGGCTTAATTTCAATTTCTTCAAGCGGAGTAACTTTACCAGTAGCAATGCTCTTTTTTACAATGGTAGTCTTAAAAGGTTTTTCCGTTTGATAATCTATAATACTTGTTTGATTCTTTTTACCAAACCAAATTAGTACTAAGATTAGCGCTACTGCGATACTTCCAAAAATGATTATTTTTTTCATTTTACTCTTTTTATTCTGGTTAATTGATTTTCTTTATTCTTCTCTTAATGCGTCTATAGGTTTTACAATAGTTGCCATATATGCAGGAATTAAACCTATTAAAGTTCCTAATATTACCAAAACGGCATACGCAATTAATACAATGGGTATATTTACCGTTGGGTTTGTTAATAAATCTAAATGATCTATGACCATTAAAATAACACCTCCGGCAATGATTCCTAAAGAACCCGCTAATAATGTTAAAAACAATGATTCTAAAACAACTTGTTGCCTTATTTGTACTGGTGTAGCGCCCAAAGCTCTTCTAATACCAATCTCTTTTGTGCGTTCTTTTACAGTAATTAATAGGATGTTTCCAATTGCAAAAATTCCTGCAATTAAGGTTGCGATACCCACAAACCAGGTTAAAAACTGCATTCCTGTTAAAAAACCTGTAACTTTAGATATTTCTTTTCCTAAATTAAACCCTCTAAATGCTCTGTTATCTTCAGGGTGAATTTTATGTAAATTTTTTAAAAGTAATTTTACATCTGCTTCTACTTGTACAATATCAAATTCTTTTTTTCCGGTAACAACCATCCATTCAAATTTGTCTCCTTTATTATAAACTAGTTTAAAGGTGCTAAAAGGAATATGAACATTATTTTTCCCTTCAAATTGACTTGTTTTATAAACGCCAACAACTTTATAATTTATACTACTTATTTTAATATATGTGCCAATGACATCTTCATTCTTATCATAAATTTCCTTAAAAACACCTTCGCTAATTACACATATTTTTTTATTATCATCAATATCATTTTGGTTGATAAACCTACCTTGAATTAGATCCTTTTTTTGCACTTCATCTAATAATGGAAAATCTCCAAAAATTGTAAAATTCCCTGTTTTTAAACCATGAATTACTTGTCCGCCTGTTGCATTTCTAGGCACAACAAATTGCACACCATCTATTTCTGAACGAATTTTATCTACATCACCAAGTCTTAAATTAATTTTTCTTCCTTCTTGAAAACCTTTAAAAGGCATAGAAGTTCTGCTACCAGACATAAAAACACTGTTGGTTGCAAAATCTCCAAACATATTATTAAAGCTATTTTCTAATCCTTTTGCCGCTCCTAACAACCCTACTAATAAAAGAATACCCCAAAAAGCACCAAAAATAGTAATAGCTGTTCTGGTTTTATTCTTTCGAATACTACCATAAATTTCTTGCCAAGTATCTTTTTCAAATAAAAATTTCATAACTAATCTGCGCTTAATGCTACTACTGGTTTAATTCTTGCTGCTTTTTTAGCTGGTAAATAACCGGCAATTAAACCCGCTAAAATTAATGTTACTGTTGCTCCTATTACAACTGGTGTGGAAACGCTAGGATTTAAAATAAAAAACTTTTCTAAACTAGGACCTACTAATTTTAAAATTCCTACACCAACCATTAAACCAACATAACCAGAAATTGCGGTAATAAAAATAGCTTCTTGCATAATCATACCAACAATGGCTCCTGGGGTTGCACCAACAGCTTTTCTGATACCCAATTCTTTGGTTCTTTCTTTAACAATGTATACCATAATATTACTAATACCAACAACACCTGCAATTAATGTCCCAAAACCTATCACTAAAATTAAGATACTTAAACCTACCATCATTCCAGAAACTTCTTTGTTACCTTCTGCATAATTGTTTAAACCAATACCACGTTGATCATCTGGTGAAACATTGTGTTTTTTCTTAAGTTCTCTTTGCATTTTATTGCCAAAAGCAATAGCAGCATCAATACTTAAATTTGGGTTGTATGTAATACCAAATTCATCTACATGGCCATTATTACCATACAATCTTTGCATGGTAGAAAAAGGTGTATAAATATATCTCTCATCACTATCTCCTCCTGGATCAGAAAAAACACCAATTACCTTATAAATAATACCGCCAATATTTAATTGTTTTCCATAAGCACTTAATTGACCGAATAAATCTTTTTCAACCATTCTACCAATAACCACTACTTTGGCTTTTTCGTTAATGTCTCTAAAATTTAAAAAGCGCCCTTCTGTAACCTCTGCAGATTCTAATATATAGTATCCTGGATAAACTCCTCTAATAGAATATGTATCTTTTTCATCTTTATAAACTACTTCTGAACTTCTTTGAATTCTTGGACTTATTGTTTGAATTTTATCACCAAATTTTTCTTTTAAAAAGGTAAAATCATCATTTTTAAACTGAATTCTTCTTCCTATTTGGTTTCCTTTATAAGCTTTAGTTGTAAAATTAGACCAGATATAAATGGAGTTCATGGCATCTTTTGCAAACTCATTTTTAAATGTATTTTGAAGTCCGTTACCAATACCAAACAACAACGTGAATAACAAAATAGCAAAAGCAACCGTAAAACCAGATAACGCAGAACGTAATTTGTTTTTACTAATACTTTGAAAAATTTCTCTCCAACGATCTAAATCAAACATAATTAAACGGCTTTTACTTTTCCTGTTGATGTTAATTCGTCACTAATAATTAAACCATCTTTTAAACGTACAATTCTTTTTGTTTGTTCTGCAACTTCTTCTTCGTGTGTAATTACAAAGACAGTCATTCCTTCATTATTAATGTCTTTTAATAAATCCATCACAGAATCTGTGGTGGTAGAATCTAACGCACCTGTAGGCTCATCTGCTAAAACAACTTTTGGTTTTGTAACCAATGCTCTTGCTATAGCCACACGTTGTTTTTGCCCTCCAGAAAGTTCATTTGGTAAGTGATTTGCCCAATCTTTTAAACCTACTTTATCTAAATAATCTAAGGCTATTTTTAAGCGTTCTTTTCTATTTATTCCCTTATAATACAAAGGCAACGCAACGTTTTCTAACGCTGTTTTATAGCTAATAAGATTAAAAGATTGAAATACAAAACCTAAAAATTTATTTCTTAAAATGGCTGCTTTTTTTTCATTTAAGTCCTTAATAAGTTGTCCGTTTAAATAATAATCACCTTCATCATGGGTGTCTAATAAACCAACAATATTTAATAAGGTAGATTTTCCAGAACCAGAAGATCCCATAATAGAAACAAATTCGCCTTCTTTTATGTGTAAATCTATTCCTTTTAAAACATGTAAAAAATCCTTACCAATTGGGTAAGATTTGTGAAGTTTTTCAATTCTAATCATTAGTTTGGTCAATTTTAAACGAAAATACCGAAAGCTATTTGGTGTTTTTATTAATTTTATGTTAAAAACAAGTCTTAAAATAACTAAGTACAAACATAAGACGCCTAATTAAAAATTATGTTACAAGATCTTAACTATTTTTTTAAATAATAATTAATCCGCTAAATTTATGTCAATACAGCATTGCAATGCTTATAGAAGTTCCTTAGAAAACCCTAGAGAAATTCTTTTCTACTTAAAAAAAGATAAAGTATTTTTACACTTTAAATTTGAAACCTGTAAATGATTGATTTACCTAAAAATAAAAAAATAATTCTGTTTGATGGGGTGTGTAACCTCTGTAACAATGCTGTCTTAAAAGTGATAAAGTATGATTATAATAACGCTTTCTTATTTGCTGCTTTACAATCAGAAACCGGTAAAAAAATTACCAATCATTTAGGGATTGATATTACCAAAATTGACTCAATTATCTTATATGAACAAGGGGTTTCTTATGATATTAAATCTACAGCAGCCTTAAAAGTGATGAATACTTTTGGAGGATTTTGGAAATTATCTCAACTATTATGGGTTTTTCCTGTAGGTTTTAGAGACTTTGTTTATGATTATATTGCAAAAAACAGATACTCGTGGTTTGGAAAAAAAGAAAGTTGTATGATACCAACGCCTGCTTTAAAAGCGAAGTTTTTGAAATAATGAATAGAGAATAGAGAATATGATAAAAATGAACTTACCAAAAGAAATAAAATGTGTCATTTTTGACATGGATGGTGTTATTATAGATTCTGAAGAAATTCATAAAAAAGCCTATTATGAAACCTTCATTTCTATAGGTGTAGATGTAAGCGATGATTTGTACAAAACTCTAACAGGTTCTTCTACAATAAATGCTTTTCAGAAATTAGTAACCCATTTTAAGTTAGATTTGAATCCTGAAGAATTGGTTTTGGATAAAAGAAAGCGTTATGTAAATTTCTTTGAAAACGACCCAACTTTGCATTTGGTAAAAGGTGTAGAAGACTTAATTAAACATTGCTATAATAAAGGATTAACCTTGGTTTTAGCATCTTCTTCTGCTATGGTGAATATAGACAGAGTTTTTAACAGATTCAACTTAAATAAATACTTTACAGCAAAAATTAGTGGAGCAGATTTAACAGCGTCTAAACCACATCCAGAAATTTTTGAAAAAGCGGCAATTTTAGGAAATACTCCAAAAGAAAACTGTATTGTTATTGAAGATTCTGATAACGGCGTACAGGCAGCAAACGATGCCGGAATATTTGTTTTTGGATATAAAAATCCGATGGCAGATGACCAAACTTTAGAAAATGCAAATAGTGTACTTAAAGATTTTGGTGAATTAACATCAATAATTTAATTAAGAAAATCGACAGTAAAAAAAACCACAAACTAGTTGTAAAACTGGTTTGTGGCTACTTCTGAAGACTCAGATACTTCTAATTTTTCCTTCTAGGTCTATTTTTTGCACTTTTCTCTAGTTCTACTATAGTGATAAATCCATCGTTATTTGTATCAAATTCAGTAAATTCATTTGCCAAAGGTCCTTTTACTTCGTCTTTTGATAATTTTTCATCTTTATTTTCATCCATTCGCTTAAATAAATCATCTAAAGACAATCGCTCTCTTTGATTTCTTGGCGGTCCTTTGCGTTCTTCTGTTACAACTTTCCCCATTAAACACCTGCTGATATAAGGAAATTCATTGGTAACCAAATACAAATATTCACCATTAATGGTAATTCCGTTGCATTCATCTAAATCGCCAGAACCTGCTACAAATTCAAAATCTGAACCATAAGTTCCATCATGATGCCCACCAACAGCAACATTTAAGGTTTGCATAGGATTTTCATACACGCAGTCTTCGCCCTCTCTTGTTCCGTCTAAAAGTTTATAACTTGATTTGTATTTTCCACTTTTAGAATAATACATCGGAAAACCGTCATGAGCAAAACCAACATGTACCAAATCTTTTCCTGTATCAAATTTTTCAATAACAGAAGTTGGTGTTCCATGATAATGATACGCACCTGTTGGTTGTACATGCGCATGGTTAAAATCGAGTCCGAGATCTATTAAATCTTGAAATGCTTCTACTCTATAATTCTCGCCAGTTTCGCAAACAACTACTTCTGCTGTTCCTGGTTCAAATTTTACACCATTTAAAGCAACGCCTGGTTCTCTAATCCAAGTTGGTTTGCCTGTATAAGCTGGATTTAATGGAATTGTATATGTTCTATTTTGCGCGGATATTGTATTCGGATTTCCCTTTCTAGGAAAATCTCCCGTTTTATGATTTGGCAACGCATTTGTTTCCATAATACGCATATTATTTTTTATTGAAACAATGGTTTTTGTTCCGTAATTTTCATCACTTAAATTGTAAGCCTCAAAATAATTAGTTGAAGCATGAGAATGATGTGTTGTATTGCCTAAGTGACTGTGAGTATGACTTGTATTTTTACTTTTACAACCAATAATTACAAATATTAGTACAATTGATAAAAAAATAGTGTGTTTCATTTTAGTTTTATTTAAAGATCATTTAAAAGTTTCTTTCGCCTATAACCTTTACTTAATTTTAATTTTTACCAATAAAAATCAACATAAAGGTGCTATAATTCTGTTTTTAATGTTTTAATATCTATAATTAACTGTGCTACGGAAGCCCTATTTAAACCATTGTAAATACCTCTAATATGTTTGTTTTTATCAATTAATAAAAAGTTTTCTGTGTGTAAAAAGTCATCAATACTTTTTTCCTCACCCAAATCATTTTCTACAAAATAAGAAGATCTTCCTAAATTATAAATTTCACTTTTAGCACCTGTAACCAAATGCCATTTTGTATCAATAATACTGTTCTTAACAGCATATTCTTTTAATACTGAAACAGAATCTTTTGTAGGGGTTACAGAGTGTGATAAGAGAAGTACGTCGGGGTCATTCTTATAGGCTTCTTGAACTTTAAACATATTACCTGTCATTTTAGGACATATACCTGGGCAACTGGTAAAAAAGAAATCTGTAATATAAATTTTGTTCTCAAAAGTTTTATTACTAACCGTTTCTCCTAATTGATTTATCAATTTAAAATCTGGAATTTTATGAAATTCTTTTTCCTCTTTAGAACCTAATTGCAACCAATTTGGTGTAAAAGACTCTTCATTATAGTAAGGCAATGAAGCTACACGACTAGTTTCTTCAACTTTTATGTTTTCTTTTTTTACTTCACTTTTACAGTTTATAAAAACAACAACGATAAAAACTAAACTAATTATTTGATATTTTTTTTTCAACAAGTTTTTCATTTTCTAATTTATAACAAGAATTTGCACGTCTCATGCCAAAAATTCTTCCGTTTTTAGCTTCATAATTAACATATAGTTTTCCGTTTTCTAACCAAGCCTTTTGCAAACCGTCTTCTCTACCCGCCAGTAAATTTCTTTCTTTAGATAACGTTCCATCTCTAAACCATTTGCGTTCTACACCTTCTGCTTTCCCGTTTTTATACGTAACTTCAGAGGCTAAAACACCAGAATTCCACCAAGATTTATAACTTCCTTCTAAGGTATTTTGATGATAATGCGAAGCCATTTTAAGCATACCGTTTTCAAACCAAACCTTATAAACTCCCTGCTTTTTTCCTTTAAAAAAACCCGTTTTTTCTTTTAAAGAATTGTTTGCGTAATATTTAACGCCAAAGCCATTAAAAAGTTTGTCTTTATAATACCAATTTCCTTCGTTTCCATTTAAGTGTAAACTATCTTTATGAACAATTATAGAAGCATCTATTTGAATTTTCTCAAACGTATAAGACTGCTTATTTGTTTTATTTGTTGATGAATTACAACTCATAAAACCACTAAAAAGAACGAATAAAATCAGTTGAAAATTTCTCATTTAATAACCTTGATAAGGTCCAGCAAAAGCAATATAAGAACCTGTATTTGAATACAATTCATTAATAATATGATAATGATATTCATTTTCACCATCTGTGTATTGTGTTGCCGATGTATGTCCACCAGAAGCATCTAAATCTGTAGGATACGTTCCTGTAGAATTGCATTTTCTTCCATATAGAAAAACACCATCTAACAAAATTCCAACTAATTTTTCATCATCATCCGAAAAAGCTATTGGCTCTAAATGATAATGATAAACTCCCGGTCCAATATGTGCGCCTGTCCAATCTAAACTTCCTGCAGCTTGATCTAAAGCTCCTCCACCTTCTTGATCGTTAAAAATAGATGCTCCACTAACTGCAATACCAATTGTATTTAATTCTGTACTAACAGTACTACCTGTTAAATCTGGAATTGCATCTACCGTAATTGTGGTTGCATTGTTATTGCTGCTCATAATACTTGGAGTTTTATCGATATCTTCTTCAATATACAAACTGTTTCCAACTCCCCAATAAGATGTTTCATGATTTGGTAAACCTGTAGTTTCTATAGTTACCGATGCACCATTATTGGACAAATAAATATCTGTTGCATCTGTGTTAAATGCCGCATAAGCTGCATGTAATTCTGTAACTGTAGCATCAGGATCAGTACTTTCTGTAGTAGTGGTATCTTCACTAGTACAAGACAAAAATGACGTTATTAAAATGAGTAGTGTTACTTTGGATAAAAATTTCATTATTTTTTATATTTTAAATTTATTTAATAGTTAGATGCTAACGATTACATAAACTTGCGCTAAAAAATAATTTTATTGATAGAAAATTTAAAAAAAGTTGCTATTTTTCAATCAAAATAGTTTAAAAAACACGATCAAAAAAAATTAATAACAAACTAATATACAAATACTTAACTAAATAAAATAAACCTATTTCTATAGAGTATGTTTAAAATTATCTTGTAAATATTCTAGAAGACTATTTTTTTTGTTTTTAAGATCTAATTTAGCAGCTATTCTATATCTTTTACTTTCAACAGATCTAATTGATGAATTTACAAAGGCACTAATTTCTTTATTTTTAAATTCCATTAATAAATAGTAGCAAATAATGGTTTCAGAAGAATTTAATTCAGGATGTTTACGAGATATTTGATTAAAAAAATCAACATTTAATTCATTAATTAAATCTAAATAATCTTCTCCTTTTACTACTAAAACAGAGGAGTTATGTTGTATGTTTTTATGCAATTCTACAATGCCTAATTTTTGATTGTTCATATCAGAAATTAAAGAAATATTTTTGATTTCCTTTTTTAAATCAGTAATATAATTTTCTAATCCTTTTACCTTAACTTTTAATTTTTCGTGATTTTTATGTAGAAATGTAATTTCATTTTTCTGTTTAGAAAACTCCTTTTCTTTACCACTCATCTTTTTATAACGTACTATTATGTAGCCAAATATCCCTATTAAAAGTGTTATTAAGAATAGGACCCAATTTCTGTTGGAATGTGTTTTATTTGTTTCAACTTCTAAATTTTGTTCACTTTTAAATAAAGATTCATTAATAGTATAGCTGGCGTTTATATTTTTTTTCACCAAGGTCTCATTAAAAATCTTTAGTGAATCTATATATTCTTTTTCTGCTTTAAAATTATGTAACTTGTTGTAATATGAAATATAGCTTTTGAAATGATTTTCTACATCAGCATCATTCATAAAGGCACGCGTAGTATCAACTTTTTTTAAATAATATAAAGTTGAATCTAATTGGTTATTTTCTAAGAATAATGTACCCAAACAAATATCTAAAGTAACCAGATACTTTTTATAAAGTAAAGAAGGAATAGTGGTATCGCTTTCTAAACTTTTAAACTTATTAAAATATTTAATTCTATTTACATCATCTTTTAAATGAATATAATTAGATGATAATGTAAATAAGGCATGCATATAATAATAAGAATCTTCTGTAAAAGATTTGTAATACGCCAATTTTGGTAAAATAAGTGTATTACTTTTTACATAATTTTTATTGTAATACTCTGCAAAATCTTTCATTTGCATAACATCTAAAAGTCCATAAGTATCATTAACTTCAGTATAGTATTTTTCTGCCTTTTTAAGATAATCAAAAGCAATAGTATCTTTTTTTACGATAAAAAGGTTGTAAAATAATTCTATGCAAGCATCTCCAGCAATATTATAATTTTTTTCTAGCTCTGCATATTTAACTGTTAAAATATAGTTATGATATACCTCTGCTTGCAGGTTTAAATGAGAATTTACCAATGCTTTTAAATTATAATAATCAGAAAGATGACCTTTTATATTTTTTTCTATTGGATATGGAATAGAATCTAGATACTTGGTTGCCAAATTTGGAAAATCATCCACTTTAACTTTTGCAGAATCTAGATATTTAAGGTACCTATTTGAGTTTCCTTTTTGGGCGCAAATAGTTAAACTACAAAAAACGATAATTAGTTTTAGAATAAAATATTTATTATTTAAGATCAAAAAAGTTATCAAATTTAAATTACGAAATACAAAAATAACAAAGGCTAGCGCAACATAACATAAATTATGAATAAATATTAATATCAACGTTAAACAAAAACAATAATTTGATAAGAAATGAGTAGTTTTTGCGTAGTATTATTTTTATTTTATATTGATTTTTTTTAGATATTTGTTTACAAAATTTTTAATTTAGAATTTATTATGAAAACAAGATTACATGTAGTTTATTTTATCTTTTTATGTATTTTTTGCGCACCACTTAGTGCACAAACAATAAATTATAAAAAGGAAGCCTCTAAAGAGAATAGCAACTTTTTTGAGATTGTGACTAAAACAAGAAAACAGTTTTTAGAAAAAAACAACCTAGCCAAGGGCGTACTCACAAAAACAGACATAAAAGCAAAAAAACAATTTGAACGCTGGGTTTGGATTTGGAAAGACAGAGTAAATGCAGATGGTACTTTTCCGAAGAACCAAGTTAATAAAGAAGATTACTTAAACTTATTAGAAAACAACGCTAATACACAAGCTAGATCTTCTTCTACAGTAAAACCTTGGACACAAATTGGTCCAACAGCAATTGTAACTAAAAATGGAAACTTCGATTACCCTGGTCCTGGTAGAGTTGATGTTGTAGCAGTAGATCCTGCAAATTCAAATATTATGTATGTAGGTACTCCTTCTGGTGGTTTATGGAAAACTACAGACAAAGGAGCTACTTGGGCACCAAAAACAGATCATTTAGCTGGTATGGGAGTTACAGATATTTTAATAGTTCCTACATCTACTACGCCTACTACAGCTACTACAACTGCTAATAATACACTTTATATGGCAACCGGAGATAGAGACAGCAAACATGTTAGCTCTATCGGTTTATTTAAGTCTACAGATAGTGGAGAAACTTGGACCGTTTTACCAGATTTTAGTTTTTCATTAAGCGATAATGAGTACATTAGAGATATCAGTTTTCTTCCTGGCACGTCGTCTGCTACAATTTTAGCTTTAACAAATGACAGAATAAGAAAATCTACAGATAGTGGTGCCACATGGTACGATGCAACATTTACGCATGCAAATGATTATTTTGAAGATTTTCAAACAATTGTTATTGATCCAAATGATACTAACAAAGTTGTAGTTTCTGATGTTTGGGGAGGTTTATGGTATTCTACTGACGCTGGAGAAAATTTTGTACAACATGCTGTATTCAAAGTTGCAGATGCTGGAGGAGATTATCCTACACAAAACATAGTAAGACTTGCAACCACACCAGCAGACAACGATCATTTTTATGGAATAGATCAAAATGGATTATTTAAAAAATATCGTTTTGCTTTTACGAACACAGCGGCAGATTTAATTAAATCTGTACATGTTACGGCAGATATTGCAGGTACGACTACACCATTTGATTCTCAAAGTGGCTATATACAATGTATTGCACTTTCTCCAACAAATGCAGATAACTTAATGGTTGGTGGTGTACAAGGATGGAAATCTACAGATAATGGAGATACTTTTACTCCTATTTTAAATGCATATTCTAATCCACTACCTGCTGGTCAAATTCACGTGCATGCAGATCATCACTTTTTATTATTTACAGATGACTCACATATTATTAATGGAAATGATGCAGGACTTAGAATGGGGTCTTTTTCACCAGCTTCAGATTTAGATTTCCCTGATATTTCTAGCGGATTAATTATAACACAATCTTATAATATTGCAATTACCCATGGTTTAAATGGCGATGATTATATGATGGCAAACCAAGATAACGATGGTTTTTCAAAAGTTTTTCAAACGGATGAAAATAAATGGGTTGCAGCCGTAGCAGGAGATGGAACAGGAACGGCAATAGATATTGTAGATCCAGCAATTAGATATTTAGGAGGAACTAACGGGCAATTAAATAGAACTGATAATGGCTATGCAAATGGTTACGCTTCAGCTATCAAAATTCTTAGGTCAGATGCAACAAATGCGGCATTTATTTCTCCTATAGCTACGCATCCAACAGATGCTAATATCATATATGTAGGTCATGGAGATGTAAAAAGAACTGCAGATAAAGGAGGTTCTGTTGATCTTGATAATGATGATGGAGCTTCAGATACTTTTACAGCACTTGGCTCAGGGTTAACAAAAACAGAATTTTTAGACGTTTCTCTTAACAACTCTTCAGTTAGAATATTTGCCATTGGAGAAATTGCAGAAGTTTCAACACTTAAAAGAAGTGTAGATGACGGAGCAAATTGGTCTACCATAGCAAGCCCTAGTGGTGTTAAGATTAATAGTGTATATGCCGTACCTAATACAAACACAGTCTACGCAACAGTATCTAGTTACACAGATGGTAAAAAAGTATATAAAAGCACAAATAATGGAGATACTTGGACAAATATTAGTGGTGATTTACCTAATATTATTTTGTTTAAAGTAATTTTAGACCCAAATAAAACGAATGAAACTATTTATCTAGCTACAGAAATAGGTGTGTATTTTACAGATAATTCATCTACAGACGTAGCAAAAATTTGGACAAAATTAGGTACAGATTTACCAAATGTTAGAATCAGTGATATTAAGATAAGTCCGAATAACGGAAACATTTACGTTGGTACTTTTGGTAGAGGAATGTGGGTATATAATGACCAAAAATATTTTGATAATACCGTTCCTGCAAACATATATTGGTCAGACACTTCTAGTTGGGAAGGAAAAACTTTACCAACAGCAACAGACGATGTTTTTATAAAATCGGCCGAAGAAGTAACTTTAGATTCTAACGGTGCAATTGCTAAATCTATCGAAATTGCAGATGGTGGTTATTTAAATATTGAAAAAAATGCGGACTTAACAATTGAAAATAATTTTGATTCTAATGCTGCAAATAGCGGCGTTTACATATATTCTGATACTGATGATAGTGGTGTATTCATTGTTAAAGGAACAAGTACAGGTAAAGTAACTTATGTAAGAGGTGGATTATTAGCAAATAAATGGAGTATTGTAGCGCCGCCCGTAAGTGGTCAATTAGTAAAAGATTTTGCTGAAGAAGCAAATAATGACATCAGAAAAAATTCAGATGCACCTGTTAAATATGCCATTGCTAAATATAACGATGCAAATGCTACAAATAAATGGGAATATTTTGATGTAAATGTTGGTGCAACTGAAGCATTTGACAAAGGTATTGGTTATTCTATGTCTAGAAATACTGATGGTACTGTTTCTTTAGCAGGTACACTACACACAGGTTCTTTAAATGTTGATGCAGCTCACAATAAGTGGGTTTTAATAGGAAATCCGTTTACAGCTTATTTTCCTGCAAACAAAAGGGTTGCTGGAGATTTTATAAAAGACAATAGCTCTAAATTAAACACTAGTGCTAAAGCCGTTTATGTTTGGGAAAAAGAGGAAAACAAATACGTAGCCTATGCAGACGTAGTTTCTGCCGATCAAAAAGTAATTGCACCTGGACAAGGATTTTTTATAAAAATGAAAGCTTCCGGAACAGATGAAATGGTAGCTTTTAATAACAGCTATTTAGGAACAAAAACCACCTTAACAGGAGATCACACGTTTCATAAAGATGCCAATACCACACCTTATGTAAAAATTGCAGTTGCTCTTGAAAATGTAAAAGTAAATACCGATATTATTTTCTCTGAAACGGCAACAATAGGTTTTGACGAAGGACAAGATATCATTAATTTTAATCATTCAGAATTTGATTTAACAACTAAATTGTTAGACAATCTAACGGATCAAGAATATACAATTCAGTCTATTCCTAATGATAATTTTGAAAACCAAGTTGTTCCTTTAAATCTAAAAGGAAAAGAAAACCAAGAAATTACTTTTTCATCATTTAATAGTAATTTACCTGAAGGAATAAAAGTATTTTTAGAAGACAAAGAAACGTCTCTTTTTTATGAATTAAATGAAACAACAGCTCATACAGTAACTTTATCTAAAGACACTTCTGGTTTTGGACGTTTTTACATTCATTTCTCTAACAATGCTTTAAGTGTAACTGAAAGTAATCTTGGTACATTACAAATTTATAATGATGATAATTTCTTACAAATAAAAGGAATGAGCGCTGGAGCTATCAATATTGATTTATTTGACATCAATGGAAAAAAGGTTTTTAATCAAGCACAAAATGGAAATAATTTTATCCCTGTAGATTTAAATAATTTTTCTACTGGAGTTTACCTTGTTAAGGTAACTTCTGAAAATAATGAAGCTACCAAAAAAATAATTATAAAATAATTAATAGTAGCTAGTACAATTTCTCTAGTACTAAACTTAGTTTTTACACTAGAGTTAAAACCTCGATACTTTTTCAAGTATCGAGGTTCTTTTTTTAAATAAATAAACAACTTTACCAATTATAATATGCTAGTAATCTTGCGTAATAAAATAATATAAATACCTATTAGAAATTCACAAAAAAACCCCACCGAATAAATCCGATGAAGTTTTCAAATAATCAACCAAAATTATTTTTTATCTATTTTTTAAAACTAGTTTAAATACGCTTCTACTGCTGATTTTCTACTAGTTACATGTGCCTTTAATTGACTTATAGCAGATTGAAACTCTGAACTGTTATTTAAAAAAGTATATCCGGCAACTTCTGTTGTTGCGTAAGGCTCTATTAAAGTAGCATAATTTGTATACAAGGCTTGAATTGTTGTCTCATTAAAAGCTCCGTCTATTACTTCTTCTACAAATGTATTATACTTTGCTTTATAAACATCATCTTGATACATATACCCTATTAATGGCCATTCTGAGGCACTTAATCCAGAGAAATCTAATGGAAGAGATCCTTGTAATTTGCCTGATTGTAACGATTCATTATTATCCCAAGGAATCCATGTTAATTTACTAGAATCAGGATTATTGTACAAGTAATAATTATGTGTCATTCTACCATAGGTATCCCAATTTTGAATTACGGTATTTACAGCTAAGTATTTTAAAAACACATCTGTGTCAAAAACTTCTTCTAAATTTGCTCTCCAAGTAACCGCATCTGTTGTTCTTGTACCATCATTTATAATTGATAATAAATTAGAAACATCTGTAAAATCTGCCTCATCTTCATTTGTTTTCTTCACATATTCATCTTCATCAAATGTACCGTCTGCAAAAGAAGCGGCATCACCATCTGGTTTGTATAAATTTCCGTCATCATCAGAAAATTGAGTATCTAAAACGGTACCATCTACTTCTTCAACTAAAGTATACACTCCAAAATATTGAGGGCCATTACCATGATCTACATAAAGCGTATAAAACGCTGTATGTGAAGCTACTAAACCTGCATTTCTAAACACATCTGTAGCTACTTTCTCTCGTAACATTGACGCATCATCATAGTTATTTTTAAGACTTAATTTTTTAAAACCATAAAAACGTTGATTTTTTATCTGCGGATAATCATCTTCAAACTCATCAAAATCTAACTTAAAAGATAATTTTAAAATACCAGATTCCCAACTAGATTTCAAACTAGAATTCCCTTTAAAACGCAAGCCAACTCTGTACCATTCTTTACCTTCATAAAAGACTTCTCCAGGAACAAAAATAGGGTCTTCATCTATGTCTGTTACAGTTCCTGCCCCACCCGATCCTCCAGAACTTGCTCCAAAGGTTCCATAAAGTTCAGTCATATCATCTAACATACTTTGCCAACGTTCTTGTGTAATAACAAAATCTAATCTTTTTACGGTATTGTCTTTAAACACCTCATCAAAATTAGGGTCTGCATCATTACTATGGGTATCTGTTGTCCAGTCTGTTGCTTCAAAATCTGTATCATCTATTACAATTTCTTCTTCCTCTTCTACCACATCTGCAACTTCATCATTAGTACATGAGAACATAATGAGTATTATAAATGTCGAAAAAAATAGAGCTTTTAAATCTTTCATGGTATTATTTTTAATTCTTGTTTAATTTCTAGGTCTTTCTTTTCTTTCTGGTTTTGGCGCATCTTTCAATTCCTTTTTAGATAAGAAACCATCTTCATCCGTATCAATTTTTTTAAAATCTTCTTTCAAAGGCCCTTTTACTTCTTTCAAGGAAAGTTTTCCATCTTCATTCTCATCTAATTCTTTAAAAATTTCTTTTATAGATGGTGGTCCTTTTGGTTTTTCATCATTATTAGAACGTTGAGCAAAAGCTGTTGCAGACATTACTAAAGTTAACCCTAAAACTGCGATACTTCTATTTACTGATTTTTTCATTTTAATTCTATTTATTTAGTTTATGTACTTTTAGATGCTGCTATTTTTTAAAACTTGCGTAGGTTAACTTTACTTTAACATTTAGTAAAATTAGTTCATCAAGAAAAAACGTAAAACACTTAAATACAACCAACTATAATTAGTTGTTTTAATCAAAAATTATTAGAAAAAACCAATTCAAAATAAGAGGAAGTAGAAATTTATGGTTTCTATTATTATTGTACAAACATATTCGATTTGAAAACTACCAATTTTTTAAGCCTTATTTTCTTAACTGCTTTCAGAATTGTATGTTATAATGAAAGAAGAAAACAAAAAATTGATCTGCTATTTATAGCACTATAAGTCATAAAAAAGACCTAAATGAATCTGTAAATATTGACACTGAAAACCCAATAATTGTAAAAGAACTTCTTAAGGAATTTCATAAAACATATTAGAAACTAAAAAACAACAAAAAAAATCCAAAGCCTTTTTACTTTGGATTTTTTCTTATTCACTATCTATAATATTATCTAGGAGGAGGAGGCATTCCTTCATTTTCCGGAGGTGGCATTCTTCCACCATTTGGTGGTCTTCCTTCTCCGCCTTTTACAGCTTCTTTAATTATTTTATCAAATTTTTTGGCCTGTTCTGTAGTACATAATGTTCTTACTTTAGAAAAGAACGTAAATACTTCTACATCTTTTTTTGCTTCTAAAATTCCAATATTGGTTGTTATAGAATCTAGATTAAAATTTTCCTTTTGAAAAGAATTGAATAAAACATCTTTATTTTCTCTAATGCTTTCATCTAAATCATGCATAAACCCTCTGTGAACAATATCTAAATCATTAAATTGCTCTTTCTGAGCATCAGAAAAATTTAATTGTTCTGATAAGAAATTTTTTTTCAGATTATTTCTTTGATTTTCATGTGGTCTTTTTACTAACATAAAAATTAATACTCCATTTAACAGGATAAGTAAGAGTAAAAAAACAGGAAGTAATTTTGATTTCATATCTTTTAATTTAATATTGAATTGCTCTCAGATTGTAAAGCATAATCTTTCGCAAATGCCTCTATACCCGAAAGTGCACTAGAAGTATCTGTGGAATTATGAAACGCATAAAAAATTGTTCCAACGTTTAACAACAAAATTACGCTTAATGTTGCCAATTGCAGTTGCGGTGTAAACCAAGAAAAAACAGTTTGTTTCTCTTCTTTTTCCGCATACATTTTTTGCAATACTTTATGTTTAAAAAAGTGATTCACTTCTACTTTTTCAATGGTATTTAATGCATTAAAAGTAGTTTCAACTTCTTTGTTTATGTAGTCTTTACTTTTCATATTTATTTGTTCTTAAATCCTTTACTTTGTATTTAGATGCTAATAATTATAAAAACTTGCGAAGTCTTTGGCTTTTTCTGCATAAAATATTTGGATAAAATTACTAATTTATTGAAATGCTTCATTTATCAATCTAATTAAAAGCATCAAGAGCTTTCATTTCTATAAAATTTTTCTAATTTTTCTTGTAATGCCTTCTTTGCCCTAAACATTAAAGACTCTACAGATGATAAGCTTTTACCAGTAATTTCAACAATTTCTTGATAGCTTTTATCATCAATCTTTGCCAAGGTAAAAATAACTCTTTGGCTTTCTGGCAATGTATTTATTGCCTTAAAAATAATGTTAGATTTTTCTTGATTTTCTAACAAAATTCCAGGGTGATTTACTTCTGTAAAATAACTGGTTTTATCCATCGGAATGTCATTACCCATAATAGTTTGCATAAATGCAAATCTCTTTTTAGTATTCTTTTTTCTAATAAATTCTAAGCACTTATTTGTTGCAATTTTATAAATCCAAGTAGATAATTTAGAATTTCCTTTAAACTTGTTTATCGACTTAAAAACTTCTAAAAAAACTTCTTGTGCCACATCTTCTGCATCTTCTCTATTAGGAATAAAAGAAATACAGGTGCCAAAAACTTTCTGCTGATATTCATCTAAAAGTAGACTAAAAGCAGCTTGTTTTCCAGCTTGTAATTGTGTTATAAAAGTTTCTTCGTTCAAAAGGTAGATTAATAAAAAGTAAACATACAAAAAAAGACTGCTTCTTAAAACAGTCTTTTCTAATTATTATGTATATAAAAATTATTTTGTCATAGTAACAACACGCTGTGGTAAAGGAGCTTCATAACCTGCACTTCCTAATGCCTCAACAATTTCTTGTCTTGTGTCCCAATACACATCCCAATAATTTTCGCAATTTGTGTATGGTAAAGCCAATAACTCAACACTATTTTGTCCTAAATTATTTACGGCAACTCTTGGAGCCGCTGCTCCTTCTTGTAACACATTTTTATCTTTTTTAAGAACATCTAAAACAATTTGTTTTGCTTTCGCAATATCAGAACCATATCTAATTGCAAAAGGCATATCTATACGTAAATTTCCTATTTTAGTTAAATTGGTAATTTTATTAGAAGTTATAGCAGAATTGGGTATAATTTCTGTTTCATTTTGAAACGTTTCTATAACCGTTACAAATACAGAAATTTCTTTTACAAAACCAAAAGCGCCATTTGTTTTAATTAAATCTCCTACTTTAAATGGCTTAAAAATAAGCAACATAATTCCGGATGCAATATGCCCCAAAGAACCATTAAATGCAGCACCAATTGCTAAACCAACACCCGCTAACAAAGCAGCAAAAGAAGCCATAGGCAAACCAACAATTCCTGCAATAGAAATTATTAGTAATAATTTTAAAATAAAACCAATAGTTGTTAATAAAAATGGTTGTAAAGTTTCATCTAGTTTTGTTTTTTCAAACGCTTTAGAAATTCCTTTCATAATCATTCTAATAATCCAAAGACCAACAATTAAAGCGGCAATAGCCCCAATAAGTTGTAATCCCCAATCTCCTAATCCAGAAGAAATTGAGCTGTAAAAGTTTTGCAAAGATTCTGATATTGTATTCATAGTTAAATATTAAAATTAGTTTTTAAATTTGACACTTTATTCTTTAAAAAGTCACATGAAATAATAAAAAAATCACACTTAAATATTCCCTATAGTTTTTTTAGTACAGAATAAGAATATGTATCTTTGTACTATAATTACTATTTTATGAAATTATTACTGCTTACTTTAGGAATGTTAGCTATTGCTGTTGCTGGAATAGCTATTAAAATTTGGGCAAAAAAAGATGGTAAATTTGCCGGTACTTGTGCAAGCCAAAACCCAATGCTTAATAAAACAGGAGAATCTTGTGGTTTTTGCGGAAAAACTCCAGACCAATTTGATTCTTGTGCAGAACCAGAACATAACTAATTCTCTTTTTTTTAAATGATTTTATCTGTACTCCTCTACTCCTTTGTAGTATTTACAGTCATTCAGATTGCTTATTATATTTGTTTTTCAACTTTTTTATTTCATCGTAAAAAAGAAAATAAAGAAACTATAAAAGTACCTGTTTCTGTAGTAATTTGCGCCAAAAACGAAATTGAGAATCTTCAAAAAATTCTACCTTCACTTATTAACCAAGAATATGATGATTTTGAAATTCTTTTAATAAATGACGCTTCTTCTGAAGAAACTTCAGAAATGATGCAATTATTGGAAAAAAAATATGAGAAGCTTAAAATAATTAATGTTGAAAACATTGAAGCATTTTGGGGAAATAAAAAATATGCGCTAACTTTAGGTATTAAGGCCGCAAAATATAATCATTTACTTTTTATAGATGCAGATTGCAAACCGGTTTCTAAACATTGGATAGCAGAAATGAGTCAAAATTTCTCTAAAGAAAAAACCATAGTTATTGGATATGGAAAATATATAAAAGTAAATTCATTGGTAAATCTTTTTGTAAGATTTGAGAATTTATTAACAGCAATTCAATATTTTAGTTATGCAAAAATGGGGTCTCCATTTATGGCTACTAGTAGAAATTTAAGCTATCACAGAAATGAATTTTTTAAGGTAAGTGGCTTTATAAATCACATGCATATAAAATCTGGTGCTGATGAATTTTTTATTCAAGACGCTGCAAATAAGCAAAATACAGAAATAGCTACCACAGAAAATAGTTTTACCATTTCTGAAACTCCACCCTCTTTTAAAGAGTTGTTTCATAAAAAAAGGCTACAATTAACTAGAAGGAAACACTACAAGTTAAAACATAAATTCTTTTTAAGATTGTTTTTGGTTTCTAAAATATTCTTTTACCTTTTGGCAACGGTGTTATTTTTCTTCTATCCTTGGAAAATTAAGTTACCAATAGTACTAACGTATTATCTTGTGCAATTCATTGTAATAGGTTTTTCTGCTAAGAAATTACAAGAACCACAGGTTACTTATTTTTTACCTTTTTTAGAAATTGGACTGCTGATATTTCAACTTTCGATATTTATCACTAATTTGTCGTCTAAACCGACTCATTGGAAATAAGCGATAAAAAACTTGATGTATACATTTCAAAAGCCAAAAACGGAAATCAATCTGCTTTTAGGTTTTTGTTAGATACCTTTTGGTCTGATGTTTATAATTATCAGTTAAAAAGAACCAAAAGCGAAAATGATGCCGAAGATATTACCATACAAACATTTTCTAAAGCTTTTGATAAAATAGATACCTACGATGAAAAATACGTTTTTAAAACATGGTTAATTGCCATTTCTAAAAATGTTCATATAGATTTACTACGCAAAAAAAAGATTTCTATAGCTACTGATACTACAAAAGAACAAGAAGAAAAAGCCTATTTGGTGGTAGACGAAAGTCCTACACCAGAAGATAAAATTATTACAGAACAAAATTTAGCAAAACTATTAAGGGATATTAAACAATTAAAACCAAAATACCAAGAAGTAATTCAGTTACGTTACTTTCAAGAATTGAGTTATAAAGAGATTTCAACTCATATTAATGAACCTATGAACAACGTAAAAGTAAAATTATTACGTGCCAAAAAACTGTTAGCCGAGATCATTAAGAAGACCTAAATTATGAAAAAATCATTTTTACAATCTTTAGGTCCGGGCTTATTATTTGCAGGAGCAGCAATTGGTGTTTCGCATTTAGTACAATCTACAAGAGCTGGCGCAGAATTTGGTTTTGGCTTAATTTGGGCATTGCTTTTAGTGCATTTATTTAAATACCCTTTCTTTCAATATGGTCCACGTTATGCAGCTGCAACCGGAGAAACGCTATTAGATGGTTACAAAAAATTAGGCAAAGGTGTTTTAATTGCATATTACATTCTTAATTTTGCAACCATGTTTACCATTCAAGCAGCTGTTACCATTGTTACAGCAGGTTTGGCTTCACAACTTTTCGGATTTACCAATGATTTGGTGTTATGGTCTACATTAATAATGTTTATCAGTTTTATTTTTTTAGTTCTTGGTAAATACAAATTGTTAGACAATGTAATGAAATACATCATTGTTATTTTAGCAATTAGTACCCTTATAGCTGTAAATGTTGCTTTGTTTAAGACAAAAGACACTTTTGATGTTACTCAGATTATTCCATTTGGCACAGTAGAACTTACTTTTTTAATTGCTTTTTTAGGTTGGTTGCCCGCGCCATTAGATGTTTCTATTTGGCACTCTATTTGGTCTGTAGAAAAAGATAAAACCAACATTGTAAAAACAAAAAGAAAAGATGCTATTTTCGACTTTAACGTAGGCTATATTGGCACCTTATTTTTAGGTATTTGTTTTGTGTTGTTAGGTGCACTAGTAATGTATAAATCAGGAGAAACATTTTCTAATAAAGCAGGTATTTTTGCTTCGCAATTATTAGACTTATACACCAAAAACTTAGGAGATTTTTCTTATATATTTATTGCTGTTGCAGCTTTTACAACCATGTTTAGCACTACTATTACCACGTTAGATGCTTCTCCTAGAGCAATGAATAGAACCACAAAATTATTATTAAATAAAGAACTAAAATATGGCTATTGGTTTTGGATTCTTTTCTTATTTGCGGGTACTTTTTTAATTTTAAAATTTTATATGGACAATATGGGCTTGTTAGTAAAAATAGCTACTATTTTATCTTTTTTAACAGCGCCATTTTATGCAATTTTAAACTACAAATTAATTACCGGTAAACATACGCCCAAAGAACATCAGCCAGGAATTTATTTACGCATTTTAAGTATTGTGGGCATTGTGTTTTTAATAGGATTTAGTGTTTGGTTTTTAATGAGTTTGTAAATATTTATGTTTCTTTATAACAAATAAACGAATATGACAACAATATTAAGGAAACAAAACAGGTCTAAAAAAAACAAGTATACATTAAAGTTGTCTCTGATTATTGCTATCATTTTCTACATAATTTTTAAAGCTATTTTTTCTGATTGGGAACATTTTAAAGCCGGTATCACTGGTAATTTTTAAAAAATAGTCAAACTCTTTTTATTTCCTTAAAAACTGTGTAATACTTCAATTTTTAACCCTCCTTTTTTATTTTTTCCTTTGTATCTTTGTTTTTCAAATTCAATAGAAAATGGCAATAGAATCTGTAATACTTCCAGAAAGACCTAAAAAACCAAAATGGTTACGTGTAAAATTACCTGTGGGTAAAAAATATACAGAACTTAGGGGTTTGGTAGACAAATATAAATTAAACACCATTTGTACAAGCGGAAGCTGCCCAAATATGGGCGAATGTTGGGGAGAAGGAACTGCAACCTTTATGATTCTTGGAAACATTTGTACGCGTTCTTGTGGTTTTTGTGGTGTTAAAACCGGAAGACCAGAAACTGTGGAATGGGATGAACCTGAAAAAGTGGCTCGTTCTATAAAACTAATGAGCATTAAACACGCCGTAATTACCTCTGTAGATAGAGACGATTTAAAAGATGGTGGTTCTATTATCTGGGCAGAAACGGTAGATGCTATTAGAAGAACAAATCCAAACACTACTTTAGAAACATTAATACCAGATTTTCAAGGAAACACAAAACAATTAGATAGAGTTATTGAAGTGCATCCAGAAGTAGTTTCTCATAATATGGAAACGGTAAGAAGATTAACACGTGAAGTTAGAATTCAAGCTAAATATGATAGAAGCTTAGGTGTTTTAAAATACCTAAAAGAAAACGGAATGAGAACCAAAACGGGTTTAATGTTAGGTTTAGGTGAAACTGAAGAAGAAGTAATACAAACAATGAAAGATTTACGCGCGGTAAATTGCGATATTATTACCATTGGGCAGTATTTACAACCTACTAAAAAACATTTACCTGTAAAGGAGTTTATAACTCCAGATCAATTTAAAAAATACGAAACTTTAGGATTAGAAATGGGCTTTATGTATGTAGAAAGTGGCGCTTTAGTGCGTTCTTCTTACAAAGCACATAAACACGCGGTTTAAAAAACGTCACTTAATATCTTGCGTAAAAAATATTAAATGTGGCTTCTACTTTATAAAAACACTAAAGATTCTCTAACGAGAATCTTTTTTTATTTTACTCATTTCAAACTATTAATAGCAAAAAATAATAGCCGCTTTACAAAACTCATTGTAAAATAAGAGTTATTTGTTAAAGTTATCTAAAAATTAAATTCAAGGTATTTTATGGCACACAGATTGCAAAGTACAACTTGAAGACAGCGTAGTTAACTGTCTTTCATAAAAACAGATTAGTTACCTGTTTTCATTGTTTAAATTAGTTAGTTTAGTTGATAAAACCATCTCTCTCGAGATGGTTTTTTTTGTATGCTAAATTATGGTTGTTTTAAATATGTATATACAATTTCTATTTTATCAACAATGGGTATATAAGGCGGATTTGGAAGTTGAAGTTGTCTTTTTAAAAGACGATTTAACCAACGGTTATTTTCTAAAACTACTTCGGAAAATAATTGAGGAAAGATAGCATTACCAAACCCCCAATCTGGTTCAATTAATATGATATAGATGCCTTCGAAATAATTGGTGAAATCAATATTTTCTCCTACTCTTAGACGGAATTCACTTTTATAAGAAATTTCGGCTTTTTTTTTGTTTACTTGAAATAAATTAAAAGAATGGTCATTCAATAATGCGCTAGATTGCCTATTTTGTGAAGTGTTTATTTTTACCTTAAAAAACTCATGATCCAAGCCTTGTATATTAGGATAGTCTGCATAATATTTTAAAAAGTCCTTCGGCAAGGATTCTTTATTCCAAAATATGTTAATATTGATTTCTGAAATGTTCTTATTTAACCATTCCTTAGAACTAATCTTGAAAAATGTCCCTATTTCAGGAATTGGCCCAAATGGCGTAAAAGGCATCCTATTATCAACCTCACCATCACTATTCGATAATTCATATTTTAAAATATTATTCGTTCTGTAATGAGGTTTCATTCTTTTTTTGAAATTAAATACACGCTGTTATTGTAAACAGTTTTTTATTCCATTTGTTTTTTCCGATTCATAAATTCATTCAGTTTTTGTTTAATTAACTTAGACTCTTCATAAGTAACTCTTAATTTATTTAGAGGGAATGAAAATTCTTGATTTTGGTCATTCACTTCAAGAGTGGTTTTATTTATGTTGTAATTCAGAGATTTAATTTCGATAATAATTTGTTCAATATCGATTTTATTCCGAATTATCAGAATTATTCTTTTTTTGGTCAGAATTAGAGAATCGTTTTTTTTCCTTGTCAGGAAATACAAAGCAGAAATAATAGAAACCATATTACTAAAAATAGTTTCAAAGAAAGACTGTTCAGATTTCTTTTCCAACAATATCATTCCAGATTCAGTTTTCAAAATATTTTTGATTTCTTTTTTCGTCATTTTTCGTTTACGCAATTGTTTACACCATCTTTTAAAACAAATTTACATAGCAGAAATAATATCATATTTTGTAATAATATGATAATTTCCATTTTCTAAATCAACCAAAACAGCCTGATTCTCTTTGGTTATCAATTTAGAAATTACATCTAATTTTGTCGATTTTTTTACAATCGGATATGCTTTACCCATAATATTTTTTATAGGAGTGTCTGCTAAATTTTTATCTGCAATAAAATTATGTAATAAAATAGATTCATCAATAGAACCTACAAAACCATGCACATCTTTTATGGGTATTTGAGATATTTTAAACTCTTTCATTCTCTCTATAGCGTGCGAAACCAATTCTTCAGTTTGGGCTGCCACTAATGGCTTTTCATCATGATTTTTAATTAAATCTGCCGCCGTTTTTATATCTTCTTCTAAAAAACCTCGTTCACGCATCCAATCATCGTTAAACATTTTACCCACATATCTGCTTCCATGATCATGAAATAAAACCACTACAACATCATCTTTTGTAAAATGTTTTTTTAATTGCAACAAACCTTTTATGGCAGAACCTGCAGAATTTCCAACAAAAATTCCTTCTTCTTTCGCAATTTTTCTAGTATACACAGCCGCATCTTTATCCGTAACTTTTGTAAAGCCATCAATTAAAGAAAAGTCTACATTTTTAGGTAAAATATCTTCACCAATTCCCTCTGTGATATACGGATAAATTTCATTCTCATCAAAAATACCCGTTTCATGATATTTTTTAAAAACAGATCCGTAGGTATCAATTCCCCAAATTTTAATATTCGGATTTTTCTCTTTCAAAAATTTCCCCACTCCAGAAATGGTTCCACCTGTTCCTACACCCACCACAAAATGCGTAATTTTCCCTGCTGTTTGTTCCCAAATTTCTGGGCCAGTTTGCTCATAATGTGCAATAGAATTACTCGGATTATCATACTGATTTACATACCAAGAATTGGGCGTTTCTTTTCCCAAACGTTTCGAAACCGAATAATAAGAACGCGCATCTTCAGGATCTACATTGGTAGGACACACAATTACTTCTGCACCAACGGCACGTAAAATGTCCATTTTTTCTTTAGATTGCTTGTCCGAAATTACAAAAATACATTTGTAACCTTTTACAATTGCTGCCAATGCCAAACCCATTCCTGTGTTTCCAGAAGTTCCTTCAATAATGGTTCCGCCGGGTTTTAAGCGCCCATCTGCTTCTGCATCTTCAATCATTTTTAAGGCCATTCTATCCTTTACAGAGTTTCCTGGATTAAAGGTTTCTACTTTGGCTAATACCAAAGCATCAACATCTTTAGTAACAGCATTTAATTGTACTAAAGGTGTGTTACCTATGGTTTCAAGTATATTTTTTGCGTATTTCATTCGGTAAATTTCTTAGGTAAATATAAAATAATTTTAGGGCGTTACCTAAAGGTCGCGCTTTCATTACTCGCTTTTAACACTTTAAAAAAAGTGTTAAAGAGCTCAAACACGCCATTCAATCGCTAACGCAGAACATTTACTAGCTTTTAGATATTGCTATTTGCCCATAGCACATTTGCGTTAGCGATTGAAGTGGCATCCTTTTTTGAGGAACGAAAAAAAGATATAACGGAAAGCGCGACCTTTAGGTAACGCCCAAAACCTTATAAAATAACCAAGGTAATTTTAGATAATTTCACCAATAAAACACTAAAAGCTGTTGTTGCTACGCAAACTTTATAGACGTTGCCGGATTTATTTTTGTAATAATATACGAAGGTAAAATCAGCATTAAAAAGCACATTATTAACGTACCTAAATTTAAGAATATAATTGCTTTTAAAGAAATATAAACAGGCATCACAGAAACATAATAAGTTTCTGGATTTAAAGTAATTACACCAAAATAATGTTGTATAAAAATAATAGACAAACCAATAATATTACCCCAGAAAAGTCCTTTTAAAATAAGGTAAGAAGCATTGTATAAAAATATTTTTCTGATGCTAGCATTGCAACTTCCTAAGGCTTTTAAAATACCAATCATTTGCACGCGTTCTAAAATTAAAACAAGCAAAGCTGTAATCATATTTATGCCCGCAACTAAAATCATAATTGCAATAATAAACCACACGTTGTTATCAAAAAGTTGAATCCATTCAAACACGGTTTCATAACTTTGTTTTATTGTTTTGCTGTTTAAAGTAGCACCAATTTTGCTGTTAATTTCTTTTCCTTTTGTATCTATTTCATCAAAATTATTTAGTAAAACCTCAAAACCACCCACTTCATTTTCGGTCCATTTATTTAAGTTCTGCACTTCTCTAATATCGCCAATCATCATATTTTTATCAAACTGAGCAAAACCAGAATTGTAAACGCCCGTTATAATATATTTTCTATTTGAGGGTAATTTGCTATTTACAGTTTTTAAAAAAGTAGCTAAAATAGTATCGTTTACTTTTAATGCTAACCTATTTAAAATTGTTTTAGAAAGCAATACTTCTCTACTTCTGGGTTTATTAAAATCTGGCACTTTTCCTTCTACTAGATATTCTTTAAAAAACGTCCAATCGTAATCTGTAGAAACTCCTTTAAAAATAATGCCTTCAAAATCTGTATTGGTTCTTAAAATACCTGCTTTATTTGCAAAAACTTGTACGTTTTTTATACCGGCAATCGTTTTGAATTCTGGATAAAATTCTTGTGTTTTAGAAATTGGCGTTGTAGAAACATCTGAATTGTTATTGTCGTAATTTACTATTTGCACGTGCCCTTTAAACCCCGCCATTTTATCACGAATTTTATACTGTAAACCGGCGCCAGTTGCCACGGCAATAAGCATAATAATAATTCCCAACGCTATTGCTGTAATTGCAATTTTTATAATGGGCGATGAAATACTATTTTTATACTTTTTGCCGGTAATAATTCGTTTTGCTATAAATAACTCGTAATTCAAATTATGATCAATTTTAAACCTTTCAAAAGTACATATTTATTCTTATTTCTATTGCCCAATTTGCAGCAGATTTCTAAGGCTTTAAAAAGCAACCATTCAATATTCTAAAATAAAAGTGTAGGAAAAAGAACTACTAAAATTAGCACACAAAAACAGCTTAATTTTTAAATGTATGCCAAAATAATTATGCCATATTTAGAAAATACTATTAGCTCTTAATTTTATTATTATTTTTTCATTCATTAATTTTAGACCAATAGTACAACCGTTTTTAATCCTTTATAAATGTTGTTTTAGATTATTTAACATTTTCATTCTTTTGAGTGAAAATGTTTTTGAGTTTTCATTTATAAAGTGAATTATTGTAATTCCTTTTTTAATGATTTTGGTTTTTTTAAAGTTCTCCCCAAAATCTACTATTTCCGTTTTTATAACAATTTCATAGATTAGTTCAGATAATTTTTCAGCGTGAGATTCGTGCATTTTTGAAATATGTTCTATAAAATCAGAATTCTCCATTTTAGCTATTTCTACTAATGAAAAATCAAATTCACTTTTCAAAGCTTCATTAATTTCTCCAATTTCACTTTTAGCGTTATTTGAATTAATGCCACTAATTTTCTCAATTAAGCTATTTAAAAGCAAAATTAATTTTTGAATTTCTCGTTTTATAAAATCTTTTTCAACTTCCATTTATCATTTCTAAGACTTAGTTAAACAATGCTCTACAACTATTTTATTAGCAATATAAAACTCAGTATGTAAACAATAAACATTTACGCCTTGGCATCCTTTATTTATAAAGAAAATAGCAACTTCAATAAAAACAAAAATTTAACTGAATGTTTTATAGCAAGATTTATAAATCTCTTCATAAACAGGTAAAATATTTTCTAAAGAAAAACGCTTGGTATGTTCTCTGGCATTGTTTTTAAATGTTTCTAACGTTTTATCATCTTTTAAAATAGAAATGGCATTTTTTGCCATGTCTTGTACATCGCCTAAATTACTTAAGTAACCAGTAATTCCATGAATATTTACTTCTGGTAAACCACCTGTATTTGTAGATATTACAGCTGTTCTAGCCGCCATTGCTTCTAAGGCAGCCAAACCAAAACTTTCTGTTTGAGAAGGCAATAAAAACACATCTGTATAACATAAAACCTTGGCAACTTCAGAGCTGTTACCTAAGAATAAAACTTCTTCAGAAATCTTTAATTTATTGACTAAATTTTCTGCTTTTACTCTTTCTGGGCCTTCACCAACCAATAATAATTTAGATGGAATTTTTTTCTGAACTTCATAAAAAATCTTAATTACATCTTCTACTCTTTTTACTGGCCTAAAATTACTAATATGCGTTAAAACACGTTCATGAGGTTTTGCAATTGCAATTCTATTACATTTTTGATGATGGGCTTTATCATACTTTGCCACATCTATAAAATTATAAATTACTTTAATATCTTTTTTAATAGTAAAAAGTCTGTTTGTAGTTGCTTTTAAATCGTTAGAAACTGCAGTAACTACATCAGAATTATTAATACTAAACTCTACCGCTGTTTTATACGTAGGATGACTACCAACAAGTGTAATATCTGTGCCATGTAAAGTAGTTACCACTTTTACAGAAAGTCCTTTTTCTTTTAGCATTTGTTTTGCCATATAAGCAGCATAGGCATGTGGTATGGCATAATGTACATGTAAAACTTCTAATTCATGTTTTTGTACAACTTCTACCATTTTACTAGACAACGCCAGCTCATAAGGTTGGTATTGAAACAAGGGATATTCTTCAATTAAAACTTGATGAAAATGTAATTTATGGGAAATAAAATCTAAACGAACAGGCTGATTGTAGGTAATAAAATGTACTTCATGACCTTTATCTGCCAATGCCATTCCTAATTCTGTAGCTACAACGCCACTTCCACCAAATGTTGGATAACAAACAATTCCTATCTTCATATAAATATTGAAAAATTAAATGATTTAAAATTAAAAGATTAACAAACTTATCCCTTTAGTTGTAAATATACCTTTATTCTTACAGTTAAATTCAAAATAAATTTATAAAAAAAGAGCTTTTCTTTTTTAATGAAAAGCTCTTTAATATTTTATTTATTGAATCTTTTAATTCAATCTTAGTAATCTCCTAAAGTTGCAGGATTTTGTGCCAATGCATTTTCTAATTGCTCATCACTAGGTGCTTTACCATGCCAAGCATGTGTATGCATCATAAAATCTACGCCATTCCCCATTTCTGTATACAATAAAATACAAACTGGTTTTCCTTTTCCTGTTAATGCTTTTGCTTCAGCCAAACCTGCTAAGATAGCATCAATATCATTTCCTTTTTTTACTTCTAAAACGTCCCAACCAAAAGCTTCAAATTTAGCTTTAATGCTTCCCATTGGTAAAACTTCATCCGTAGAACCATCAATTTGTTTTCCGTTTAAATCGATAGTTGCAATTAAATTATCTACTTTTTTTGCTGATGCATACATAATTGCTTCCCAGTTCTGACCTTCTTGCAATTCACCATCACCATGTAAAGTGTATACTATTTTATCGTCTCCATTTAACTTTTTAGCTTGTGCAGCTCCTAAACCAACAGACATTCCTTGACCTAAAGAACCAGAAGCAATTCTAACGCCAGGTAAACCTTCATGTGTTGTTGGATGACCTTGTAAACGAGAATCTAACAATCTAAACGTAGCTAATTCTTCAACTGGAAAAAAGCCGCTATGCGCTAAAACACTGTAAAAAACAGGAGAAATATGACCGTTTGATAAAAAGAACAAATCTTCATTTTTTCCATCCATCGCAAAATCTGTAGAGTACTCCATTACTTCTTGATATAAACAAGTAATAAACTCTGCACATCCTAAAGAACCTCCAGGGTGACCAGAATTAACTTTATGAACCATTCTTAATATATCTCTACGAACTTGTTGCGTAAAATCTTGTAATTGTTGTGTTGTAGGCATTTTATTGTTTTAATTTGATGGCAAAAGTAATTTTTTTAATAACAAGAAGCAAGATTATTTATAAGCAAAAATTAGGGTTATTAACAATTACAATAAGAATTCTATTTTCTGGCGTTCTGAATAACAATTATTTATGTTTTCTGCTTCTTTTTCTTAGCCGCCGGAAACAATACATTATTTAAAATTAAACGATAACCGGGTGAAGTTGGATGCAAATCTAATTCTGTTTTTGGGTCTCCAACTCTGTGTGTATAATCTTCCGGATCATGACCTCCATAAAACGTAAACATTCCTTTACCTTTAGTTCCATGTATATAACGTGCTTCTCTATTGGTTTTATTTTCTCCTAAAACCAATACATTGGTTTTTACAGTATTTCTATCAAAAGAAGTGGTTTGCCCCATAAAACCTTTTACTAATGTTGTATGATTTTGCGTTAACATTGTTGGCACAGGATCCCATTTTGCAGAAAAATCTACCAATGAGAAGTAATCTGATGTTTTTGGAATTCTACGTTTACTTGTCATATCAATGGTAGAAAACTCATACGTGGTTGGATTTCTAATAAGCTCAAAATCTTTAAACGCTAAGGTTTTATTATAATTTATTTTAGCTTGATAGCCTGCTTCTGAAGCATCACCATCAAACATGGCTTCTGCAATATCTACGCCTTCGGCAGACAAAGAAATATCAAAACTATCGGTTGCAGAACACATAGCAAACATAAAACCACCACCAATTACATAGTCTCTAATTTTTTTTGCAACAGCTAATTTTTCTTGAGAAACTTTGGTAAAACCTAACTCTTTTGCTTGTTTTTCAGCATTTTTCTTTGCTTCTATATACCAAGGTGCGGTTCTAAATGCACCGTAAAAACGCCCGTATTGACCCGTAAAATCTTCATGATGTAAATGCAACCATTCATAAATAAGCAGTTTGTCTTCTAAAACTTCTTTGTCGTAAACTACATCAAAAGGAATTTCTGCGTAAGTTAACACCATGGTTACCGCATCATCCCAAGGCATTTTATCTTTAGGAGAATAGACCGCAATTTTTGGTGCTTTTTCTAAAGTTACAGCATCTTGATTAGAAGATGGTGAAGAAATTTCTTGTAAAATAAGTTGTGATTTTGCATCAGATATTACTTGATAGGAAACACCGCGAATTTTACATTCGTTTTCTACAATTTTATTGTTTTCTATGAGAAATGCACCTCCATCATAATTTAACAACCACTTCGATTTTAAACCAGCTTCTAATGAAAAATATACAATTCCGTAGGCTTTTAAATGGTTTTTCTGATTGTCATGACTCATAGGTATATAAATAAAAGATGCCCAAATTGAGTTTGAAATTAAGAGAAAGGTTAAGATTGTTATAAGTTTTTTCAAATTTATTATCTATTTTGAATATTGGTTTTATCCGGATTTTGTCTAGTATCAAAAACATCCGTAATCAATAAACCTTCTTTAATAGGTTTATAAATTATTTTATAATTTCCATTTACTAAATATCTATGATTCTGATTTAATTTCTTTAGAACTTTTTCTTCTGAACCAGAAAAAGGGTGTTTAAGAAGTTGTTTTGTAGTTGAAAAAATATCTTTTTTGATTTTATTTGCTATTATAATTGATACATTTTCTTTGTGATAAAAATGAATATCTTTTATCATTCTTATTGCGAAATCAGACCAAATTACTTTCATAATTTACCAGTTTTCACTATCCTTTTCTAACTCTTCTTGAGTTTTATAATTACCTTTTAAATAATCGCTATTCGATTCTTCTGCTCTTAAAATTAACTCATCTTCTGTAAAGACCGGGAATTCTTCTTTTAACTCTAAAACAGCATTTTCTATTTTCTTAAAAAGTTTTTCATCCTTTAGAGATATTAGATATTCTATTATACTCAATTTCCTTGCTTGTAAACTCATAAACAATTGTTTAATTTCAAAGTTACAAAAATTAAAAGTTACATAATTCTCAATTTAGGTAACTTCTATTTTTTGAAATAATTAAAAACCAAAATACACAATTACCGTGAAGCAATTGTGTATTTCTATAATTTTATATATTTTTTAAGAGTTTAAAACGGCATATCATCATCATCACTTCCAAAAGCATCTTTAGGATCTACGCCTCCTTGACCAGAGAATGGATCTTCCGGAAAATCTGCATTCATAGAAGATTGGAATTCTGAACTAAATCCTTCTTCTAAATCAGAGAACTTTGCTAAATGTCCGGTAAATTTCAAACGAATGTTATCCAAACCACCATTTCTGTGTTTTGCTACAATAAATTCACCTTGTCCTTCACATGGCGTATGATCATCATCATCCCATTCCGTCATTCCGTAATATTCTGGTCTAAAAATGAACGATACAATATCTGCATCTTGTTCAATAGCACCAGATTCACGTAAATCTGACAATAAAGGTCTTTTAGATCCACCACGAGTTTCAACAGCACGCGATAATTGAGACAATGCAATTACCGGTACAGATAATTCTTTTGCCAATGCTTTTAAATTTCTAGAAATCATAGAGATTTCTTGTTCACGGTTTCCTCCTGCTTTCCCTCCTGCTGTCATTAATTGCAAATAATCAATTACAATTATTTTAACATTGTGTTGCGATACTAATCTTCGTGCTTTTGCACGTAAATCAAAAACAGAAAGAGACGGTGTATCATCAATAAAAATAGGTGCATCAGACAAACGTTTTACTTTTACATTTAATTGCTCCCATTCATGAGGCTCTAAATTACCTTTTCTTAATTTTTCTGATGTTAAGCCTGTTTCCGAAGAAATCATACGCGTAATTAACTGAACAGAAGACATCTCTAAAGAAAACACTGCAACACCATGACCAAAATCTATGGCCATATTTTTTGCCATAGAAATTACAAAAGCCGTTTTTCCCATACCAGGACGTGCTGCAATAATTACTAAATCTGAAGGTTGCCAACCAGATGTTAAGGCATCTAATTTGGTAAAACCTGTTTCCAAACCAGACATTCCTTCTTGATTTCCTATTTCTTGAATTTTCTGTAATGCTTGTTTTACAAGCGATCCTGCATCTTCAGAACTTTTCTTTAAATTTCCTTGGGTAACTTCAAAAAGTTTTGCTTCGGCATCATCTAATAACTCAAAAACATCTGAACTTTCATCATAGGCATTTTCTATAATTTCACTTGATATTGAAATTAATCTTCTTTGTATAAATTTTTGTAAAATTATTCTAGCATGAAACTCAATATGTGCAGAAGAAGCAACTTTTTGAGTTAAACGAATTAGAAAGAAATCTCCACCCACAAATTCTAACTTTCCTTTCTTTTTTAACAGGTTAGATACTGTTAAAATGTCAATAGGTTCAGAATTTTGGAACAATTCGTATATAGCCGCATAAATTTCTTCGTGTTTAGAATCATAAAAAGCATCTGCGCTTAATACGTCTATTACATCGTCAATTCCTTTTTTATCAATCATCATTGCGCCCAGAACAGCTTCTTCTAACTCTACTGCCTGCGGCGGAATCTTCCCTTTCTCAAGATTTATGATTCTTGATTTATCTACCTTTTTACCTACTATAGGACTCGTCTTTTCCATGGCTACAAATGTACTTTTTTAGTCTGAATGCTCTTTCTAAATTACAACTTTAATTTGTAAACAATATTGCAAATTAAATTGTTATTATCTTGTTAATAACCAGTCAACTTCCAAAATGAAATGTTATTTTTACCAATAAAATGGGAATTTTCAAAATGAATTCTCATTTTTTTTGAAGGAAAAAAAAGCATACTATTTAAAACAGAACCATTCTTGAAGCTACATAAAAGACATCTTATTTTAACCATTTTCTTACCAATACAAATGCTATTGATGAAATTGGTTGCAAAAAATCCTGCCTTTATAGAACAGTATTATTCAAACGGAATTTACCCATACATAGCTTCTTTTTTTAGAATTACCTTAGGTTGGATTCCTTTTTCTGTTGGTGACCTTTTAATTGCCTTTGCAATTTTTGCTTTTATTCGTTTTATATATAGGTTGATAAAAACAAGATTTAAAAATTTCTTTCCTAAAATTATTCATTTTACAGCAATATTATCTCTTATTTACTTTTGCTTTTATCTTTTTTGGGGATTGAATTATTACAGAGAACCTTTAGCCAAAAACCTCAACTATCAACAAAAAAAATATACCACAGCACAACTTAAGAAAGTAACAAATCATATTATAGAGAAGTTAAATGAGTATCAATTTAAAATTACAAAAAACGACACTTTAAAAGTAGAGAATCCGTGTCATCAAAAAGAAATGTACCAATTGGCTGTTGCGGGTTATGATAATTTATCTGAAGACTTTCCTCAATTAAAATATGTACATAGCTCTGTTAAAAGTTCTTTAATGAGTTTGTTGCAAACCTATAACGGTACGGCTGGTTATCTAAATCCTTTAACGGGTGAAGCACAAGTAAATGATAGAATTCCTAAAACAAGTTATCCTACCACAACTTGCCATGAAATGGCACATCAAATTGGTTTTGCCGCTGAAAACGAAGCTAATTTTGTGGGTTTTTTAGCTGCTAATTATAATGAAGATATTTATTTTAAATATGCCAGTTATAGAATGGCTTTTTCGTATTGTATTTCTGAGCTCAGAAAAAGAGACAGACCTCTTTCAAGAGAACTTTGGGAAAATGTAAACAAAGGTATTGTTAAAGATTTTGACGCCAGCTATGCCTTTTGGCAAAACTACTCAAACCCTTTTGAACCTATTTTAAAAAAAGGATATAACGCTTATTTAAAAGCAAATAAACAAGATAAAGGTGTAGCATCTTATAATTATGTTGTGGATTTATTTATTAGTTATTTTGAGAGTGAGAGCAAGACTAAGATAACTCAATAAATATTTTTTTTGTGATTTAACCTTACTTGAATACCTTATCATTCTCTTAAATTTATGTTAAAATAACTTCTTTTAACGTTTTACAAAATCCTTCTAATTAAATTTAAAACTTATTTATCACAAAAACTAAATCAAAACTTTAATGAGAAAATTACTTTTATTTCTCTCCTTTTTGCTGACAATTTCTATCTATTCACAAGATTATTTTCCAACAAATACAGGAGTTAAAACAACAACAAACAAAATAATAGCTTTAAAAAATGCTACTATTTATGTAACTCCACAAAAAATCTTAAAAAAAGGAACTTTACTAGTCAAAGACGGTAAAATAGTTGCCGTTGGCAAATCAGTTGCTATTCCTGCAGGAACAAAAACCATCGATTTAAACGGAAAAACAATCTATCCTTCTTTTATTGATATCTATGCAGATTTTGGAATTGAAAAACCAAAAAGAAACCCAGCTGATAGACGGAGTGGAAAACCACAATATGATGCCAGCAGAAAAGGCTTTTATTGGAACGATCATATTAGACCTGAAACGGAAGCAACCACCTCTTTTAAATTTGATGATAAAAAAGCAAAAGAACTTTTAAAGGCTGGTTTTGGTGTTGTAAACACACATTTACAAGACGGAATTGTGCGTGGAAACGGCATGTTAGTGGCATTAAACCCAAATTCTTCTAACGCTTACAGAATTTTAGAAAACAAATCTGCTCAATATTTATCATTTAGCAAAAGTGCCTTATCTAAACAAGCGTATCCAACATCTAAAATGGGTGCAATGGCTTTATTACGTCAAATGTATTTAGATGCAAAATGGTATGCTGATGGAAATACAAAAAATAAAGACCAATCTTTAGAAGCCTTAAATAATAACAAAAACTTATTACAAATTTTTGAAACTAGTAATAATTTAGATCTTTTAAGAGCAGATAAAGTAGGCGACGAATTTGGTATACAATACACAATACTTGGTGCTGGCGATGAATATGAAAGAATAGAAGACATAAAAAAAACAAATGCAAACCTTATTATTCCGGTAAATTTTAAAGCCGCTTTTGATGTTAGCAATCCGCTATTAACAAAACAAATTGCATTAAGCGATTTACGTAAATGGAATCAAGAACCTTCAAATTTAAGTGTTTTGGCAAAAAACGGAATTCATTTTGCGCTTACAACACACTCTTTAAAAAAGCTTGAAGATTTTCAAAAAAACATACAAAAAGCCATTACGTATGGTTTTAATGCTACAAAAGCATTAGAAGCCTTAACAACAACACCTGCACAAATATTAGGTAAAACAAATATTGGGAACTTAAATGAAGGCAGTTATGCCAATTTTATCATTACTTCTGGTGCTATTTTTGACAAGGAAACTGTACTGTATGAAAATTGGGTGCAAGGAGAAAAAAATTTAATTACTGATATGACGCTAAAAAATCTCGAAGGAGAATATATGTTATATGTAAACAAGATAAATTATATTCTTACCATTTCTGGAAAAGGTGCTAAACAAAAAGGCGAAATAAAAATAGGCGATAAAAAAATTAAGTCCACTTTTGTTTATAAAAATAATTGGATTCACATTACTATTAATAATGAAAATGATTTTACACGTTTAACTGGTCAAGTTATAAATGCCTCTAATCTAATGCAAGGCACTGCTTATGATGAAGCCGGAAATGAAACCAGTTGGTCTGCTTCTAAACAAGTAAAAAAAGGTAAAAAGAAGAAAGAGGATACAAAGAAAGACGATGCCATGAATGTCTTACCTATTAGTTATCCTAATATAGGTTTTGGAAATTTTGTGCAACCCAAACAAGAAACTATTCTTATAAAAAACGCTACCATTTGGACAAGTGAAAATGAAGGTATTTTAGAACAAACAGACGTGCTTTTAAAAGATGGTAAAATTGCTGAAATAGGCAAAAATTTATCAGCAAGAAATGCCACAATAATAGACGGAACAGGCAAACATGTAACTGCCGGAATTATAGATGAACACTCTCATATTGCAACCTCTGCAGTAAATGAAGCTGGACATAATTCTACCGCAGAAGTAAGCATTGAAGATGTAATTGACCCAACAGATATTAATATCTACAGAAATTTAGCTGGTGGCGTAACTTCTATTCAAATTTTACATGGTTCTGCAAATCCTATTGGTGGGCGTTCTGCAATTATCAAACTAAAATGGGGAGAAAATGCTGAGAACATGTTGTATAAAAATTCTCCAAAATTTATAAAATTTGCTTTGGGAGAAAACGTAAAACAATCTAATTGGGGCGAAAATCAAACTATTCGTTTTCCGCAAACAAGAATGGGAACAGAACAAGTGTATGTAGATTATTTTACGCGTGCACAAGAATATGATGCGCTTAAAAAAAGCGGAAAACCATATAGAAAAGACAACGAATTAGAAACTTTGGCAGAAATTTTAAATAAAGAACGCTTTATTTCTTGTCATTCTTATGTGCAATCAGAAATAAATATGCTTATGAAAGTTGCAGAACAATTCAACTTTAACATCAACACATTTACACATATTTTAGAAGGGTATAAAGTTGCAGATAAAATGAAAAAACACGGAGTTGGCGCTTCTACTTTTTCAGATTGGTGGGCCTATAAATATGAAGTTTTAGACGCAATTCCGTACAACGCTGCAATTATGGCCAACCAAGGTATTACGGTTGCCATTAATTCAGATGATCCAGAAATGTCTCGTAGATTAAACCAAGAAGCTGCAAAAGCAATAAAATATGGCGGCATGTCTGAGCTAGAAGCTTGGAAAATGGTAACTATAAATCCTGCAAAATTATTGCATTTAGATGCACAAACTGGAAGTATCAAAATAGGAAAAGATGCAGACCTTGTACTTTGGAGCAATCATCCTTTATCCATTTATGCAAAAGCAGAAAAAACAATTATAGACGGAACTATTTATTTTGATTTAGCTGCCGATTTAGAAAAAAGAAAAGCCATTAAAAAAGAAAAAAGCACCTTATTAAAAATGATGTTTACAGAAAAATTGAAAGGCGGTAAAACTACCAAACCTACAAAAAAAATTAGCAGACATTTTCACTGTGATTCTGAGTAAAACCTAAAAAAATACAAGATGAAAAATAAATATTTATATACTTTAATCTGTTTCATATTCATTTTAGGAAACATAGCAGCACAACAAACACCTGCGCCAAACCAAACTACGGCTTTTTCTATTGAAGGTGCAACAGCGCATTTAGGCAACGGCAAAATAATAGAAAACTCGCTAATTATGTTTGCCAATGGTAAAATTACTTTTGTAGGTTCTGCCATGATGCGCATTGCTAGAATTGGCACGATTATCCAAGCATCGGGAAAACACATTTATCCAGGTTTTATTGCAGCAAATACTTCTTTAGGTTTGGTAGAAATTGATGCCGTTAGAGCTACCGATGATGAAGATGAAGTTGGCGCAATGAATCCGCATATTAGAAGTTTAATTGCCTACAATGCAGAAAGTAAAATAACAGAATCTATGAGGCCAAACGGAGTTTTTATGGGGCAAATTACGCCTCGCGGCGGAACCATATCTGGAACCTCTTCTATCATGCAATTTGATGCCTGGAATTGGGAAGATGCAGCACTAAAAATAGACGATGCCATTCATCTTAATTGGCCAAAGACTTATACAAGCGGACGTAAGTGGTTAGGAGAAGACACCACCTTAAAAGAAGATGAAAAATACATAAAAAATAGCACAAAAATAATCAACTATTTTACGGATGCTAAAGCATATTTAGCAAGCAATGCATCCATAAAAAACATTCCGTTTGAAGCTACTAAAGGATTGTTTAATGGGCAACAAAAGCTTTTTATTCATGTAAATGGCGAAAAAGGAATTACAGATGCTATAAAATCTTGTAAAGAATTAGGTATTAATAATATTGTTCTTGTACATGCAAAGGGTGCAGAAAATGTTTCAGAATTGCTTATAAAAAATAATATTTCTGTTATTATTGAACGTGCTCATAGACTGCCAGAAGGAGAAGATAACGATTATGATATGCCTTACAGAAACGCTAAAATATTACTAGACAAAGGTATTGTAGTTGGTTTAGGAATGCAAGGAGATATGGAAAGAATGAGTACTAGAAACTTACCTTTTTATGCAGGAACCTATGCTGCTTATGGCATTGATAAAGAAGAAGCTTTAAAGATGATTACCTTAAATACCGCAAAAATTTTAGGCATTAATAACTTAGTTGGTAGTTTAGAAGTTGGTAAAGATGCTACTTTGTTTATTTCTGAAGGTGATGCGTTAGATATGCGAGGTAATATTTTAACAGATGCTTTTATTCAAGGTAGAAAACTTAGTTTAGAAACTCATCAAACAACATTATGGAAAAGATATTCTAACAAGTACAAAACAAAATAATTTATTTTAATACAAAGCTTTCAGTTAGGGCTACATTTCTTTATCAGATTTTCGCCTTTAAAAAAAATTAAAAGACAAAAAATTATTCAGTTTAAAAAATTCTTAAACAGTACTAACTAATAGCAAAAAAGGCTCGCAAATTGCGAGCCTTCTCATTTAAAATCATTCAATTAAATTACTTTACTCTTTCATAGCAGCTTTTCCCTTAAAAATATTGCAAGAGTTTATAAATTAATTTCTTGAATACTACAAATATTATCTATTTTGATATAACTTCTATACCTACAATTAGGTATATTTGTTTTGATGAAAGAAATTACAAGTATCCACAATCAGTATATTAAAGACTTGCTTAAGCTGCAAGAAAAAGCACGCGAACGCAAAAAAAAAGGACTTTTTCTTATTGAAGGAAAACGTGAAATTTCTTTAGCCATCGCAGCAAATTATCAATTTGATACCGTATTGTTTTTACCGGAAATTATTTCTGAAAACGAAATTCTACACTTTTTTAATAGCAACATCAATAGAATTGTTATTTCAAAAGAAGTCTATCAAAAGTTAGCCTACAGAGGTTCTACAGAAGGCATTATAGCAGTAACAAAAAGCAAAGATTTCTCTTTAAAAAACATTACATTTAAAAACGAAAATCCTTTAATTTTAGTTGCCGAAGGCGTAGAAAAACCCGGTAACATAGGTGCACTTTTAAGAACTGCAGATGCTGCAAATATAGATGCTGTTTTTATAGCAAACCCTAAAAGCGATGTTTACAATACAAATATTATTAGATCTAGTGTAGGTTGTGTATTTACAAACCAAATTGCAATAGGCACTTCTGAAGAAATAATTGCTTTTTTACAAGAAAAGAATATCAATATTTTTGCTGCCACATTGCAAAATTCTAATGAATATCATAAAGAAAAATATACAAATGCTGCTGCCATTGTTGTGGGCACAGAAGCAACCGGGTTAACAGGTATTTGGAGAGAAGCCGCTACGCAAAACATAAACATACCAATGCAAGGCCAAATAGACTCTATGAATGTATCTGTTTCTGCGGCTATTATTTTGTTTGAAGCAAAAAGACAACGCGGGTTTTAATTCAATTTTTTAATTGTTTTTAAGAGGAAAAAAAGCATTTTCTATTACGGCATACTAAATCCGTTTTACAATTATTTATTCTAATTAAATACAACATTTTTAATTCTCTTGTTATTCATCACAATCAAAATAAAAAAAGATAGCATAAAAGGCAGAATGATAAAAATTTCACCATTACATGAACTTAAAATTCTGTTTCATAAAATTAGAAAATATAAAATAGTTTTTATGCGTTACTCCACCTACAATTCCAAATATAATTCCTCACATTCTTAAGCTAGACGTTCGTTTTAAAAGATTCTATAAATTGACTTAAAGTTAAATTGTACAACATTGTAATACTGTTGAAAACAAAATTATTCACCACAAACTCAAATAAAGTTTAAATATTATGATTACTTTATAGATAAAAATTGGCGACTTAGGACAGCAAATGAAAAATTGTTATACCGATTTGGAAAAGATTTTAAAACATTATTGATGCACATTTGATGACGTTATTGTAGAAAATATCTTCACTACCAATATGCCTTTATTTCTTGAAAATGCAGCGTATAGAGCCGAAATTTATACCAAACAATTTCCTACTGGCTCTTGGCTTGGAGTAAAAGAATTAGCAGTTCCAGAATTTATGATAGAAATAGAATTAGAAGTTCATATATCAGAATAAAACACAAAATTTAGCTATTAAATAATTGTGATTTCCTTTTAAAGCAAGGATATCTTTCATATTTACCACGTCTAATTTTACTTAAACAAACCATACAAAAACATCTAAAATTTTGTTGATGGTAGACCAAATATTGGTATAAACAATATTGTTTATACTAATAATACTAATGAAAATATAGAGGTCAGTATTTAAATTCATATTTTTAAAGAACAAACTCTTCTAGAGTTTGCTGATCGGTTTAAAACGGATGAAAATTGCAAGAAATACTTGTTTTTATTTAATTATTTATTTTCTAATGGTGATGCTCATTTTAAAAACTTCTCACTTATAGAAACTCCTTTAGGTGATTTTAAATTAAGTCCTGCTTACGATTTATTAAATAGTAGAATTCATATAGAGGATAACGATTTTGCTTTAGAAGAGGGTTTGTTACAAACAAATTTAGCGCAAGGAAAAATTACAAATCAATTCTATATTTTAGGTAAACAAGCAGGTATTTCAAAAAAACAGGTAGAAAAAGTTTTTGAAAATTTAACGTCTAAACAAAATAAAGTTTTAACACTTATTGAAGCTTCTTTCTTAAACGAAAAAATGAAACGAAATTACACGCAAGGTTACCAAACTAGGCTTAAAAAATTATTACGTAATTAGCGTTTAGTTTTATAGATATAGCTTACTTTCTATGAAATATTCTCTCAAGTCATAATTAAAAATGAGCTATATAAGTCGTATTTATAGCTCATGACGTATAAAAATTAGAATTTATTTATCTTATTTTACTTGACTAAATCAATCAAAAGAAGATAAAATAGTACACCTACACTCCACTCCAATACAACTAAACCCTTTAAATAAAAGAAAAGATGCTAAAAGATAGTTTATAAAAAACATCGTACCCAAAATAAAGTCTACTTTTCCTAAGTCTTTTTAAAAAGGAATCATTGATTTTTAAAACAGAAAAACAACAAGGACACCCCTCTTTCTTACTTTATAATCCACAAATTATAGGTTTATAAAATTATATAGTTAAATGTTAGATTTTCCTTTTTACTATTTTATAAATTCTTTTGTTTATAATTTCTGATAAATTCCAATTATACAGTTTAGGATCAGTTGTATTGTAGAAGGCTATCATCACGGCATCAATATCTTTATAGTATTTTGCGAAACTTTGATATCCAGGAACCCAACCAGCATGTTCATACTTGTAAATAGAAGCATAGATTTCTTGTTCATCTTCTTTAAATAAAGACCCATTGTTTAATGCTCTAAGAAAAATACCAACGTCTTCTGCAGTTGCATGCATACCATAATCATTGGTCTTTACATCATAAGGATATCCAATATGGTAACCACTCATTACACTATCAATATTTACTTCTTTGAGTGAGCTAAATGTATTTTTAAGTGCAAAGGATTTAATATTTCTTTCTGAATGAATTGAAAATTATCATATCCAAGTTCATTATCCATTATTTTATTTATAAGTAGATAATTGGTATTACAATATTCATAGTCTTCACCAGGTTCAAAGTTGGCAGGTTTTCCTTGAATTAAAGCAAGACTTTCTTCATAGGTTTTTATTGGATCTTCCCAAAATCTTGGAGTGTCTGTAAAATTAGGAATACCACTTCTATGCTGAATCATCAACCTCAAAGTAATATTTTCGGCATTCTCAATTTCACCTATAAGTTCTGGTAAATAATCTGCTAAAGTTTTATCCAAAGAAAGTAGTCCTTGACTTACCAATTTAGTAACAGCAACTGCATCATATAGCTTGCTAATACTGGCTATTTTAAAAATAGCATCAGATTTGGCAGGTATCTTAGATTCTCGATTGTGCCAACCAGAAGCATAAAATTGTGGTTGTTTTTCTACTTGGTCTATGTACACAACCATTCCTTCAAAATCATAACCTATGGCTTCATCTAACTGTTCTTGAACCGTATCTGGAAGAGGTAATCCCCAAGCCTTAACTAAAGTCCATGGTACAAAGGTTAAAGAAAATACGCTAGCAATAATAAGTAAAAATTTAAGCATTTTTTTTGTTTGTTTTTTTTTCATGAGATGATTGTTTTTTTATTGTTTTAGTGCTACCAATGTCCCTTTTACGTTTTTCTAATTGCAAAACTTTTCTGATCTAAATTAAAAGTGAAACAATATACACATCTATAATCAACATTTTGTAATTTGTATTTTGTGATATCATTGTCATTCTACTCAAATCCTATATTCAAAATAAATGTCTTTTCCGTAATTTTCTCAAAAAACTCCCATATTTCAAAATTGAACGTTTGGCTTGAAATAATAATAATAATAATAATAATAATAATAATAATAGTTTAGACGATAATCTTGGGGAGAACATATTCTTTATTGAACAATATTTGTAGATTGTATCTAACTCTTTTGAGCATTTGATTTGTTTCTTCTAAATAATTTTATCACGGCTTAAAAATTTATCAAATTAAATTATATAGTTTCAGATGTAACACTAGATGTGTTCAAATTTTGTTGTTCTGCTGATTTAAATTTCCATTTCAACCCAAATAAAGGTCTTAAAATTGAAACTCTTTTTAGAATGAATTCGTAAATAAGAAAACAAACTATAAATGTAAACACAGTTATTCCTATAAATTCTAACATAGGATGAAGATCTAATGGCAGAATTAATAATGCCCCAGTATATAAGACAAACATGTGTATGATATAAACAGGATAAACAGCAGCGCTCAAATAGCTTAGTAATTTACTTGGTTTATTGAGATAGCTATTAGCAATTCCAAAAACACCCAATATCCATGAAATAGATTCTAAGGAGGTTAAATACATATTTGATATGGACTCAAATCTAGTGAAACGAATAACGAAGAGAGTTGTTGCCAAACCAATATATAACCATTTCCATCTTAAAACTGTTTGCCAGAAAGCACGTCCACTGTAAACAAATAAATATCCAAAAAAGAAGGCTAAAAAACCAATAAAAAATCCGTGCCAGCTTTGTGCATACATTTCAAATAATTGTGGTTTTATCAAACCCACTTCCAACATAAAAAAAACAGATATCGATAATGGTCCAATAGCATAACTCATCATTTTAGAAATTATCTTCTTAAATTTTCCATGATCATTATTCTTCAAATATAAAAAAAGAGGTGTTAACAACAGCACATATACAAAGATGTTTCCTAAAAACCATAAATGACCACTGTCAGAAAAATAGCTTAAAGACATATTATAATGCTTCTGAAAAATATACATGTGCAAAGGCGTAATCGCAAAATAACCAAACACAAAAGGCAATAGAATTCGTTTACCTCTTTCTTGTAATAATTGCTTCCAATTTCTTTTTTTCATGGCAAAATACAGTCCCATTCCTGATACAAAAAATAAAAGAGGAATTCTCCAAACATTAAGCATGGTCATTGGTTTCCACAAACCTTCTAAAGCTTCTTCACTTCTTATAAAACCTATGAACATTGCCCAAGGCTGAAAAATAATGGCTATATGATAAATTAATAATAAACCAATAGCAATTACTCTTAGCCAATCTATATCGTATCTTCTTTCTGTTGTCATGTTATTTTGTGTTTATTGCAACATCATTGCTACAACGGGTCTTGCTTTTTGTAATTCATTAAGGTCTAATGTAAAACCCATTGGTTTTAATTGCTGTATTAGCATTTCATAAATAGGTTTCATTTGAGCGAAGTCTGTATTCACTATTTCTCTAGGAGTCGCTCCAAAATTATTACGTATGTTTTTATCTGCTTTAGCATCAATTAGTAGTTGTACAATTTCTATACGCCCAAAAAATGCTGCAGTATGTAATGCTGTACCTCCATCATTATTTTTTATTGTCAAATCTGCATTTGCATTGATAAGTACTTTTGCAATTTCAGTTTTGTTAAATGTAGCTGCTGACATTAAAGGTGTAGATCCAGACATTGCCTCTTTTTGATTAATATCAGTTCCAGCTTCAATATGCTGCTTAACAGCTTCTAAATTTCCAGTTAGTACAGCTGCATGAATGTCCATATCTAACTTAGTTACTGTTTTTGTTGTTTCAGCAGTATTTTTTGAACTTGATTTTTTGTCTGATTGTACACATGAATTTGTTAATAAAAGAGTAAAGAATAACATCTGAATTGCAATTCTGATTGAAGTAATTTTAAGTGTATTCATAATTTAAATTTATTAAGATTAATATTTTTAATTTTGTTGTTACAAAGATGCAACAAGAAGTTACCTTGTCATAAACCCTTATGTAGCCTTAAGTATAAAGTTTGATGATTAATTGAAAATTATGACGCAGCTATATAAATTATGACGCAAAAAGGTCTTTTTTAGTAAAAAAGTTACCTGATTGCACTGTAAATACATCCTTACAAATAATGGGAGATAAGTGCTTATTTTTACTTTATTTTTTTATTACCTTATCTAAGGTGGTTTAAAATCCAACGAGATATTTCATTCAATGCTATTGGCGAGAATGTCTTTTCTATCTTTTGATATTCATCCATCTTTGCAGTTTTGCTCTCTTAAAAAAAGTGGTTTAAATTTTCTAACACCCTTGACATTTACGTCATTAAAACCTTAAAAAAATGTGTATCTAAAATGAGCCAAATGAAACTTTTAAGCCACTCAATATTTAACTATATTTGAGATGAATAATTAATTTAATCGGCTCAAAAATAATATCTAAATTGATCTTAAATAAAAGGATTAAGAACGCAACACTTCTTATTAATGAATTTTAATCATATAAAGTATAACCTATCATTTTTACCCATCGCTATAAAAATCAAAGAAACAAATGAAATGTCCTTGTAATCCTAATAATCTTTATGTTGATTGTTGTAAAAAAGCACATCAGAATATTTATGCTGCAACTTCCCCAGAAATTTTAATGCGTTCTAGATATAGTGCTTTTGTTTTGGCTAATATTGATTATCTACAAAAAAGTCATCATAGTTTAACAAGGCCTTCTAAACTTGAAAAAAAAGAAATAGAAACTTGGACAAAGTCTGTTGAATGGATAAAACTAGAAGTGTTAAAAACTACAGAAAACACCGTTGAATTTAAAGCCTATTTTTATGAAAACAACTCTTTAAATATGATACATGAAAATTCTTTTTTTGAAAAAGAAAACAATCATTGGGTTTATAAAAAGGCGAGGCTTATTTAGTACGTTTTAACATGAAACAACTTCTGATTTACTCGTATGAAAAACATCGCTCAAATTAATTTTTATTTCTAAAATTTTAATTTCTTATTTAAGATTAGCACTATTTTTAGCAAAATATTATTTACAACCTACTGCATTATTAAGTTAACATATACTTACATAATTTTCTAAAAAACATTGGCTCATATAAAAGGCTCTTCTAAAAAAAGAGCCTTTTAAAATCACTTGAAACACTATTAAATGAATTTATAGTATCAAAGAAATTTATGTTTTATCCATTTAATTCACCAATAATTTTTTTAATACTATTTGATTCTCAATTTTAATCTTTAGAAAATATATTCCGGTTGATATTTTAGAAATATCAAAATCTGTTTTTAAAAGATTGTTTATATTCTTGGACATTATTTTTTGTCCATTTGCTGTATATAATTCTATCTTAGAAATAGATGTATTACTTTCTAAAGTAATAACCTTTGATGATGATGATGGATTCGGAAATACGGAAACATTAAATTTATTCAGAGAAAAAGTATCTGTAGATAAAACACTTGTTTCTTCTGCTTTAAACGTAAATGTTCCTGTTTCTTCTTTTGTACTTCTAGCAGAATTGTTTCCTTGATCTATCCATACTTTTACCAAATATTTTGTACCAGCTATTAAATTTGTTAATGAAATATTTTCTCCGCAAGCTATAGGCGCTGTACTTGTACAACTTTCAAAAACAGCAAACTTTAATTGCCCGCCAATTGCAGAACCTTCTAACTTAAATTCTCCCGATTGTGGCACTACAATAGAGTACCAAACATCTGCCAACACGGTTCCTACGGCACAACTTGGGCTGTTATTTGATGTACCACTAATTATATCTCCTGGCGTTAGTTGACCAAAAACTAACGGAATTGCATCAATACATTCATCATTTGCCGGAGAACAATCTAAAGAAAAGCTAGCAAAATTATCTTTGTCATCCATCCAATTTGTTTCACTGTAACTAACATCATCCACTTCTATACAGGTTAAATTTGGATTTCCTCTTACATCAAAAACAGTAAATTTTGTATTATTTTGGTTCTTTAAGTTTAAATTATGAAGATTATTATTCTTTAAATTACAAACACTTAATTTTTCATTTAACCTTAAATCTAAATATTCAATTAAATTATCAGAAACTTGTAAATAACTTAATTTTAAATTAGAAAATGTATTTATATGCACTATTTGATTGTTACGACAAGTTAGATCGCTTAAATTTGTGAGATTTGATATATCTATATTTTGTAATAAATTATTTGTTACATTAATAGATCTTAGATTTTCTGAATTAGGCAACTTTAAATCAACTAATTGATTATCCTGTAAACTAATATGTGCCAAAGCTACATTACTTGTTAAATCTAAATTTCTTAAAAGGTTATTATGATCTATATATAATCTTTCTAATAATGTGTTCTTTGAAACATCAATAGTCTCTATTAAATTATAGAATAAACCCAATTCCCGCAACTGGATGTTTTCACTTAAATTAATACTAGAAATGTTACTGTAAGTAATAGATAACCTATTTAATGCTGTATTTAAACTTAAATCTATTTCAGATAATTCAACAAAACCTATTCCTAAACTATTAAGCTTAATATTTTTTGTTAAATCAAGTGCAGTTAATAGCTTTTCTGAAATTGAAACATCAACTAAATTTGTGTTTTTACTTAAGTCCAATTCCATTATACTATTACTACCGATATAAAGTGTATTTAATTTTATATTGTTTTGTAAATTAATAGTAGTTAAATTATTATCTACAATGGATAATGTTGTTAGATTATTATTTTGTGATACATCTATAGTACTTAATTGATTACTATTTATTTCAAGATTTTCTAAATTCACCTTTTGTGAAATATCAATGCTAGTTAATTGATTATCATTTACACTAAGATCTTTTAACTTTACATTTTTTGATACGTCTAAATCCATTAATAGATTTTTACTTAAATCAAGAACTTCTAAATTTACATTTTCAGAGATATCTATGTTGGTTAATTGATTCTCATTTAAAAAAAGTTCTTTTAAATTTACATTTTCAGAGAGATCTATGTTGGTTAATTGATTCCTTTCTAAATAAACTTTTTCTAAATTACCATTTTTCGATAAATTAATTTTGCTAATCTCATTATCACTTAAAGTTAACAATGTTAAGGCAATAAAATTTTCAATACCAGTTGCATCTTCTATTTCAGAATAAGCTAGATATAAATAGGTTAATTGCTCTACATCTGCTTTTAATACAGTTTCATTTATAATTCCATCACTATCAATACCTTCATCTATGAGCGCCTGTTCAAAATTTGCATCTGGCACAGAAAACTCTAAATCAGATAAATTACAATTGTATCTAAAAATTGTTTGCATGTCTATCTGACTCCAATTGGTGTTGCTGTAAATTTCATTATCAACTTGAATGCACCCTAAATTATAATTTGCAAATGCAGAAAAATTGGCATTTGTAATAGTTGAATTATTTCCGTTTTGCACATTTAAAGTCTCCAATAAATTATCATTACAGAAAATCGTTGTTAATTCAGCATTTTGAGAAAGGTCTAAATGTTGCAGTTTATTTTGCTGACAATTAATGTATTCTAAATTGATATTTGCTGCTACATCTAGACTAGGAATTAGATTAAAATTACAATCTAAGCGTTCTAACAATCTATTTTCGGTTACGCTTAGTGCTGATAGTTGATTACCACTAATATTGATATCTAATAACTGTGTATTTTTAGAAACATCAATTGCTGTTATAGCATTAAAGTTAACATCTAGAATTTCTAAATTGATATTATTCGTTACATCTAAAGCTGTTAAATCATTTTCTGCTACATACACATTTTTTAAGTTGGTGTTTTCAGAAACATCTATTGTTGTAAGCTGATTATTATTTATTGATACAACCTCTAATTGTAAATTGCCCGTTAAATTAATAGTAGTTAACGCATTATTATTAACATTTAATGAAATAAGCGCCGTAAATTCTTGAATTCCTGTTAGATCAGAAATATTTTTTCCTTGAGCATCAATAGTAGTAATTGTTGCAATATCTGATTTTAATACTTGTCCGTTAATGGTATTGTCAGAATCAATGGCTTCATCTATTAAATATTGTTCAAAATTTGCATCAGGAATACTTACAAAACTTAAAGTTGAGCAGTTTAAACTAAAAATAGTTTGAGCATCTATGTCTCCCCAATTGGCCACACTATAATCAACATCATCTACGCTAATACATTGTAAGTTTTCATTTCCTGTAGATTTAAATTCTGTAAATTTGGTATTGTTACCATTCTTAACATTTAAATACGTTAATTGATTGTTTTTACCAGTAAGACTTTCTAATTTAGTAAGCATAGAAACATCTAATGTTGTTATCGTATTATCATCAAAATTCAACATCTTTAACGACCTAAAATCTTCAATACCCATTAAATTACTTATATTTTGATTCTCAATTTCTAAAGTCTCAACATTTGCAATTCTTGCGGTAAAAACAAGTCCATCATTTGCAATATCATTACCCAAGTTTTCACTTTCTAAAAAATTTTCGAAATTAGCATCTGTAATTGCTGTAGTTTCTGTTGGATCAATAATTTCATTTATGGTTCAAAAATCTTTCCAAACATTGGCCGTTTTGTATAGTTCTGTTGTTTCCATTGGCACAAGCAACTCTACATTAGCAATGTCTGTATCTAAAAAAATAGAACTTTCTACTGCAATAGGTGTTTGCCAATTTGCTGTTACTCTATTCAGTTTTGTGTTATTAGCAAAAGCATTTTCTTCAATGGTTTCTATAGAAGAAGACAAGGTTATTTCCTCTAAAGATCTACAATCATAAAACAAACTATTTGAAACAGTTGTAAGTGATTCTGGCAGCATAATTGTTCTTAAGCCACTTTTAGAAAAAGCCAAAGTATTTATTGTAGTTAATGAAATTGGTAAATTAATTTCTCTTAATTTAAAACAACTTTCAAAAGCTCTTGCACCAATTTCTTCTAAAGAAGTAGAAATATTTATACTACTTAAAACAAAACATCTACTAAACGCATTTACCCCTATATAAGTTACGTTATTTCCCATAGTAACTTCTGTTAAACTCAAACAATCTGTAAAAGCATTGTATTGAATCTCTTTAACATTATTTGGTATAATGATACTTGTTAACCCACTATTAGAAAAAACTCCATCCCAAAGAATTTCTAAGTTTTCTGGCAGTATTATTTGATCAATTTCTTTACAACCCGCAAAAGCTGATACTCCTATGACCACTACTGATGAAGGTAGCGCAACATCTGTTAAAAGAATACAACCAGAAAAAGAGTTTGCCAATATCTCTTCAATTGACGTGGGTAAAGAAATATTGGTTAACTCTTCATTTCCGCTTAAAAAACCAACCGGAATATATTCAAAAAATGTAGGAAACTCAAAATTGGTAAACTTACAATTTGCAAAAACATTTGTACCAAAAGGATACGTTTCATCTAAAATAGTTTCTAATGATTTTGGTATATTAATACTATGCAATCCGGAATTATTAAATGCATAATCTCCTATTTTATTTATGGTTGATGGCAAAGTAACTGTTTCTAAACTGGTACAGTTTTCAAATGCTCTTTCTTCTATTGTTAAGATTGAATTTGGTAAGGTTACATCTGATAAATTTGAACATCCAAAAAAAGTATTTTCTGCTATTGTATTAAGACTATTAGACATTTCTACAGTTTGTAAATTTGTACAATTTACAAATGCTCTTTGTCCTACATATCTTACAGAATTTGGTATGGAAATTCCTGTTAAATCATTACAATTTTCAAAAGCTCCTTGAACAATCCTGGCTACCGTATATAATTTTCCCTCGGTTGCAACTGAACTTGGTAAATTTAAGTAACCAGAATAACAAGAATTACTGGTTACAATTACTTCTGTCTCATTTGAAATACTATAATTTACACCATTAATACTAAAGCTTTGTGCATTTACAAACCCTATAGAGCTCAATAAAAAAAATAATAAAAATAATTTTGTTTTCATAGTTTTTAATTTAAAAGATTAATTTTTCTCACTAAAGACAACGCTATTTTTTTATAATCTCTCTTTAGAGCTTCCTCTTGTTTATTAAAAGCTGCACCAGGTACCTTTAAAGCCATTGTATAATCCTTAAACTTTATTCTTAATTCTCTCTTTTTACCAATCCAAAGCGCGGCTTTCCCTAAATTAGGTATCCATTCTCCACTTTTAGAACTTCCTTTTTGTATTTGCCAGCTTTCTACCCAAGAAGATTCATCTATTAAATTATCTTTCTCTTCATAAAAACTAAAACTCCCCATTAAATAGTTATTTTCATCATCCGACAATTTTACTCTTATTGTACAAATTTTGTTTTGTGAGCTGCCCTCTATAATTAAAACCTCTTCTACAGAAACATTGTATTGTTTGGCTAAATCTTTTTTTGCAACATAACTACAAGGTTGGGCTAAGTCTGCATAGACCACTTTTGTTTTAAATTTTTTATTTTCAAAAGAAGTATCTTTAAAATTGGTACCAATCGCAGATTTTTTATCACCAAAACAACTGGTAAAAACACTAATAATTAAAGTAAGTATTACTATATTTTTCATAACATTTTTATTTTAAAACCCAAATTTCTTGTATTCATTTGTATTTATGGTTACCGCCTTATCTTCTAAGCCAACAACTTCTAAAGAAAAACTTTTTCCATTTTGAATGGTGTTCATTGCCAATACAAATCCAGAAAAGTTTGAATTATTCATTTTCATACCTAACATTGGCAAAGCTTTATTTTGAACCGGGAAATCATTTGAAACCCAAAAAGATACGCTTCCTTTTTGGTTTGTATATTCATAATCTACCTTTACTTCTTCACATAAATAACCAACAATTGTTTTTGTTTTTCCCGTTTTTTTATAGTCAAAATCACCTTCTTCCGGAATTTTATCTTCCATATTATATTGGTCTCCCATTTGTTCTATAGAAGTCGATTTTTTTATTTTCATACCTGCCATACTCATAAACATTGTCATTGATTCTGGCGTATTTACAACCAGCATTTCTTGACCTTGCATTTCTTTTGGTGCTACAGATATTCCGTAAATATCTGGGTAAGTTCCTAGTAAAAACTCAATAGTTTGAACATCTCCTCTATCATCTGTCATTTTAACCTCTACACTCTTATCAAAACTAAATGTTGATGGAATATCTACTGTTGGCATTGCTTTTTTAAGCATCTCCATTTTTTCATCCTCTGTAAGAGCTTCAACTAAATCTTTTTCTTTAGTTTTAGGTTCTCTTGTTATTGTGTATTCTGGTAAAGTTGTACTTATACTACCCGATAAAGTTGCTGGTATATTTCCTTTTAAACCACTATTTTCTTTTCTTGGAATTTTATAGTTATCAATTAAAGTGTTACCTGAAAAGGAAATATTTATATTTTTATCTTTATTAAAAGTAACAGTTACAGAACCCGAAGTAAATTCTACTTCTTGCTGACCTGCTCTAATTTTTTGATCAAAATTATATTTCCCTTTTACTAAAGCATCATAATCTAGCCTTAAAGAAGCTTCATCAGGAATTTTAAATGTCTTGTTTTGAAGTTTATCAATATCATTAACATTTTTTAATCTAATAATATATCCATCATGTACATCAACACCAAAAGTATCCCAATACCCAATTATTTTAATTTGTTTTCCTTCTTTCTGTACCTTTGATTTTGTTAAACTTGTAATACTTGTAGTTCCGTATATAGTAGAATGATTTATAGAAGCAGATCCGTAAGATTTTATGTTATCTTCTGTTTTTTTAGTATTGCTAGTATCTTCATTATCATTATTTCCTTCTAAAGTTTCATCAATAATTTTATCTGCTTCTTTATCAATTTTTTGTTCAACCTTATTTTGTATTTTATTCTTTATTCTTTTCCATAATTGTCCGTGGGTAGGAGTTATCAATGCAAAGAATAATAGAAAAAGTGTACTTAGAATTTTAGTGTTGGTTTTGTAACGAATGCAATAGATTGGAAATACTCAAGTGCAAGAAATTATCAAGATGATAATACAGTTTTGGAGATAGATGATACAGGTTTTATAGAATAATTTGTTGTAATTATGTTGAACCGAATAAAAAAAATCATAAATTTTAAACTTATGGTTTTTTAGTGTAAAATAAAATTGCTTTAATTTTTTTTTGTAAAAGTGTTTCCCCGCTCCCGCTAGTTTGTAACTAGTGGCGGCAACAGTGAGAACACAAAGAATAGACAAAACTACTTTAAGAGATTAAGGTAGTTTTTTTATGTAAAATCCTTAACTGCGTAGCCACTAGTAAATACTAGCGGTAGCAGTTGCGTGTTATTTTGTATCTTGCTACTGCTATGAGTAGAAATTATAATTTTTATAACAAACAAGGTTTATACTTTGTAAGTTTTGCCACTGTAAACTGGATAGATGTTTTTACAAGACAAGTGTATTTTGATGTTTTGGCAGATAGTGTAACTTATTGCAGAAATGAAAAAGGCATGGAGTTGTATTGCCTCCGCTCCCGCTAGTTTGTAACTTGTGGCGGCAACTTTGGGAACACAAAGAGTATAGATACCTATTTTAGATATTAAGCTTTTAATGATGTTATTATCAAAATAACTTGCTTATCTATATTGCCACTAGCAAATGCTAGCGGTAGCGAGTATAGTGTATGGAACGAATTGGGAATACTTAATATACTAGGACCAGCGGGGGAAATTAAACTAGAGATTGCTGATTATAGAAGTAAAGGTTTAGATGATACTCAAATAAGACAGGAACTTAACAGAAAATATGGTTGTGAATAAAAACAAAGAAATTATGAAAAAAAGATTTGCCATTTTAGTATACTTATTATTTACGGTAAGTGCTAAAGCACAAACAATAGACGATTTAATGCGTAATTTTACAAATTCTTATGTAGCTACTCATGCAGAGGTATATGAGAAGGTAATAGGACAATCCCATATTCACTTTCCAACTCATGTAAGAATTATTGATATGCCTAGTGATTGGGTAAATAATACTAGTAATCTTATAAAAAGCAATCCATCATTGTTAAATAATTATCTGGATTCTGATGATTTTGATTTTTCTGCTTTTGTATTAATGCTCTCTATTTTTGAAATAGATCCAAATCCTAAGGAGTTTAGTGCCGTCTCATTTGTTTTATTTTATTATAATGATGATGATTTTTCTCGTATATCAGCGATGAGTCCAGTAATTAATACTAAAAAAGATTTATTTAGCCTTTGGTTAGCCATAAAAGATACTTCCATTAATAGAGTTAAGTCTTTTATAGCAGAAAAATGTGGAAAAGATAGTGACGGAGATGGCATTAATGATTGTGAGGATGATACCCCTTAGCTGGTGCTAGTTTGCAAATAAGTACCTATGTAGTAAAAAACCGAAGCTCTTTAAAAGAGTTTCCCACATCACAATTCCAATTTTGATATTTCTTTGGATAATTTAATGAATCATTACGAATCTAAACAAGGTGGAGTTTTTGAAAATAATGTTTTAGCAGGAGAATTAAGAGATGAGTCCGGTCTTGATGGAAATCAAATGAACGATTTTATATCTAGCATAAAAGAAGCTATTTGTAAAATAAAAGAAGATAGAAAAGCTTGTATTGGAAATACCAATAATTTTAATACAATATTAAAAGATATAACTCTACCTATATTCAATTATAATCCTCGCTCCCGCTAGTTTGTAACTAGTGGCGGCAACAGTGAGAACACAAAGAATAGACAAAACTACTTTAAGAGATTATGGTAGTTTTTTATGTAAAATCCTTAACTGTGTAGCCACTAGTAAATACTAGCGGAAGCAGTTGCGTGTTATTTTGTATCTTGCTACTGCTATGAGTAGAAATTATAAATTTTATAACAAACAAGGTTTATACTTTGTAAGTTTTGCCACTGTAAACTGGATAGATGTTTTTACAAGGCAAGTGTATTTTGATGTTTTGGCAGATAGTGTAACTTATTGCAGAAATGAAAAAGGCATGGAGTTGTATTGCTATTGTTTTATGCCAAGTCATATACATTTTATGTTTTGTTCAGCTAATGAACAGCCAATGGAGTTATTGAGAAATTTTAAAAGACATACATCAAAAAAAGTAATCGAAGCTATAGAGAACAATACACAAGAAAGTAGAAAGCAGTTTATGCGAGTAGGAAAAGAACATTGCAATATCTCAAAATATCAGTTTTGGCAACATCATTATAAACCTATAGAATTGTGGAGTAACAATGTTATCAAACAAAAAATAGATTATATTCATACCAATCCTGTTGAGGGAAGGTTTGGTATAGAATAAAGCTGAGAACTTATAGAAAAAAATATTAAAAAGCCCTCAAATATTTGAGGTTTTTAGAATTGATAAATTTTGGTACTAAACCAAATCTCAACAGATTTGTTAAAACCATAAACGATAATTTTTATCAAAACCACTTCTATTAATAAAAATGAGTCAATTTTTTAAATAAGAATTATGTTATAACATATTAAGCCTTTTTTGTTAATATTAAAATAGATTTTAAAACCTTCACTTCAAAAATAGTTGTACATTTATCCACTAAACAACAGCCAAAAGAAAGATAAAGTGTACAGCTTTAGTACACCAAAATTACTACAATCCTAATGAAATATAGGAATATTACATATTGTATCGGAAAATAATCAAACAATAAAATTAAAAAGGGCCTTATTAATAATAAACAATTATACAATTCTATTAAACTAGAGACATCTTTAATGCCTCTAACTCCACTCCTAAAAATTTAAACATATTATAACACATAAGTAAAATCAACAAAATCTTGAAGTAATATTATTTTCTTTTTCCCCGAAAGCATTAAGGCTAATTCCACAGAATCTTCAAGATAGACAATCCTTGTATTCAACAAATCGTAAGCAGGAGGCATGTCTATTTACTTGGTACGATAATTATAAAATAAATATTCTAAATACAATCAGTATACTTGATAGTCATTTTTCTGACTAAAAAAAACAAACTGATGAAATTATCAGAAAAAAGACCAACTATTTTGTCTACTACGCCCTTATTTAAAAATAAACCCAATTGAAAAAAGGTACAATCAATTGAGTTTATAAAATTTGTTTTATTACTTATTCCAAATTGATGATTCTCTGTAACCATACAATTTGTCATTCCGCAGGAATCTCTTATTAAATAATTTACTCCTTACAATAGACTCTTCCAGAGTGACAAACTATGTGTTATAAAAAGCGTTCATAAATATGATATTATTATAAATTTCTTTTTTATTGAAATTAAATCGATAAGAATTAATTTATTTCTTTTTCCAAAGACCTTCCATTTCTTCTAAAGTTTTACCTTTCGTTTCAGGTACATATTTCATAATAAAGAACATTGCTAAAACACTCATAATACCGTAAACCCAATACGCAAAACCGTGGTTAAACAATCCTGTTAAATATGAGTTATCATTCATCATTGGGAAGGTTAAAGAAACTAAATAGTTAGAAATCCATTGTGCTGCAACCGCAACTGCCAAAGCTCTTCCTCTAATTTTATTTGGAAAAATCTCTGCTAATAATACCCAAGCAACTGGTCCCCAACTCATCGCAAAACTTGCAACATACAACATCATACAAAACAAAGCTAAATAACCTGTTGCACCTGAATAAAAGACGAATCCTAAAGACAACATTGCCACTGCCATACCTGCAGCTCCAATAATCATTAATGGTTTTCTACCGTATTTATCTACTGTTTTAACAGCAATAATGGTAAATAAGAAGTTTACAACACCTACAATAATGGTCATTAATAAAGCACTATCTGTTCCTGATGAAATGGTTTTAAAGATTTCTGGAGCGTAATACAAAACTACATTTATACCCACAAATTGCTGAAAAACTGAAATTAAAATTCCTATGATAATTACTAACCATCCAAAAGACAAAATATGTCCTGAACTTTTTTCGTTCATAGAAGCCTCAATTTCTGTGAGAACTCTATTTCCTTCTTCTTCACCATTTACTTTTACTAAAACATCTAATGCTTCTGTTGGTTTGTTTCTCAACATTAGAGAACGAGGTGTATCTGGAACAAAAAATAATAATCCTAAAAATAAACCTGCAGGAATTACTTCTGAAGCAAACATCCATCTCCAACCTATTTCATTTAACCAAGCATCAGAACCTCCTCCTTTTGAGATAAAATAGTTTACAAAATAAACTACCATAAAACCACCTACAATAGCTAACTGATTAAAAGAAACTAATTTACCTCTACTTTTTGCAGGCGCAATTTCTGCGATATATAAAGGAGAAAGCATAGAAGCTAATCCTACGCCAATACCTCCAATAATTCTATATACAATAAATATTGTTGAATATGTGTGGTCTAATTCTCCTAAAGTTCCAATTAACATTTCTGGCATTGCAGAACCTAAAGCGGATATTAAAAATAAAATTGCGGCTAGAATTAACCCTTTTTTTCTTCCTAATTTTTTACTGACTAACCCTCCAAAAATACCTCCAATAATACATCCTATTAATGCACTTGAAACTAAAAATCCTTTAAAAGCACTTGCTGCCGTTTCTGATAACCCTTTTGGCATTACAAAAAAACTATCTAAAGATCCTACTGTTCCTGAAATTACACCTGTGTCATATCCAAACAATAAACCACCTAAAGTGGCTACTAAAGTTAGTTTGATTAGATATCCTGAATTTGTTGCTGTTGCCATAATGTGTTTTTAGTTAATTGCTTTTTAAACTGCTATAGAAAAGACTCTTTAGGTATTCTAAACCTGAAGAGTCTTTAAAATTTATATATATTGATTAATAATGTTCTCAAATAACTCTTGCTTACCACTTTGTAATGTTAATTCTCCATTTTCTTGTGCAATGTTATACAAGTCTGATAATTCTAATTTCCCTGCTTCAAAATCCTTTCCTTTTCCTACATCAAAAGAACTATATCTTTTTTCTCTTAAAGAATTATAAGAAGAAGAAGTCATAATTTTATCTGCTGTAATTAAGGCTCTTGCAAAGGTATCGGCACCACCAATATGTGCGTGAAAAACATCGTCCATATCTGTTGAGTTTCTTCTAATTTTTGCATCAAAATTAACTCCACCTCCTTGTAAACCTCCTGCTTCTAAGAAAACTAACATTGCTTCTGTAACTTCTTGTATGTTGTTTGGAAACTGATCTGTATCCCAACCATTTTGGTAATCTCCTCTATTTGCATCTATACTTCCTAACATGCCTGCTTTGGCTGCAACAGCTAATTCGTGTTGCATTGTATGTTGCGCTAAAGTTGCGTGGTTTACTTCAATGTTCATTTTAAAATCTTTGTCTAAACCATATTCTTTTAAGAATCCGATTGCAGTTGCAGAATCAAAGTCATATTGATGTTTCATTGGCTCCATTGGTTT